>NZ_CP150918.1:5241042-5931563 GCF_039908635.1 Pseudomonas purpurea
CTTTCGCTATCGCGGCACGCAACAGCGGGGCCAGTTTGAAAGCACCGTCGGTACAGGTCGCGAAGAGTTTCGGGTGCAACACTGCAATCCCACTGTAAGTCAGGGTATCGGCCGCAGGCTGACCTTCTTGCACCTGCCCATCGATCAGGCTGAAATCACCTGTCGGGTGATGCTCCGGGTTGTCCGCAAGCACCAGGTGCGCCTCGCCCACGAGGGGGTGGCGCAGGGTCGCAAAGTCGTAGTCGGTCCAGATATCACCGTTGACCACCACGAACGGCTCGTCCCCCAGCAGCGGCAAGGCCCGGAAGATTCCGCCCCCCGTCTCCAGCGGCGCCTCTTCAGGCGAATACTGAATGCTCAAGCCGAAACGCGAGCCGTCGCCCAGGTAATCCTCGATCTGCTGGCCCAACCAGGCGTGGTTGATAATGATGTCAGTGAAGCCCGCCGCCGCCAGCGCCCGCAGGTGATACTCGATCAGCGGCACACCGCCGACGCGCACCAGCGGCTTGGGCGTGGTCAGGGTCAAGGGCCGCATTCGCTCGCCCTTGCCTGCCGCGAGAATGAACGCCTTCATGCGCAGACTCCGACCGAAGCCCGCAGGCTTGCAAGCAACTCGCCAAGTTCGGCCAGCTCCGGACGCCGGGCCAGGACGGCTTCTATATAAGCAAAGAAGCGCGGTACATCGGCCAGGTAACGCGGCTTGCCGTCACGGTGGCAGATGCGGGCGAAAATCCCGATGACTTTCAGGTGACGCTGCACGCCCATCAGGTCGCTGGCCCGCAGGAATTCTTCGAAATCCGGCTGCACGGGAATCCCCAGCGCACCGGCCTGCTGCCAATAATCGGCCAACCAGCCGCGCACTCGCTCATCGGGCCAACTGAGAAACGCGTCCTTGAACAGGCACGTCACGTCATAGGTCACCGGGCCGTAGACCGCGTCCTGGAAGTCCAGCACGCCGGGGTTCGGCTCGCTGATCATCAGGTTGCGCGGCATATAGTCGCGATGCACCAGCACCTTGGGTTGGGCCAGCGCGCTGTCGATCAGTTGATCGCTAACGCGTTGCCACAAGGCCTGTTGCCCGGCATCGAATTTCACGCTCAGCTCGCGCCCCACATACCACTCGGGGAACAGTTCCAGCTCACGGCGCAGCAACGCCACGTCATAACTGGGCAGCGGCGCGACCATCGGCAACTGCTGAAACGCCAGCAACGCCTGCAGCGCTTTATCGAACAAATCGTCGGCATTAGTGCCGTCGATCACGTCCAGATAGGTCTGGGTGCCCAGGTCATTGAGCAAAAGAAACCCGCGTTCGAGGTCTTCTGCGTAAATTTTCGGCACATTTACATGCGCCTGGGCCAGTAAAAAGGCGATATCCACGAAGGGTTTGCAGTTTTCCTGGGGCGGCGGAGCGTCCATCACGACAAAGCTTTTGCCGCCGCCTTCCCACCGGAAGTAGCGCCGAAAACTCGCGTCACTACTGGCCGCAGTCAACGTGGCCGGGGGCACGGCGCCCCAGCCTTGATCTGCGAACACAATTGCCAACTGCTCATCGAGCCAAACTTTCAGGTGTTGCAAGCGTACATCTTGGTCAGGCATTGCAAGGGTCTCCGACGGCGCTAGCCGTCAAGCGGGTCATGCTTTATTATCCAGCATCTTTTTCAGACCATCGAGAGGCGTGCGGCCCACCACCGCGGGCAGATGGCACGCAGGAAGCCCGGACTAATAAGATGGCATTGAAATCCCCCGCGTTTCGTAAAAAATTTCCGTTGCTGGTAACCGGCAGTTTGCTGGCCCTGCAACCTCTAGCCACTTCGTATGTGGTCGCCGCGGAACAGTATGACTGCTCAGTCTCTGCTTCGGGTGCCTGGGACTGCGCGCCGAAAACCAGCGCCGCCCAATTGCCGCCGCGTCCCGTGCATGACGGCAGCGCCGTCACGTCGAACAACGAATCGGCAGCGGGCACCAGTGCCAGCGACGACTCGGGACCCAAACCGGTCCTGGTGACCGAATCCAAAGGTCGTGGCCTGAAGTCCCGCAGCGAAGACTACAGTCACCTCGACTGGGTCCCGCGTGACAAGCTCACCGCGGCGCAATTGGCTGAAACCGGTCCTTATTGCTCTGGTTCCTATATCGAACCCATTCGTCCTGGCATGAATGACAAGACGAATAAAAGTGACGCGCCGACCTTCATCGGTGCCAAGGCGTCGCGCTACCAGCAAGAACAGCAGGTCGCGACCCTGGCCGGTGACGTCGTCATGCGTCAGGGCAGCATGCAGGTCGAGGCCGACGAAGCCAACCTGTATCAGGCCGAGAACCGTGGCGAACTCAGCGGCAACGTGCGGATTCGCGACAACGGTGCCCTGATCGTTGGCGACCACGCCGACGTGCAGCTCGACACCGGTGAAGCCAAGGTCGACAACGCCGAATACGTGATGCACAAGTCACGCATCCGCGGTAACGCGCTGTACGCCAAGCGTGCTGAAAACGCGATCATCCGTCTCAAGGACGGCACGTACACCACGTGCGAACCGAACAGCAACGCCTGGCAGCTCAAGGGTAACAACATCACCCTGAACCCGGCGACCGGCTTCGGCACCGCAACCAACGTGACGCTGCGGGTCAAAGACATTCCGGTGCTCTACACCCCGTACATCTACTTCCCGATCGACGACCGTCGCCAGTCCGGCTTCCTGCCGCCGACCATCGGCACCGGCACCGACACGGGCATGTTGCTCGTCACCCCGTACTACTTCAACCTGGCGCCGAACTACGATGCCACGTTGTACCCGCGCTACATGAGCAAACGCGGCCTGTTGATGGAAGGCGAGTTCCGCTACCTGACCAAGTCCAGCGAAGGTCAGTTCGGCGCGGCGTACCTCAACGACGACGATACCGAACGCAGCAAGCAGAGCGACTACGAAAAATCCCGCTACATGCTCAACTGGCAGCACAAGGGCGGGCTTGATTCGCGCCTGATGACAGAGGTCGACTACACCAAGATCAGCGACCCGTATTACTTCCAGGATCTGGAAAGTGATCAAATCGGGATCAAGGCATCCCACGAATACGTTAACCAGCAGGGCGTCGTTACTTACCGTGGCGATACCTACCGCGCACGCATCAATGCTCAGGCCTATGAACTGGCAACGGTCTCCAACATTACGCCGTACAACCGCCTGCCACAGATCACCTTCGTAGGTGAACTGCCACAACATCCGGGCGGTCTGGATTTTTCGTACAACACGGAAATCGTGCGTTTTGATCGCGACCTGCTAACTGGTAGCTACTTCGACAAGGATGGCATCGATCAAGGTCGTCTGGACAGAAACGTTACCGGCCTGGCACGCGCCAACGGTAACCGCCTGGATCTTGAACCGACCGTCAGTCTGCCTCTGAACTGGACCTACGGCTTCGTGAAGCCGTCGCTCAAGTACAAGTACACCCAATACGACCTCAGCCTCGACAATCTGGGCAAGGTCCAGATTGACGATGCACGCGCAGCCGCAGCACGAAACGGCACCGATTACATCGGCGGCAACTTCAGTGGCTCCCAGAACCGCAGCGTCCCTATTGCCAGCATCGACAGCGGCCTTTACTTCGACCGCAATACTTCATGGTTCGGCAAAAACTACCGGCAGACGCTTGAGCCACGCTTGTACTACCTGTATGTCCCGGAGACCAATCAGGAAGACATCCCGGTATTCGACTCTGGCGAGAGCACGTTCAACTACTCGTCGCTGTTTCGCGACAATCGCTTCACCGGCTCCGACCGCGTAGGGGATGAGAACAAACTGTCCCTGGGCGTGACCAACCGCTGGATCGAGGACAATGGCTTCGAACGTCAAACCATCAGTGTTGGCCAGGCCCTGTACTTCAAGGACCGCGAAGTACAACTGCCAGGTATCGATGCCAAGACTCGCGCCGACGCACATTCCAATGTGTCACCGTATGCAATGGAATACTCCTATCGCTTTAACCGCGACTGGCGCGCCACGGCCGACTACAACTGGGACCCTGACAGCCGCAGCCCTCGTTCGGGCAGCGCGATGTTCCACTACCAGCCTGAAGACAACCCGAACAAAATCATCAACGCCGGCTATCGCTATCGCAACGACCAGATTCGTTACGACGAATCTACCGGTAAGTGGATTGTGGGCGGCGGCGACTATGGCACCCCGGGCACTCCTGGTTTCGTGAAGGACTACTACAAGATCCAGCAGCACGACTTCTCCGTGATCTGGCCGATCGTGCCGCAATGGAACGCCATCAGCCGTTGGCAGTACGACTACAGCCGCAACCGCACGCTCGACGCTATTGGTGGTTTCGAGTACGACAACTGCTGCTGGAAGCTGCGCCTGATCAGCCGTTACTGGATCAAGTATGACGAGTTCAGCCAGCAGGCTCCGCAAAACGAAAGCGGTGACCGCGGCATTTTCCTCCAAATTGTGCTGAAGGGACTTGGTGGCGTTGTTGGCCAGAAAGTAGAGAGTTTCCTCGACCAAGGCATCAAGGGTTATCGTGAACGTGAAGACCAAGCTTTCTGATTGTCTGCGCCCGCTGATGCTGGGCGCGTTGTTCCTGGGTACTGTGGCCAATGCCGCAGTACAGTCCATCGACAAAGTGGTGGCCATCGTCGACAACGACGTGGTCATGCAGAGCCAACTGGACCAACGCGTTCATGAAGTTCAGCAAACCATCGCCAAGCGCGGCGGCGGCACTCCGCCGCCTGGCGTACTGGATCAGCAGGTACTTGAGCGTCTGATCGTCGAAAACCTGCAACTGCAGATCGGCGAGCGCTCCGGCATCCGCATTACAGATGAAGAACTGAACCAGGCGATCGGCACCATTGCCCAGCGCAACAACATGACCGTGGATCAGTTCCGCGCCGCCCTGGCACACGACGGCCTGTCTTATGACGACGCACGTGACCAGGTTCGCCGTGAAATGATCATCAGCCGTGTGCGCCAACGCCGTGTAGCCGAGCGCATTCAGGTGTCCGAGCAGGAAGTGAAGAACTTCCTCGCCTCCGACCTTGGCAAAGTTCAGCTCTCTGAAGAACTGCACTTGGCCAACATCCTGATTCCGACGCCGGAAAGCGCCAACTCTGAAGCGATTCAGAATGCCGCTCGCCAGGCAATGGAAATCTATCAGCAGCTCAAGCAAGGTGCAGACTTCGCCCAATTGGCCATTGCCAAATCCGCGAGCGACAACGCACTGGAAGGCGGCGACATGGGCTGGCGTAAAGCCGCTCAACTGCCACCGCCGTTCGATCGTGAGCTGAGCGCCATGTCCGTGGGTGAGATCACTCAGCCGGCACGCACACCTGGTGGCTTCATTATTCTGAAAGTGCTGGAAAAGCGCGGCGGCGGCAATCAGGTACGTGACGAAGTCCACGTTCGCCATATCCTGATCAAACCAAGCGAAATCCGCAGCGAAGAAGAAACCAAGCGTCTGGCACAGAAGCTCTACGAGCGCATTGAAGCGGGCGAAGACTTTGCTGACCTGGCAAAAAGCTACTCGGAAGACCCGGGTTCCGCCCTTAACGGCGGTGACCTGAACTGGATCGACCCGAACTCGCTCGTACCGGAGTTCCGCGAAGTGATGGCCAAGACCCCGCAAGGTCAACTGTCCAAGCCCTTCAAGAGCCCTTACGGCTGGCACGTACTGGAAGTCCTTGGCCGCCGCGCCACCGACAGCACTACCCAGGCCCGTGAACAGCAAGCGATGACCGTACTGCGTAACCGCAAATACGACGAAGAGCTGCAAACCTGGCTGCGTCAGATCCGCGACGAAGCCTACGTAGAGATCAAACTCCCTGGTGCAGACCAGGCAAAGCAGTGAAACCCAAGCGTTTCGCGCTGACACCCGGCGAACCGGCGGGCATAGGTCCTGACCTGTGCCTGCTGCTTGCCTCGCAAGCCCAGCCACACCCCCTGATTGCCATTACCAGCCGCGACCTGCTCCTTGAGCGGGCCTCGCAACTGGGCGTGGTCGTCGACCTGCTGACGGTCACCCCCGACCATTGGCCGGACGCTCCGGCGCCCGCCAACAGTCTGTATGTCTGGGATACGCCGCTCAACACCAAGGTCACGGCCGGTCAGCTGGACAAGGCCAATGCCGCGTTTGTCCTGGAAACCCTGACCCGAGCAGGCCAGGGCTGCCTGGACGGGCACTTTGCCGGCATGATCACCGCCCCGGTTCACAAGGGTGTGATCAACGAGTCCGGGATCGCCTTTTCCGGCCACACCGAGTTCCTCGCCGACCTGACCCACACCCAACAAGTGGTGATGATGCTGGCTACCCGCGGTTTGCGCGTAGCCCTGGTCACCACCCACCTGCCGCTGCGCGAGGTTGCCGATGCAATCACCGTGGAGCGACTGGAGCGGGTCACGCGAATCCTGCACGCCGACCTGCAACAAAAATTCGGCATCGCCCGGCCGCGCATCCTTGTCTGCGGGCTCAACCCGCATGCCGGTGAAGGCGGACACCTGGGCCATGAAGAAATCGACATCATCGAACCCACCCTGGAGCGTCTGCGCGGCGAAGGCATGGACCTGCGTGGCCCCCTGCCCGCCGACACTCTGTTTACCCCCAAATATCTGGAGCACTGCGATGCAGTGCTGGCGATGTACCACGACCAGGGTTTGCCCGTGCTGAAATACAAAGGTTTCGGCGCGGCAGTCAACGTGACCCTCGGCTTGCCGATCATCCGCACTTCAGTCGACCACGGCACCGCCCTGGACCTGGCTGGCAGCGGCAGAATCGACACCGGCAGCCTGCACGTCGCCCTGGAAACCGCCTATCAGATGGCCGAGACCCGTTTATGACCGAGCATTACCAACACCGGGCGCGCAAGCGCTTCGGCCAGAACTTCCTGCACGATGCCGGCGTTATCGACCGCATCCTGCGCGCCATCCGCGCCAAGCCTGAAGACCGCCTGCTGGAAATCGGCCCGGGCCAGGGTGCGCTCACCGAAGGCCTGCTCAACAGCGGCGCCCAACTGGACGTGGTTGAACTGGACAAGGACCTGATCCCGATCCTCAACCAACAGTTCGCCGGCAAGAGCAATTTCAACCTGCACCAGGGCGATGCGCTGAAGTTCGACTTCAACAGCCTGAATGCAGCACCCAACAGCCTGCGCGTCGTCGGCAACCTGCCGTACAACATCTCCACGCCGCTGATTTTCCACCTGCTGAGCAATGCAGGCATCATCCGCGACATGCACTTCATGCTGCAAAAGGAAGTGGTTGAACGTCTTGCGGCCGGCCCTGGCGGCGGTGACTGGGGGCGTCTGTCGATCATGGTTCAGTACCACTGCCGGGTTGAACACCTGTTCAACGTTGGCCCCGGCGCGTTCAACCCGCCACCAAAAGTCGACTCGGCAATCGTCCGCCTGGTGCCGCACGACGTGCTGCCACACCCGGCCAAGGATCATCGCCTGCTGGAACGCGTCGTTCGCGAAGCCTTCAACCAGCGCCGCAAGACCCTGCGCAACACCCTCAAGTTGCTGCTGAGCAACGCTGAAATCGAAGCTGCCGGCGTCGATGGCGGCCTGCGTCCCGAGCAGCTCGACCTGGCGGCCTTCGTTCGCCTGGCCGACAAGCTCAGCGAACAAGTCAACGCGGCGCCCGCCGCCGACTGACAGCCCTTGAGCGTTAACGGGTAGGACACCAGGCGCCCAGTCTGGTTTACTACCCGCTACTTGGCCTAGACTGACCTCTATCAGTTATGCCCCGCGCTCCGCTTCGCTCTAAAGGCCTTTTGCATGTCCGATCCTCGTTATCAGGTCGACGTCAGCGTCGTTACCCGCTTTCTGGCAGAACAGTCGCAACCCGAGCACAACCGCTTTGCCTTCGCCTACACCATCACCGTACAGAACAACGGCCAGGTCCCGGCCAAGTTGCTCTCTCGGCACTGGGTCATCACCGATGGCGACGGGCATGTCGAAGAGGTTCGCGGTGCCGGTGTCGTGGGTCAGCAACCGCTGATCGACGTCGGCAAAAGCCACACCTACAGCAGCGGCACCGTGATGACCACACGAGTCGGCACCATGCAAGGCACTTACCAGATGCTCGCTGAAGACGGAAAACACTTCGACGCCGTCATCGCGCCGTTTCGTCTGGCGGTGCCCGGAGCCCTGCATTAATGACAACCTACGCCGTAGGTGACCTGCAAGGTTGCCTTGAACCCCTGCAATGCCTGCTCAAGCAGGTGGCATTCGACCCTGCAAAGGATCGTTTGTGGCTGGTCGGCGATCTGGTCAACCGTGGCCCGCAGTCGCTGCAAACCCTGCGCTTCCTCTATAGCATCCGCGAATCGCTGGTGTGCGTATTGGGTAACCACGACCTGCACCTGCTGGCCGCCGGGAAAAACATCGAGCGCCTGAAAAAAAACGACACCCTGCACGAGATACTCGAAGCACCGGACGCCCGGGAGCTGCTTGAGTGGTTGCGCCAGCAAAAGCTCATGCACTACGACGAACAACGCGACATGGCCCTGGTGCATGCCGGCATCCCGCCGCAATGGTCCCTGCGCAAGGCTTTAAAGTGTGCATCCGAAGTCGAAGCCGCCCTGCGCGACGATAACCTCATCGCACCTTACCTGGACGGTATGTACGGCAACGAGCCGGCGAAATGGGACAACGACCTCAAGGGCGTTACCCGCCTGCGGGTCATTACCAACTATTTCACTCGCATGCGTTTCTGCACCAGCGAAGGCAAGCTTGACCTCAAGGGCAAGGAAGGCGCCGAGACCGCGCGCCCCGGCTATGCGCCCTGGTTCAAGCAAAAGGAGCGCAAGACCAAGGGGCTGAAGATCATCTTCGGTCACTGGGCGGCCCTGGAAGGCCAATGCAACGAACCCGGTATCTTTGCCCTCGACACCGGTTGTGTCTGGGGAGGTTCGTTGACCTTGATGAACATCGATACCGGCCAGCGCCTTCATTGCGAATGCGATGACGAAGGTCACCTTATGCAGCCCATCGCCCCCACCACCCCCGATCAATTAGCCAGCGCCAAGCGCTAGACTCAGGAGCCCGCCATGAGCGAATTCAAACGCATCCCCCCAGAGCAGGCCCAGGCCCTGCGCGAAAAAGGCGCCGTCGTGGTCGACGTCCGTGATCCGCAGACTTTCGCCCTGAACCACATCAGCGGCTCAAAGCACCTGGACAACCACTCGCTGCACGCTTTCATCACCGCCGCCGACCTTGATGCACCGACCGTTGTGGTCTGCTATCACGGCAATTCCAGCCAAGGGGCGGCAGCCTATCTGGTCAGCCAAGGCTTCTCCGACGTCTACAGCATGGACGGTGGTTTTGAGCTGTGGCGCACGACTTTTCCCTCAGAAATCTCTCAAAACCCTACCGAATAATTTTTTTCACACGCTCCAGCCCACGCCCGCCGTGGGCTGACGAACGGTCCGTCACAACAAATTACGCATTGCCCCTTTGCCTCCCGGATTCCGAACTATCCTTAGCCTCAGGCCATCCAAAACAGGGGAGAGCCGGTACACCGGCATGCGGATCATCGGGAGTAGCTTTCAAGGTCGATAGCTTTGAAGGTGTTCTGGGGGGTAAACAGCAGCTGCATTTCAGTTGCTTGCCAGCATCGACTGACTGATCCGACGTCGGCTCCACGTATCGAGCGAGGTGACGTCATGAGTATTTTTAGCCACTTCCAACAACGCTTCGAGTCCACGCGCCAGGAAGAACTCACGCTGCAAGAGTATCTGGAACTGTGCAAAAAGGACCGCAGCGCTTACGCGTCGTCCGCCGAACGTTTGCTACTGGCAATCGGCGAACCGGAACTGCTCGACACCTCGACCAATTCGAGACTGTCGCGCATCTTTTCCAACAAAGTGATCCGTCGCTATCCGGCCTTTGAAGACTTCCACGGAATGGAAGAATGCATCGACCAGATCGTCTCCTACTTCCGCCATGCTGCGCAGGGCCTGGAAGAGAAGAAACAGATCCTCTACCTGCTGGGCCCTGTCGGTGGCGGTAAATCGTCCCTGGCCGAGAAACTCAAACAACTGATCGAAAAAGTGCCCTTCTATGCCATCAAGGGCTCGCCGGTATTCGAGTCGCCCCTGGGGCTGTTCAACGCCACAGAAGATGGCGCGATCCTCGAAGAGGATTTCGGCATTCCGCGACGCTACCTCAACACCATCATGTCGCCCTGGGCAACCAAGCGCCTGGCCGAATTCGGCGGTGACATCAGCCAGTTCCGCGTGGTCAAACTCTACCCGTCGATCCTTAACCAGATCGCCGTGGCCAAGACCGAACCGGGTGACGAAAACAACCAGGACATCTCCGCGCTGGTGGGCAAGGTCGATATCCGCAAGCTCGAAGAATTCCCGCAAAACGACGCCGATGCCTATAGCTACTCGGGCGCACTCTGCCGCTCCAACCAGGGTTTGATGGAATTCGTCGAAATGTTCAAGGCACCGATCAAGGTGCTGCACCCATTACTGACGGCCACCCAGGAAGGCAACTACAACAGCACCGAGGGTCTGGGCGCGATTCCGTTCACCGGGATCCTGCTGGCCCACTCCAACGAATCGGAGTGGCACACCTTCCGCAACAACAAGAACAACGAAGCGTTCATCGACCGGATCTACATCGTCAAAGTGCCGTACTGCCTGCGGGTCAGCGACGAAGTGAAGATCTACGACAAACTGTTGTTCAACAGCTCCCTGGCCAAGGCTCATTGCGCGCCCGACACCCTGAAGATGCTCGCTCAGTTCACCGTGCTCTCGCGCCTCAAGGAGCCGGAAAACTCCAACATCTATTCGAAGATGCGCGTGTATGACGGCGAAAACCTCAAGGACACCGATCCAAAGGCCAAGTCGATCCAGGAATACCGCGACACCGCAGGTGTCGACGAAGGCATGAATGGCCTGTCGACCCGGTTTGCCTTCAAGATCCTGTCGAAGGTCTTCAACTTCGACCCGCACGAAATCGCCGCCAACCCGGTACATCTGCTGTACGTGCTGGAGCAACAGATCGAACAGGAACAATTCCAGGCGGAAACCCGCGAGCGCTATCTGCGCTTCCTCAAAGAGTACCTGGCGCCGCGTTACATCGAGTTCATTGGCAAGGAGATTCAGACCGCCTACCTGGAGTCCTACAGCGAGTACGGTCAAAACATCTTCGACCGCTATGTGCTTTACGCAGACTTCTGGATTCAGGACCAGGAATACCGCGATCCGGAAACCGGTGAGATCCTCAATCGCGTAGCCCTCAACGAAGAGCTGGAAAAAATCGAAAAACCGGCGGGCATCAGCAATCCGAAAGATTTCCGCAACGAAATCGTCAACTTCGTCCTGCGTGCCCGAGCCAACAACAACGGCAAGAACCCAACCTGGCTCAGCTACGAGAAGCTGCGCGTGGTCATCGAGAAGAAAATGTTCTCGAACACCGAGGATCTGCTACCGGTTATCAGCTTCAACGCCAAGGCCAGCAAAGAGGACCAGCAAAAACACAACGACTTCGTTACACGGATGGTCGAGCGCGGTTACACCGACAAACAGGTACGACTGCTGTCCGAGTGGTATCTGCGAGTCAGGAAATCGCAGTAACCCGCTGCCGGTCAGACCGGTTGTCGTTAGCCCGGAGCCTGTGTACACAATTTCTGTTACACAGGTTTCTGGAAGGTGTTTGGAAATCGACAGCGAAGCCCAGGCAACGCGCAACAGGTACGGAAGGCGCATAACCGCGCCCCCCTACCTTGCGCCCCTTACAGCCAGACTTGCTCGCGATTTCTCAAGACAGCTTCTAAGGAGCAGTCATGAGCTATGTGATCGACCGACGTCTCAATGGCAAGAACAAGAGCACGGTAAACCGTCAGCGGTTTCTGCGGCGTTACCGTGACCACATCAAAAAGGCCGTCGAAGAGGCGGTCAGCCGGCGCTCCATCACGGATATGGAGCACGGCGAGCAAATCAGCATTCCCGGCCGGGATATCGACGAGCCGGTGCTTCACCATGGTCGCGGCGGCAAGCAGACCGTCGTGCATCCGGGCAACAAGGAATTCACCAGCGGCGAGCATATCGCCCGTCCACCGGGTGGTGGTGGCGGCAAAGGTCCGGGCAAGGCCGGCAACTCCGGCGAAGGCATGGACGAATTCGTTTTCCAGATCACCCAGGAAGAGTTCCTTGAGTTCATGTTCGAGGACCTGGAGCTGCCGAACCTGGTCAAGCGCAACCTGAGCGGCACCGACACCTTCAAAACCGTGCGCGCCGGCATCAGCAACGAGGGCAACCCGTCACGGATCAACATCATCCGCACTTTGCGTTCAGCCCATGCACGGCGTATTGCGCTATCTGGCAGCAGCCGGGCAAAGCTGAAGGACGCCAAAGATGAACTGGCCCGACTTAAACGGGAAGAACCCGACAACTTCGGCGATATCCAGACCATCGAAGCAGAAATTGAACGCTTGAGTGCGCGAATCCATCGCATACCGTTTCTCGACACGTTCGACCTCAAGTACAACCTGCTGATCAAGCAACCCAACCCCAGCTCCAAAGCCGTGATGTTCTGCCTGATGGACGTCTCCGGCTCCATGACCCAGGCCACCAAAGACATCGCCAAGCGGTTCTTCATCCTGCTGTACCTGTTCCTCAAGCGTAACTACGAGAAAATCGATGTGGTGTTCATTCGTCACCACACCAGCGCCCGCGAAGTCGACGAGGAAGAGTTCTTCTACTCTCGCGAAACCGGCGGCACCATCGTTTCCAGCGCCTTGAAACTCATGCAGGAAATCATGGCAGAGCGTTATCCCAGCAACGACTGGAACATCTACGCTGCCCAGGCTTCGGACGGCGATAACTGGAACGACGACTCGCCGATCTGCCGCGACATCCTGATCAACCAAATCATGCCATTCGTGCAGTACTACACTTATGTGGAGATCACCCCGCGCGAACACCAGGCCTTGTGGTACGAATACGAGCGTATCAGCGAAGCCTTTTCTGAAACGTTCGCTCAGCAGCAGCTGGTTTCGGCCGGGGATATCTATCCGGTCTTCCGTGAACTCTTCCAGCGCAGGTTAGTGACATGACCGCCAAAGAGCAGAAGCGCCAACCCATTTCCACCGGCTCCGAATGGACATTCGAGCTGATCCAGGCCTACGACCGCGAAATCAGCCGTATCGCGAACCGCTATGCGCTGGATACCTACCCCAACCAGATCGAGGTGATCACCGCCGAACAGATGATGGACGCCTATGCGTCTGTCGGCATGCCACTGGGTTATCACCACTGGTCCTATGGCAAACACTTCCTCAGCACCGAGAAGTCCTACAGTCGCGGCCAGATGGGGCTGGCCTACGAGATCGTGATCAACTCGGACCCGTGCATTGCCTATCTGATGGAAGAAAACACCATCTGCATGCAGGCGCTGGTGGTTGCCCACGCCTGCTATGGCCACAACAGCTTTTTCAAGGGCAATTACCTGTTCCGCACCTGGACCGATGCGAGCTCGATCATCGATTACCTGGTTTTCGCCAAGCAGTACATCATGCAATGCGAAGAGCGCCATGGCATCGACGCCGTAGAAGACCTGCTGGACTCCTGCCATGCGCTGATGAACTACGGCGTCGACCGCTACAAACGCCCTTATCCGATTTCCGCCGAAGAAGAGCGGCGCCGGCAGAAAGATCGTGAAGAACACCTGCAAAAGCAGATCAACGACCTGTGGCGCACCATCCCCAAAGGGGCCGACAAGTACAACGAGAAGGACAACGCCCGTTTTCCCGCCGAGCCGCAGGAGAACATCCTCTACTTCATCGAAAAACACGCCCCGCTGCTGGAGCCTTGGCAACGGGAAATCGTGCGGATCGTGCGCAAGATCGCCCAATACTTTTACCCACAGCGCCAGACTCAGGTCATGAACGAAGGCTGGGCAACGTTCTGGCACTACACGCTGATGAACGACTTGTACGACGAGGGCCTGGTAACCGACGGCTTCATGATGGAGTTCCTGACGTCACACACCAGCGTGGTCTTCCAGCCTGGCTTCGACAGCCCTTACTACAACGGGATCAACCCCTACACCCTCGGTTTCGCCATGTACCGCGACATCCGGCGCATGTGCGAAGAACCCACCGAAGAGGACTACCGCTGGTTCCCGGAAATCGCCGGGACCGACTGGCTGTCGAGCATCAAGTTCGCCATGAGCAGCTTCAAGGATGAGAGCTTCATCCTGCAGTACCTGTCACCCAAAGTGATCCGCGACCTGAAACTGTTCAGCATTCTCGATGACGATCAGAAGGACGACCTGCTGGTGCCTGCGATTCACGACGAAGAAGGCTACCGGATCATTCGTGAAACCTTGGCGGCGCAGTACAACCTTGGTAACCGCGAGCCCAACGTGCAGATCTACAGCATCGACCGCCGCGGCGACCGCTCGCTGACCCTGCGCCACCAACAACATGACCGCAAACCCCTGGGTGACTCCACCGACGAAGTCCTCAAGCACCTGCACCGGCTGTGGGGGTTCGATATACACCTGGAGACGCTGCAAGGTGACCAGCTCATGAAAACCCACCATGTCCCGCCCAGAGGCGATCACAACGAAGGGGATTACGGGCGACTGGACCTGGCTGTCATTCACCTGTGATGCAACCCAGACCTCCGAAAGTTCGACGCAAGGGTTATCCTGTCGGGCTTACGGAGGTTTTTTATGCAAATTTTTAAAGTCGGTGGTGCGGTTCGTGATCGCCTGCTCGGCAAGCCTGTCACTGACATCGACTGGGTCGTGGTAGGCGCGACCACTGAAGAGATGCTCGCCAAAGGCTACCGCCCGGTCGGCGCGGACTTTCCGGTGTTTCTTCATCCAAAAAGTGGCGAGGAATACGCCCTCGCACGCACCGAACGCAAGAGCGGGCGGGGTTACGGCGGATTCACCTTCCATGCCAGCCCCGAGGTTACCCTGGAAGAAGACCTGATTCGTCGCGACCTGACGATCAACGCCATGGCCGAGGACGATCACGGCAATCTGACCGACCCCTATCACGGCCAACGCGATCTCGATGCCCGCGTACTTCGCCATGTTTCCCCCGCGTTCGCCGAAGATCCCCTGCGAGTGCTACGCGTCGCCCGCTTCGCAGCTCGTTATGCCGAGCTGGGTTTTACTGTCGCCCCTGAAACCCTGGAACTGATGCGCCAACTCAGCGAATCAGGCGAACTTGAAGCCCTGACCGCTGAACGCAGCTGGAAAGAAATCTCCCGCGCCCTGATGGAAGATCAGCCACAGGTATTCATCCAAGTGCTGCGCGACTGCGGCGCACTGAAGGTCTTGATGCCGGAGGTTGATGCACTCTTTGGCGTGCCTCAGCCCGAAGCCCACCACCCGGAAATCGACACCGGCGTGCACACCCTGAGCGTGCTGGAGCAAGCGGCGCGACACCAACAACCGCTGACCGTACGCTGGGCCTGCCTGCTGCATGACTTGGGCAAAGGCCTGACACCAAAAGAAGAATGGCCTCGGCACATCGCCCATGAACACAAGGGCCTGAAGCTGATCAAAGCGCTCAACGAACGCTTCAAGGCACCGCGTGACTGCCAGGAACTGGCACTGCTGGTGGGCGAATACCACACCCATGGTCACCGGGCGCTGGAACTGAAAGCATCAACTTTGCTGGAACTGCTACAGAGTTTCGACGTTTACCGTCGGCCGCAGCGCTTTGAGGAATTTATCATCGCCTGCGAAATGGACGCACGAGGCCGCAAGGGGCTTGAGCAGAGAAGTTATCCACAAGCGGATTATTTGCGTGGTGCGGCTACTGCGGCGCGAGGCATCGCCGTTCAGCCGTTGCTGGAGAAGGGCTTCAAGGGGCCAGGGCTGGGCGAGGCAATCAAGCGTGAAAGGCTTAAAGCGCTGAAGGCTTACAAAGAGGCGGCGTCAACCTGAACAAGCCCGCCCCCACAGGACCGGCACAACCCTTGTGGGAGCGGGCTTACCCGCGAAGGCGTCATCCGCCTCACAACAAATGTGAAGGGGTCAACTGCTCACCACGCCATTCAAACGCCACAGGCGCCAGCACCTGATCAATCTGCGCCTCGCTCCACAACGTCGAAAAGCTCTTGCCTACACCCGGATGCACCCTGTCCGGCGCAATCAGCGACAACGGCCACAGCACGAAGGCATTTTTCAGAATTTCCACACGCGGCAGGATCAGCCCATCGAAGTTGCCTGCCAACTCGCCATACAACAACACATCGATATCCAGCGGCAAACCCTTGCGGTCCGGCGCATAGCGACCATTATCCGCCTCAATGAATTTCAAGCGCCGGTCCAGTTCCAGCAGTGGCAGATCGGTATAGGGCCGACACCACAAAATTGAAAAACGGCCCACTCTTGATGCCCACCGGCTGACTCTCGAACACCGCCGAGCAGCGAATATCCACCAGAAAACCGGCAAGCGCTTCCAGCCCCGCCTGCAAATGAGCTTCACGCTCGACGTTACTGCCGAGGCCGAGGAAAACCTGAGTCAGCGACATCCGCGCTCGATCTCCACGCCCACACCCGTAGCCGCCGGAACGGCCCCTGGCTTGGTCAGCTTGAGGCGCAGCCAGGTAATCTTGAATTCGCTCATCAAGACTTCAGCCAGGCGCTCGGCAAAGGTTTCAACCAGTTGAAACTGCGCTTGCTCGGCAAACGCCTGAATACGCGCCGAAACGCTGGCGTAATCGAGCGCCAGGGTCAGGTCATCACCGGCCGCTGCCGGACGATTGTCCCAGGCGAAGCTCAGATCAAGCCGCAGGCACTGACGGATGCCGCGCTCCCAGTCGTAGGCACCGATCACCGTGTCGACTTCCAGGCCCTCGATAAACACTCTGTCCAAGCACTCTTCTCCGCAGCACGACAAGGGCGCAATGCGCCGTTAGAATCAGGGCGTCCTCGCCCGGAATGGTTAGCATGTTTTGGTTACTGGCGATTCTCGCCTACCTGCTCGGCTCTCTGTCCTTCGCCATTTTGCTCAGCCGCCTGACCGGTAACCCCGATCCGCGAATGAGTGGCTCCGGCAATGCCGGTGCCACCAACATGTTGCGTCTGGCCGGCAAAAAACTCGCCATCCTGACCTTGCTCGGCGACCTCTGCAAAGGCTTGTTGCCGGTGCTGATCGCCGCGCTCGCCGGTCTTTCGGTGCAACAACAGGCCTGGGTCGGCGTCTGCGCCGTCATTGGCCATCTGTTCCCGCTGTACTTCCGCTTTCGCGGCGGCAAAGGTGTCGCCACCGCGGCCGGCATGCTGCTGGGGCTTTACCCACCCGCCGCGCTCCTGGCCATCGGTGCCTGGCTACTGACCTTCTACCTCACCCGCACCAGCTCGCTGGCTGCGCTGATCGCCACGCCCCTGACCCTGCCACTGCTGGCCTGGCAAGAGCCGGAAGCACTGCTGCCGATGAGCGCCCTGACGGCGTTGATCGTGTGGCGGCATCGCGGCAATCTACGCGACCTGTTTGCCGGGCGCGAACGGCATTTTTAAATACCCGCCATGAACAACGCTCATCACAGGGGCGACAACTGCTCCATCGGCCAGCGTGCCTGCACGCTGATGGCCAGGCTTTCCTGCTGACCTGCCTGCAAACGCTGGCAACCGGCAAAAGCAATCATCGCGCCGTTATCGGTGCAGAACTCCGGACGTGCGTAGTAAACGTCGCCCTTCATGTCGCCGAGCATCTTCTCCAACGACTCCCGCAATGCCTTGTTGGCGCTGACGCCACCAGCGATCACCAGACGCTTGAGACCCGCCTGCTTGAGGGCACGCTTGCACTTGATGGTCAAAGTCTCCACCACTGCCTGCTGGAAGGCCAGCGAGATGTCGCTGCGGGTTTGTTCACTGTCGTCCCCGGCACTGACGCATTGCTGCCAGGTGTTCAGGGCAAAGGTTTTCAAGCCACTGAAGCTGAAGGCCAGCCCCGGACGATCACACATCGGACGCGGGAAGACGAAACGTCCGGCAACGCCTTGCGCAGCCAGTCGTGCGATTTCCGGACCACCGGGGTAATTCATCCCCATCATCTTGGCCGTCTTGTCGAACGCCTCACCCGCAGCGTCATCAAGAGTCTCACCCAACAGCTCGTATTGGCCAATGCCATCGACCCGAACCAGTTGCGTATGCCCCCCGGACACCAACAAAGCGACGAACGGGAATTCGGGCGGTTGCGGCTCCAGCATCGGCGCCAGCAAATGGCCTTCCATGTGGTGCACGCCCAAGGCCGGAATGCCCCAGGCAAAGGCCAGCGCCTGAGCACAGGAAGCCCCCACCAGAAGAGCGCCCACCAGGCCAGGACCTGCGGTGTAGGCGATTGCATCGATCTCGGTCGGCACGCAATCGGCTTCAGCCAACACCTGACGAATCAAGGGCAGCATACGCTTGACGTGGTCACGCGACGCCAGCTCCGGCACTACGCCACCATAGGCGCGATGCAGGTCGATCTGGCTGAACAGTGCGTCGGCCAGCAAGCCTCTTTCACTGTCGTAAAGTGCGACACCGGTTTCGTCGCAGGAGGTTTCTAATCCCAGTACTAGCATGGGTTTGCGCCTTGTTTAGGCTGAATTCGAAGGCGCGCATAATAGTCGCCACGTGGTGCCCCGACCAGCGGTTTTCGATCAGAGGCTTTGCATTCCGAGCGATGAGGGGTTAACATCCGCAACCCTTAAAAACCGACGTCTTCAAGTGCATTTTTGCCGCGAGGATGTTGACCCCGGTAATGAATGAAGGTAGCTCTGGATGCCAGCCGTCAAAGTTAAAGAGAACGAACCCTTCGACGTAGCTCTGCGTCGTTTCAAGCGCTCCTGCGAAAAAGCCGGTGTACTGGCTGAAGTTCGTAGCCGCGAATTTTACGAGAAGCCGACTTCTGAGCGTAAGCGCAAAGCAGCTGCTGCTGTTAAGCGTCACGCCAAGAAAGTTCAGCGCGAACAGCGCCGCGCCGTTCGTCTGTACTAATACACAGACGTTCGTAGCAAGCTTCTGCCAAGCCCGGCCCTCAGCCGGGCTAATGGCATTTGCGGACATCGCTTGATGCTTCACCGTCAAAGCCGCAGACGCGACCGAGACAAATCTGCTTTAAACGTCAGACCTGGCTCTTTTGCCAGCGGTGCACGTCTCTTCTGACGAGCCTTCCAAGGCTACTGACGAGCACACCCTTTTTACTGATCCTCTCACGACGATCAGCGCAAGGCACTATTATGCGTGCCCACTTACATGAGCTATCCGAGGCCTGTCTTTGGCCACTACCGGATTGAGCGCAACACTTTCAAGCAGTCGAATACTGATGAGCATTAACGTCGGTGGTTTTTCGGCAGATACACTTCCCGACAGCGAATACGCAGACGATACCTGGTCGAGCCGCACATCTGCCGCGCCTCAAAACAATGACCGGCATCGGGCCGCTCCTCGCGCGGATCAAATTTTCAGCGCAGTGATGACGAGAACGCCATGGCCGGGCTAATTCCCCAGAGCTTTATTGACGACCTTCTGAACCGCACCGACATCGTCGATGTGGTCAGCTCGCGCCTGCAAATGAAAAAAGCCGGCAAGAACTACACTGCCTGCTGCCCGTTTCACAAAGAAAAAACCCCGTCATTCAGCGTCAGCCCGGACAAACAGTTCTATTACTGCTTTGGCTGCGGCGCGGGCGGCAACGCCCTCGGCTTCATCATGGACCACGACAACCTGGACTTCCCCCAGGCCGTCGAAGAACTGGCCAAAGCCGCCGGCATGGAAATTCCCCGCGAGGAAAGCGGCCGACCGCACAAACCGCGACAGCCGACCGACTCGCCGCTGTACCCGCTGCTCACCGCTGCCGCCGATTTTTACCGCCAGGCGCTGAAAAGCCACCCGGCGCGCAAAGCGGCCGTCGACTACCTGAAAGGCCGCGGCCTGACCGGCGAAATCGCCCGCGATTTCGGCCTGGGTTTCGCACCACCAGGCTGGGACAACCTGTTCAAGCACCTGAGCAGCGACACCCTGCAACAAAAAGCCATGATCGACGCAGGCCTGTTGATCGAGAACGCCGAAACCGGCAAACGCTATGACCGCTTCCGCGATCGCGTAATGTTCCCGATCCGCGACAGCCGTGGGCGCATCATCGCGTTTGGCGGCCGGGTACTGGGCGACGACAAACCGAAGTACCTGAACTCCCCGGAAACCCCGGTATTCCATAAAGGCCAGGAGCTCTACGGCCTTTATGAAGCACGCAAAAACAATCGCAACCTCGACGAGATCATTGTCGTCGAGGGTTACATGGACGTTATCGCCCTCGCCCAACAAGGCCTGCGCAACGCCGTCGCCACCCTCGGCACCGCTACCAGCGAAGAACACTTGAAGCGACTGTTTCGCGTCGTACCCAACGTGTTGTTCTGCTTCGACGGCGACCAGGCGGGCCGCAACGCTGCATGGCGCGCCCTGGAGTCAACGCTTTCGAGCCTGCAAGACGGGCGGCGCGCGCGTTTTCTGTTCCTGCCCGAAGGTGAGGACCCGGATACGCTGGTGCGCTCCGAAGGCACCGATGCCTTCCGCGCCCGCATCAATCAGCATGCCCAGCCGCTGGCAGACTACTTTTTTCAGCAGTTGACCGAAGAGTCCGACCCGCGCTCGCTCGAAGGCAAGGCCCACATGGCCACCCTCGCCGCGCCGCTGATCGACAAAGTCCCGGGGGCCAACTTACGCACACTGATGCGCCAGCGCCTGACGGAAATCACCGGACTCAACAGCGAAACCGTCAACCAACTGGTGCACAGCGCCCCTCAGGACGCGCCCCCCGCTTATGACCCTGGCATCGATTACGACGCCATGCCGGATTATGCCGACTACCACCAACCGCAGGAGGCCTACGCGCCCCAGCAGGAGTGGACGCCGAAAAAACCGGGCAACGGCGGCAAGAAGTGGGAAAACAAACCCTGGGACAAAAAAGGCAAACGCGGCGGTGATCGCGATCAGGCCTACGCCCCACGTATCCCCACGTCCGTCGAACCACCCACGCTGACGGCCCTGCGCACCCTGCTGCACCACCCGCAACTGGCGGAAAAAGTGGAGGACGCCGGGCACTTTGCCGCTGAAGATCACTCCACCACGCAACTGCTGGTAGCACTGCTCGAAGCCGTGCAGAAGAATCCTAAGCTAAACTCATTTCAACTGATCGCACGCTGGCATGGCACCGAACAAGGGCGCCTGCTCAAGGCATTGGCAGAAAAGGAATGGTTGATTGAGGGAGACAACCTTGAACAACAGTTTTTCGACACCATTACTACGCTAGCGACACGTCAACGTGAACGAAACCTGGAAAAACTTATCAACAAAGCAAACCAGTCTGGACTCAGTCCAGAGGAAGCAAACCAGATGCGCGACCTCCTGCGTCAAAAGGTTTCCGCATCAAACCCGACCTCAACTGGCGCGTGAGGTCATAGCTCAGGTATAATCCTCGGCTTGTTTTTTGCCCGCCAAGACCTTCAGTGGATAGGGTGTTATGTCCGGAAAAGCGCAACAGCAGTCTCGTATCAAAGAGTTGATCACCCTTGGTCGTGAGCAGAAGTATCTGACTTACGCAGAGGTCAACGACCACCTGCCGGAGGATATTTCAGATCCGGAACAGGTGGAAGACATCATCCGCATGATTAATGACATGGGGATCCCCGTACACGAGAGTGCTCCGGATGCGGACGCCCTTATGCTGGCCGACGCCGATACCGACGAGGCAGCCGCGGAAGAAGCGGCCGCTGCGTTGGCAGCGGTTGAGACCGACATTGGTCGCACTACCGACCCTGTGCGCATGTATATGCGTGAGATGGGTACCGTAGAGCTCCTCACACGTGAAGGCGAAATCGAAATCGCCAAGCGTATTGAAG
Source organism: Pseudomonas purpurea (assembly GCF_039908635.1). Classification (NCBI taxonomy): domain Bacteria; kingdom Pseudomonadati; phylum Pseudomonadota; class Gammaproteobacteria; order Pseudomonadales; family Pseudomonadaceae; genus Pseudomonas; species Pseudomonas purpurea. Next base: position 5,262,895 of record NZ_CP150918.1, read on the forward strand.
AAGGCATCCGTGAAGTGATGGGCGCAATTGCGCACTTCCCTGGCACGGTTGACCATATTCTCTCCGAGTACACTCGCGTCACCACCGAAGGTGGCCGCCTGTCCGACGTCCTGAGCGGTTATATCGACCCGGACGACGGCATTGCGCCGCCTGCTGCAGAAGTGCCGCCGCCTGTCGACCCGAAAGCCGTGAAAGCGGATGACGACGCCGAAGACGACGACGCTGAAGCCAGTGACGACGAAGAAGAAGCCGAAAGCGGTCCGGATCCGGTCATCGCAGCCCAGCGTTTTGGCGCTGTGGCCGACCAGATGGAAGTCACCCGCAAGGCGCTGAAAAAGCACGGGCGCGAAAACAAGCAGGCTATTGCCGAGATGTTGGCGCTGGCCGAGCTGTTCATGCCGATCAAACTGGTTCCGAAGCAATTCGAAGGCCTGGTTGAGCGTGTGCGTGGCGCCCTGGATCGTCTGCGTCAGCAAGAGCGCGCGATCATGCAGCTCTGCGTTCGTGATGCACGCATGCCGCGTGCCGACTTCCTGCGCCAGTTCCCGGGCAACGAAGTTGACGAAAGCTGGACCGACGCACTGGCCAAAGGCAAAAGCAAATACGCTGAAGCCATTGGTCGCCTGCAGGCCGATATCGTTCGTTGCCAACAGAAGCTGACCGCACTTGAAGCCGAAACCGGCTTGAAGATTGCCGAGATCAAGGACATCAACCGTCGCATGTCGATCGGTGAGGCCAAGGCCCGCCGCGCGAAGAAAGAGATGGTCGAAGCGAACTTGCGTCTGGTGATCTCCATCGCCAAGAAGTACACCAACCGTGGCCTGCAATTCCTCGATCTGATCCAGGAAGGCAACATCGGCTTGATGAAAGCGGTAGACAAGTTCGAATACCGTCGCGGCTACAAATTCTCGACTTATGCCACCTGGTGGATCCGTCAGGCGATCACTCGCTCGATCGCCGACCAGGCCCGCACCATCCGTATTCCGGTGCACATGATCGAGACGATCAACAAGCTCAACCGTATTTCCCGCCAGATGTTGCAGGAAATGGGTCGCGAACCGACCCCGGAAGAGCTGGGCGAACGCATGGAAATGCCTGAGGACAAGATCCGCAAGGTATTGAAGATCGCTAAAGAGCCGATCTCCATGGAAACCCCGATCGGTGATGACGAAGACTCCCACCTGGGTGACTTCATCGAAGACTCGACCATGCAGTCGCCAATCGATGTTGCAACCGTTGAGAGCCTTAAAGAAGCGACTCGCGAAGTTCTCTCCGGCCTCACTGCCCGTGAAGCCAAGGTTCTGCGCATGCGCTTCGGCATCGACATGAATACCGACCACACCCTTGAGGAGGTTGGTAAGCAGTTCGACGTTACCCGTGAACGGATTCGTCAGATCGAAGCCAAGGCGTTGCGCAAGCTGCGCCACCCGACGAGAAGCGAGCATTTACGCTCCTTCCTCGACGAGTGATCACAAAACCCCCGGCCCTGCCGGGGGTTTTGCTTTCTGCCGATTAAATCCCCCGCGCTTCACTCCCCCTTCGCATTGCCCGTCTACACTCGAACCATTCCCCTTGAGCCATAACGAGACCGTTATGCCCAGACTGCCGGCCGTGTTGTTGCTGTCGCTGCTTGCCTGGACCGCAACGGCTGGCGCGCTGACTCTGACCGATGAGGAACGCGGCTGGCTGACGGCCCATCCGGAATTGCGCCTGGGCGTAGACGCCTCATGGCCACCATTTGAGTTTCGCGATGAGCAGGGCCGATATCAGGGCCTGGCAGCGGATTACATCAACCTGATCCGTGATCGCCTGGCGATCAAGTTCACCCCCGTTGAGCCCGCCAGCTGGACCGAAGTCCTGGAGCAGATCAAACACGGCAAGCTGGACCTGCTGCCAGGCATCATGTCGACACCCGAACGGCAGACCTACCTTTCGTTCACCCGCCCTTATCTGGACTTCCCGATCGTCATCCTCGCTCACGTGGGGGGCGCGCAACCGCATAAAATCGACGACCTGTACGGGCTGAAGATAGCCGTGGTGGAAAACTACGCGCCTCATGAGTTGCTGCGTACCCACCACCCGGACCTGAACCTCGTCCCGATGCCCAATGTCAGCTCGACCTTGCAAGCACTGGCGACCGACGAAGTGGATGCCGTGGTGGGCGACCTCGCTTCAAGCGTCTGGAGCCTGCGGCAGCTCAAGCTGGAAGGCCTTTACGTCAGCGGTGAAACGCCCTACCGCTACCAACTGGCGATGGCCGTCCCGCACGACAACAAAATGCTCGTGGGCATTCTGGATAAAGTCCTGGCAGACATGACCCCCGCCGAAATCAGTGCCATCCAGGAGCGCTGGGTCGGTAACGTTCTCGATCACCGCACCTTCTGGTCCGACCTGTTGCTGTACGGCCTGCCGGGAATTCTGCTGCTGGTCGCGGTGCTGGCGGTGGTGATCCGCATCAACCGTCGCCTGAGTTCGGAAATCGCCCGGCGTGTCGACCTTGAACAAGAACTGCGCAGCAGCGAGTACCACTATCGCGGGCTGGTGGAGAGCCTCTCGGCGATTGCCTGGGAGGCGCGCATCAGCGATTTCACGTACAGCTACGTTTCGCCCCACGCCGAGGCCCTGCTTGGCTATCCCCTGTCCCAATGGCTGATTCCGGGCTTCTGGCGCAACATCATCCACCCGGCCGACCTGCCCCGTGCCCAGGCTTTTTGCGACCATGAAGTCCTGGCCGGGCGCGATCACAGCCTCGACTACCGCGTCATTACCGCCGACGGGCGCTGTCTGTGGGTGCGCGATATCGTCAGCCTGATCGAACACGGCCATGAGCCGGTGATGCGCGGCCTGATGATCGACATCAGCGAAACCAAGCACATCGAAGAAGCCTTGCGCCTGTCCGAGCAGAAGTTCGCCTCGGTGTTCCAGCAATGCCCGGACATCCTGGTCATCGCTCGGTTGTCCGATGGATGTTTGCTGGAGGTCAACGAAGCGTTCGAGGAGCAGATCGGCCTGAGTGCGCAGGACGTGATCGGCCAAACCGCCACCGAACTGAACATCTGGGGCATCCCCGGCGTCGGCCCCAACCTGCTGCAACGCTTGCAGGCCGGTAGCATTCGCAACCTGGAGATGCCCTTTCGCCGCAGTAACGGCCAAGTGTTTACCGGACTGATTTCCGCCGAGCCTTTCGACCTGGACACCACCCCGGCGCTGGTGGTGGTGGTGCGCGACATCAGCCAGCTCAAGGAAACCCAGCAACTGCTGCAAACCTCGGAAGAGAAGTTCGCCAAGGCCTTCCACGCCTCTCCCGACGGCTTGCTGCTGTCCCGACAACGCGATGGCCTGCTGCTCGAAATCAACGAGGGGTTCAGTCGCATCACCGGCTTCAATACCGCCATGTCGGTGGACCGCTCCACCTTCGACCTTGGCATCTGGGTCAACCTCAACGAGCGCAAGCAAATGCTCGACCTGCTCCAGCGCGACGGTTTCGTACGGGACTTCAGTTGCCACATCCGGCGCAATGACGGGCAGATCCGCCTCTGCGAAATGTCCAGCCGGCCACTGCCCATCGGTGAAGACGATTGCATGCTGACCATCGTGCGCGACATCACCGAGCGGCACCTGATGCAGGAAAAACTGCAACAGGCCGCCACCGTGTTCGAGAGCACCGCAGAAGGCGTCTTGATCACCGACACCCAGCAACACATCAGCGCGGTGAACCGGGCGTTCACCGAGATCACCGGCTACAGCGAAACCGAAGCGTTGGGCCACACACCCCGGCTGCTCGCCTCAGGCCTGCACGACAGCGCCTTCTACGCGGCCATGTGGCATCAACTGACCGCCGAAGGGCATTGGCAAGGCGAGATTTCCAACCGGCGCAAGAACGGCGAGTTGTACCCCAGTTGGCTGACCATCAGTGCCGTGCGCAACCGCGACCGGTTCATCACCCACTTCGTGGCGGTGTTCGCGGATATCTCCAGCCTCAAGCATGCCCAGGCCAAGCTCGACTATCAGGCTCACCACGACCCCCTGACCGGCCTGCCCAACCGCACACTGTTCGAAAGTCGCCTGCTGACAGCGCTCAATGCCCAACAGGACAACGGCGGTCAGGGCGCGGTCCTGTTTCTGGACCTGGACCGTTTCAAGCACATCAACGACAGCCTCGGCCACCCGGTCGGCGACCTGCTGCTCAAAGGCATCGCCGTGCGTTTGAAAGAGCAACTGCGCGACATCGACACCGTTGCCCGGCTGGGCGGCGACGAATTCATCATTCTGCTGCCCGGCCTGCAACAACCCAGCGACGCCGAACACATCGCCACTAAACTGCTGCACTGCTTCACGGCGCCGTTCCAGGCCGGTGAACACGAGTTCTTTATCAGCGCGAGCATTGGCACCAGCCTCTACCCCAAGGACGGCTGCGACGTCGCCACGCTGGTCAAGAATGCCGATGCCGCCATGTACCGCTCCAAGGCCAAGGGCCGCAACCGGGTCGAGAGCTACACCCGCGACCTGACCGCCCAGGCCAGCGAGCGCATCGCCCTGGAGCACGAACTGCGCCGGGCCATCGAGCGCAATGAGTTGAGCCTGTTCTATCAACCGAAAATCAGCCTGGTCAGTCATGCGTTGGTCGGCGCCGAAGCCTTGATCCGCTGGCATCACCCGACCTTTGGCGACGTACCGCCCGAGCATTTCATCCCGCTGGCCGAAGAAAACGGCATGATCCTGCAAATAGGCGACTGGGTCCTGGAGCAAGCCTGCCAACAGCTGCATGCCTGGAATCGGCTTTATGACAGTTTTGGTCCGCTCTCGGTCAATCTCGCGGGCGCGCAGTTGCGCCAGCCAAACCTGCTGGGGCGCATTGAACAACTGCTCAAGGACTACGGCCTCGAACCAGGTTTCCTGCAACTGGAAATTACCGAAAACTTCATCATGAGCCAGGCCGAAGAAGCGCTGGCGGTGCTGCACCAGCTCAAGCGCCTGGGTGTGCAACTGGCCATCGACGACTTCGGCACCGGTTACTCGTCCCTGAGCTACCTCAAACGCCTGCCGCTGGACTTCCTGAAAATCGACCAGTCCTTCGTCCGTGGACTGCCCGACGACCCACACGATGCCGCCATCGTCCGCGCGATCATCGCCCTGGGCCGCAGCATGCAATTCACGGTGATCGCCGAGGGCGTCGAAACCCAGGCCCAGCAAATTTTCCTCGCCGCAGAAGGCTGCGAACAGATCCAGGGCTACATCGTCAGCCTGCCGCTGCCGGCCGAAGAATTCGCCGCGACCTTCCTTCGTATAACGCTTTCAAACTTTTCGGATAGCACAGCCGAGAAACCGTCGCTATAATCCGCGGCCTACTGAGGGCCTATAGCTCAGTTGGTTAGAGCAGAGGACTCATAATCCTTTGGTCCACGGTTCAAGTCCGTGTGGGCCCACCAATTCGAAAGCCGCGCATTGCGCGGCTTTTTCATGTCCGCGACAAAAACAGCCAGGCCAGTTCTGTACCTCCAACGCGCCAAAATCTACACTCAACGACCTACGCAGATGCGATTTACCGGCCCGCGGCTAGATCAAGCCCACTTGGGTGCCTGGATCACACTGCCGCATATCGCACGCCGGAACCGATGGGGAAAGCCTTCGAACCCAGCGCGCATGAGCTACTGAAGTCGCAAAGACCGACGCCGGCAACACTAGAAAGACGCTCTACAAGCGCCTTTTCCGCCTCGCAGCGGCCACGTTTGAGTACGCGCAGCACGACACTCCTGCATCGGCGGCCTTATGGTGGAGGAACGTACGTCTATGGCGATGCGAGCTACACTGATGCTGCCAAACAATCGAAGCATGCGGAACAGGAAACAATCTGGTCGATAGCTGCGCGACTGAGCAGTTAGCAGGATTACGGCATAAGTAACGAGCCTCCTTGACGGATCAAAATCGTATATATGAACCTAATCATCTCATTTGTTACCATTTTCGCACTCTCCGTATTGGCGGGCTGCGGTTATCAAGACTCTCCCCCGCTTTTTTTTAGCGAGAACATAGAAACGCTACCCACTGAATTCGCAGATTATAAATACATCGACGAAATCACAGAGTTCGAGAATTACACCATTGAACGGTTTAAAACTCCACCGATGGCTACCGTCGAACACAACATCAATAAAGTCACAAACAACGTCATCATTAAAGTCGCAACAGATATTGACGACAGTACCCGCCTGTACGAATTCTACAAACTGGACACCTCTGGAAATATCATTGACAGACATCAATTTACAAGAAGCCTCCTGATAAAGGAAAAAACGGGCAATGAAGAAATGGTTGACGGCGCTTTCCTGGTAAACAAAGAGAAGGCTTACTACTCCACCTGGCCATTCAACGGTGACCATACAAATAAACCGTTTATTCCCGTCAATCAAGCGTTAGCCTGGAGTACAGAACAGGTCGATGCTTACTATAAAGAGGTCGTAAGAAAAAGCGCACGACTGGATAACGTTGACGTTTGGAAAAAGATCAGCACACAAGAAAACAAGCGACGAATTCGAAAAATATATTATCTTAACTCAACGGGCGAGTGGTACATCCTGCACGGAAATTCATTAGACTCTGATCATTCTGGCAAAGGCATATCTGGCACCAACACCTTGTTCACAAACTTCACTGACATTGAACGTAGCTTTGGACGATACATACCGCCAAGCAACATTATGATTCCTTATTTTGAAAAACAAACGCACAGTAAATTCTGCGCCCCAGATCAGGTTGGCTGCCACATGTCTTACCGCTGGGATGGCGTGGGTTACTATCAAGTCACGGTGGGTGAAAGCAGTCTAAAATTTAAAAACAACGGTAATTTATCCCGCACTGACTTCAAGGGTGAAACCTTTCCACCGAAAGAGAGCTTACTCGTAAACTTTGCCTATTACACAAATCCAAATTTAAAATATTCTCTATTTTCAGCCAATGACAATCTTTATCTCATCAAGCAAAAATAACCATTTCAAACGCATCAATTGCTCATTAACATTATAGTAAGGCCACTCTGAAAAGCCGAGCCAGTGCCAGTGACACCATGATCCGGACGCTATATATAAAGACTGTAGATCATGTCGTATCGCGCCTTTCTCGGCCACACCCTAAATCAGTCAACCATTCTTATATTACTTAAACATGATAGCTTTGAGCCAAAGACATCAAGCACGTCACCCTGTGAAAACCATACAGTGAGCAAGCAATGAAACTTACATCCTTCGTAGTAATTTGCGCATTGAGCCTCCTGACAACGGCTTGCAGCAATGTAGTTTATCCTACCCCGATCAAAACGACGGAGCGCACAGGAAGTGCGACCACTTCATCATACGATGATGGTAAAGAAATCATATCGGCGACATGGATGGAAAGTGACTTTTCTACCGAACTTAAAAGTGCATCCTCTGGGGACACTGCGGGGTTCCTCATTAAGACAAGTGGTTATACACCAGGCGAAAAGATTACGATCTTTCTTGATGATAAAAGAACCAATGACGATGGGGGTAGCTATAACATCGTCAGAAAAATAATAGGCACCGTAGATAAGCACGGCGAAGTCAGAGCATCCTTTAAACCCTAGGGCCTGTACGAAAAGTCGCCGAGTGGCGATCAGGCAAGGCAAAAACAGGCGAGGAAGCGGAGTTTACGGGGTGTAAATGAGCATTCCGAGCCTGTTTTTAACGCAGCATGCTCGACACGCAGGCAGTTTTCGTACAGAGCCTAGGAAAGTGCTGAAGCGGCTCGACCATCCCACGTTCGCGGCCAATACCGATTCTCGGAAACATTGGACCAATGAATGATGGCCTTTTGTCGTCAATTTCTTTATCTATGAGCCCTCATAATGCGAGAACACCACGATGGTGGCCTCTCAAGGAACCCGCAAAAATAGGGAAATAACTGATGCTGATTGCGTTTGCAGGGCTGCCCAGCTCCGGAAAATCGTCTACCGCCAAGGCACTGGCCCGGTTGATGGAGGTCGAGGTTCATCTGGAGCCCGAGGAGTCAGCGTGGCCTGATCTGGTCAGGGAAAGAGAAACCAGCGGAGCCTTTACCGCACTGAGCTGGTTCCGGACGGTTCGTGTACCTCAGCTGTTCAAGGCCGATGCAACCCGCAAGACCAACAAGACCGCCATTATCGACAGCTATTACGACGTCCTGATCGCCCGCTACCTCGGTGATAACGCCTTTGAATGGCTGGTTTCTCGTCAGGATCCGTACTTCCCGGCCGCCAGGGCCATGGTGGACGCTGACTGGGAGACGCTTCCAAAAGCCGACGTGATTGTGTTTCTGAGCCTGGACGAAGCGACCTGGACGGAGTTCATGAGCCGGCGAGATCGGGACTTCGACCGCAACGCCGAACTCAACAAACACTTCGAGATGCAGGAGAAAATGCTGCAGGCGTGCAAGGCCGCAGAACAAGCGCACGGCTCAAGCCTGATTGTTGTGAACCAGGCCTCCTCGACGCCCGAGGACACTGCCCGTCGGGTCGCCGTCGCCATCGGGGTCGAGCTATGAACGAGTCAGCCGCCCTGACCCTGGCCAAGGCAATCGCCGCTGTCCGCAACGGGACGCCGGCCAACCCGGTGCTCTCAAGCCCTCTGACCCCGGCGCAATCGGGCAGTGCGTTGCGGCTCAAGCAAGCTTTGGGCCTGTCAGTTGCCGCTGAGGCCGCACTGGCGGTCGAGCAGGCAGAAGCCGTCGTCCGGGAGCTGTTCGAAGATGGCACTGAGGCAGCAACGCTTATTGGCCAAGCGCCCTCGCCGCAGGTATTCGAGCGGGTCGCCTCGCACTGGTTTGATCCGCAAGAGTCAAGCGACGAGACTGAAATTGCCGCCGGTTACTGGTTGGCCGATGCGTTCCTTCGCGGCATCGAAACCGAGGAGGCTCAACACCTCACGCGCTTCCTCGCAGGCGCCTCACCGCGCACCCACCGGCATGCGGTTGTCTCTGCACGGCGCTACCCGACTGGAGGCATATCAGAGAAACAGGCGCTGTTACTGCCCCCGCTGATGAGAGCCCTGGCCGCGGACTTCCATTGGTGTTCACCGTTTCTGGTCGCCCCCCGACTGGCCCATACCGGTGGAACCCGCGACAAGCTCTCGGTGATACCGGGTTTTGAAGTGTCCAGCGTCAGCGAACTCCCACACTGGGATGGCCGGGATAAACCGGTGCGCTATTTTGCAGCTGACGCCCAACTGTGCCCCCGCGACGCCATGATGTACCGGATCCGGGGCGAAACCGGCACGGTAGCCGACACCGGCCTGATGGCTGCCAGCATCATGTCCAAGCAAATCACCTTGCCGGCCGACGTGATCATTCTCGACATTCTTCACGGCCCGACCGCGTTTCTGCATACCGCCCCTGAAGCAGCGGCTTTCGGCACCTTGTGCGAGGACATTGGCCGTAGCAATGGCATCACCATCGTGGCGCAGTTGCGCCAGTCCGCCAGCCTGCTGGGCCGTTCGGTTGGCGCCAGCACCGAAGTCGTGGAAATTGCCGAACTGTTGCGAGGGGGAGCGCCTGACGAGGCAGGACAATTGGAGCTGAGCACTGCGCTAGGGTTCCTGCACACCTTTGCCCACCAGCTAAAACTCGACCCCAACGCCGTCACTCAACGCGCAAAGCAGGCAATAGCCAGCGGCGAAGCGTTCCAGGCAATGGTGACGTTGTGGGCAGACCATGGAGCCGAAAACACGTTCCTTCGCGCCTTTGCCCGTGACCCGCGCCAGGCAATCCTTGGCGATTTGCCCCAGGCGACATTGCGGGCCGAACGCTCAGGCAACCTGACGTGGGACGCCATTGCGCTCGCTGACGTGGCGAACAACCAGGTGAACGTCCGGTTGGAGCCGTCCCCTGGTGTGCGAGTGGTGGCCGGTGGCGGCATCGAACTGCTGTGCCGCGACGGTGCACAGGTCCAGCAAGGCGATGCGCTGGCGGTGATCTACGGTCAGGCCGCGGGGGTTGCCGTTGGGGCGCTCGGCGGTGCGGCAACGATCGGTTGAGGTTCATCGAGCGTGTAAGGAGCAGCCTCCTCCCATAACCGATCAAAATCTTCCATTTGTCGATCAAATAACCAGCCACGGCCCACCTTCAAAGTGGTCGCCGTGGTGCTGTTACCCGTGAATGGATACGGGCCGGTGAACAGAACGTCGTCGATCCGATAAACCATCATGGACAGATGCCGTTTGGTGATTTTGATGTGTACGCCCTTGAGACCTGACAGGCTCTTGATGAGGGTTCTGTGCGATGCGAGATACTGGCTCACTTCTTTGTTTTCTGCGGCGGCCATGATTCCGGCAGCCTCCGAATCGGGGTCGACCAAGAGTATTCGCGCCTTAATCGGCTTTTTCGCCTTCACACACGCGATGAAGTGCTCTTTGTTCTGCTCACTGAACGCCGTCAATGTGTAACCTGTGACATCGATAACCTTGGCGCGAGCGACCAGCACACCGTATTCTTGCCCCAGATTTCGTTGCGGATAAGCAGCCACCAGCCCCGTACTGATCAGCTCCGTCATCCTGACTTGTTCGCCACTTCGTAAATGATCGATCCATAGCGTCGCAAAAGAGATCATTGCGCCTGCAATAAACGATGTGCCAATAGAAACCAGCGCCCCCGAAATGAACACCGTTCCGGGAGAGATCAGTTTCAGATCCGGAAAGACAACCGGTATCAGACCCGGCAGGATGACAAGAGCGAGTCCTGCCACAAAAATGAATGAAAAAACGCAGATGAAGTAACGCTTCGATCTGAAAAATAGCTTGTTGGCATCTGCGTGTGCGTATTTATCCGGAGTAGTTCTCAATGGCATCCCTTCCCAATTCCCAGTCTGGTTACTTGATCATCATCGAAGGCGGCGATGGGCTCGGCAAGTCTACCCAATTCGAGATTCTAAAGCGCCGGCTCGAGTCGCAAGGCCGGCACATCGTCACCTTCGATTTTCCCAACAAGTCTGGCACGCCCATCGGCAAGCTGATCGGTAACTTCCTGCGTGGGAACTTCGGGCAGGTGACGCCCGAGTTCCTCGGGCTGGCGTTCGCAGCAGATCGCCTGGTGGCACGCCAAAGCATTCGGGACGCGCTGGACAACGGTTCGGTGGTGATCTGCGACCGCTTTGTGGCCTCCAACATCGCTTTTCAGGGCGCGAAGATCGAAGACGATCAGCGCCGTAAAGAGTTGGACGAATTGCTGCGTTGGCTGGAATACGACGTGTATGACCTGCCGCGTCCAAACCTGGAAATCGTGCTGTCTTCGGACGACGACTACTATCGCGATGGCCACCACCTTAACCGCGCCGAAGACCCCAACCGGGCCTATGCCGAAGGCGAAGCCGACATTCACGAAGCCTCGCTGGACCTGCAGCAGGCCGTAAACCGTTACTTCCGGGAGCTCCCGGATGACCCTGCCGTGGCGAAAATCGCCATCAAGGACAGCAGCGGACGCCGACGCACCGTTGACGAGATGGCCGCCATTGTCTGGGACGCGGTGAACGTTGCAATGCGCTAACCCCACCCAGCCCTATGAAAAAGCCACGCACTGCGTGGTTTTTTTGTACCCGAAACGCCTCCAGCGCTTGCAAGCATCGCTGCCCGCGAGGCGGTAACATGCTCGTCCACTGATGCGTGCCGCCGGAGAAGACCTTGCCTGACACCCGCCCTCCCGTCCTCGATGAAATCGACCGGCAGTTGATCGCCGCGTTGCAGATCAATGCTCGCGAAAGCGTGGCCATGCTCGCCCGGCAACTGGGCATCGCCCGTACCACGGTGACGTCGCGCCTGGCGCGATTGGAAAAGGCCAGGGTGATCACTGGTTATGGCGTTCGCCTCGGGCAACGTGTGGTCGATGGCGGTTTGCAGGCGTATGTCGGCATCAAGGTGCAACCGCGCTCCGGCAAGGAAGTGCTGCGCCGCTTGAGCGCCATGGCCCAGGTTCAGCAGTTATGCGCCGTGAGCGGCGAGTTCGATTACGTGGCATGGCTGCGCACCGACTCACCGGAACAACTCGACCAATTGCTCGACCAGATCGGCAGCGTCGACGGCGTCGAGAAGACCACCACCTCGATCATCCTCAGCAGCAAGATCGATCGCGGTCAGCCAGTCTGACCAGTGCAATCGTCATATCGTATCAATCACATGCAAAACGACGACACATTGCGTCTTATTAACGTGCGCTACGCTCCCTAGAATGACGGCTGTCTTTTTCTATACTCAGCACCCCGTGCGAGTCGCCAGCAAGGTCAGCCATGAACAAGAATAATCGCCATCCTGCAGACGGTAAAAAACCAGTCACCATTTTCGGCCCGGACTTCCCATTCGCCTTCGACGACTGGATCGAGCACCCGGCAGGTCTGGGCAGCATCCCGGCGCACAACCACGGTGCGGAAGTGGCGATTGTCGGCGCGGGTATCGCCGGTCTGGTGGCCGCTTATGAACTGATGAAGCTGGGCCTGAAACCGGTCGTCTACGAAGCCTCGAAAATGGGCGGGCGCCTGCGCTCCCAGGCCTTCGAAGGCGCCGAGGGGATCATCGCCGAGTTGGGTGGCATGCGTTTTCCGGTGTCGTCCACGGCGTTCTATCACTACGTCGACAAGCTCGGCCTGCAAACCAAACCCTTCCCCAACCCGCTGACTCCGGCGTCCGGCAGTACCGTGATCGACCTGGAAGGCCAGACCCATTACGCACAGAAACTCGCCGACCTTCCTGCATTGTTCCAGGAAGTGGCCGACGCGTGGGCCGACGCTCTGGAAGACGGTTCGCGCTTCGGCGAGATCCAGCAAGCGATCCGCGACCGCGACGTGCCACGTCTCAAAGAGCTGTGGAACACTCTGGTTCCGCTGTGGGATGACCGGACGTTCTACGACTTCGTCGCCACCTCCAAAGCCTTCGCCAAGCTGTCGTTCCATCACCGCGAAGTGTTTGGTCAGGTCGGTTTCGGCACGGGCGGCTGGGACTCGGACTTCCCGAACTCGATGCTGGAAATCTTCCGCGTGGTGATGACCAACTGCGACGATCACCAACACCTGGTGGTCGGCGGCGTGGAACAAGTGCCGCTGGGCATCTGGCGCCATGTGCCGGAGCGCTGCGCCCACTGGCCGGAAGGCACCAGCCTGAGCTCGCTGCACAACGGCGCGCCGCGGACCGGGGTCAAACGCATCTCGCGTGCCGCCGATGGCCGCTTCAGCGTGACCGACAACTGGGGCGATACCCGCGAATACGCGGCCGTGCTGACCACCTGCCAGAGCTGGCTGCTGACCACGCAGATCGAGTGCGAAGAGTCGCTGTTCTCGCAAAAAATGTGGATGGCCCTGGACCGCACCCGCTACATGCAGTCCTCGAAAACCTTCGTGATGGTCGACCGCCCGTTCTGGAAAGACAAAGACCCGGAAACCGGCCGCGACCTGATGAGCATGACGCTCACCGATCGCCTGACCCGTGGCACGTACCTGTTCGACAATGGTGACGACAAACCCGGGGTGATTTGCCTGTCGTATTCGTGGATGAGCGACGCGCTGAAAATGCTCCCGCAACCCATCGAAAAACGCGTGAAACTGGCGCTCGACGCCCTGAAAAAGATCTACCCGAAAGTCGACATCGCCGCCCGTATCATCGGCGACCCGATCACTGTGTCATGGGAAGCCGACCCGCATTTCCTCGGTGCGTTCAAAGGCGCCCTGCCCGGCCATTACCGCTACAACCAGCGGATGTATGCGCACTTTATGCAGCAGGACATGCCCACCGAACAGCGCGGGATTTTTATCGCCGGCGACGACGTGTCATGGACGCCGGCCTGGGTCGAAGGCGCGGTGCAGACTTCGCTCAACGCGGTGTGGGGCATCATGAATCACTTCGGCGGTGAAACTCACGCCGAAAACCCGGGTCCAGGTGATGTGTTCCATGAAATCGGGCCGATTGCCCTGCCCGAGTAAGAGGAGTCTGAAATGCGCGTAGCCCTTTACCAATGCCCGCCGCTGCCGCTTGACGTTGCCGGTAACCTGCAACGTCTGCAACAGCTTGCGACAGAAGCCAAGGGCGCCGACCTGCTAGTGTTCCCGGAGATGTTCCTGACCGGCTACAACATCGGTGTCGACGCGGTCAGCGTCCTGGCCGAGGCGCACAACGGTGAGTCGACGCAGCAGATCGCACGGATTGCCAGAATCTCGGGAGTCGCCATTCTGTACGGCTACCCCGAGCGCGCCGAGGACGGGCAGATCTACAACGCCGTGCAGTTAATCAACGCGCAAGGCGAGCGCGTGTGCAACTACCGCAAGACCCACCTGTTCGGCGATCTCGACCACTCGATGTTCAGCGCCGGCCAGGATGAGTTTCCGATTGTGGAGCTCAATGGCTGGAAGCTCGGCTTTTTGATCTGCTACGACCTGGAGTTCCCGGAAAACGCCCGACGCCTGGCCCTGGCCGGTGCCGAGCTGATCCTGGTGCCCACGGCGAACATGATTCCCTATGACTTCATTGCCGACGTGACCGTGCGCTCGCGGGCCTTCGAAAACCAGTGCTACGTGGCCTACGCCAACTACTGCGGGCGTGAAGGCGACATCCACTATTGCGGGCAAAGCAGCATAGCCGCGCCGGACGGCAGCCGTATCGCCCAGGCAGGTCTGGATGAGGCGTTGATCGTTGGCACGCTGGACCGGCAGTTGATGCAGGACTCCCGGGCCGCCAATCGCTATTTCCTCGACCGTCGCCCCGAACTGTACGACGCACTGAACAAGCGTTGACCCCTGGTTTTCGCTAGCATGAGCGCTTCCTCAGTAGCGGAAGTGCTCATGCCTGCGCCGACCCACCTTCACCCCCACACCGAAACCCTGGCCAACGGCCTGCGGGTTTCGCTTCGTCATGCCCCCGGTTTGAAGCGTTGCGCAGCCCAGTTACGGGTCGCGGCGGGTAGCCACGACGCCCCGCAGGCCTGGCCTGGGCTGGCGCACTTTCTTGAGCACATGTTGTTCCTCGGCACCGAGCGTTTTCCTGCCAGTGAAGGGCTGATGGCTTACGTGCAACGTCACGGTGGGCAGGTGAATGCACAAACCCGTGAACGCACCACTGACTTCTTCTTCGAATTGCCACCCAAATCCTTCGCCGGTGGGCTGGAGCGCTTGTGCGACATGCTCGCCCACCCGCGCCTGAACACGGACGATCAACTGCGTGAACGGGAAGTGCTGGAAGCGGAGTACCACGCCTGGTCCCTGGATGTGTCGGCGCAGCAACAGCAGGCGTTGTTCAATGGTCTGGCGCCAAATCACCCGTTGCGGGGCTTTCACGCAGGCAATCGCGCGAGCCTGGCGGTGTCCAACCCAGAGTTCCAAGAAGCGCTGGGCGGGTTCTATCAGCGTTTTTATCACACCGGCCAAATGACCTTGAGCCTCGCCGGCCCGCAGCCGCTGGATGAACTGCGCAACTTGGCGCAACGTATGAGCGCCGACTTCGCCGTCGCAAATCATCAGCCGCAAAGTGCGCCGCCAGCATTGATGGCAGCTTCGCAGTCAACTTATCAACAGGCTGACGAACGCCGGTTGAACCTGCTGTTTGCGCTTGAAGCACTGCCGGATTCGTCCCCCGAGGCACTGGATTTTCTCTGCACGTGGCTGAACACCGCGAAACCCGGTGGCCTGTTCGCCGAGTTGCGCCAGCGCCAGTTGATCGAGAGCCTGAAGGCCGCGCCGCTGTACCAGTTCGCCGGACAAGCGCTGTTGCAGGTCGAGTTTAAACTGAGCGCCACCGCCACCCCACAGGCCGAGACTCTCCGTGAGCTGTTCAACGATTGGCTGGGTTTCTTTGCCGAACATGTCGAAACGTCTGAGTTGCGCGAAGAATATGCCCTGCTGCAACAGCGAAAGCACCAGGCCAGCAACGCCTTGGCGCTGGCCCGACTGGACGGCGAACAACGGGAACCCCGGCTGTCGGACACAGGTGTCGTTGCCCTCAGCGTGATCCTGCAACAGATCAACCCGACGCCTGTGGATAACATGAGCGTCGCCTGGCAACTGCCTGCGGCCAATCCATTCCTGCACAGCGCTGAAGAACCCGCGCCAGCCGGGCTGATTCGCGGGCAAACCAGCGCCCATCGCGGCTTGCGCACGTTCGCTCAGGACCGCACGCGAGGCCGGCGTGAGCGCTCGTCCATGCAGTTCAGTCCCGCACTGGCGCAGGCTAATGGCGAAGCGGCACTGTGCCTGCGCTGGCATCTCGACCCCGCAGTGCCTGCCAATGTTCAGCCAACGCTCGCTCGCAGCCTGCAAAGCCTGTGCGACGACGCGCTTCAGGCGGGCGTCGAGCTGTCCTTCAGTGAAACCGGCAACCAATGGTTGCTGAAGATGAGCGGATGGCATGAGCCGATGCCGGCGATTCTTGAACAGGCGTTGCAGTGCCTGGCCAACCCCGCCGCCGATGCCTGGCTCAACACTGACGCACCTGCGCCGCTGATTGCGATTCGCCAATTGCTCAAGGCGCTGCCCGCGCAGTGTCAGGGGCAACAGCCAAACCCGAGCGCTCAGCCAGGCACGGCGGATGACCTCCAGCAAATCTGGGCCAGCGCACGCTGGGAAGGACTGGCCGCAGGTCTGCCGGCCACCGCTCAAACCGCAATCACCCGCGCCTTGAGCCGCGCGCCCGGTATTCCCGACAGCGAGATGAGCGCACCGGCGTCTATTGCCGGTCAACGTCTGTGGTCTGAGCTGCCCTGTGCAGGCAACGAACACGCCTTGCTGCTGTTTTGCCCTACACCGACTCAGGAACTGGCCGACGAGGCCGCATGGCGAATGCTCGCCCACGTCTGCCAAACGCCGTTCTACCAACGTCTGCGGGTCGAACTGCAATTGGGTTACGCGGTGTTCAGTGGCGTCCGACAGGTCAACGGCCAAACCGGTTTGCTGTTCGGCGTGCAATCGCCGAAGACGCCGGTGAACGAACTGCTCGATCGCCTGGAGTTGTTCCTCACCCAACTGCCGGATCTGATATCGACGCTCGATGATGAGGCGTTGATCCATCAGCAACAGGCCTTGGCCGAGCAGCTCGACGGCAATGCCATGCCACTTGCCCAGGCCTTTGAATTGTTGTGGCAGGGCAAACTGGGTGGCCACTCGTCGGATTACCTGCTTCAGTTACAACAGGCCGTGTGCCGACTGGACCGCAGCGCGTTGCTCGACGCGGCAAGGCGCTTGATTCACGCAGAAGGAGGCCGCAGATGCCTGGCCAGCGGTGCTCGCCCGGATGACACCTGGCAACCGACAGACTGATCTTTACCGGGGCTGTAACGGGCTTTCTTCGGCAGATGCCTCCAATTAGCGGAAACGTTTCAGTAACATAGCCTGCCATGCATCCGAACATCTCCTGCCGGAGGTGGACTATATGTATACAGCCCAATCTGAAGGAGCGTTTTTATGACCTGGTCCAAACCTGCCTACACCGACCTGCGTATCGGCTTTGAAGTCACCATGTACTTCGCCAGCCGTTGATTTGTTGCGCAGCACAACGCCTCGGCCCGTCCGGGGCGTTTTTATTTTCAGTTTACGAGTGATGGAGCGGCCATGTTTGTCCAGATTCTAGGTTCCGCCGCCGGCGGCGGGTTTCCGCAGTGGAACTGCAACTGCGTGAACTGCGCAGGTTTTCGCGACGGCAGCCTGCGGGCCGAGGCGCGCACCCAGTCGTCCATCGCGCTTTCCGATGACGGCGTGAACTGGGTGCTGTGCAACGCCTCGCCGGATATCCGCGCACAACTCCAGAGCTTTGCCCCGATGCAACCGGGCCGTGCCCTGCGTGACACCGGCATCAGCGCGATCATCCTGATGGACAGCCAGATCGACCACACCACCGGCCTGCTGAGCCTGCGCGAAGGTTGCCCGCATCAGGTCTGGTGCACCGACATGGTTCATGAGGACCTGAGCACCGGGTTCCCGCTGTTCACCATGCTCACCCACTGGAACGGTGGGCTGAACTGGAACCGCATCGAACTCGACCAGAGCTTCACCGTCCCGGCCTGCCCGAACCTGCGCTTCACGCCGTTGCCCCTGCGCAGCGCCGCACCGCCCTACTCGCCGCACCGTTTCGACCCGCATCCGGGCGACAACATCGGTTTGATCGTCGAAGACCTGCGCACGGGCGGCAAGCTGTTCTACGCGCCGGGGCTGGGCAAGGTCGATGGGCCGCTGCTGGACATCATGGCGAGCAGCGATTGCCTGTTGGTGGACGGCACGATGTGGGACGACGACGAAATGCAGCGCCGTGGCGTCGGCACCCGCACCGGTCGCGAGATGGGCCACCTGGCGCAGAACGGCCCTGGCGGCATGCTGGAAGTGCTGGAGCAACTGCCCGATCAGCGCAAAGTGCTTATCCACATCAACAACACCAATCCGATTCTTGATGAAGACTCGGCCGAGCGCGCAGAACTGGTTCGGCGCAATGTTGAAGTGGCTTATGACGGCATGAGTATTTTGCTGTAGCGGATGCCCTCATCGCGAGCAAGCTCGCTCCCACAGAGATTTCGTTTGCTCAACAGATCCAATGTGGGAGCGAGCTTGCTCGCGATGAGGCCAGAGCAAACACCACAGAATCCACCGGTCTTGCCCGGAGAACCGAAATGACTGACACACCGCTGTCCCCCGCCGAGTTCGAACACGCCCTGCGGGCCAAAGGCGCCTACTACCACATCCACCATCCTTATCACGTGGCGATGTACGAAGGCCGGGCGACCCGCGAGCAGATTCAGGGCTGGGTCGCCAACCGCTTCTACTATCAGGTGAACATCCCGCTCAAGGACGCTGCGATTCTGGCCAACTGCCCGGACCGCGAGATTCGCCGCGAGTGGATTCAACGCCTGCTCGACCACGACGGCGCCCCCGGTGAAGACGGCGGCATCGAGGCCTGGTTGCGCCTCGGCCAAGCGGTGGGCCTGGACCCGGATCAACTGCGCTCCCAGGAACTGGTGTTGCCCGGCGTGCGTTTCGCTGTGGACGCCTACGTCAACTTCGCCCGCCGCGCCAATTGGCAGGAAGCCGCCAGCAGCTCGCTGACCGAGCTGTTCGCCCCGCAAATCCACCAGTCTCGCCTGGACAGCTGGCCGCAGCATTACCCGTGGATCGACCCGGCCGGTTACGAATATTTCCGCACGCGCCTCGGCCAGGCGCGGCGCGACGTCGAGCATGGTCTGGCGATCACCTTGCAGCACTACACCACGTATGAAGGCCAGCAGCGCATGCTGGAAATTCTCCAGTTCAAACTGGACATCCTTTGGAGCATGCTCGATGCCATGAGCATGGCCTACGAACTGAACCGCCCGCCCTATCACAGCGTGACCGCGCAGCGGGTCTGGCATAAAGGAATCGCGTTATGAATTTCGACCGCAGCAAAACCCCGACCTGGCGTCCCGGCTATCGCTTCCAGTACGAACCGGCGCAAAAAGGCCATGTGCTGCTGTACCCCGAAGGCATGATCAAACTCAACGAAAGCGCCGCGCTGATTGGCGGTTTGATCGACGGCGAACGTGATGTCGCGGCCATCATCACCGAACTCGATGCCCGGTTCCCCGGCGTGCCCGAGCTCGGTGACGACATCGAGCAATTCATGGAGGTCGCCCGTGCAGAACACTGGATCGAACTCGGCTGAGGCCTTGGTCATCCCGCCCAAGCCCGAGACTGGCCTGCCGCTGTGGCTGCTCGCCGAGCTGACCTACCGCTGCCCGCTGCAATGCCCTTACTGCTCGAACCCGCTGGATTTTGCCGAACAAGGCAAGGAACTGAGCACCGAGCAGTGGATCAAGGTATTTCGCGAAGCACGGGAGATGGGCGCCGCGCAGTTGGGCTTCTCCGGTGGCGAGCCGCTGGTGCGTCAGGACCTTGCCGAGCTGATTGGCGAGGCGCGCAAACTGGGCTTCTACACCAACCTGATCACCTCGGGCATCGGCCTCACCGAACAGAAAATCAGCGACTTCAAGCAGGCCGGGCTGGATCACATCCAGATCAGCTTCCAGGCCAGCGACGAACAGGTGAACAATTTGTTGGCCGGCTCGAAAAAAGCCTTCGCGCAAAAGCTCGAAATGGCCCGTGCGGTGAAGGCCCACGGCTACCCGATGGTGCTGAACTTTGTCACCCACCGGCACAACATCGACAAGATCGACCGCATCATCGAGCTGTGCATTGCCCTTGAGGCGGACTTCGTCGAACTCGCCACTTGCCAGTTCTACGGCTGGGCCCAGCTCAACCGCGTCGGTTTGCTGCCGACCCGGGAACAACTGGTGCGCGCCGAACGCATCACCAACGAATACCGCGCCAGGCTGCAAGCCGAAGGTCACCCGTGCAAGCTGATCTTCGTCACCCCGGACTACTACGAAGAACGCCCCAAAGCCTGCATGAACGGCTGGGGCAGTATCTTCCTGACCGTCACACCGGACGGCACTGCCCTGCCGTGTCACGGCGCGCGGCAAATGCCGGTGCAATTCCCGAACGTGCGCGATCACAGCATGCAGCACATCTGGTACGACTCGTTCGGCTTCAACCGCTTTCGCGGTTACGACTGGATGCCCGAACCCTGCCGCTCATGCGATGAGAAAGAAAAGGACTTTGGCGGCTGCCGTTGCCAGGCCTTCATGCTCACAGGCGACGCCAGCAATGCCGACCCGGTGTGCAGCAAGTCCGAACATCACGGTGTGATTCTCAAGGCCCGCGAAGAAGCCGAACACGCCACCCAGACCATCGAACAACTGGCCTTTCGCAATGAACGAAACTCACGCCTCATCGCCAAAGGCTGACCCCTTGAGCGCCCTCAAGGCTGTCGCCGCTGGCATCGACTTCGCAGACTTGCGCGCCGGCCCGCACGGCCTGTTCTGGAACGAATACCGCCCGGATGACGCCGCTTGCCGGATCTGGCATTGGCGCGACGGTGCCGCCCGGTGCCTGACTCCGCTCGGGTTCAGCGTGCGCAGTCGGGTCTATGAGTACGGCGGCGGGGCATTTTGCCTGAGCGATGAGGGGGTGGTTTTCGTCAACGAGGCAGATCAACAGCTGTATCGCCAGTCGCTGCAAGATGAAGAACCTGAAGCGCTGACATCCGGTGGATGCCGATACGGCGACGTGCAATATGCCGCTGGCCGGGTGCTCGCCGTTGAAGAACAACGCGACCGGCATCGCCTGGTGGCCATTGATCTGGCTGACGGGCAGCGACATCTGCTGGTGGAAGGCGCCGACTTCTATGCCGCGCCTACCTTGAGCCCGGATGCCCGACGCCTGGCCTGGATCGAGTGGAGCCGGCCACATCAGCCCTGGACCTCGACGCGGTTGATGGTTGCCGAGCGCAACGCCGAGGGTGATTTCGGTCTGCCGCGCTGTGTGGCCGGCAACGCGGGTGAAGAGTCCCTGCAACAGCCGCGTTTTGATGACGCCGGTCGCCTGTATTGCCTGACGGACCGCGCCGGATTCTGGCAGCCATGGGTCGAGAGCGAATCGGGTTTACGGGCATTGCCCAGCGCACAGGCCGATCACGCTCCCGCGCCGTGGCAACTCGGCGGCGCTACCTGGCTGCCACTGGGTAACGAGGCGTATCTGGCCAGTTGGACGCTGGAAGGCTTCGGCTATTTGGGCCTGCGTGCCGGCGAAGCACTTCAGGACCTGACCGGCGAATTCAGCCGTTTTCGCAATCTGGCGCTGGATGAGCAATTCGTTTATTGCATCGCCGCATCACCGGTCCGACCTTCGGCGGTGATTGCCATCGACCGCACCACCCATCAGGTCCGGGTACTGGCCGGAGGCACTGCGCTGTTACCGGTCGAGATGATCAGCCAACCGCAAACCCTGCGTTACCCCAGCGGAGCGGGCGAGGCCCATGGCTTCTTTTACCCGGCCATGACCGATGTCCCCCGGCCGCCACTGGTGGTGTTCATTCATGGCGGGCCAACGTCGGCGTGCTACCCGATGCTCGACCCGCGCATCCAGTACTGGGCGCAACGCGGCTTTGCCGTCGCGGACCTCAACTATCGCGGCAGCAGCGGTTATGGCCGGGCTTATCGACAGGCGCTGCACCTGAACTGGGGCCAAGTGGACGTCGAAGACGCCTGCGCCGTAGTCGCTTACCTCGCCGGGCAAGGCCTGATCAACGGCGATCACGCGTTCATTCGCGGCGGCAGTGCGGGCGGCTACACCACGCTCTGCGCGCTGGCCTTTCACGATGTCTTCAGTGCCGGGGCCAGCCTTTACGGCGTCAGCGATCCGGTTGCCCTGGGCCGCGCCACGCACAAGTTCGAAGGCGACTACCTGGATTGGCTGATCGGCGACCCCGAACGGGACGCCGAGCGCTACCACGCCCGCACACCCTTGCTGCATGCCGACAACATCCGCGTGCCGGTGATCTTCTTCCAGGGCGAACTCGACGCCGTGGTGGTGCCGCAACAGACCCGCGACATGGTCGAAGCGCTACAGGCCAACCACATTCCGGTCCAGGCC
Organism: Pseudomonas purpurea; assembly: GCF_039908635.1. Lineage (NCBI taxonomy): Bacteria > Pseudomonadati > Pseudomonadota > Gammaproteobacteria > Pseudomonadales > Pseudomonadaceae > Pseudomonas > Pseudomonas purpurea. Next base: position 5,285,354 of record NZ_CP150918.1, read on the forward strand.
CACTACTACGCCGACGAACGCCACGGTTTTCGCAAGGCTGGCAATCAGGCCCATGCGCTGGAACAGGAATGGTTGTTTTACGAAGGCCTGATGAACCGCTGATCAGCGCTTGGCGATGATGTACACCGCGTGCACGATCCCCGGGATGTAACCGCACAAGGTCAGCAGAATATTCAGCCAGAACGCGCCGCCAAATCCCACTTGCAGAAACACACCCAGTGGCGGCAACAGAATGGCGATGATGATGCGAATGAAATCCATAGGGTCAGCTCCGGATCGGGGTTGGCTCGGAGGAGCCACACCCTCAGTCGACCCGCGCCGCGCGTGAGGGTTCAGAGAAATACCCGTCAGAAACGACGTCTTGATCCGCTCAAGGCAATAGCCTGCCCTTCAAGCCAGTATTTCGAGCCCGTGCTTCTGCACGATACTCAGCAGCTTCAGCGCCATGCCGCTGGGGTGTTTGTCTCCGGCTTCCCACTGCTTGACCGTGGAAGCGCTGGTGTTCAGATAACGAGCGAACACCGGCTGACTGACATTGCTGCGCTCGCGCAACGCCTTGATCTGCTCGGCCGCGATGGCCTGCGGCACCTGGGCCAGGCACGACTCATCGAACTGACGCATGGTGGTCTTGCCAATGGCACCGATCTTCAATAAGGCACTGGCCGAATCGTGAACCGACTCCAGGGCTTCACTCTTGAACTGCTTACTCATGATGTATCTCCACAAACTCCTTCATCTCCAGCAACTGCTGGACCTGTGTTTGATTCAGCCCTTCGTAGGCCTTGGCCAATGCCCGAAAAGCACCCAGTTCCACTGGGCTGATGTTGCTTTGGTCTTTCTTGGCAAACAGAAACGGGTAAACCCAGTAGCGTCCACCTTTGGCCAGGACAATCGAACGGTGACGGTTTTCGTTCAAGCGTTTTTTCCACACACCACCGCCAAGACTGACAGCCTGCCCTTTAAGCAACTCCAGAAATGCACAGCGCAACTCGTCATCACCGATCCAGGCTTTGCCTGCCTGAATTGAAAAACGCCGAGTCTTGAACAGCCTGATCGCCATGGGCATCCCTTCCAAAGTTAACATACCACTGAGTGGTATATATTCGAACAAGCTTCACTACAGACAGTCGCTGTGACGGCATCGGCAATCCTTAAAGCCACTGATTCAGATCAGTGCTCAAGCGCGGGATGGCATTCGGCAAATCCTTGAGACAAAAAAACGCCCCCTGCCAAAAAAATCAGGCAGGAGGCGATGCGTTATACCGCGAGACGGTTCGGGAATTTGAGAGGTGGTGCTCGGGTCAGACTGCGATGCCTTTACGGCACTGGAGTTGGGCGGTGCGTACCCGGGAAAAGGCCCGGGTCAGGCGCAGGAGCATTTCGTCGATGTTGGCCTTGCTGACCGTCAGCGCCGGGGTGAAGCGCAGGCAATTGGCTTGGGGAGCGTTCAGCAGTAAACCTTCGTACAGCGCGGCTTTCACCACCGCGTCAGCCGAGTCGTCGCTCAGCGTCAGACCCCAGAGCAAGCCTTGGCCGCGTAGTTCGCCGTGGCCGTACCGATTGGCCAGCCGAGCCAAGCCTTCGCGCAGGTGCTGAGCACTTTCGCGAACGTGCTCGAGGAAGCCGTGGTCGAGCACACTGCCGAGTACCGCCAGACCGGCAGCGCTCATCAGCGCGTTTCCGTGATGGGTGCCGTGCAGTTCGCCCGGCGCAAAGCAACACGCAGTACCGCGCGCCAGCAACGCCGCCACCGGCACCCCGCCACCCAGCCCTTTGCCCAGCACTGTAATGTCGGCACGCACGCCATAGGTTTGCTCGGCCAGCAAGGTGCCGCAACGTCCGACACCGGTTTGCACTTCGTCGAGGATCAACAGGATGCCCAGCTCACGGCACAGCCGTTCGACACCCTTGAGGTAATGCTCTGTGGCGGGAATCACCCCGGCCTCGCTCTGGATCGGTTCAAGCATGATCGCCACCGTCCGGGCATCAACGGCAGCGTGCAGGGCCGGCAAGTCATTGAACGGGATGCGGCTGAAACCGGGAAGCTGCGGCTCAAAGCGATTGTTCTGACAGTCCGAGGCAGACATCGCCGCAAACCCGTGGCCATGGCAACTGCCACTGGCGGTGATGATTCGCGACGCGCCGCCACGATGCAACTGGCCCCACTTGCGCGCCAGTTTGATTGCCGCCTCGCAGGCTTCGGTGCCGCTGTTGAGCAGGTACGCCTGATCGCTGCCAGTGCTCTGGCACAACCGTTCGGCGAGGGTGAGCTGCGCACGGTTGTGCAAGCCAAACCCCGGATTGATCAACGCCTGCGATTGAGCACTGATGGCGTTGACCAGCGCCGAAGGGCTGTGCCCGAGGCTATTGGCTGCGCCGCCCTGAGTGAAATCGAGGTAGGCGCGGTCGTCGCTGTCCCATAGCCAGGAACCCTGGCCGCGTACGAAAATTTGCCGCGGGCGCTCAACGCTCGGCATCAGGCACTCACTGGACGGGTTATCGCACTGGACGGACGCAGGCTCCACGGTCAGATCATCCAGGCTCGGCTGAGGGCGACGCAGGTTGAACAGATTCATGCGCGCAGCCCCTCCAACGGCAGACCCAGCAAACGTGCAGACCAGTCCTCGACGCGCCCGCTGCGCATGCGCTTTATCGCGATATCACGCCAGCGCGAAGAGAGCGCCGGGCAGTCCACCAGTTTCTTCAAGCCTGCATGCTCCAGCGGTTCGCGATAAAAGCTGCGCAAGGCCCAGGCCACGGTGAGGCCGGGGTAACTGCGCTGAATCAGTTCGAACGGTTGATCGGCGCTGACAAAACCGGGTTTGAGCACACGGTAGAACCAGCCACAGCGGCCAGTGTCCTGCGCCAGTTGCGGCAGGATCGGCACGCCCCAGCGATGGCTCAGGCGATAGCACGGCGAACGCGGCTGGCTGATCTGCAACAAGGCGCCACCCCAGCGAAACATGTCGCCCAGGCACACGTGTTCTTCGGTCAGCCCATGAGTCGAGAGGTTTTCACCGAAGGCCGGTGCGCTCCAGTCGACCTGTGGATAACGTTTGCGCCAGTAGGCGTAGTGCTCGGCGGGGTAATGATGCAGGGCGCGTTCGGGGCCGGTATGAAAGCGCGGGTCGCCGTGTTCATCACTGCCCAGGCCTTGTGGCCACAACCAGAGCCGATTGGCAATTCGCTGTTTGTCGATATCGCTGATCAAACCCTGCCCGAGGTTTTTTGCCTTGCCTATGTAAACACCATCAACGTAAACGGTATTCATCGCGCTCTCTGGCCCTGTAAGCCTTGTGAATGCGGTTAGACTAGGCTCCTGCGGGGCCTCGGGCCATTTCGATTTTCCAGCATTTTCGATAAGCATTACTTATGGATTTCAAACAACTGCGTTACTTCGTCGCGGTGTACGAAGAAGGCCACGTCGGCCGGGCTGCCGAACGCCTGTCGATCTCTCAACCGGCGCTCTCGCAGCAGATTCGCCACCTGGAGCAGAACCTCGATGTGAGCCTGTTCGAGCGCAGCAGCAAACGCCTGTTGCCCACCCTTGCCGCTCACACCTTATACAACCACGCCCTGCCCTTGCTCGACGGCATGCAGCGGGCACGTGAGGCGCTGGGTAACTTCAAGGGCCAGGCGTTGCGCACGCTGGCCATCGGCGTGCTGCAAACCGTTCACACCAGCCTGGTGCCGCAGATGCTTGAGCGCGTGCGCACCGCCCAGCCCCATCTGGTGGTGCAGATCTATGAGCTGACGGGTTTGGAAATCGAGCGACGCTTGCTCAATGGCTCGCTGGACATCGGCATCAGCTACCTGCCACCGCGCCAACCTGGCCTGCACGGCGTGCTGTTGTACGAAGATGAACTGACACTGGTCATCCCCGCCGACCATCCGCTGCGTGAATTCAAGAAAGTCTCCATGCGCCAGGCCGCCGAGCTGCCGATGTTGCTGCTGGGGGAAGAGTTTCAAGTACGACAGATCTGGCAGACCCAACTGGCCAGTCTCGGGCGCCGGCCTCAGGTGCAGGCGGAACTGAACAACATGGCCGGGATTCTCGACAGCCTGCCCCACACCAAACTGGTGACCGTACTGCCGGGGCGCTCGCAACAGGAGCACGGGAACAAGGCACTGCTGTGGAAACCACTGAGTGAGCCACGCGTGCCGCTGAAAGTAGGCTTGGTGTGTCGCGACGTGCAACGCCAGCAAGCAACACTGGAGTTGTTGCGCAATCTGCTGGAAGACGTGATAAATGGCCCGGACGGGCGAATCACACACCCGACAGTCCTGGACGTGCAGGGCTGAGCGGCAAAAACACAAATCGCAGGCAAAAGAAAACCCCGCCGAAGCGGGGCTTTGCAGACTGTTTCCCTGACATCCATTTCACTCCGCCATCCTGGCAGAATCCTACGTGTCCCTGTTATTGCTTTGCGCTTCCTGCGCTACGTCCATGAACAGTAGATTAGCCGTGGATCCAATTCTCGGGTAGCAGCGAACAGCAGCACGTCATGTAAGACATTGCTTACATGACGTTACATCCCTCAGAACTGCGCCGCGTCCAACAGGAACAGCGATTCGCTACCGGCCTTGACCGACGCGCTCAGCGAGTGAATCCGCGGCAGCAGACGGGCGAAGTAGAAGCGTGCAGTGCCGAGTTTGCTGGCGTAGAAGTCGTCCTGGGCCTCTTTGCCCAAGGAGGCCTTGGCCATCAGTGCCCACATGTAGGCGTAGGAAACGTAGCCGAATACTTGCAGATATTCGACGGAAGCCGCGCCGATTTCGTTCGGGTTATTTTTCACACGGTCCAGCAGCCAGGCAGTCAGTTCATCCAGCGTGCCGACAGCGTCGTTCAACGGTTGAGTGAACTCCGCCAGATCGGCGCTCGCGGTGGCCGTGAAATGGCGAATCTCATCGGCGAACAGCTTGTAGTACGCCCCGCCGCTGCCGACGATCTTGCGCCCGACCAGGTCCAGCGCCTGAATGCCATTGGTGCCTTCGTAGATCTGTGTGATCCGCACGTCGCGCACCAGTTGTTCCTGGCCCCACTCGCGGATGTAACCGTGGCCGCCGAACACCTGCTGGCCATGAACCGTGGTTTCCAGGCCCAGGTCGGTCAGGAATGCCTTGGCCACCGGAGTCAGCAGCGCAACCAAGTCTTCCGCACGCTTGCGGGTGGTCGGGTCTTCGCTGAACTTGGCGGTGTCCAGTTGCATCGCCACGTAGGTGGAGAACGCACGACCACCTTCGTTCGAGGCTTTCATGGTCAGCAGCATGCGCCGCACGTCCGGGTGGACGATGATCGGGTCAGCCACTTTGTCCTTGTTCTGCGCGCCAGTCGGCGAACGGCTTTGCAGACGGTCGCGAGCGTACTCGACGGCGTTCTGGTACGAGCGTTCGCCAGTGGCCAGGCCCTGGATACCGACGCCCAGACGCTCGTAGTTCATCATGGTGAACATTGCCGCCAAACCTTTGTTCGGCTCACCCACCAGGTAACCCACGGCTTCGTCGAAATTCATCACACAGGTCGCGGACGCCTGGATGCCCATTTTGTGTTCGATCGAGCCGCAGTTTGCCGGGTTACGTGCACCCAGGCTGCCATCGGCGTTGACCATGAACTTCGGCACCAGGAACAGCGAGATGCCCTTCGGCCCGGCCGGCGCGTCCGGCAGCTTGGCCAGCACCAGGTGAATGATGTTTTCGGTGAGGTCGTGTTCGCCACCGGTGATGAAAATCTTGGTCCCGCTGACTTTGTAGGAACCGTCTGCCTGCGGTTCAGCCTTGGTGCGGATGATCCCCAGGTCTGTGCCCGCGTGCGGCTCGGTCAGGCACATGGAACCGGCCCACACGCCGGCGTACATGTTCGGCAGGTAAGCGGCTTTCAGTTCTTCGCTGGCATGGGCGTTGATCGACAGGCAGGCACCGGCGGTGAGCATCGGGTACAGACCGAATGACAGGCTGGCGGAGTTGACCATTTCTTCGACCTGCGCCGAGACAGCCTTGGGCATGCCCATGCCGCCGTAGGCAGGATCGCCACCGACACCGACCCAACCGCCTTCAGCGTAGGTCTGATAAGCCTGTGGGAAACCTGCTGGCGTGGTGACGGCGCCGTCGCTCCAGTGGCAGCCTTCTTCGTCGGCGGCACGGCTGAGCGGTGCGATGCTTTTGCTGGTGACTTTGCCGGCTTCCTCAAGGATTGCCTCGACGGTATCGGCATCGACGGTGTCGGCCAGGGCAGGCAGCTCGGCCCAGAGTTTGGCGACCTCGAAAACTTCATTGAGGACGAAGCGCATATCGCGCAGGGGCGCTTTGTAGTCAGCCATGGCAAACCTCGTGAGAACGTGAAAAGTGATTCGTGGGATCGGAATTCAACAAGACCCTGAGTGTAACCGAACAACTTTTACGACACATAGGGTCAGCTAGTGACTTGTTTGTAATTTTTAGTCACTGACGATTGATCTGAAGATTTCAGCGCAATCAGCCCTCAACCCGCAGCGCTGTCCATGCGCACTGCGCCACGGCGATTCTGACCGAACGCCATTACGCAGTTCCGCCCCGCGCCCTTGGCACTGTAGAGCGCCTGGTCGGCGGACTTGAGGACTTCTTCGGGCGTGCGCTGTTCGAGACGCTCGGCCACCCCGATGCTGACGGTGACCGAAACGGCGGACGCACCAGAACCGGCACGCCGTTGACGCCCTTGCTGGTCGTCTTGCGGGCGACTGTCCTGGTTACGCAACTGGATGAGGTAGCTGGCAATAGACTCGCGGATGACTTCCAGGTGCGGCATACATTCTTCGAGGGTTTTTCCGGCAAACACCAGGGCGAATTCCTCGCCACCATAGCGATAGGCCCGACCGCCACCGCTGATTTTCGACAGTTTACTGGCCACCAGCCGCAACACTTGGTCACCCACGTCGTGGCCATGGGTGTCGTTGAATTTCTTGAAGTGATCGACGTCGCTCATCGCCAGCACGTAATTGCGACCCAGGCGCTGCATGCGCTCGTTCAGGGCGCGGCGGCCCGGCAGGCCGGTCAGTTCATCGCGGAAAGCCATTTGATAGGCTTCATGGGCCACCGCCGCGGCAATCATCAACATCACCTGGCTGCACATGATGTTCAGGGTGAACGGCAGGATGAAGGTCTTGGGCAGCATCCAGAACAACCCGAGCAAACCCACCAACTGGGCAGCGTGCAAGGGGCGCGGGTTGCGCCAGTACTGAATCGCCAGCAACAGGAACGCGGCGAAAAACACCGGGTAGGACAACTGGATCAGGCTCATCCACGAGCCGTGCAATGCCGGCCAACGGATCTCGGCCAACCAGTTCAGCAAGGCATGCGGGTAACTTTGTTCCAGGCCCAGGGCCACGCTGCCAAAGGCCAGCAGCACGGCAAAGCGCGCCACCATGTCTTGAAACAAATGGGTACGTTCCTGCCAGGCACCGAACAGTCCGTACAGCAGCGGCAACAGCAGACAACAGAGGTGAAAAACCACCGCCGCGTCATCACGAACTTTGCCGTTGTCACGGTAGTAATCGGTCTGGGTATCCAGCAGGAAGTAGGCGATGTACACCGTGACCATCAGAAACAGTTCACGCTGACGTCGGTAAACTGCGCAATACGCACCGCCGAGCAACAGCACCAAGGTTGGCAACACGTTGAACAGCGAAGTGAAGAAGACGTTGAGATCCTTGACGTAGGCAGCCGCAAGCCCTGCAAGCAACAACAGCAGCGATGGTAGGAAATGACTGAAACGTACAGCGGAAGAACGCAACAAGGGTAAAGCTCCGACCCGGCAAATCAATAGATGGCATTGTGCCTTCATTTCGGACAGTTAAGCACATGCAATGTGACCGGCATCACATCGCACACTCTTTAACGGCAGCAACAGCGTTCTACTTAGCGTTTTAGTCGGGAATTTTTGCAGCCTCGCGGCCACCTTCCTCGCAGGCATAAAAAAGCCGCTGCTTCCAAAGAAGCAGCGGCTGATTGAAGATCCGCGTAAGGCTTAGTAGCCCAGTGCGAAGTCTTCTTCTTTCATGTCCATCAGGTTGTTCGCGCCCGACAGCATGGTCACAACGTGAGTGCGGGTACGTGGCAGGATGCGCTGGAAGTAGAAACGCGCCGTCTGCAGCTTCGCGGTGTAGAACGCCGCTTCGGTGGTGCCGGCAGCCAGTTTTTCAGCAGCCAGACGCGCCATGTCAGCCCAGAAGTAGGCCAGGCACACGTAACCGGAGTACATCAGGTAGTCCACGGACGCCGCGCCCACTTCTTCGCGGTCTTTCATCGCGGCCATACCGACCTTCATGGTCAGCTCGCCCCACTCTTTGTTCAGGGCCGCCAACGGTACAACGAACTCTTTGACGGCTTCGTTGCCTTCGTTGGTCTGGCAGAATTTGTGGACGATCTTGGTGAAGCCTTTCAGAGCCTCGCCTTGAGTCATCAACACTTTGCGGCCCAGCAAGTCGAGTGCCTGGATGCCGGTAGTGCCTTCGTACAGCATGGAAATGCGGCTGTCGCGAACGTTCTGCTCCATGCCCCACTCGGCGATGAAGCCGTGGCCGCCGTAGATTTGAACGCCGTGGTTGGCAGATTCAAAACCGACTTCAGTCATGAAGGCTTTGGCGATTGGCGTCATGAACGCCAGCAGTGCGTCGGCTTTCTTCTTCTCTTCCTCGTCCACACCGTACTTGACGATGTCGACCTGTTTGGCCGTGAAGTAAACCATCGCCCGGTTACCTTCAGCGAACGCCTTCATGGTCAACAGCATGCGGCGTACGTCAGGGTGCACGATGATCGGGTCGGCCGCTTTGTCTGGTGCTTTCGGGCCAGTCAGGGAGCGCATTTGCAGACGGTCGCGAGCGTATTTCAGGCCGCCCTGGAAACCGATCTCGGCGTGAGCCAGACCTTGCAGTGCCGTACCCAGACGCGCGGTGTTCATAAAGGTGAACATGCAGTTCAGGCCTTTGTTCGCCGGGCCGATCAGGAAACCGGTGGCCGCGTCGAAGTTCATCACGCAGGTGGCGTTACCGTGGATGCCCATTTTGTGTTCCAGGGAACCACAGGTCACGGCGTTGCGTGCACCGATGCTGCCGTCAGCATTCGGCATGAACTTTGGAACGATGAACAGCGAAATGCCTTTGGTGCCAGCCGGCGCATCCGGCAGGCGTGCCAGAACGATGTGGACGATGTTGTCGGCCATGTCGTGCTCACCGGCCGAGATGAAGATCTTGGTGCCGGAAACCTTGTAGGAGCCATCAGCCTGAGGCTCGGCCTTGGTGCGCAGCATGCCCAGGTCGGTGCCGCAGTGCGGTTCGGTCAGGCACATGGTGCCGGTCCATTCGCCGGAAACCAGTTTGGTCAGGTAAGCCTCTTGCTGCTCAGGCGTGCCGTGCTCGGAAATGGTGTTCATCGCGCCATGGGACAGGCCTGGGTACATGCCCCACGACCAGTTGGCTTCGCCAACCATTTCGCTCACAGCCAGACCCAGAGACTCCGGCAGGCCTTGGCCACCGTGCTCTACGTCGTGGGCCAGGCTTGGCCAGCCGCCTTCAACGAATTGCTTGTAGGCTTCTTTGAAGCCAGTCGGGGTCTTAACGCCGGACTCACTCCAGGTACAGCCTTCGGTATCGCCCACGCGGTTCAGCGGTGCCAGCACCTGCTCACAAAACTTGGCGCCTTCCTCAAGAATGGCGTCAACCATGTCAGGAGTAGCGTCCTGGCATGACGGAAGGCTCTGATAATGCGCTTCGTAGCCGAGCAGTTCGTCACGAACGAAGCGAATATCACGCAAGGGGGCCTTGTAGTCAGGCATAGCGATAAACCTCTGCTGATGTAACCGGGAATGGACGACCGCGTTGAATTGTTATGACGGTCAAACAGTTGTTTGAAACATACGTTTACGCCGAAATCTTGTCAAGCGTCGATCCTTTGCCGTTCGTCACGGCTGGCATCACAACGCGCACGCGAACGCCCGCAGCCCTTGCGTGAAGCAAAAGCCGTGTCGTGTATGAAAGATTAGTAGAACGAGTAGCACATGCCCGACAGAACGCCGCACTCAGCGCGGCGTTCGGGCAGCAGGCTCAGCGAGGGATCAAGCGAAGGTATCAATCAGCGTTCCGAGCATTTCATCCGCAGCTTTGGCGACTTTGACGCCCAGCTCTGCCTGAATCTTGCCCTGGGACATGTCGACCATGCTGCTGGCCAGGTCCGATTGCTGACTGCGATCCACGGAACGCAGTCGATCCACCTGGGTTTCGGAAGACTGGCTGGTGACCGAACGTTCAATCGTGGTGCTGGCGATCTGGCTGGCCGCTTGATCGACACGGTTCTGCCCTGTCTGAATGGTGCTCAGACCGGCGTAGAAAGCGGTATTCCCTGAGATTTCCATGGGAGAACTCAACCCTGCAAAGGATAAACAGCGTTCATTGAAGCAGACACGCCGGCAAAACACCCGACAAAAACACTAATGGCACAGTGCCTTGTCATAGGCAAAATCTAGTCAAGCAAGTCCAGTTGAAGGTATTCGGCCACCGCTTCCGCCGTCACCGACTTGAGCCTCGGCACCCGTCCCAGGCACGGTGCCGGCAGACGCTCGGCCAAGGTGGCGAGGTTTTCTTCCAGGCGCGCAGTCTTGGGCTCAATGATGTTGGCCACCCAACCGGCCAACTGCAAACCGTCCTGAGCAATCGCTTCGGCCGTCAGCAGCGCATGATTGATGCACCCCAGGCGCACCCCGACCACCAGAATCACCGGCAGATCGAGTGCCATCGCCAGGTCCGAAAGATTGTCCTGATCGGCCAGCGGCACTCGCCAGCCGCCCGCGCCCTCGATCAAGGTGAAATCGGCCTGCTGATCCAGAATGTGCCGCATCGGCGCCAACAACGACTGGACCGTCAGCGCCATCCCCGCCTCACGCGCCGCGAGATGCGGTGCGATGGCGGGCTCAAAGGCTACCGGATTGACCTCCGCATACGTCAGCGGCAACGAACACTGCGCCATCAGCGCCAGGGCATCGGCATTGCGCAGACCTTTGGGCGTCACGTTGCAACCGGACGCCACCGGTTTGCCAGCCGCCGTGCTCAACCCGGCCAACCGCGCCGCATGCAGCAAACCGGGCCGCGATGGTGGTCTTGCCAACGTCGGTGTCGGTGCCGGTAATGAAATAGGCTGCACTCATCGCGGTTTCTCCAAAACGGCATAGACCACCTGATACGTCGCAGGCAGGCCGTGTTCCTTTCGATAATGCTCGTACGCGTCGACCAACCCTCGGATCCGCGCCCGCCCGGTCAAACCACCCGGCCGCCCCGGATTCAGATTATGCGCGCCCAGCGCTTTCAACTCATGGGTCAGGCTGCGCACATCCGGGTAATGCAACACATGGGGGGCGTTTTCCAGGCTGATGACTTTCAAGCCACTGTCGGCACACAGCTGTTCATACGCGCCAAACTCTCGGAAACGGTTGACGTGTACCAGACCATCGACCTGACACCAACTGTCACGCAATTCGTACAGCGTGCCCACACACAAACTGGCGAACGCCAACACGCCGCCCGGTTTGAGCACGCGCTGGGCTTCGCTCAACACCGAGGCGAAATCGGCGCACCACTGCACCGCCAGGCTGGAGAAAATCAGATCGCAGCTCTGCGCCTGCAATGGCAAACGCTCAGCGTCACCGGCCACGAAATGCGTCGCACCGCCCTGTGGCCGTGCGTGATTGAGCATGCCTTCGGCGATGTCCAGCGCCAAACCTTCGCTGGTGGAAAAGCGCTCGCCCAGTACGCGACTGAAATAACCCGTGCCGCAGCCCAGATCCAGCCAACGGCTGGGTGCGGAACCGGCCGGCAAGCGGCTCAGCAACTCGCCGCCCACCGCGCGTTGCAACTCGGCGACGCTGTCGTAACTGGCCGCCGCACGGGAGAAGGACGCCGCCACCTGACGTTTGTCGGGCAAGCCACCGGGCAGGTTGGGAAGGGATAAATCAGTCATCAGCGCACTCATGCAAAAAAGCCTGGATCGCCCCCGCCACACCGTGAGGGTCTTCCAGAAGAAACGCGTGGCTGGCCTGTTCAATCAGACCGATTTCAACATCCGGCAACAACGTCAGCAAATCACTGGCCGCCTCGGCCGGGACCAGGCCATCGAGGCCGGCAAACACGTGCAACTGCGGGCCACGAAAAGCCTGCAAGGCCTGGCGTGTATCCATTTGTGCGAGTAACTCCAGACCGGCCATCAAGACCGGCGCCGGTGTATGCGGCGCACCACCCAGCAGCAGGCGCGCGAGCCCACGCGGGTCGGCGGCGCCCTGAGCGCACAACAGGCTGAAGCGTTTGAGGGTCAGGCGCGGGTCGGCGGCGCATCCCGCGAGGAACGCATCGAAGGTCTCCCCCGCCATCGCGTTCGGCCATTGGGCATGGGCTACGAAAGACGGATTACTGGCCAGCGTCAGCACACCGCAGCAATGCTCGCCACGACGGGCCGCCAACTCGGATGCCAGCATCCCGCCCAGCGACCAGCCACCCAGCCAGGCGTCTTGAGGCAGGTTCGAATCCAGCTCGTCGAGCCATTCTTCAAGGTCGCAGGACTGAAGTTCCGGCAGCGGCTCGATCTCGACCCGCAGGTGTTCATCCAACCCTTGCAACGCGGCGGCCAGAGGTTCCAGCGGTGAAATGCCCAGGCCCCAACCGGGTAGCAGAATCAGACGATCACGCATGGTTTGGCTCCGGTTTCAGGTGTTGAAAACAATCGGCCAGACCTTCTAACAATAGCTGGACCTGCGCTTCACTGTGGGCGGCGGTCAGGGTCACGCGCAGACGTGCGCTGCCAGCCGGCACGGTGGGCGGACGAATCGCCGTCACCATCAAGCCGCGCTCACGCAATCGCTGCGACCAGCGCATGGCAACTGCGGTGTCACCGATCATGATCGGCTGGATCGGCGTGAAGCTCTCCATCAACGTCAGGCCTATCTGCTGCGCGCCTTGGCGGAACTGGCGGATCAGCGTGTTCAAGTGCTCACGGCGCCAGTGTTCGCTGCGCAGCAGTTCAAGACTTTTCAGCGTCGCGCAGGCCAGCGCAGGTGGCTGGCTGGTGGTGTAAATGTAGGGCCGAGCAAACTGGATCAGGCTTTCGATCAGGTCTTCACTGCCGGCGACAAACGCGCCCGCCGTACCGAACGCCTTGCCCAGCGTGCCGACCAACACCGGTACCTCATCCTGGCTCAGGCCGAAGTGCTCGACCACCCCACCACCGTTGGCACCCAGCGGACCGAAGCCGTGGGCGTCGTCGACCATCAGCCACGCGCCCTTGGCTTTCGCTTCCTGGGCCAGCGCAGGCAGGTCGGCGATATCACCGTCCATGCTGAACACGCCATCGGTGACCACCAGCGTATTGCCGGTGGCTTTCTCCAGACGCTTGGCCAGGCTGACCGCGTCGTTGTGCAGGTAACGATTGAAGCGCGCACCGGACAACAGGCCCGCGTCCAGCAGTGAAGCGTGATTGAGCCGGTCTTCCAGCACGGTGTCGCCCTGCCCGACCAGCGCCGTCACGGCACCGAGGTTGGCCATGTAACCGGTGGTGAACAGCAGCGCACGCGGGCGTCCGGTCAGGTCGGCCAGTGCTTCTTCCAGGGCATGATGCGGACCGCTGTGGCCGATCACCAGATGGGAAGCACCGCCCCCGACGCCCCAACGGGAGGCACCGGCACGCCAGGCTTCGATCACTTGAGGGTGATTGGCCAGACCGAGGTAATCGTTGTTGCAGAACGCCAGCAACGGCTGACCGTCGACCACCACGTGCGGCCCTTGAGGGCTGTCGAGCAATGGGCGCTGGCGATAAAGGTTTTCGGCACGACGGGCAGCAAGGCGCGCGCTGAGATCGAAAGACATGCAGACCTCGGACAGTCAGATCACATAAATCAAGGTAGATGCAATCTATGTGGGAGCGGGCTTGCCCGCGATGAGGGCATCAGGTTCAACATAAGTGTCGACTGACAGATCGCTATCGCGGGCAAGCCCGCTCCCACAGGACTTTGCATTCCTTCAGAGGAATCGGTCGAAGCGTCAAACAGCGGCGTTATAGAACTGCTCGCTGCTCTTCTGCTCCACCAGCGCTTGCTCGATGGCTGCCTGATGCACTTCGTCGGCGTGCTCTTCGCGGGCCTCCGGCAGAATCCCTAAGCGCCCGAACAACTGCATGTCCTTGTCGGCTTGCGGGTTGGCAGTGGTCAGCAGTTTTTCGCCGTAGAAAATCGAGTTGGCACCGGCAAAGAACGCCAGGGCCTGCATCTGTTCGTTCATTGCCTCGCGGCCGGCGGACAGACGCACGTGGGATTGCGGCATCAGGATACGGGCAACCGCGAGCATGCGGATGAAGTCGAACGGGTCGATTTCTTCGGCGTTTTCCAGCGGCGTACCGGCGACCTTAACCAGCATGTTGATCGGCACCGACTCCGGGTGCTCCGGCAGGTTGGCCAACTGGATCAGCAGGTTGGCGCGGTCATCCAGCGACTCGCCCATGCCCAGGATGCCGCCCGAACAGATCTTCATCCCCGAATCGCGCACGTACGCCAGCGTTTGCAGGCGCTCGCTGTACGTACGGGTAGTGATGATGCTGCCGTAGAACTCCGGGGAGGTGTCGAGGTTGTGGTTGTAGTAATCGAGGCCAGCCTGGGCCAACGCTTCGGTCTGGTCCTGATCGAGGCGGCCGAGGGTCATGCAGGTTTCCAGGCCCATGGCTTTCACGCCTTTGACCATCTCCAGCACGTAGGGCATGTCTTTGGCTGACGGGTGTTTCCACGCCGCGCCCATGCAGAAACGGGTCGAACCAATGGCCTTGGCGCGGGCAGCCTCTTCGAGGACCTTCTGCACTTCCATCAGTTTTTCTTTTTCCAGGCCGGTGTTGTAGTGACCGGACTGTGGGCAATATTTGCAATCTTCCGGACAGGCGCCAGTCTTGATCGACAACAGGGTCGAGACCTGGACCCGGTTGGCGTCGAAGTGTGCACGGTGCACCGTCTGCGCCTGGAACAACAGGTCATTGAATGGCTGAACGAAGAGTGCTTTGACTTCGGCCAAAGACCAGTCATGACGCAGGGTGGCAGTGGTGCTGGCGCTCATGGGCGTTTCCTTGTTTATGCTTGGCTTGCGGGGTGGAAAGGGAATGTCCACAGCCGCGACACGGATGTTCGGCATATTTAAGGAAGACTTATGCGCTGTCAACCACGACACAAAGGCTCGGTTTACATCTGGTTAAAAAACAAACAGACCTGTTTGTTGTGCAACGAACCGTCCGATACCCCTCAAGCGATATGCACACCCTGCGAAACCGAGCTGCCCTGGCTCGGCGATCATTGCCAGACCTGCGCCCTGCCACTGCCCGTGGCGGGCATGACCTGCGGCCAATGCCTGAAGCAACCGCCAGCCTTCGAACAGGTTATCGCCCCCTGGACCTACAACTTTCCGGTGGACAGCCTGATCACCCGTTTCAAGCACAACGCCAAGTGGCCTTATGGGCGCCTGCTCGGCGAACTTCTCGCGCAATCGCTGCAACATCGCTTCGATGAAGGCCTGACTCGCCCTGATGCGCTGGTGCCGGTGCCTCTGGCCAGCAAACGCCTGCGTGAGCGCGGTTACAATCAGGCCGCGATGTTGGCTCACTGGCTTAGCGACAGCCTGAAGCTTGCGTGCGATGAAGGGTTGCTGCTGCGAACCCACGACACCGCCGCGCAACAGGACCTCGACGCCAAGGCGCGCAAACAGAACCTGCGCACAGCCTTTGCGCTGACCGCCGGGGCCGTGGTCACTGGCCGACACCTGGCGTTGGTCGACGACGTGCTGACCACCGGCGCCACGGCCGAAAGCCTTGCTCGCCTGTTACTCAAGGCCGGCGCAGCGCGGGTGGATGTCTATTGCCTGGCGCGCACCCCAAAACCCGGGGGCTGACTTGACTCCCGCGTGCCAAGCCGCCAACGTCCAACCCTATCAACCCTATCAACCCTTGCGTGCAGCGCCTTGCCATGTCCTTGCCTACCTTGTTGTCCCAACACATCGTCCGTCGTCCGCAGCGCATTGCCTTGCTGCAACACATCGCCGAACAAGGCTCGATCACCCGTGCGGCGAAAAGCGCGGGGCTGAGCTACAAAGCGGCCTGGGATGCCATCGATGAACTGAACAACCTGGCGCAAAAACCCTTGGTGGAACGCAGCGTCGGCGGCAAGGGCGGCGGTGGCGCGAAGCTCTCGGCCGAAGGCGAACGCGTGCTGCGGCTTTATCAACGGCTGCAAGCCTTGCAGGCACAAGTGCTGGAAGCCGCCGAAGACGCCAGCGACCTCGACCTCGACCTGCTCGGGCGCCTGATGCTCAGGACCAGCGCGCGCAATCAACTGCACGGCAAGGTCGCGACCATCGACACTCAGGGCCGCAACGACCTGATCAGCCTGGAACTGGCCGAAGGGCTGATCCTCCAGGCGCAGATCACCCACGACAGCACGCGGCGCCTGGAGCTGGAAACCGGCACCGAAGTCGTGGCGCTGATCAAGGCCGGCTGGCTGGAGTTGCTGGCCGCCGATCAATCGGCAACACCGGGACACAATTGCCTGAAGGGCATCATCGAGGAGATTCTCGACGCCGAAGACGGCCCCAGCGAAGTGCGAATCGCCCTGCCCAATGGTCAGACCTTGTGCGCCCTGGCGGAGCCGCTGCACCTGAAAACGCTGGGCTTGAGTGCTGAAAAAGCCGTACAGGTGCAGTTCTCGCCCTCCAATGTGTTGCTGGGTACGCCGCTCTGAGTGAAGGCCGCTACGCAACGCCGAACACCCCTGCAACATTTCCTTCATCGACGCTCTTTAAGGTGACTGCAAAAACCCGCAGGGAGCCTGATGTGAACCTATTAGAAGAAAACCAAGCCACCGACCTCGAAAAAATCGTCGGTCTCAGCCGTCGCGGCTTTATCAGTGCCGGCGCCCTGTGTGGCGCGGCGATGTTTTTGGGCGGCAACCTGCTCAGCCGCAGCGCGCTGGCCGCCAGCGTCAGCGCCGGCACCAGCAAACTGCTGGGGTTCAGCAGCATTGCGGCAGCCACCACCGACACCATCAGCCTGCCTGCAGGCTACACCTCTTCAGTGCTGATCAGTTGGGGCCAGCCGCTGCAAAAGAACGGCCCGGCCTTTGACCCCAGCGGCAACGGCACCGCCCAGGCCCAGGAAGTGCAGTTTGGCGACAACAACGACGGCATGAGTCTGTTTGCGTTCCCCGGCGAGCGCGACCGTGCGTTGATGGCCATCAACAACGAATACACCAACTACCGCTACCTCTACCCTCACGGCGGCATGCCGCAGTCGGCCGAAGACGTGCGCAAGGCACTGGCCTGCGAAGGCGTGTCGGTGATCGAAGTGCAACGTAAAAACGGCCAGTGGCAGTTCGTCCAGGGCTCGCGCTACAACCGCCGTATCCACGGCAATTCGCCGTTGCGCCTGAGCGGTCCGGCCGCCGGCCATGAACGGATGAAAACCAGCGCCGACAAGCGCGGCAAGAAAGTCCTCGGCACGTTCCAGAACTGCGCCAACGGTAAAACACCGTGGGGCACCTACCTGACCTGTGAAGAAAACTTCACCGACTGCTTCGGCAGCAGCAACGCCGAACAGAAATTCGACGCCGCGCAAAAGCGCTACGGCGCATCGGCCGCCAGCCGCGAGATCAACTGGCATCAACACGACCCGCGTTTCGACCTGGCAAAGAACCCCAACGAACTCAACCGCCACGGCTGGGTCGTGGAAATCGACCCGTTCGACCCGCAATCGACCCCGGTCAAACGCACCGCCCTGGGCCGCTTCAAGCATGAAAACGCTGCGCTGGCCGAGACCAACGACGGTCGCGCCGTGGTGTACATGGGCGACGACGAACGTGGTGAGTTCATCTACAAGTTCATCAGCCGCGACAAAATCAATCATCGCAACCCCAAGGCCAACCGCGATCTGCTGGACCACGGCACGCTGTATGTCGCGCGCTTCGACGCCGGTGACAGCAACCCGGACCACCCCAAGGGCCAGGGCCAGTGGGTCGAGCTGACCCACGGCAAAAACGGCATCGACGCCAGCAGCGGTTTTGCCGATCAGGCCGAGGTATTGATCCACGCACGCCTGGCCGCCAGCGTCGTCGGCGCCACGCGCATGGACCGTCCGGAATGGATCGTGGTCAGCCCCAAGGACGGCCAGGTCTATTGCACCCTGACCAACAACGCCAAGCGCGGCGAAGACGGGCAACCAGTAGGCGGCCCGAACCCACGGGAGAAAAACGTCTACGGCCAGATCCTGCGCTGGCGCACCGAGCGCGATGACCATGCCTCGCCAACATTCGCCTGGGACCTGTTCGTGGTCGCCGGCAACCCGACCCTGCACGCCGGCAAACCCAAAGGTGGCTCGTCGAACATCACCCCGCAAAACATGTTCAACAGCCCCGACGGCCTGGGCTTCGACAAGGCCGGCCGGCTGTGGATCCTCACCGACGGCGACTCCAGCAACGCGGGCGATTTCGCGGGCATGGGCAACAATCAAATGCTCTGCGCCGACCCCGACACCGGTGAGATCCGCCGCTTCATGGTCGGCCCGGTGGGCTGCGAAGTCACCGGCATCAGCTTCTCGCCAGACCAGAAGACCTTGTTTGTCGGGATTCAGCATCCGGGTGAAAACGGCGGCTCGACATTCCCCGAACACCTGCCGAACGGCAAGCCACGCTCCTCGGTAATGGCCATCACCCGCGAAGACGGCGGAATCGTCGGCGCCTGACTCCTACTGTGGCGAGGGAGCTTGCTCCCGCTTGAGCGCGAAGCGGTCACAGTCCGGCAAATGCCGTTTGCCTGACTGAACTCGGTTGAATGTTGTGCGACCACTTCGAGGCCGAACGGGAGCAAGCTCCCTCGCCACAGGTAATGCGCTCAAGCCACAACGATCAATTCAGACTGCTTTGCGCTACCATGCTTGGCCGGACGCGGCAGCCTGCTGCGCGCAGGAGTCAGCATGTCCCATCCGTTTGAAACACTTACCCCCGACCTGGTCCTCGATGCCGTCGAAAGCATCGGTTTTCTCAGTGATGCTCGCGTGCTGGCGCTCAACAGCTACGAAAACCGTGTTTATCAAGTCGGCATCGAAGATGGCGAACCGCTGATCGCCAAGTTCTACCGTCCGCAGCGCTGGACCAACGACGCCATCCTCGAAGAACACCGCTTCACCTTCGAACTCGCCGAGTGCGACGTACCGGTGGTCGCGCCGATGATCCACAACGGCGAAAGCCTGTTCGAACACGCCGGGTTTCGCTTCACCCTGTTCCCACGCCGGGGCGGCCGCGCGCCGGAGCCAGGCAATCTCGACCAGCTCTATCGCCTTGGGCAATTGCTCGGACGCTTGCATGCCGTGGGTGCCACCCGGCCCTTCGAGCACCGCGAAGCGCTGGGCGTGAAGAACTTCGGCCACGATTCGCTGACCACCCTGCTGGAAGGCAACTTCATCCCGCGCAGCCTGCTGCCAGCCTACGAGTCGGTCGCCCGCGACCTGCTCAAGCGGGTGGAAGAGGTTTACAGCGTCACCCCGCACCAGAACATCCGCATGCACGGCGATTGCCACCCCGGCAACATGATGTGCCGCGACGAGATGTTCCACATCGTCGACCTGGACGACTGCCGCATGGGCCCTGCGGTGCAGGATGTGTGGATGATGCTCGCCGGTGATCGTCAGGAATGCCTGGGTCAACTGTCGGAACTGATGGACGGCTACAGCGAGTTCCACGACTTCGACCCACGCGAACTGGCGCTGATCGAACCGTTGCGCGCCCTGCGCCTGATGCACTACAGCGCCTGGCTGGCCCGACGCTGGGATGACCCGGCGTTCCCCCGCAGCTTCCCGTGGTTCGGCACCGAACGGTATTGGGGCGACCAAGTGCTGGCGTTGCGCGAACAGCTTTCAGCGCTCAATGAAGAACCATTGAAGCTGTTCTGACACACACAGATCCAATGTGGGAGTGAGCCTGCTCGCGATGCGAACACCGCCGTGTATCTGGATGACCGCGGTGATGCCAGCGCGAGCATCGGAACGCCGCCCGGCTCGCCCCCACAAGGTTCGCGACAAGTTCCGAAAAATCTCCTTACAATCCCCTCTTTGTTAGCTGCCTAAGCAAGGATTCTGCATGCAAGCTGCCAACCCGCGTCGCGGGTACATCCTGGGCCTGAGTGCCTACATCATCTGGGGATTGTTCCCGATCTACTTCAAAGCCATCGCCGCCGTACCCGCCGTGGAGATCATCATCCACCGGGTGCTGTGGTCGGCGCTGTTCGGCGCGTTGCTGCTGATGGTCTGGAAGCATCCGGGCTGGTGGCGCGAGCTGCGCGAGAACCCGCGGCGGCTGGCTATCCTGGCCCTGAGCGGCACGCTGATCGCGGCCAACTGGCTGACGTACGTCTGGTCGGTGAACAACGGGCGCATGCTCGAAGCCAGCCTCGGTTACTACATCAACCCGCTGGTGAACGTGTTGCTCGGGATGCTGATTCTCGGCGAACGGTTGCGACGCATGCAGTGGGTGGCCGTCGGGCTGGCCGCCATCGGTGTGGCGCAACAGGTCTGGCAGGTCGGCAGCCTGCCGTGGGTGTCGCTGGTGCTGGCGTTGACCTTCGGTTTCTACGGGCTGATCCGCAAACAGGCGCCAGTCAAGGCACTGCCGGGGCTGGTGGTGGAAACCTGGATGCTGGTGCCGATTGCCGTCGCCTGGTTGCTGTTCAACCCGACCGCGAGCAGCGCACAAGCCGAATTCTGGACCTCGTCCCAAGCCTGGTGGCTGGTGGCCGCCGGCCCGGTAACGCTGGTGCCTTTGGTGTGTTTCAACGCCGCTACACGGCATTTGCCCTACACCACCATCGGCTTCCTGCAATACCTGGCGCCGACCCTGGTGCTGCTGCAAGCCGTGCTGTTGTTTGGTGAACACCTGTCGTCCAGCACCCTGGTGGCCTTCATGTTTATCTGGGCTGGCCTGGCGGTTTACAGCGTCGACGCCTGGATAAGTTTGCGCCGCCGCAGCTGATCAAAAAACGCACAAAACCTTGCAGGCCACGGCCATCGTGGCCTGCAAGCATCCTTCCCAAGGTTATCCACAGCGTGATCCCCGCCGTTTGTGCACAAGCCCTTGAAATTGCCGGTTTTTTGATCAATCGCTGAAGAACCCCGGACGGCGTGGCCTGGCGACGAGTCTCTACAGGTTATCCACAGGCAGGTGCACGTTTTATCGGGATAACCTTTCCCCGCTTACGGGTCGCTGCGCAGCACCAACTCCACCATCAGGTCATCGGCCAGGGTTTCCAGCCGTGACTGCAACACGTCCAGCGACAGGGTCAGTGGCACGGCAAGAATCGCTTCGGCGTGGAACAGCGGCTCGCTGCTCATCGGCGCTGGCCGTACGTCCGTTACCAGCCGCTCGAGGTTGACGCCTTGCTCACTCAGTAATCGGGTGATGTCGCGCACGATCCCCGGACGGTCGTTGCCCACCAGCTCCATGGCGATCGGCTTCCAGGTGCAGGACTGCTCGATGCCACCTTCAGCGATCAATACGCGAATGCCCTGGGCGGACAGCGCCTGCAGGGCGTCTACCAATTCATCATAGGCCTCGGCCGGCACGCCAACCCGCAGGATCCCGGCAAACTGCCCGGCCATCCGCGACATGCGACTTTCCAGCCAGTTGCCGCCATGTTCGGCTATACATTGAGCGATGCGTTCGACTTGGCCAGCCTTGTCCGGGGCGAATACGGTGAGTACGAGGTGGTCCATGGCGCAGCCCTCTTGTCATGACTTTTGTTATAGATAGGCAAGTATAGGCAAGGGACTAAATTCAGCGCGGCACTGCTTTTGTGTGGCGAGGGAGCTTGCTCCCGTTGGGGCGCAAAGCGGCCCCTTCAAATATTCAGACAGAACGCATTCGCTGATTTTGCGACTGCTTCGCAGCCGAGCGGGACGGTGCGGCGATCCGACAAGCTCCCTCGCCACAGACAAGCCCTACGAACTGAATTCCATAGCCAACACATTCAGGCCCCATAGCAGTACACCGAAGATTATGTGTACAAGTTTTTATATTTAACTGGAACAATCTAATAGTTTTTTGAGAACATCCCGTTCCCCGGCGTGACCGAATAGCGTTGCCGGGTCGCTAAACGACGTAATTAGTCTAATTTTCACAACCGCAATTCATCATGTAGTATGCCGCAGCGCGCACTACATAACGTTGGATCGATGTCTGCCAAGGCGCCGTCACGACCCCCAAATCCCCGTCAGCAAGGCTCCGGGCCGTTGATTGGAACCACCCAGCCGCCAGTGATGGCATGTACTGGTGCAGGGGTTTGTGGTTTAAATGGCCAGAGGCTTCATTGTCAATTTGAAGAGCTGAAAAGCGAAATAGCTGAGCAGAGTGAGGCAAGCAATGACTGAACACGTTCAAGTCGGTGGCCTGCAGGTCGCCAAAGTCCTGTTCGACTTCGTGAACAACGAAGCCATTCCCGGTACCGGCCTCACCGCCGACAAGTTCTGGGCCGGTGCCGACAAGGTCATTCACGACCTGGCGCCGAAGAACAAAGCCCTACTCGCCAAACGCGACGACTTCCAGGCGCGCATCGATGCCTGGCACCAATCCCGCCGAGCGCTTGGGACAGCCCAGGCGCATGACGCCGTGGCCTACAAAGCCTTCCTGCAAGACATCGGTTATCTGCTGCCAGAAGCGGCCGATTTCCAGGCCACGACGCAAAACGTCGACGACGAAATCGCCCGCATGGCCGGCCCACAACTTGTGGTCCCGGTGATGAATGCCCGCTTCGCCCTCAACGCCTCGAACGCCCGCTGGGGCTCGCTGTACGACGCGCTCTACGGCACCGACGCCATCAGTGAGGCTGACGGCGCGGAAAAAGGCAAAGGCTACAACAAGGTTCGCGGCGACAAGGTGATTGCCTTCGCCCGTGCTTTCCTCGACGAAGCCGTGCCTTTGGCAACCGGCTCCCACGTCGACTCCACCGGTTACTCCATCGTTGGCGGCAAACTGGTGGTCAGCCTCAAGGCTGGCAACAAGGTCGGCCTGCTCAATGACGCTCAACTGATTGGTTTCCACGGCGATGCCGCAGCACCGACGGCCATTTTGCTGAAAAGCAATGGCCTGCACTTCGAAATCCAGATCGATGCCAGCACCCCGGTCGGCCAGACCGACGCCGCCGGCGTCAAAGACGTACTGATGGAGGCCGCACTGACCACCATCATGGACTGCGAAGACTCGGTTGCCGCCGTCGATGCCGACGACAAAGTGGTGATCTACCGCAACTGGCTTGGCCTGATGAAGGGCGACCTGTCGGAAGAAGTCTCCAAGGGCGGCAAGACCTTTACCCGCACCATGAACGCCGACCGCACCTACACCGGCGTCGATGGTCGCGAGCTGAGCCTGCACGGCCGCTCGTTGTTGTTCGTGCGCAACGTGGGTCACCTGATGACCATCGACGCGATCCTCGACAGCCATGGCAATGAAGTGCCGGAAGGTATCCTCGACGGCCTGATTACCAGCCTCGCGGCGATCCACAGCCTCAACGGCAACACCTCGCGCAAAAACAGCCGTAGCGGTTCGGTCTATATCGTTAAACCGAAGATGCACGGCCCCGAAGAAGCCGCGTTCACCAACGAACTGTTCGGGCGCATCGAAGACGTTCTTGGGCTGCCGCGCAACACCCTCAAAGTCGGCATCATGGACGAAGAGCGGCGCACGACCGTCAACCTCAAGGCCTGCATCAAAGCGGCCAGCGAGCGCGTGGTGTTCATCAACACCGGTTTCCTCGACCGCACGGGCGACGAAATCCACACCTCCATGGAAGCCGGCGCGATGGTGCGCAAGGCCGACATGAAGGCTGAAAAGTGGATCGGCGCCTATGAGAACTGGAACGTCGACATCGGTTTGAGTACCGGCCTGCAAGGTCGTGCGCAAATCGGTAAAGGCATGTGGGCCATGCCCGACCTGATGGCCGCGATGCTTGAGCAGAAAATCGCTCACCCGCTGGCCGGCGCCAATACTGCGTGGGTCCCGTCGCCAACCGCCGCTGCGCTGCACGCGCTGCACTACCACAAGGTTGACGTGTTCGCCCGTCAGGCCGAACTGGCCAAGCGCGCTCGTGCTTCGGTGGACGACATCCTGACGATTCCGCTGGCAGTCAACCCGCAGTGGACCGCAGAACAGATCAAGAACGAGCTGGACAATAACGCCCAGGGCATCCTTGGCTACGTGGTGCGCTGGATCGATCAGGGCGTGGGCTGTTCGAAAGTGCCGGATATCAATGACATCGGCCTGATGGAAGACCGCGCCACCCTGCGGATTTCCAGCCAGCACATCGCCAACTGGCTGCGTCATGGCATCGTGACCCAGGATCAGGTGCTCGAAAGCCTCAAGCGCATGGCGCCGGTGGTTGACCGCCAGAATGCCAACGACGCGTTGTACCGTCCGCTGGCACCGGACTTCGACAGCAACATCGCCTTCCAGGCAGCCGTCGAACTGGTGATCGAAGGCACGAAACAACCCAACGGCTACACCGAGCCGGTCCTGCACCGTCGCCGCCGCGAGTTCAAGGCCAAAAACGGCCTGTGAGCCAGCGCTAGCGCCGGACAAGAAAAAGCCCTGGTCGAAAGATCAGGGCTTTTTCATTTTTGCACACGTGGGTGACAGCTCAGATCCCCAGTTCATGCTTGACCAATGCCAACAGCTTGTCGGTGTCGATGGGCTTGAGCAGGAAATCCACCACGTTCAAATGCATGGCGGCGATAACGTCACACGCCTCGGCGTCGCCGGAAACCATGATGATCGGCAACGCTGCCCGCACGGATTCGCGCACCTCGCGCACCAGTTCCAGGCCACTGAGGCGGTGCATGCGCAGGTCGGTGATGATCAGGCCAATCGACTTGTTCGAGTCCAACAGCTTGAGCGCGGTCTCGCCGCTGGCGGCGGTCATGCAGCGGATGCCTTCCAGGGCAAGCACTTCGGACAACAGCTCCCGCGCATCCTTGTCATCGTCAACGATCAATACTCGCTGCGGCGGTAGATCCGGTTCATGCATGATCGCATGCAGCGCCTCACGCTCGGCTTCGCTCAAAATATCGTGCTCGGACATAAGCTTCTCTACATGTTCGGTTCAATCCCTTGGCACAACCATCAGACATCACTGAGCAGCGCTTAAATGTGCACGTCGTCCGATAGTTTTCCAAGAGGTCAGCACGCGGTTTACGCAGTTACTGCGTAGGGCATTTCCGAAATCGCGACTGGCACTCGGCCACCTAGACTTACGTCCAATGGGCACGCTGCACGTACAGGCTGACCATAGCTGATGATCCGACAACAACAATTCAAAAAGACTGCGGTAATGGTTATGAGCAAAACGGACGCATTCACCCAGGCCGGGAAAACCGCGGTGTTGCAGAACATCCAGGGCACCTTGCAGTTTCTTCAGCGTTTCCCGCCGTTCAACCAGATGGAAAACGCGCACCTGGTCTACCTGGTCGAACAATGCCAGCTGCGTTTCTATAGCCCGGGCGAGAGCATCATCAAACCCGCCGACGGTCCAGTGGAACACTTCTACATCGTCAAGCAAGGCCGGGTCGTGGGTGAACGCCCGCACACCGCCAAGGGTGGCACCGAAACCACCTTTGAAATCGCCACCGGTGAATGTTTTCCGCTGGCCGCGCTGCTGGGTGAGCGCGCCACGCGCACCGAACACCTGGCGGCCGAAGACACTTTCTGCCTCCAGTTGAACAAGCTGGCGTTCATCAAACTGTTTGCGCTGTCCAACGCCTTTCGCGACTTTGCCCTGCGCGGCGTCAGCAGTTTGCTGGATCAGGTCAATCAGCAAGTGCAGCAAAAAGCCGTGGAATCCCTCGGCACCCAGTACTCGCTCAACACCCGGCTCGGTGAATTGGCCATGCGCCACCCGGTAACCTGTCGCCCGACGACCCCGCTGCGCGAAGCGGTGACCCAGATGCACGAGCAACAAGTGGGCAGCATCGTGGTGGTCGATGAGCACAAGGCCCCCATCGGCATTTTTACCCTGCGCGATTTGCGTCAGGTAGTCGCCGACGGCACCAGCGACTTCAACCAGGCCATCGAACACCACATGACCCAGGCGCCGTTTTCCCTGACGCCGGACCACAGCGCATTCGACGCGGCCATTGCCATGACCGAACGGCACATCGCCCACGTTTGCCTGGTGAAAGACCAGCGGCTGTGTGGCGTGGTGTCCGAGCGTGATCTGTTTTCCCTGCAACGGGTCGACCTGGTGCACCTGGCTCGTACCATCCGCAATGCACCGCGCGTGGAAAACCTGGTCGCGCTACGGGGCGAGATCGGTCAACTGGTGGAGCGCATGCTGGCCCACGGCGCCTCTTCGACGCAGATCACCCACATCATCACACTGCTCAACGACCACACCGTGTGCCGAGTGATCGAACTGACCCTCGCCGAGCGCGGCGACCCCGGCGTGCCGTTCAGCTGGTTGTGCTTTGGCAGCGAAGGTCGCCGCGAACAAACGCTGCACACCGATCAGGACAACGGCATCCTTTTCGACGCGCAGGACGCGGCCCACGCCGCCGAGATTCGCAGCAAGCTATTGCCCATCGCCCAACAGATCAACCAGAGCCTGGTGCTTTGCGGCTTCACCTTGTGCAAGGGCAACATCATGGCCGGCAACCCCGAGCTGTGTTTGTCCCGCGCCGAATGGGCCCGGCGTTTCGCCGCGTTTATCCGCGAGGCCACGCCGGAAAACCTGCTGGCCTCCAGCATCTATTTCGACCTGCGGGTGGTCTGGGGCGATGAACACAGCTGCGCGCAGTTGCGACGCGGGGTCCTTGATCAGGTCGCCGACAACCGACTGTTCCAGCGCATGCTCGCTGAGAATGCCTTGCGCCAGCGCCCACCCGTGGGACGCTTCCGCGAGTTCGTGCTGGCGAAAAAGAACGGCGAGAAAGCCACCCTCGACCTGAAAGTCCAGGGCCTCACGCCCTTCGTCGATGGCGCCCGGCTGCTTGCGCTGGCCAATGGCATCGATGCCAACAACACCCTGGAGCGCTTGCGCCAACTGGTGGACAAAGACGTTATCGAACGCCTGGACGGCGCGGCGTATGAAGAGGCCTACCACTTCATCCAGCAAACCCGTATGCAGCAACATCAGCGACAGACCCGCGAGAACCTGCCCTACTCCAACCGGGTCGATCCTGACAGCCTCAATCACCTGGACCGACGGATTTTGCGTGAATCCCTGCGTCAGGCCCAACGCCTGCAAAGCAGCCTGACCCTGCGGTATCAGCTATGAACCTGTTTTCCTGGCTGCGCCCGGCCGCGCCGACCTTGAGCCGCGAGCAGCAACACCGTCTGGAACGGCTGCCGCCAGCGCCCAGCCTGAGCGAATGCAGCCTGCGCGAGCAGCGCTGGGTGGTGCTTGACCTGGAAACCACCGGGTTGAACCTGAATAAAGACGTGGTGCTGTCCATCGGCGCGGTGGTGATCGAGGACGGTGCCATCGATTTCAGCCAACAGTTCGAGCGGACCTTGTATCGCAGCGAACACAAACTGGGGCCCAGCGTGTTGCTGCATGAGCTGGGGCCGAGTGCGATTGCCGCCGGTTGTGATCCGCTGGAAGCGTTGCTCGATTTCATGGAGTTCGTCGGCGACAGCCCGGTGCTGGCGTTTCATGCGCCGTTCGATCAGCACATGCTCGGGCGCGCCTTGAAGGACAGCCTGGGTTACCGCTTGCAGCACCCGTTTCTCGACGTCGCCGACATGGCGCCGCTGTTGTGCCCGCAGGCACACATCCGTGAAGCCGGGCTGGATGACTGGGTCGACTGGTTCAAGTTGCAGGTCTTCGATCGCCATAACGCCAGTGCCGACGCCTTGGCCACCGCGGAGCTGGCCTTGATCCTGTTCAGCCGCGCGCGCGCGCAGCAGATTCACAGCCCGTTGAACCTGCAACAGCGGTTGAGTCAGTGGAAACGCAGACAGCGGGTGCCTTCCTTCTGATCCCTGGCACCTGCTCTAACGCCTTCGCGGGCAAGCCCGCTCCCACAGGTATTGAGTCGTTTACCCATTTCGCGAACGACTTAGAAACTGTGGGAGCGTGGCTTGCCCGCGAAAACGATAACTCGGCCCTACAGGTCGCCCCCGAGCCAAAACCACCCGACCAACGCCAATTGCGCCCATCCATGGCCTCTGACACAATCGCGAATAATTCTCGTTAGTTTAAACGTCTATTCGGTGAAGCCCCTTGTCGTCAGTCCAAAGCCCTCACAGTGAGCTCGTTGGTGCGTTGTATCGCGACCATCGCGGCTGGCTGCTGGCCTGGTTGCGGCGCAATGTGGCGTGCCCGTCGCGGGCCGAAGACCTGAGCCAGGACACCTTCGTGCGCTTGCTGGGGCGTGACGAACTGAAGGAACCCCGCGAACCCCGGGCGTTTCTGGTGGCCATCGCCAAGGGGCTGTTGTTCGACTATTTCCGCCGCGCCGCGCTGGAACAGGCCTACCTCACCGAACTGATGTTGACTCCGGAAGCGCAACACCCTTCCATCGAAGAGCAGCAACTGATCCTCGAAGACCTCAAGGCCATCGACCGTCTGCTCGGCAAACTCTCGAGCAAGGCCCGTGCAGCGTTCCTCTATAACCGCCTCGACGGCCTCGGCCACGCCGAGATCGCCGAACGCCTCGGTGTCTCCGTGCCTCGCGTGCGGCAGTACCTGGCGCAAGGCATTCGCCAGTGTTACGTGGCGCTGTACGGCGAACCGCTATGAATCAGGTCAGCTCGAAACCGGTCTCGGCACGGGTGCTCGATGCCGCTATCGCCTGGCAATTGTCGCTGGACGCCGGCAGCGGTAGCCCGGTGGAGCGCGAAGAGTTCGCCAAATGGCACGCCGCCGATGAAGAACACGCCCGTGCCTGGCGGCAACTGGGCATGCTCGATCAACGCTTCAGTGTCGCCAACGGGCCAGCCCGCACGGCGTTGTTGCAGTCTCGCGAAGGCATTCGCCGACAGGTCCGCAAACTGGGCAGCGGAGTCGCCAGCGTGCTGCTGGTAGTCGGGCTCGCGTTGTTCGTCGGCGACCGCTACATGCCGCTCGATTACTGGCTGGCCGATCAACGCACCGCCACCGGCGAACAACGCACCCTGCACCTGGCCGACGGCACGGTCATCAACCTGAACACCCACAGTGCGCTGGATGTGCGGTTTGATGAAAAGCAGCGGCGAATCGTTCTGCAAGAAGGCGAAATCCTTATCGAGACCGGCCACAACGACACCCGACCATTCATCGTCGAAACCCGCGACGGTCAGATGCGTGCGCTCGGGACGCGGTTCCTGGTCAAACGCGAGGACGACGGCACGCGCCTCGGCGTGCTCAAGTCGGCGGTGGCGGCACGCCCGCAAGGCAGCCCCGACGAACAGATTCTCCACGAAGGCCAGCAGGTGCTGATGCGCGGCAACGGCCTTGGCCCGATGCAGGCGCTGAACACCGGCGCCGATGCCTGGACACGCGGCATGCTGGTGGTGGACAACGCGCGGCTGGAAGACCTGGTGCATGAACTGGGTCGCTACCGGCGCGGGTATCTGGGCGTGGCGCCGGAGATTGCTGACCTGCGGATCACCGGCAGCTTTCCGCTGAACAACACTGACCTGGCCCTGACCGCCCTGCTGCCGACCCTGCCCGTGCAGATCGAACAGCACACGCCGTGGTGGGTGACGGTGGTGGCGAAGGCCAATACAAAACCCTGAGTCCTGCGGCGTCTGATAAGCCGCCAAAAACCTGCAATCTGTAACCGTTCTTTACTGAATCGAAATTATTTTCATCTTGCCCTATCACTTTTCGAATCTCGTCCGGCACCTAGGCAATTGAGAAATACTTTCATTCGGAGCCGTCGTATGTCCCGCTCGCTAGACACCTTGTTGCGCCCCAGCCTGTTGGCTGTGGCCATTGCCCTGTGCACCCCGCTGGCCAGCAGCCCGCTGATCGCCGCCGAACAGGCGTCCAGCGTGCGCGCCTACAACCTGCCGGCCGCCCCGTTGGCCAGCACCCTGAACCAGATCGCCAGCCAGGCCGGCCTCGCCCTGAGCCTCAACCCGTCGCTGGCCTCGGGCAAAACCTCGGCGCCAGTCAACGGCCAGTTCGACGCCGCCGGCGCCCTGCGTGAAGCACTGCATGGCACCGGCCTGCAACTGGAACAAAGCAGTGCCGGCACCTTCAGCCTGGTCGCCGTGCCCGAGGGCGCGTTGGCCCTGCCGGCCACCAGCATCCTGGGTCAGGAAAACAGCGAAAGCGCCTGGGGGCCGGTGGACGGCTACGTCGCCACCCGCACCGCTTCCGGGACCAAGACCGATACCGCGCTGCGTGAAGTGCCGCGTTCGATTTCAATCGCCACCCGCGAGCAGATGAATGACCGCGCCGTGCAGAACCTCGACGACGCCGTGCGCTACATGCCCGGCGTGGTCGCCAGCAGCTACGGCAGCGACAGCCGCGCCGAATGGCTGAAAGTACGCGGCTTTGAACCGACCCAGTTCCTCGACGGGTTGCCGCTACCCAAGGGCACCTACACCATGCCCAAGCTCGAAACCTGGGACCTGGAACGCGTGGCACTGCTGCGTGGCCCGGCGTCGTCGGTCTACGGCCAAACCCCGCCCGGCGGCTTGCTGGACATGGTCAGCCGTCGCCCGGAAGCCATCAGCGGCCATGAAGTGCAAGTGCAGGTCGGCAGCTACCAGCGCAAGCAAATCAGTTTCGACAGCACCGGCCCCATCGATGATGAAGGCCAGTTCCTGTACCGCGTCAGCGGCGTGGTCCGCGACAGCAACACCGCCATCGACCACAACGAAGACAAACGCTACAACATCGCGCCGAGCCTGACCTGGAACATCGACGAAGACACCAAGCTGACGTTCCTCAGCCAGTTCAATCGCGACGATACCGGCATCACCAGCCAGTTCCTGCCGTTGCAAGGCACCAAGCTGTCGACACCGGCCGGCGAAGTGAAGTACCACAAGAACCTCGGCGACCCGAGCTGGGAGTTCTACGACAAGACCTATTACGCGCTCGGTTATGCCTTCGAACATCGCCTGAACGATGTTTGGCAGTTCCGTCAGAACCTGCGCTACACCAAAAGCGACCTATCCTTCCAGGGCATTACCGCGGGTGGCAGCTTCTGGCCGAACAAGCCGGACCAGGCGGTCAGCGATGACGGCACCGTGCGTCGCGGCGCCAACATCGTCGACGAAGACATCAGCCAGTTCGCCGTGGACAACCACTTCCAGGCGGACTTCAACACCGGCGCAATCGCCCACACCCTGTTGCTGGGCCTGGATCACCAACGGGTCAACACCAATTACAAATGGCTGTTCGGCGAGGCCCCGACCAGCAACATCATCAAACCGGTGTATGGCCAGGACTTCAGCAAGGTCAACTACTTCGCCTACAACGACTACAACCAGAAACGCCAGGGCACCGGCGTCTACCTCCAGGACCAGATGGCCCTGGACAACTGGCGCCTGACCCTCGGCGGTCGTCAGGACTGGCTGCACACCGACACCACGTTCTACAACATCGCCAATGACCCGCGCGACACTCGCGACGACCACGCGTTTACTGGCAACGCGGCCCTCAGCTATGTCCTTGATTCGGGCTTCACACCGTACATCTCCTACGCCGAGTCGTTCCAGGCAGAAGGTGGCGGCAACGCCAAGGGCCAGGCATTCGAACCGAGCACCGGCCAGCAATACGAACTGGGCATCAAGTACCAACCGCCCGGCACCGACATGCTGTTGACCGCCGCCGTGTACGACCTGACGCGCAAAAACATCGTGCTGACCGACAGCCTTGGCGTCAGCCGGCCACTGGGCGAAGCGCAAGTGCGCGGTTTTGAACTGGAAGCCGTGGGGAACGTCACCGACAACCTCAAGCTCACCGCCGCCTACACCTACGCCAACAGCAAAATGACCAAGGTCGGCGACCCGCAGGACAAAAACCGTCCGTTGACACTGACCCCGGAAAACCAGGCATCGGTCTGGGCTGACTACACCTGGCACACCGGCGTACTGGAGGGTTTCGGCCTGGGCTTTGGCGTGCGTTACATCGGCGAGACCGACAACATTGCGCCGGGCAACCTGAGCTACGTCAGCAAGAAGTCCGACGGTCATACCGACGCCTACACCGTCTACGATGCCGCCGTGCATTACGACCTCGGTCGCCTGGACAACTCGCTCAAGGGTGCCAGTGTCGCCATCAACGCCAACAACGTGTTCGACAAGGAATACCTGTCCACCTGCGACGGTTTCTACTGCTACTACGGCGACCGTCGTAACGTGATGGCCAGCGTCAACTACAAGTGGTGATTCACCCACCCCTGCGGTAAACAAGGGTCACGGCACAGCCGTGGCCCTTTTGCATCTGGATGATTCATGAAAAGCAAAACCATCCGCCGCTGGTCCTTCGTCCACACCTGGACCAGCCTGATCTGCACGGTGTTCCTGCTGATGCTGGCGCTGACCGGCCTGCCGCTGATCTTTCATCACGAGATCGATCACCTGCTGGGCGACGCGCCGCAACTGCGAACGATGCCAGCCGACACCCCGCAACTGAACCTGCAGCAACTGGTCGTGAAGGCCGAGGCCCATCGCCCCGGCGACGTCATGCAATACCTGGCCTGGGATGAGGACGACAAGAACGGCGTGATCGCGATCATGGCCAGGACCGCCGGCACCGAACCCAATTCTTCCCACACCTTCATGCTCGATGCCCGCACCGGCGAGGCACTGGAAGTGCCGTCGGCGAACGGTGGCCTGATGCTGTTCATCCTGCGCCTGCACGTGGACATGTTTGCCGGGCTGGCGGGCAAACTGCTGCTGGCGTTCATGGGGATTTTGTTTGTGGTCGCGATTGTTTCCGGAACGGTGCTCTACCTGCCGTTCATGCGTCGGCAGACCTTCGCCACCGTGCGCCACGACAAATCCACCCGCCTGCGCTGGCTCGACCTGCACAACCTGATCGGCGTGGTCACCCTGACCTGGGCCCTGGTAGTGGGCGTGACCGGGGTGATCAGCGCCTGCGCCGACCTGATCATCGCGGCGTGGCGCAACGAAAGCCTGAGCGCGATGATCGAACCCTACCGTGACGCGCCGCCGCTGACCCAATTGGCGCCGGCCAGCCGTTTGCTCGACATCGCCGCCGAAGTCGCCCCGGACATGCAGCCGGACTTCATTGCGTTCCCCGGCACGCGGTTCTCCAGCGAACACCATTACGCGGTGTTCATGAAAGGCAGTACCCACCTGACCTCGCACCTGCTGACGCCGGTCCTGATCGACGCCAGCACCTTGCAGGTCACGGCCATCGCCGAACGGCCGTGGTACATGGACGCCATGGGCATGTCACAACCGCTGCATTTCGGTGATTACGGCGGCATGCCGATGAAAATCCTCTGGGCGGTGCTGGATGGGCTGACCATCATCGTGCTCGGCAGCGGCGTGTATTTGTGGGTCGTGCGTCGCAAGGCCGCCGCCAAACCGGTGAGTGCGCAAGAGGGAGCGACGTCATGAGGCCGCGGCAGTCGAATTTCTGGAAGGTCTTTACGATTCCCACCGTGATTGCCCTGCTCAGCGCCGCGGGGTTGTTCGCGGCGCTGCTCGGGGACGGTATTTGGGATGGCTTGAGCTGGCTCGGTCTGGGGGTGCCGGCCGTGTTCGGCGTGCGCGGATTACTCAGCCGGAGACCGGCGCGGTAGCGAACGCTTTCGGGCCTCTGGGGAAGCCCAGCACCAGGCAGGCCAGGAAGCCCAGTTCAATGAAGATCGCCGACAGCATGTAGAGGTTGTCCGACAGATGCCAGAAACTGAACTGCAGGTTCACCCAGATGATCCCCAGCAGCGGTAAATAGCTCACCACCAGCATCAGGCGCAAACGCGCTGTCACCCCACGGCGGGTCAACCACCAGAAAAGCCCCAGGCCCGCCACGGCAATCGCCCCTGCGACAGAGCTGAGCATCAACGTCACACCCGAGAAGACGAGCAAGGTCACCCCCCCTTCGCCCGGCGGCCTGACCGGGCGCGGTTCGAGGTAGAGGCACAGATAAACCGCCAGCCAGCCCAGCGCCATCAGCGCAATGCTCAATAGCAAGTGTTTGAAATAGATCCTTGGCATGACGTGCTCCTTGAAGGGGCGCGCAGGGTATCAGAAGCCGTCATAACGGCTACACTGGCCCGGTCCCTTATCGAGAGGAATGTCCATGTCCGCCCCCAGCATGACCCTGTTCCACAACCCGGCGTCGCCCTTCGTCCGTAAAGTCATGGTGCTGCTGCACGAGACCGGCCAACTGAACCGCGTGGCCCTGCAACACAGTCAGCTCAGCCCGGTCAGCCCGGACGCCGCGCTGAACCGGGACAACCCGCTGGGCAAGATCCCCGCGCTGCGCCTGGCCGACGGCACGGTGCTGCACGATAGCCGGGTGATCCTCGATTACCTTGACCAGCAACACGTCGGCAACCCGCTGATCCCTCGCGAAGGCCACGCCCGCTGGCGGCGCCTGACCCTGGCCTCGATGGCCGACGGGATCATGGACGCCTCGGTGATGATCCGTTACGAACTGGCCCTGCGCCCTCCGGAAAAACACTGGAACGAATGGCTCGACGCCCAGCGCGACAAGATCCGCCGCGCGTTAACCTTGTTGGAAAAGGATGCGATTGCCGAGCTGACCAGCCATTTTGATATCGCGGCGATCAGCGTTGCCTGCGCCTTGGGCTATCTGGATTTGCGCCATCCGGACCTGGAATGGCGCGACGCTAATCCGCAGCTGGCAGGGTGGTACTTCGAGGTGAGTCAACGGCCTTCGATGTTGGCGACGATACCGAAGGTGTAAATCTTCGCTGACGGCACCGAGCTCATCGCGAGCAAGCTCGCTCACACAGTTGATCGGTGGTGCGCACAAACCTTGTGTTCACTGGAGATCCCTTGTGGAGCGAGCCTGCTCCGGGCGGCGATCCGACGATGACACCACAATGGATCTAACGGAAACAACCCGACAATCCGCGCCGCCAACACCTCCCCCACCCGCTGATCTTCGCGCAACCCCAACGACCTACTCATGAGCCACCTCGGGCTTGGCGGTACGGTTCAACCCCACGCCATACCAATCCAGCTTCCGCGTCAGCACCATGAACACGCCGAGCAGGCCGAACAGCAGCAACGAGCCCATCAACAGTGCGTAATCCTCGGCACTCAGCAAGCCATAGAGCAAGCCGTACAACGCCGCCAACCCCGCCGAAAAGAACAGCCCGTGGCTCACGCTGTGCAGCACGTGGCAGACATAAAAACCAATCAACAGCACACAGCCGCTGGCCGACAGCAGGTAAGCCAGTGAGAAACCGATGTGTTCGGACAGCGACAGCAACAGCAGGTAGAAGAACGCCAGTGCCACACCCACCAGTGCATATTGCACCGGGTGAACCGCCATGCTCTTGAGCACTTCGAACAGGAAGAACCCGGCGAATGTCAGCACGATGAACAACAGTGCGTATTTGATCGCCCGATCACTCTTGAGGTACTGATCCACCGGATCAATGAAACTCACCCCGAAGCTGCGGCTCGTGAACGCTTCGCACAGCGTGTCGTAGACACAACTGGACATGACGTCCTGCAAGTTGGTGGAAAAGAACGACGTCTGCCAATGGGCGCTGAACCCCTCGCTGTTGACTTCACGCTGGGCCGGCAGGTAATTGCCGACGAAACTCGGATGAGGCCAGTTGGCCGCCAGATGCACTTTGCTGGTCTTGCCCACCGGGGTGATCTGCAAATGCCCGGTGCCTTGCAGGCGCAGGTCAAAACCGAACGTCAGTTGCGTGGCTTTTTGCGCATCCAGCGCCGGTAACGTCACCCGTACACCCTCGCCCAGCCAGCCGACCTGCGTACCGGGCACAAAGTCCAGTCGCTGGCTGTCAAGTTCCAGCGTCAGCGCGTTTTCAATGCCCCGTATGTCGCTGATACCAACCGCCAGAAATGGCGCGTCGAACTGGTAATCGGCGAAGTTCTCGGTGATGCCCAAGCGCTCGGGAATCGCGAATTGACCGCTGATGCGGTTGTCGGCATGGAACAGCCGCGCCTCATAGATACCTCGCGCACGCACTTCGGTCTGCACCTTGCCATCGAGTTCGAAACGCTCCGGCAGGAAATACAACCGCCCGCGTTCTTCACTCAACTCCTGCTGACGTTCGTGAGTCTGGGCGTTGCTGACCCAGGTGCGCACCACCTTGCGGTACGGCACCACCATGACCGGCCCGCTGATCTGCTGACTGAAACTGGCACTGCGGGCGATATCTTCCAGCACCCCGTCGCGCAACTGCTGACGGTCCTGGATCACGCCGCTGATCATCATCAGTGGGATCAGCAACAACAGGATCAACAGGGCAATCGCCCCCAGTTTCATGGTCAAGCTGCGGTTCATGGGTTCTCTCCCTTTTTTCAATGGGGGAGAGTCTGGCGCGCGGGTGTGGGGGATTTATGGGGGAAATGTGGAGAGTGTGTGGAGAGTGGTCTAAGGCAAACGCAGCGTCACGGCGACGCCGCCCTCGACATTGCCGATGGTCAGCGTTCCGCCATGCAACTGCACCACTTCTTCCACGAAGTTCAGCCCCAGGCCAGTACTTTTGCGCCCACTGTCGGGCCGTGGCAGTGAATAGAAGCGCTCGCTCAAACGTGGCAGGGCGTAGTCGGGAATCGGCTCGGCCTGATTGAACAGCGTCACGTCGATGAACGCGCCATGCCGTTGCGCGCTGAACCGCAAGACACCGTGGGCCGGGGTGAAGTCCAGGGCATTTTCCAGCAGATTGCCCAAGGCCTGGCGCAACAGAAACGGCTCGCCCGTCAGGTGCAGTTGCGCAG
This sequence comes from Pseudomonas purpurea, assembly GCF_039908635.1. Taxonomy (NCBI): domain Bacteria; kingdom Pseudomonadati; phylum Pseudomonadota; class Gammaproteobacteria; order Pseudomonadales; family Pseudomonadaceae; genus Pseudomonas; species Pseudomonas purpurea. Next base: position 5,322,273 of record NZ_CP150918.1, read on the forward strand.
GAATTCGTTGCTCGACCTGCAACTGCTTACGCTCGATCCGGGCGTGCTGAGCATCAAGCAACGCCTCGACCAATGCCGCCAGCGGCACCGGCACACGTTCTTCCAGGCCCTGGCGCTGCTCCACCTGTGCCAGGTCCAGCAAACGCTCGATCAACAGTTGCATGCGCGCACTTTCGCTGTCGATATTGCTGACGAAACGCTGTTGCTGCACCACCGGCATCTCGCCTTGCAGCAACTCCGCCGCGCCGCGAATCGCTGCCAACGGGCTCTTCAATTCGTGGGTCAGGGTGTGCACGTAACGCTCGACGTAAGCCTTGCCCTCCAACTGCGTGCGCATGTGCTCCACGGCCGTGGCCAGTTGCTCCAGTTCGCCACCTCGATAGTGCGGCAGCTCGGCCCGCCGACCTTCGCTGACCGCCTGGGCGTACGCAGTCAAACGCCGCAGCGCCGCGCTGAGCCACCAGGACAGCAACGCGCCCAACAGCAAACCGAGGCCGATCAGGCCCGCGCCGTACCAGAGCAACCGATGCTCAGTGCGGTCGACATAAGGTTGCAATGAGCTGTTGGGCTTGGCCACGGTGACCACGCCGATGATCTGCCCATTGTCGCGAATCGGTGCGCCGACGTGCATCACCGAGGAGTTGGGATCGTCAGGCTGGCTGCGGGTCGAGCGTGCGCCGTACTCGCCGCGCAGGGTCAGGTACACGTCGTTCCAGCGCGAATAATCCTGGCCGACCGCCGTGCCGTTGGAATCCAGGAGGACGATGCCTTTGGCGTCGGTGACGTAGATGCGGTGATTGACCTGGTTCTTCGGCAGGCCCCAGATGGTCGCCGCCGGTTGCCGCTCGCCGTAGGCCCTTGAGCAACTCGGGCCAGCGATTCTGGTTCAGGGTGCCGGCCTTGAAATCATCGCGCAGGATTTCGGCCATCAGGTTCGCGGTGTCCACCAGGGTTTCTTCGGTGGATTGACGCATGCCGGGGCGGATTTCTTCCATGACCGTGTTGAGCACGAAATACCCGGTCAAGGCGATGAAGAACACGTAGACCAGGAAAATCCGGATCCCCAGCGGCATCAGCTGCGCCCCGGGCTGTAGCTGTAGCCAAGGCCGCGATGGGTCTGGATCGGTTCGGCATCGGCCGCAACCAGGCGCAACTTGGCCCGCACGCTTTTGATGTGGCTGTCGATGCTGCGCTCGTAACCGGCGTCAGCGGCGACGCCCAGCGCATCGAGCAATTGCTCGCGGCTGAAGACCCGTTCGGGTTGCTCAAGCAAACAGTTCAGCAGGCGAAATTCGTGACGGGTCAGGCTCAGGAGTTGGCCGCGATAGCTGATCTGCACCCGCTCGCTGTCGACCTGAAACAGTGTGCTGCTGATCTCCACCACCGCGCGCGGCGCCATGCGCTTGAGAATCGCCCGGACCCGCGCGGCCACTTCTCGTGGGCTGAACGGCTTGACCACATAATCGTCGGCACCGATCTCCAGCCCCACCACCCGGTCGATTTCACCGTCGCGGGCGCTGAGGAACATCACCGGCACGTCGCTGAAACGGCGCAGTTGCTTGCAGGTTTCAAAACCACTGATGTCCGGCAGGCCGATGTCCAGGATGATCAGATCCGCCGGAGTGGCGCGCTGGTGCTCAAGCGCCGCAGCGCCCAGGCTCAACCAGGTGGTGGTGAAACCCTCGCCCTGCAAGGCAAAAATCAGCGTATCGGCAATGGCCGCTTCGTCTTCGACAATCAGGATATGAGGCATGGCGTCCGAGCCCGACAGTTAGGTGCGCGAACGGTGCCCCAAGCCATACCCCACGTCAATGAGACCACTTCAATTCAGCAGTCCGGTTTGTCAGCGGTAAAGCGCCGGGCCGGGTTCACCGCCGCGCCAAACTCGCGCAACGCCTTGGCGCCGATCAGCAAGGGGTAGTTGAAGGTGCTGCGGTCGGTCAGGTTGACCTCGACCGTGCGCTTGATGCTGCCCAGGCACAGTTCCAGGTCGACCACCGGGCGCTTGGCGACGTCGGCCACGTCCTTCTCGTCATCTTCATCGGCGCGGCTTTTGATTTTGCTGATGCGCGAGACTTTGTGCTCGTAGACCTTGTTGCTGGCCTCTTTGGTGCCGAGGCGAAAGCGCACCCATTCTTCGCCATCGCGGGTGAAGGTTTCGATGTCCTTGGCCGACAGCGACGCCGTCAGGGCGCCCGTGTCCATCTTGGCCTTGAGCACTTCGCCGCCGATTTCCGGCAATTTGATGTATTCGTAACGACCATACAGGGTCGGCTCGGCAGCCATCACCGGCAGGGCCAGAAGGGATAACAATGCGAGGACGGATTTCACGTAATGGATTCCCTTGAGAAATAATGGGCGTTGACGCTGAAGTCTAGACCGCGAAAAACATCGTAAGTTAGAGCACCGCCTCTGTGGCGAGGGAGCTTGCTCCCGCTCGGCTGCGCAGCAGTCGTAATACCGACGCCTGAGAAATCTCGGTGCATGGTTTTGGGGCCGCTTCGCAGCCCAGCGGGAGCAAGCTCCCTCGCCACCAGTGGCCTCATTGCGCCGAAAGAATATCGCTGCAAAGGTGAAACATTCGTCGGCACCCGGATTTGGCCTGCTGGCCGAAGCTGCTTATCATGGCGCGCCCAAAGGTTTCCAAGAGTCATTTATGCGCCGCCTGCTCACCGGCTGTTTCGTCATCCTGCTGCTGTTACTCAACACCCTGGTGCTGTTTGGCCCGCTGATGGTGTTTGCCCTGCTCAAACTGCTCCTGCCCGCACGCGTGCGTGATCACGCCAGCGCGGCGGTGATGTGGATCGCCGAGACCTGGGCCGAGATCAACAAGCTGATCTTTGCCCTGTGCATCCCGACCCAATGGGACATTCGCGGCGGCGAAGGCCTGCGGCCCGACACCTCGTACCTGGTCATCAGCAATCACCAGTCCTGGGTCGACATTCCCGCCCTGATCCAGACCCTCAACCGCCGTACGCCGTTCTTCAAGTTTTTCCTGAAGAAGGAATTGATCTGGGTGCCGTTCCTGGGCCTGGCCTGGTGGGCGCTGGATTACCCGTTCATGAAGCGCTACAGCAAAACGTTTCTGGCCCGGCACCCGGAGCTGCAAGGCAAGGACCTGGACATCACCAAAGCCGCGTGCGAACTGTTCAAGCGCCAACCGGTGACGGTGGTCAATTATCTGGAAGGCACCCGTTTCACCCAGGCCAAACGCATCGACCAGCAATCGTCCTTCAAGCACCTGCTCAAGCCCAAGGCCGGCGGCGTGGCGTTTGTCCTGGCAGCGTTGGGTGAACAACTGGACGGCGTGCTGGATGTGACGGTGGTTTATCCACAGGCGCGGATTCCGGGTTTCTGGGACTTGATCAGCGGCGCTGTGCCGCGCGTGATCATCGACATCAAGACCCGTGAACTTGATCCGGCGTTGTGGCAGGGCGATTACGAAAACGATCCGGCGTTTCGGGAAGACGTCCAGAACTGGGTCAACCAGCTCTGGACCGAGAAGGACTCACGCATCGACGCCTTGCGCGCCGAGCGTCGTTGAATCAGCTACCGGCGCCCCAGATGCTGCCCAGGCTTTGCAACAGCGGACCGCCCACACCCTGCTGACCGAGGTATTGCAGAAGGATCGGGGCAAACTGGCCGATCATGCCGCTGTCCATGCCCAGCGCACCGAACGCATTGTTCAGGTCATTGGCGTCTTTGACATTGCCCAGTGCGTTGTCCAGGCCGGCCGCTTTGCCGGACGAACCGAGCAACCCGCTCAGGGCACCCAACTCACCGCCACCGGAGAGCTTGTCGATTCCCGGTACGCTTTTGGCCAACTGGGAATAATCGGTCGAGCTCAGCTGGTTTTTCGCCAGCCCCAGCATCGCCCCGGTGCCGCCCACCGCTTGTTGCGGGGTCACGTTCAACGCACCCAGCGCGCTCAACAAACCGGCGGTTTGCGAGGTCGGCGCTGCGGCCGCCGCCTTATCACCGCCCTGCATGCCGGCCACGGCACCGGCCACGTCGTTGAGGCTGAAACCGCCAGCGAAGACCGGGCCAGTCGCCAGGGTCATGAGTGAAGCCAAAGCAAAACCACGGGAAATCTTCATCGAGACTAACTCCTGAACCCTGAAAGCCACCCTGATGCGGGTGGAAAACTGGCCTTTTGACCGGAACTGTCGGGGCATTGTTCCATGGTCACGCATCCATTTTCAGCGCCGCCACGTATATCAGACGAGATACCCGGAGCAGAGCCCGATGAATGGCATGCATCTGCAAGCTGAACTAGCCTACGAACATTGCGCCCTGACAGGCCACCGCGCTGCTTTCGCTTGGAGAATGACCATTTCCATCGCCGACGCCGACCCACTCAGACAACTCCTGGCCCAATGTTCACTGGGCGATCGCCATGCGTTCGAGACGCTCTACCGCAGCGCGGCACCGCGCCTGCACGGGGTGGCCCTGCGTTTCATGGGGCGCAACGACCTGGCCGAAGAAGTCCTGCAGGAAAGCTTCGTGCGCATCTGGAACAACGCCTCGCGTTATCAGGCCCATTTGTCGGCCCCCATGACCTGGATGATCAACATCACCCGCAACCAGGCCATCGACCAGTTACGCAAACACCGCGACCGCCCCCTCACGGATATGGAAGAACAAGCCCTGGTGGACGAGGCCCCTTCGGCCCACGAACTGCTCAGCAACGACCGTGAAACCAGCGCGTTGAACCGCTGCCTGAACACCCTTGAAGGCATGCAGCGCCAATCGATTACCGTGGCCTACTTCCAGGGGTTGACCTGCTCTGAACTGGCCGAGTACCTGGCCGCGCCCCTGGGCTCGGTCAAATCCTGGATTCGCCGTGGCATGGAGCGTCTGCGCAGGTGCCTTGAATCATGAACTATCAAACCCGACGCCTGCGCCGCGCCCTCGCCGCCGACTACGCCATTGACCTGATGCCCGCCGCCGCCCGCCGCCGTTTCGAACAGCTGTTGCTGGACGATGCCGAACTGCGCATGGAGCTGGCCAAGTGGCAGGAAAGCCTGGCCAGCCTCAATGAACCGCTGGTGGAAGTCCCCGTGCCCGACCGAGTGTGGACCGCCATCAACGCGCGGATCGAGCCACAACACTTGCATGTACCGGCCAAACGGCCGTTCTGGAATTGGTTGCGCATGACGGTGGCGATTTGCTCGCTGCTGCTGGCGGTGACGCTGGGCATGCTCTACAACCGTGACAGCGCCCATTACAGCGCGACCTTGCTCAGCGCCAGCGCGCAACCGGCCTTGAGGATCAAGGCCCACGACGACTACCTGCAAGTCGATCCGCTGACCCTGGCCGCCGTCGCCCCCGGGCGCAGCCTTGAACTGTGGGCGATTCCGGCCGATGGCAAACCGGTCTCGCTGGGTGTGATCCCGGCCGGAGGCAAGGGCCGGGTTGCGTTGAGCACTGAACAACAGGCGCTGCTGGGCAAACCCATCGCACTGGCGGTCAGCCTTGAACCTGAAGGCGGTTCGCCGACCGGACAACCGACCGGGCCGGTGTTGTATCAAGGGGCGCTGGCGGGGTTGTAGCCATGCACTGTGGCGAGGGAGCTTGCTCCCGCTCGACTGCGCAGCAGTCGTAAACCGGCTGACTGGTTTCGACTGACACACCAAGGTGAATGGTTTGGAGCTGCTTCGCAGCTCAGCGGGAGCAAGCTCCCTCGCCACAAGGTTGGACCGCAGGATTGGTGTTCTGAGGATAAAAAAACGGCGACCCTGAGGTCGCCGTTCTGCATTGCGTGAAGCCTTACGCCGCGCTGAACAGCTTGTGCGGGTCAATCACGAACTTCTTCGGCACACCGGCATCGAATTCGCCGTAACCACGTGGGGCATCGTCGAGGCTGATGACTTCGACACCCACGATGTCGGCAATCTTGATCCGGTCCCACATGATCGCCTGCATCAGCTGGCGGTTGTACTTCATGACCGGGGTCTGGCCGGTGTGGAAGCTGTGGGATTTGGCCCAGCCCAGACCGAAACGAATGCTCAGGCTGCCCATTTTCGCGGCGGCGTCCACAGCACCCGGATCTTCAGTGACGTACAGGCCCGGAATACCGATTTTGCCCGCCACCCGAACCACGCCCATCAGCGAGTTGAGTACGGTGGCCGGCGCTTCGTGTTTCACGCCGTCATGGCCGTGACCACGGGCTTCGAAGCCGACTGCATCGACGGCGCAATCGACTTCCGGTTCGCCCAGCAGTGCAGCGATCTGTTCGTGCAGCGGCGTGTCCTGGGACAGGTCGGCGATTTCAAACCCCTGGGCCTTGGCGTGAGCCAAGCGGATCGGGTTGACGTCACCGATGATCACCACCGCCGCACCCAGCAGGCGAGCGGAAGCGGCAGCCGCCAGACCCACCGGGCCAGCGCCCGCGATGTACACCGTGCTGCCCGGCCCAACGCCCGCAGTGACTGCGCCGTGGTAACCGGTCGGCAGGATGTCGGAGAGGCAGGTCAGGTCGCGGATTTTCTCCATGGCCCGGTCGCGGTCCGGCAGTTTCAGCAGGTTGAAGTCGGCGTACGGCACCATCGCGTACTCGGCCTGGCCACCGGTCCAGTCGCCCATGTCGACGTAACCGTAGGCACCGCCCGGACGGGCCGGGTTGACGCTCAGGCACACGCCAGTGTGCATTTCCTTGCAGGAGCGGCAACGGCCGCATGCGACGTTGAACGGCACGGACACCAGGTCGCCGATCTTCAGGTTCTCGACATCGCTGCCCTTCTCGATCACTTCACCGGTGATCTCGTGGCCCAGCACCAGACCGGTCTGGGCCGTGGTGCGACCGCGCACCATGTGCTGGTCCGAACCACAGATATTGGTGGAAACCACACGCAGGATGACGCCGTGCTCGATCTTCCTGCCGCGCGGGTCCTGCATTTTCGGATAGTCGATTTTCTGCACCTCGACCTTACCGTTGCCGAGATACACCACACCACGATTGCCAGACATGCTTTCACCTCGCTGTTGTTTTTATGAAACCGCGTTGCCCAGGCAGGCAGCGCGTTAAGTGCTCGGGTACAGATGCTGCTTCTTGTGTTGCTTGTAAGGGCCTCATCGCGAGCAAGCTCGCTCCCACATTGGATCTAGGGTGTGTCTGAGATCTGTGTACTGACACAGCCCCCTGTGGGAGCGAGCTTGCTCGCGAATGGGCTGCGCAGCGGCCCCAGAAATCTAAAGAACGACCGTGCGATTGGCGTTCAGGAACACCCGTCGCTCAATGTGATAACCAACGGCACGCGCCAACGTCAGCCCTTCGATATCCCGACCTTTGGCGATCAAATCTTCGGGGTAATGGCTGTGATCCACCGCTTCCACGCCCTGGGCGATGATCGGGCCTTCGTCCAGGTCGTTGTTGATGTAGTGCGCCGTGGCGCCGACCAGTTTCACGCCCTTGTTGTAGGCCTGGTGATACGGCTTGGCGCCTTTGAAACCGGGCAGCAACGAGTGGTGGATATTGATCGCCTTGCCGTCGAGCTTGCGGCACAGCTCTGGCGACAGCACCTGCATGTAACGGGCGAGGATCACCAGTTCGGCGCCGGAGTCTTCAATCACCTGCCAGACCTGCCGCTCTTGCGAGGGCTTGTCGTTCGGGTCGAGCGGGAAGTGGTAATAGGGAATCTCATGCCAGTCGGCCAACGGCTTGAGGTCCGGGTGGTTGGACACCACTGCGACCACGTCCATCGACAACTGGCCGATGCGCTGGCGATAGAGCAAATCGTTGAGGCAGTGATCGGCCTTGGACACCATGATCACCACTTTTGGCCGGTGGTGCGGCGGTGTCAGCTCGAAGATCATGCCGAACGCGTCGGTCCGTTCGGCCAGCCCTGCGCGGAACGCCTGCTCGTTGAAGTCCTCGGGTTGACGGAATTCCACCCGAATGAAGAAGCGACCCGAGAGTCGGTCATCGAAGGAGTGGTGCTCGGTGACGTAGCAGCCCTGCTCGAACAGAAAGCGGGTCACCGCATCGACCGTGCCCAGGACGCTCGGGCAATCGGCGGTCAGGATCCATGTGTCTGGGGCGCGGCTCATCGTTTGGTGACTCCTGTTCGAAAATACCTTCGCGACTGCGAAAACTGACGCAACCTTGTGGCGAGGGAGCTTGCTCCCGCTGGGTTGCGAAGCGACCCAAAAATCAGCAACCGCGATCCTTCAGGAGGAACGCAGACTCAGGTTTTACGACTGCTGTGCAGCCGAGCGGGAGCAAGCTCCCTCGCCACAGATGGGCCGATCATTACGCCTGAACATTCAACCCATACTCAGCCGCCGCATCCTGCAACCACAGCCACCAGTAATCCGAGAAGCTGCGACGGATCAGCAATTCCCAGGTGTCTTCAGCGGTATGGCGGATCACCAGTTGCGACTTGGCGAACACCGTGCCCACGGCCTTGCCCACCGGGAAGTTGTTGGGGTGCACGTCGTAGCTGGTGGACTTCATCAGCACTTCGCGGACTTTCGGGCCGCTCAGTTCAAGAATCTGCTGGCCGCCGCTGACGTTGACGATCTGGATGTGCAGGTCGCCCAGGGCTTCACGCAGTTTTTGCTCGGCGGCGAACTCTTCACCGGTGGGCACGATCAGCAGCCATTCGTCCGGCCCCAGCCATTGCAGGCTGGTTTCGCCTTTGACCACGACCGTCAGCGCCCCCGGCAACTCAATGCCCAAAGCCTTGTGCACGCCAGCGGCGAACGCGGCATCGTGGCCGTCGCCACGGAGGGTCAGGTGGCCCAGGAGTTTCTTTTCACGCACAGTGACACCGGCGTTTTTACGGCCCTTACCCACCAGGCTGGCGAGGTCGGCATGATGCAGCGACGACTCGGCCTTGGCCCCGGTGGTTGGGCGTTGTTGGTAAACATTGGCTGCGGTCATAAAGCACCTTTCCTGAATTCTGTTGGTTCCGGCTCTTGTGGTGGCGGGTCTACCGCCATCGCGAGCAAGCTCGCTCCCACAGTGAACTGATGCCTGACACAAACTTTTCTGGCTACTTCAATCCTGTGGGAGCGAGCTTGCTCGCGATGCAGACGACGCGGTTTAACAGCGCGCCCACAGGACTCAAGACCATTAAATGTTCTGGCGATCACCTTTCGGATCGAAGAACACCGAAGAAACGATTTCCGCCTCGATCACGCTGCCGTCGGCCAGCGGTGCGAACACCCGCTCGCCGATGCGCTTCAAGCCGCCCTTGACCACGCCCATGGCAAACGAATAGCCGAGGGAGTTGTGCAAGTAGCTGGAGGTCACGTGACCAACCATGCTCATCGGGATCGCCTGCTTGGTGTTGAACACCAGTTGCGCACCTTCCGGCAGCCATTTGGTCGGGTCGATTGGCTTCAGGCCCACCAACTGTTTGCGCTGATCACGCACGCAGTCTTCGCGGTTCATCCCACGCCAGCCGATCCACGAGAACGGTTTGGTGCGGCCGACGCACCAGCCCATATTCAGGTCGTCCGGGGTCATCGAGCCGTCGGTGTCCTGGCCGACGATGATGAAACCCTTCTCCGCCCGCAGGATGTGCATGGTTTCGGTGCCGTACGGCGTCAGGTTGTACTTCTTGCCGGCCTCGGCGATTTTTTCCAGCACGCCCATCGCATAGTCGGCCTGCACGTTGACTTCGTACGACAGCTCACCGGTAAACGAGATCCGGAACACCCGCGCCGGCACACCGCCCACCAGGCCTTCTTTCCAGGTCATGAACGGGAAGCCGTCCTTGTCCAGGTCGATATCGGTGACTTCGCTGAGCAGCTTGCGGCTGTTCGGCCCCGACAGGGTCATGGTTGCCCAGTGGTCGGTGACCGAGGTGAAGTACACCTTCAGGTCTGGCCATTCGGTCTGTTGGTAGATTTCCAGCCATTGCAGCACGCGTGCCGCGCCGCCCGTGGTGGTGGTCATCAGGAAGTGGTTGTCGCCGATGCAGGCGGTTACGCCGTCATCGAAGACCATCCCGTCTTCCTTGCACATCAGGCCGTAGCGGGCCTTGCCCACGTCGAGCTTGGTCCAGGCGTTGGAGTAGATGCGGTTGAGGAACTCACGGGCATCCGGCCCTTGAATGTCGATCTTGCCGAGCGTCGAAGCATCCAGCAGGCCGACGCTTTCACGCACAGCCAGGCATTCGCGTTTGACGGCGGCATGCAGGTCTTCGCCGTTTTTCGGGAAGTACCAAGGGCGCTTCCACTGGCCGACGTCTTCGAACTCGGCGCCGTTCTTCACGTGCCAGGCTTGCAGCGCGGTGTAACGCACCGGCTCGAAGATGTGCCCACAGTGACGGCCGGCTACCGCGCCAAATGTGACCGGCGTGTAGTTCGGGCGGAACATGGTGGTGCCCATCTGCGGGATGGTCACGTTCAGCGAACGGGCGGCAATCGCCAGGCCGTTGACGTTACCGAGTTTGCCCTGATCAGTGCCGAAGCCCAGCGCGGTGTAGCGCTTGACGTGCTCAACCGACTCGAAGCCTTCGCGGGTTGCCAGTTCGATGGCGGCTGCGGTGACGTCGTTTTGCAGGTCGACGAATTGCTTCGGCGCCCGTGCGGTGTTCTTTTCATGCGGCACCTGGAACAGCGCCAGGGTCGGTTCTTCAAGACGGCTCAAGGCTTTGGGCAGCACGCCTTCGACCGTTTGGAACCCGGCTTCGGCCGCCGCGCGCACGCCGCCTTCAAAACCGTCGGCCAGCGAATCGCCGAGGCCGTAGACGCCATTGATACCGCCGACGCACACGCGTTTCTGCGGTGCTTCGCCCGGTACGAAACCGAGGATGTCTTCGCGCCAGGTCGGTTTACCGCCCAAGTGCGAGGCCAGGTGAACCACCGGGCTGTAGCCGCCGGAACTGGCCACCAGGTCGCAGTCCAGCCATTCACCTGGACTGGTGACGGTGTGTGCCTTGACGTCGATGGCCGCCACGCGGGCCGCCGTCACGCGTTTGCTGCCACGGGTTTCGATCACCGCGCTGCCGGTCAGGATGCGAATGCCTTTGGCCCGTGCTTCTTCCACCAGCGCGCCGCGCGGGTTGCTCCGCGCATCGGCAATGGCCACCACTTGCTGACTGGCATCGAGCCAGTCCAGCGCCACGCGGTAAGCGTGGTCGTTGTTGGTGGACAGCACCAGTTTTTTGCCCGGCGCTACGCCGTAGCGACGTACGTAAGTGGAAACTGCACCGGCCAGCATGTTGCCCGGTACGTCGTTGTTGCCGTAAACCAATGGACGCTCGCAGCTGCCTGTCGCCAGCACCACGCGTTTGGCGCGAACCCGGTGGATACGCTGACGCACCTGGCCAATCGGGGCGCGGTCGCCGAGGTGATCGGTGAGGCGCTCGTGAATGGTCAGGAAGTTATGGTCGTGGTAACCGTTGACGGTCGCACGCGGCAACAGCAGCACGTCCGGGGTGTCTTTCAGTTCGGTGATGACACTGGCGACCCACTCGGTGGCCGGCTTGCCGTCGAGGCTTTCGCGGGAATCGAGCAGGCTGCCGCCGAACTCTTCCTGCTCATCGGCCAGGATCACCCGGGCGCCGCTGCGCGCAGCCGCCAGTGCCGCCGCCAGACCGGCCGGGCCAGCGCCGACGATCAGCACGTCGCAGTGGTGGTTCATGTAGTCGTAGGTGTCCGGATCGTTCTCGGTCGGCGAACGGCCAAGACCTGCGGCCTTGCGAATGTACTTCTCGTAGGTCATCCAGAACGATTGCGGGTACATGAAGGTTTTGTAGTAGAAACCCGGCGGCATCAGCTTGCCGCCGACCTTGCCGAGAATCCCCATCATGTCGTTGTTCACGCTCGGCCAGCCGTTGGTGCTGGTGGCGACCAAACCTTGATACAGCGCTTGTTGCGTGGCGCGTACGTTGGGAATCTGCGTGGCTTCGGTGGCGCCGATCTGCAACACCGCGTTCGGCTCTTCGGCGCCCGCTGCAAAAATGCCGCGTGGGCGGGAATACTTGAAGCTGCGACCGATGATGTCGACGCCGTTGGCCAGCAGTGCAGCGGCCAGGGAATCACCTTCAAAGCCTTTGTAGCTCTGACCGTTGAAGGTGAAGCTGAGGACTTTGTTGCGGTCGATCCGTCCACCGTTGGACAGGCGATTGATCTGGCTCATACCTTCGCTCCCAGAGCCTGCGCGGCCACTTTCGGACTGTCTGCCTTGTCGGTGAACTGTGGCTTGGTGCCGATCAGGTAGGTTTCGAGAATTTCATAGGTCACGGTGTCGCGGGTCGCGTTGAAGTACTGACGGCAACCGGCGGCGTGAATCCACAGTTCGTGGTGCAACCCGCGCGGGTTGTCACGGAAGAACATGTAGTCGCCCCACTCCTCGTCGGTGCAGGTATTCGGGTCCAGCGGGCGCGGGATATGCGCCTGGCCGGAAGCATGGAATTCCTCTTCGGAGCGCAGCTCACCGCAATGAGGACAGAAGATATGCAACATAGGGATTTCTCCTCTCAAGCCTCTTGAGAACGTAGCGAGCGAAGGCAAGACAAGGCAAAAACAGGAGAGAAAGCGGAGCTTAGTTTACTAAGTGAGCATTTCGAGCCTGTTTTTAACGCAGTATTGCCGAGCGCAGTAGTTTTCATGAGGCTTTGTTAGTGGGCGACTGCTGCTGCGCCATGTTCATCGATCAACGCACCGTTGTGGAAACGGTCGATGGAGAAAGGTGCCGCCAGCGGGTGCATTTCACCCTTGGCGAGGCTGGCGGCAAACACGTTGCCCGAGCCAGGTGTTGCCTTGAAGCCACCGGTGCCCCAACCGCAGTTGAAGAACATGTTCGGCACTGGGGTTTTCGAGATGATCGGGCACGCGTCCGGCGTGGTGTCGACGATGCCGCCCCACTGGCGGTTCATGCGCACGCGGGACAGCACCGGGAACATCTCGACGATGGCCTGGATGGTGTGCTCGATCACCGGGTACGAACCGCGCTGGCCGTAGCCGTTGTAGCCGTCGATACCGGCACCGATCACCAGGTCGCCCTTGTCGGACTGGCTGATGTAACCGTGCACGGCGTTGGACATGATCACGCTGTCGATAATCGGTTTGATCGGCTCGGACACCAGCGCTTGCAGCGGGTGGGACTCGATCGGCAGGCGGAAACCGGCGAGTTTGGCCATGTGCCCGGAGTTACCGGCAGTCACCACGCCAACGCGCTTGGCGCCGATGAAGCCCTTGTTGGTTTCCACGCCGATGCACACGCCGTTTTCCTTGCGAAAACCGATCACTTCGGTCTGCTGGATCAGGTCCACGCCCAAGGCGTCGGCCGCACGGGCAAAGCCCCACGCCACGGCATCGTGACGGGCCACGCCGCCGCGACGCTGGACGGTTGCGCCCATCACCGGGTAGCGGGTGTTTTTCGAGCAGTCGAGGTACGGAATCTCGTCGGCCACTTGTTGGGCGGTGAGCAGTTCGCCGTCGACGCCGTTGAGGCGGTTGGCGCTGACCCGACGTTCGGAATCACGGATGTCCTGCAGCGTGTGGCACAGGTTGTAGACGCCGCGCTGGGAGAACATCACGTTGTAGTTCAGGTCCTGGGACAGGCCTTCCCAGAGTTTCATCGCGTGTTCATACAAGTGCGCCGACTCGTCCCAGAGGTAGTTGGAACGCACGATGGTGGTGTTGCGCGCGGTGTTACCGCCGCCCAGCCAGCCTTTCTCGACCACGGCCACGTTGGTGATGCCGTGCTCCTTGGCCAGGTAATAGGCGGTCGCCAGACCATGCCCGCCGCCGCCGACGATGACCACGTCGTAGACTTTCTTCGGAGTCGGCGTGCGCCACATCCGCTGCCAGTTTTCGTGGTGGCTGAGGGAGTGTTTGAAGAGGCCGAAGCCTGAGTAGCGTTGCATAGTCATTTACTCCAAAACCGCGCTCAGCGATAAACCGGAAAGTCCGCGCACAGGGCCGCTACGTGCTTGGCAACGTTGGCCTCGACGTCGGCGTCGCCGAGGTTGTCGAGGATGTCGCAAATCCAGCCGGCCAGCTCAATGCACTGGGTGACCTTGAAGCCGCGCGAGGTGACCGCAGGGGTGCCGATGCGCAGGCCCGAGGTTACGAACGGCGACTGTGGATCGTTCGGTACGGCGTTCTTGTTCACGGTGATGTGGGCGCGACCGAGTGCTGCGTCCGCCTCTTTGCCGGTCAGGCCCTGACGAATCAGGCTCACCAGGAACAGGTGGTTATCGGTGCCGCCGGACACTACATCGTAGCCACGTTTGATAAACACGCCGGCCATCGCCTGGGCGTTGTCGATCACTTGTTGCTGATAAACCTTGAAGCCTGGCTCCAGCGCTTCCTTGAAGCACACGGCTTTGGCAGCAATCACGTGCATCAGCGGGCCGCCCTGGCCACCGGGGAACACGGCTGCGTTGAATTTCTTTTCCAGTTCTTCATTGGCACGGGCCAGAATCAGGCCGCCCCGTGGACCGCGCAGAGTCTTGTGGGTGGTGGTGGTGACCACATCCGCATACGGCAGCGGGTTCGGGTACAGGCCAGCGGCAACCAGACCGGCCACGTGGGCCATGTCGACGAAGAAGTAGGCGCCCACTTTGTCGGCGATCTGCCGGAAACGCGGGAAGTCCAGGGTTTTGGAGTAGGCCGAGAACCCGGCGATGATCATTTTCGGTTTGTGTTCGACCGCCAGACGTTCGACTTCGTCGTAGTCGATCAGGCCGGTTTTGGTGTCGATGCCGTATTGCACCGCGTTGTAGAGCTTGCCGGAGAAACTCACCTTGGCGCCGTGGGTCAGGTGACCGCCGTGGGCCAGGCTCATGCCGAGCACGGTGTCGCCCGCATTCAGCAGCGCGAGGTAAACCGCGGCGTTGGCCTGGCTGCCGGAGTGCGGCTGGACGTTGGCGTAATCGGCGCCGAACAGTTGCTTGGCGCGTTCAATGGCCAGCGCCTCGACTTTGTCGACGTGCTCGCAGCCACCGTAATAACGCTTGCCCGGATAACCTTCGGCGTATTTGTTGGTCAGGCCGCTGCCTTGCGCTTCCATCACGCGTTTGCTGGTGTAGTTCTCTGACGCGATCAGCTCGATGTGATCTTCCTGGCGTTGCTCCTCGGCATTCATCGCCGCCAGCAGTGCATCGTCGTAACCCTGGATCTGGTCTTGCTTGCTGAACATCGCGTCTCTCCCAGCGGCGGCGGTGCGCCATTCGTCTCGGTGAGGCCTCTGCACTAAGGCAGTGCCCTTTGGATGCGATGGTATGACCGGCTTCGAGTGGTCAAATGCCTATGGACGCCACGCAAAGGTGCGTTTACGACATGACTGAAAAAGGTCGGTCGCAGCCAGACCTTTGTGGCGAGGGAGCTTGCTCCCGCTCGACTGCGAAGCAGTCGCATAACCGGCCTATGCAATGTGTCTGGTGAATCGCATTGGGGCTGCTTCGCAACCCAGCGGGAGCAAGCTCCCTCGCCACAGGGGACGATGTCAGGCGATGAGTTGGCGCAGGGCCAGAAGTACGAAGAAATGCGCGGGATAGAGCCCGTACGCCCAGCGTCGCATCGGAGGTGGATGGATGCCTTGGGCATGTCGCAAAAGCAGCACCCCCAACAGTGGCGCAATCAGACAAGCGGCAATGCCGGGAACGGCGGCACTGTTGCCCAGCTTCGCGGCATAAATCAGCACCCGCCATTCATTGGCCGCCAGACACACCAGCCCCGGCAGCAACGCGAAATACCAGGGACGCCTGATCACCAGCAGCAGGGCCAACGGCAGTAGCACCCCGAAAAAACCGAACATCAGGCGCGGCGAGAACAGTCCGCCCATCACCAGGGCAATCACGGCCAACAGTCGCGATGCCGATGTTCGATCCTGCCAGCCACGTGCCACCAACAAGCCCAGCGTCAGGGTGGGCAGCACGTTTAAGGTGTCGGGATCAGGAATGTACAGCCGGTAGGGGATTTCGCTCAGCGCACTAAACAGCAACAACCAGCCCAGGTAACGCCACTGACTGCCGGCGGTCGCCATGCGTGCCCGCGCCAGATTGGCCGCCATGGCCAGGCAGAACCAGGGAAAGGCCAATCGCCCCGGCACATAGAGCAGATCCACCGGATGACCGACATAACGCAGGTGATCGAGCACCATGCACAGCAGCGCCAGCCACTTGAGCAGATCCAGCGCGCCGTCGCGTGTCGTCATGTGCATAATTGCCCACAGACTTTGTATTTTTCTGACAGACACATCGCGTGTGTTCTCCCGGCAATCTTGGGTACAGTGCGCACCATCATCGACCACGGAAGCAGGCCATGACCGACAAGAGCCAACAATTCGCCAGCGACAACTACTCCGGTATCTGCCCTGAAGCCTGGGCTGCCATGGAACAGGCCAACCATGGCCACCAACGCGCCTATGGCGACGATGAGTGGACCGCACGCGCCTCGGATGATTTCCGCAAACTGTTTGAAACCGACTGCGAAGTGTTCTTCGCCTTCAACGGCACCGCCGCCAACTCGTTGGCCCTGTCGTCGCTGTGCCAGAGTTACCACAGCGTGATCTGCTCGGAAACCGCCCACGTCGAAACCGACGAATGCGGCGCGCCGGAATTCTTCTCCAACGGCTCCAAACTGCTCACTGCCCGCACCGTAAACGGCAAGCTGACCCCGGAATCGATCCGCGAGGTCGCCCTCAAGCGCCAGGACATCCACTACCCGAAACCACGCGTCGTGACCCTGACCCAGGCTACCGAAGTCGGCAGCGTCTACACCCCGGAAGAAATCCGCGCCATCAGCGCCACCTGTAAAGAGCTGGGCCTGAACCTGCACATGGACGGCGCGCGCTTCTCCAACGCCTGCGCATTCCTTGGCTGCTCGCCGGCCGACCTGACCTGGAAGGCCGGGGTCGATGTGCTGTGCTTCGGCGGCACGAAAAACGGCATGGCGGTGGGGGAAGCGATTCTGTTCTTCAACCAGAAACTGGCCGAAGACTTCGACTACCGCTGCAAACAGGCCGGGCAGCTTGCGTCAAAGATGCGCTTTCTGTCGGCGCCGTGGGTCGGCATCCTGGAAAACGACGCCTGGCTCAAATACGCCCGCCATGCCAACCACTGCGCGCAACTGCTGGCTGAGCTGGTGAGCGACATCCCTGGCGTGGAACTGATGTTCCCGGTACAGGCCAACGGCGTGTTCCTGCAGCTCTCGGAACCTGCCATCGCCGCACTGACCGCCCGCAACTGGCGCTTCTACACCTTCATTGGCGACGGCGGCGCACGCTTCATGTGTTCGTGGGACACCGAAGAAGACCGCGTGCGCGAATTGGCGGCGGATATTCGGGAAGTGATGTCTCACTGACATCTATCTGCATCCTCCTGTGGCGAGGGCGCTTGCTCCCGCTCGGCGGCGCAGCCGCCGTAAAGCCAGCCAATGCGGTCTGCCTGACAGACCGCATTCTCAGACTTCAGGGCCGCTTCGCGCCCCAGCGGGAGCAAGCTCCCTCGCCACAGTGACCGTGTACACCTGAAGACTTCGTCTACATTGTCTGACGAGCCGTTCCATTCGCTCAGACAATAATAATCAGGAGCGCACGCATGTCCTTACAAGGCAAAACCCTGTTCATTACCGGCGCCAGCCGTGGGATCGGTCGTGAAATTGCGCTGCGGGCGGCGCGGGACGGGGCCAACATTGTGATTGCAGCTAAAAGCGCGGAGCCGCACCCCAAACTGCCCGGCACCATCTTCAGCGTCGCGAAGGAAGTCGAAGACGCAGGAGGCAAAGCGCTGGCCTTGCAGGTGGATGTGCGCGATGAAGCCGCCGTGCATCAGGCGATGGTCAAGGCCAGTGAGCATTTCGGCGGCATCGATGCACTGGTCAACAACGCCGGGGCGATCAAGTTGACCGGGGTTGCGCACATCGAACTCAAGCGCTTCGACCTGATGCACCAGATCAACACCCGCGCCGTGCTGCTGTGCAGTCAGGCTGCCCTGCCCTATCTGAAGAAGAGCGGCGGGCACATCCTCAACCTTTCCCCACCGCTGAACCTGGCAAGCAAATGGTTCGCCCAATACAGCCCCTACACCGTGACCAAGTACGGCATGAGCATGCTGACCCTGGGCATGAGCGAGGAATTTGCGGCCTACGGCATCAGCGTCAATTCGTTATGGCCGCAGACCATGATCGCCACCGCTGCCATCGAGTTTCAGCTGGGCTCGCGGGAGTCGTTCAAGCATGCGCGCACGCCAGCGATTATGGCGGATGCGGCGCATGTGATTTTGGATAGCCGCGGACGGAAAATCACCGGGCGATTGTTGATTGATGAGGAGATTTTGCGCGAGAGCGGCGTGGCGGAGTTTGATCACTACAGATTTGATCGAGAAAGCGACGCGGCGTTGATACCGGATTTATTCATCGACTGAAAAGCCCCTCACCCTAGCCCTCTCCCAGAGGGAGAGGGGACTGATTGGGGGATGCTCATGAATGATGCCGACCTGTATGTGAAGTAGCGAATCCATAATCGACCCGGTCTTTCAGGTCGATGGATCGCCCAAGACACCTCGGTCGGTTCCCTCTCCTTAGGGAGAGCGCTGGGGTGAGGGGCAAGCCGAACGCAAAAATTCGCCCACTCAGAATTCGATGCGCACATCCCCCTTTGGCACGCTGCAGCACGACAAAATAAACCCTTCTGCTTCGTCTTCCTCGGTGATCCCGCCGTTGTGGTCCATTTCGACTTCCCCGCCCAGTTTCATCACCTTGCAGGTGCCGCAGATGCCCATCCCGCACGCCTTGGGAATCAGCAACCCGAGCTTGGCCGCGGCGGCGTGGACGGTTTCGCCCGGCGCCACCCGGATGCTCTTGCCGGACGCGGTGAATTCAACCTGATGCAGGTCGGCCACGTCGATTTCCGGCGCATCAGCCGCTTGCTCGGCTTGTTCGACGGCATCGGCGCGGGCCTCGGGCGGTGTGGCACCGAAGGACTCCTCGTGATAACGCGTCATGTCGAAACCGGCGGCTTCGAGCAGGCGCTTGACCGCGTGCATGTATGGCGTCGGGCCGCAGCAGAAGACTTCCCGCTCCAGGAAGTCCGGCGCCATCAGTTCGAGCATTTTGTGGTTCAGGTAACCGCGATACCCGGCCCAGGGTTCACCCAAGCCGTGTTTTTCGCAGATCAGGTGCAGGCTGAAGTTGTCGATCCGCGACGCCATGTGTTCCAGCTCGCGGTGATAAATGATGTCTTTGGGCGAACGGGCGCTGTGGATAAACACCATGTCGACGTTGCCGTTGGTGTCGTAGAACCAACGCGCCATGGACATGACCGGGGTGATCCCGACGCCTCCGCTGAGGTAGAGCACTTTCGGCGCGGTGAAATCCATCGCATTGAACAGCCCGACCGGCCCGTGCACCGCCAGCTCCTGGCCTTCGTGCAGGGTGTCGTGCAGCCAGTTGGAGACCTTGCCGCCCGGCACACGCTTGATGGTCACCGAAAAACTGTAAGGCACCGACGGCGAGCTGGAAATGGTGTACGAGCGCATGATCGGCTGGCCTTCGATCTCCAGCTCCAGGGTGACGAACTGCCCCGGTTTAAAGAAGAACATGATCGGCTGGTCGGCCATGAAGCAGAAGGTGCGCACGTCCCAGGTTTCCTGGATGACTTTGACGCAACGGACGATGTGTCGGCCATTGGCCCAGGTCTGGGTGGTAACCGGATTCAGGAAGCTGTTGGACATGCTGATCTCCACGGCCGACTGTCGGCCTCATGTTGCCGATTCTGCGTATAGCGCAGAACACCCGTTTACCTATCTGCGACATTCACATGCTTATCGCGACCAGCCCCCAACCACCGGGGGTTGGGCGTCGGGAACAGATTGGGCCATGTCGCCCATGGATAAGGTTCTGGCCGACAGCGGCCCCACACTCGGCTCAACAGACAAACGCTGTTTTTATGCCTTGCGTTGCAACATGGCCGGTGTGGCTGGTTGTGATGAATCAAGTTCGGAGGCATGGAGTTCTGAGACAAGGCGCCGCGACGAGTCATAGCCCGCTATGGCGAGGAGCGGCAACACAGGATCAGGACTTCAAGCGCCGAAATTGATCATCACAACCAGCCATACCGGCCATCAGTAGCCACTTTCGCCGGCCACACAGAATGGCCATGAGGACTGAATCGATGGACGTCACCACTACCCTGAGCCTGGGCGATCCACTGGAACCCGCACGCAAGGCCACCGCCCAGATGCTGCAAGAGCGCGAGCGCACCTTCTCGCTGCCCCAGCCGTTCTATTCCGATGAGCGCCTGTTCGATATCGACATGCAGGAGATCTTCCAGAAAGAGTGGTTGATCGCCGGCATGACCTGCGAAATCCCGACCAAGGGCAACTACCTGACCCTGCAGATCGGCAAAAACCCGATCATCGTGATTCGCGGCGCCGACGGCGTGGTGCATGCGTTCCATAACGTCTGCCGCCACCGGGGCTCACGGCTGTGCACCAGCGAAAAAGGCAAAGTCGCCAAACTGGTCTGCCACTATCACCAGTGGACTTACGAGCTGGACGGTCGCCTGCTGTTCGCCGGCACCGAGATGGGCGACGACTTCGACATGAAGCAGTACGGCCTCAAACCGGTGAACGTGAAGACGGCCGGCGGCTACATCTTCATCAGCCTGGCGCAAAACCCGCCGGCCATCGATGACTTCCTGGCGACACTGAACCATTACATGGAACCGTACGACATGGAGAACACCAAGGTGGCGGTGCAAACCACCCTGGTAGAACAGGCCAACTGGAAACTGGTGCTGGAAAACAACCGCGAGTGCTATCACTGCAACGCGTCGCACCCGGCCCTGCTCAAAACCCTGCTGGAATGGGACGACGTCACCGACCCGCGCGCCGACCAGGCGTTCAAGGACCACGTCGCTGCGTCTGCCGCTGCCTGGGAAGCCGAGAAGATTCCTTACGCACACGCAAGCTTTGGCCTGCGCAACCGTATCGTGCGTATGCCGCTGCTCAAGGGCACCGTGTCGATGACCCTGGACGGCAAGCAAGCCTGCAAAAAGCTCATGGGCCGCATTCAGAACCCGGACCTGGGCTCGATGCGCATCCTGCACCTGCCACACTCGTGGAACCACTGCATGGGCGATCACATCATTGTGTTCACCGTGTGGCCGATCAGCGCGCAGGAAACCATGGTCACCACCAAATGGCTGGTGCACAAGGACGCAGTCGAAGGCGTGGATTACGACGTCGACCGCATGCGTGAAGTCTGGGACGCCACCAACAACGAGGACCGTCGCCTGGCCGAAGAGAACCAGCGCGGGATCAACTCCACCGCGTACCAGCCGGGCCCGTACTCCAAGACTTACGAGTTTGGCGTGGTGAACTTCGTGGATTGGTACAGCGAACGCCTGCTGAACAACCTCGGGGCCGAGCCTGCGCCTTACCTCAAGGGTGTAGCCGCGCACAGTTAAGTTCAACGATTACCTGAACCCGAGCAGCGCCTGCACCTTTCAATTCGCCCGCAGGCACTGCTCCTGGCCTTGATCCCTTCCCTGTCATGGCTCCCAAGCCAAGACCCGAACTACTCGCACTGGTCCTTAGGCGTGTAGCGATAATGCCCATCGACCTCATAGACATGCCCTTCTCTCACCACCTTGCTTATCTCGGCAGTACGAGTTGGCGTTGGCGTGGTGTGTTCTGCATGCTTATCAATCCGACCTGGTGTGCTCTCGGACGGATCAGATGGGCTGGGTGGCTGGGACTCTCTGGCCATAATGGTTCCTTCACGGTGTCGACGCTGCTGGTTCTTGTTCTGCTTGAAGCAGCCGAACAAACATTCAACACACAATAAGAACGATCCGATAGCTGTTATATCTGACAGTTGACAGTTGCTAATGGGAGTAGCGCCTACGTGGCAAACAGTCACATCAGAACTGTACAAAATATGATCTATTGCGTTCAGGCCTATGCTGCACGTGGCTCGCAGCCTTTAGCGAACAAGTTATCCACACCTCCACCCACAGCTAATGGGGACAACTGTGGAAAGGCTGCAAACTTTCTCCACAGAAACCGAAGAAAATCCGTGACTTATCCAGAAGCAGGGTTTTGAACAACGATTGGTTGTTTTTTGATCGAAAACCTACAGAGCACGATTTACATGGCCTGTAGAGGATGGCGAACACCTTATCCACAGAAGCGCCAACAGACTTTGGGGGCAACTCCACAACACCTTCGCTACTTTGTGGAAAACTACGTCCAGACTGCATATTTCGCGGGTTTGAGTCACCGGAGAAGGGTAAAACCCGGTATTTGGTTATTTATTGATCAGAAGCTTGGAAGCCACAGTCTGTATGGCTTACAGCGGAGAGCGAACATCTTATCCACAGAAGCGCCAACAGAGATTGGGGGCAAGTCATGAGTCCCCGATGCCCTTATCCACGAAAAAAAGCCCGGAAAAACAACAACTCAGGCTGGTTGTTTTTCGTACAAAGGCTTGCAGGGCTTGATGTGCGTGGGGTGTAGCGAAGGGCGAACACGTTATCCACAGAAGCGCTAACAGGGATTGTGGGTAACCATTGCGAAGTCGACATAAATCAAGTGTGGGAGCGGGCTTGCTCGCGAAAGCGGAGTACCAGCCGACATCAATGCTGAATGTCAGGGCCCCTTCGCGAGCAAGCCCGCTCCCACAGGTTATGGATTAACCACTTAGCGGACCACGCCTTCTTCGATCAGCAGCTTGAGGATGGCGTCGGCGCCCGCTTCGGCGCTCACGCCCTTGAGCACCTGCCCACCGCCGCCGCTGGCCTTGGCCGTGGCGGCCTTCATCCGGTCGGCGCCGCTTTTGGCCTTGATCACCTTCAAGCGCTTGGGTCGTGGCTTGGCCGGTTGCAGGGTCGCGACCGCCAACAGTTCATCGTCGATGACTTCCACATCCTCCGCCTGCAACACCCCGCGCCGGGCCGGGCCGAACGCACTTTGCCGAGGCTTGGGTGCCGCGTTATCCACAGTGGCGAGAAACGGCAGGCGTACTTTCAAGCGTCGACGCTGGCCACGGGGCAAGGCTTGCAGCACCAGGGCCGAATTGCCGTCAATGGATTCGACCTGCGCCAGCCCGACCACCAGTGGCCAGCCCAGGCTTTCCGCCAGCAGGAACGGCAACATGCCCGAGCCTTCACCGGTTTCCGCCTGGCTGCCGGTCAGCACCACCTGTGCCCCGGCGTCGCGCAGGTACGCGGTCAGCGCTGGCAGCGCATCCGCGCCTTCCGGTTGCTCCAGCACGTGCAGTTGTTCCAGGCCCATGCCCAGGTAAGCGCGCAATGCAGGTTCTGCGACGTCGCCGGCGTGCAGCACTTGCAGGTTATCCCCGGCCAGTTGCAGGCCGAGTTCAACCGCCCGCGCATCCTGCTCGGCGCGCCGGGGTCGGCCCGAGGTCGGGTGGGCGCCGATGGACACGAGGCTGATGACATGAGTACTCATAACCCTTTCCTTCCCTTAAGCCGCATCACGCTTGGCGTCGTTGCGGTAAGCCGCTACCGCCGCGATCAAGGCTTGAAGAATCTCGGCGCTCTCGCCAATCACCGACAAGTCGGCGCGTTTGATCATGTCGCAACCAGGATCGAGGTTGATCGCCACCACTTTGTCGCAGGCACCGATGCCTTGCAGGTGCTGGATCGCCCCGGAAATCCCCACGGCCACGTACACCCGAGCGGTGACCCAAGTGCCGGATGCACCGACCTGACGGTCGCGGGCCATGAAGCCGTCGTCCACCGCGACCCGCGAAGCCCCTTCGGTTGCGCCCAACGCCTCGGCGGTCCTGTGGAAAAGTCCCCAGTCCTTGACCCCGTTGCCGCCCGAGAAAATGAACTCGGCCTCGGCCATGGGAATCGCCGCCGGGTCCACCGCTACCGCGCCCAAATCCTCGATGCGCGACAAGCTGCGCGCCACGGTTGTGGATAACTCCACCGGCAAGGCTTCGTGACGGGTTTCGCTGACCGGCTCGGCGCATTCCACCGCCGCCAGAATCAACCGGGCGACCGGGCGCGCCAGGTCTTGTAAACCTGCACCGGCGCGGCCGATACATGCCTGATCCTTGACCTGCCAGACCCGCGTGGCCGGGCGCTCGCCCAGTGCCGCGGCAAAGCGGCGACCCAGCTCACCGCCGCCGCTGCGGCTGTCCGGCAGTAGCCAGTGACGTGGGTTGAACTGGTTATCCACAGCCCGCAGCCCCTGCACCCGTTGTTCCGGTGCATAACCGCTGAATTCGTCGCCATCGAGCACCAGCAGACGGTCGACACCCGCCGTGGCGAAAGCGTTTTCCTTGTGTTCGCCAAAGATCACCGCCAGCACCGCACCGTCCTTCCCGGCCAACTGATGGGCCAGCCCGAGCAAATCCCGGTCGTGGCTGCTCAAGCGGCCGCCGACCATGTCCGGCACCACGCTGATGTAGAACGCAGGTGCAGCCACCTGATGCAGCGGCAATTGCACTTCAACCGCCGCCGTACGTTTGGCCGCTCCACCCTGTTGCGCACCACTGCGGTCAATCCGCTTGATGCCGTTGGGGCCGATGAAACCGATGCCGTGAGGATTCTTGCGGATGATCCCGTTAGGCCCCATCCAGCTGTGTTGCACCGGTTGCATGGCCGCGTGCAGCGGATGCAACCGGTTGCGGGCGATCCATTCGGCGCGCGGATCGCGGCGGATAATGTCGCTCATCAGTGGGCCTCCGCAGGTTCACGTTTGATCGGTGACGGTGACTGGCTGGGCGCCGCGTCTTCAAGCAACGCATCGGCCACCAGTTCGGCGATGTCCTTGATCAGCGGTCGTGGTTCAACCACGCCTTCAAGCATCGCGGTGCACTGTGGACAACCCACGGCCACCAGTTCGGCGCCAGTTTCGCGGATGTCTTCCATGCGCATGTCGGGAATCCGCTGCTTGCCCGGAATGTCGGTGATCGGCGCACCGCCACCGCCGCCGCAGCAGCGCGAGCGGAAACCGGAGCGTTGCATTTCCTTGACCTCGATCCCCAGCGCCCGCAGCACTTGGCGCGGTGCTTCGTATTCGCCGTTGTAGCGGCCCAGGTAGCACGGGTCGTGGTAGGTCACGCTGTTGCCTTTGTGCTGGCCCAGATTGAGCGCGCCCGCGTCGATGATTTCCGCCATGTAGGTGCTGTGGTGTTGCACCAGATAGTTGCCGTCGAAGGCGCCGTATTCATTTTTCAGCACATGGAAGCTGTGCGGGTCGCAGGTGACGATACGGTTGAAGCTGTACTTGGCCAAGGTCTGAATATTGCGTTTGGCCAATAACTGGAAGGTTGCTTCGTCGCCCAGGCGTCGGGCCACGTCGCCACTGTCACGCTCTTCAAGACCCAGTACGGCAAAGTCGACTTTCGCGGCTTTGAGCACTTTGACGAAGGCGCGCAAGGTGCGCTGGTTGCGCATGTCGAACGCCCCGTCGCCAACCCAGAACAGCACGTCGACGGACTTCTTCTCGCTGAGCAGGTTCAGGTTCAAGTCCGCCGCCCAGTTCATCCGCCCGCCCGGCGCGAAACCGCCCGGGTTGTCGGTGGCGATCAGGTTTTCCAGGACCTCGGCGCCCTTGTTCGGCGTCGCACCTTTTTCCAGGGTCAGGTAACGGCGCATGTCGACGATGGCGTCCACGTGCTCGATCATCATCGGGCACTCTTCGACGCAGGCCCGGCAAGTGGTGCAGGACCAGAGGGTTTCAGCGTCGACCAGACCGTTGACGATCGGTTGATGCGGGTTGCCGGCGTGTTCGCCGATAGCCTTACCCGGATAGGCGCTGCCCGCAAATTTGGCATCGGTGCCACCCGCCAGGCCAACGACCATGTCCTGAATCAGTTTTTTCGGGTTCAGCGGCTGGCCAGCGGCGAACGCCGGGCATGCGGCTTCGCATTTACCGCACTGCACGCAGGCGTCGAAACCCAGCAGTTGGTTCCAGGTGAAATCCTTGGGTTTTTCCACGCCCAATGGTGCGGTCGGGTCGTTCAGGTCCAGCGGCTTCAAACCGGTGGAGCGGCCACCCCCAAAACGCTCGGCGCGACGGTGCCAGGCCAAGTGCAAGGCACCGGCAAAGGCGTGCTTCATCGGCCCGCCCCAGGTCATGCCGAAGAACAATTCCGAGACGCCCCACAGCACGCCGATACCGAGGATCACCGCCAATACCCAGCCGCCGAAGTTTTCCGGGAGGATGCCCGCCACTGGCAAGGTCACCAGGAAGAACGACGCCGAGAACGCCAGCAAGCTTTTCGGCAGGCGCATCCACGGGCCTTTGGACAAACGGGCCGGCGGGTTGCGCCGACGCAGGTACACAAAGATCGCCCCGACGAACATCACTGCCGTCATCAGCAACAGTGCATAACCGAGGAAACGGTTATGCAAGCCAAAACCGTGAACCAGGATCGCAAGCACGACGGATGCCACCGCGCCACCGGCCGTGGCAACGTGGGTGTTGGCGATGTATTTGTCCCGCGCGACGACGTGGTGCAAATCGACCATGTAGCGCTTGGGCATGGCGAACAGGCCGCCGATCAGGTCGACTTTGGAAGCCCGGCCCCGGCGCCACATAGCCACCCGCCGCAACGCGCCCAGGACAGCAAGTCCGGTGGCTGCGAACAGCAGGATTGGAAGAAGGGTGTTCAACATAGGTGTTGCTCCCAAAGACCTCGGGGTCATGTACGCGCCGGTAAGAGCGACGCACCTACTTGTGGCGAGGAAGCTTGCTCCCGCTGGAGCGCGAAGCGCTCCCAAAACAGCCGCAGGTGTATATCTGATACACCGCTACTGCAGGTTTTGGGGCCGCTTCGCAGCCCAGCGGGAGCAAGCTCCCTCGCCACAGGTGATGGTGGTAATCCGTTAGAAGTCTTTACACAGCCGCAGGGCGTCGTAGATCGCCGCATGCGTGTTGCGCTGGGCCACGCAGTCGCCGATGCGGAACAGCAGGTAGCCATCGCCCGGCTGACTCAACGATGGCTGCGGCTTGATCGCGAACAAGGCTTCGATGTCCATCTGGCCTTTGTTGCGCGAGCCTTCCTTCAGCGCGTAGTAGATTTCTTCGTCCGGGCGCACACCGTTCTCGACCACCACCTGGTCCACCACCCGCTCCTCTTTGGCGCCGGTGTATTCGTTTTCCAGCACGGCAATCAGCTTGTCGCCTTCGCGATAGACCTTCTCCAGCATCATGTCGCCGGTCATGATCACTTCTTTGGGGTACATGCTGCGGTAGTAAGTCGGGAACGACGTGCCACCGATGGCTACACCCGGTTTGATGTCGTCGGTGACGATCTCGACCTGGCTGCCCTTGTCGGCGAGGAAATCGGCCGTCGACATCCCGGTGAACTCACAAATGGTGTCGTAGACCAGCACGTTCTTGCCCGGTGCAACCTTGCCGTCGAGGATGTCCCAACTGCTGACCACCAGGCCTTCAGCCGCGCCCCAGTGTTCGTTCTGCTCCAGGAATGGATGGCCGCCGACGGCGAGCACCACCACGTCCGGACGCAGGTCGAGAATGGTTGCCGCATCCGCCGCCACGCCCAGGCGCAGGTCGACTTTCAAACGTGCCAGCTCCAGTTGGAACCAGCGGGTGATACCGGCAATCTGGTCCCGTTGCGGGGCTTTCGAAGCGGTGGTGATCTGCCCGCCGATGAATTCTTTCTTCTCGAACAGGGTCACGTCATGGCCCCGTTCGGCCGCCACGCGTGCGGCTTCCATCCCGGCAGGACCTGCACCGACCACCACGACTTTGCGTTTCACACCGGTCGATTTCTCGATGATGTGCGGTACACCCATGTATTCACGGGAGGTCGCGGCGTTCTGGATGCACAACACGTCCAGGCCTTGGTACTGGCGGTCGATGCAGTAGTTGGCGCCGACGCATTGTTTGATCTGGTCGACCTGGCCCATCTTGATCTTGGCGATCAGGTGCGGATCAGCGATGTGGGCGCGGGTCATGCCGACCATGTCGACATAGCCACCTTCCAGAATCCGCGTGGCCTGGTTCGGGTCCTTGATGTTCTGCGCGTGCAGCACCGGAGCCTTGACCACCTCTTTGATACCGGCCGCCAGGTGCAGGAACGGCTCCGGTGGATAACTCATGTTGGGGATTACGTTGGCCAGGGTGTTGTGGGTGTCGCACCCCGAACCCACGACACCGATGAAGTCGATCATCCCCGTGTCGTCGTAATACTTGGCGATCTGCTTCATGTCCTCGTGGGACAAACCGTCCGGGTGGAACTCGTCACCGCACAGGCGGATGCCGACGCAGAAATCCGGGCCGACTTCCTTGCGCACAGCCTTGAGTACTTCCAGGCCGAAACGCATACGGTTCTCGAAGCTACCGCCCCATTCGTCGGTACGTTTGTTGACGCGCGGGCTCCAGAACTGGTCGATCATGTGCTGGTGCACCGCCGACAGTTCAACGCCGTCCAGGCCACCGGCCTTGGCACGGCCAGCCGCCGTGGCGTAGTTGCCGATCACGCGCCAGATTTCTTCCGGCTCGATGGTTTTGCAGGTCGCACGGTGCACCGGCTCACGAATGCCCGACGGCGACAGCAGGGTCGGCCAATGCTCGCCGTCCCAACGCGAACGACGGCCCATGTGGGTAATCTGGATCATGATCTTGGCGCCATGCTTGTGCATGGCGTCGGCCAGGTTCTGGAAGTGCGGAATGATCCGGTCGTCGGCCAGGTTGACCGACTTCCACCAGCCTTGCGGGCTGTCGATGGCCACGCTGGAGGAACCGCCGCAAATCGCCAGGCCGATCCCGCCCTTGGCTTTCTCTTCGTAATACTTCACGTACCGATCGGTGGTCATCCCGCCGTCGGTGGCGTAAACCTCGGCGTGCGCGGTGCTGAGCACGCGGTTGCGGATGGTCAGTTTGCCAATTTGAATTGGCTGGAACATTGCTTCGAAAGCCATGACGGGGTCCTCGACTTACAACGGCTTGACGGTGAACAGCCCGTCGTCGTGGCCTTCTTCGGAGCCACCGTAAACCTGTTCGGCGACGGTGCGGATCTTGCTGCCGCGCGCCTGCAGAATCTGGTCCATGGCACCGGCAAACCAGCCAGTGAACATGTAGTCGACCTTGCGTCCGACCTTCCCGTACACGTAGACGAACGCCGAGTGTTCGAGCTTGACGCTGGCAGTGCCTTTGTCGAGGTCGATGTCCTGGATCTTGAACAGGCCCCAGCCGCGTTGCGACAGGCGTTTCATGTAGTGCTCGAACACCGCGACGCCTTCCAGGCCGTGGCATTCGGCTTCTTTTTCGCACCAGTGCCAGGCGGATTTGTAGCCGGCCTTGTAGAGGATTTCCGCGTAAGCGTCAGCGCCCAGGACTTCTTCGATGCCCATGTGGTTGTTGACGAAGAAATGACGCGGCACATACAGCATCGGCAGGGCGTCAGAGGTCCAGACACCGGTTTCGCTGTCGACTTCGATAGGCAATTGCGGGGCGATTTTGGCCATGGAAACTTAACTCCAGAAAATATTCGGTTCGGTGGTGGCCGCGGCCCTCACCCCAGCCCTCTCCCGGTGGGAGAGGGGGCAGATCGGCGGCGGTCTGTGGAAAGCGTTATTCGCCCCAGACGTCTTTAAGGATGCTCACCCAGTTTTCGCCCATGATCTTGCGCACCACGTGCTCGGAATGGCCGCGTTTGAGCAGCGTCTCGGTCAGGTTCGGGAACTCGCCCACGGTGCGGATGCCCAGCGGGTTGATGATCTTGCCGAAGCTGGTCAGACGGCGGGCGTAACCCTTGTCGTGGGTCAGCATTTCGAAGAAGTCCTGGCCATGCCCCTGGGTGAAGTCGGTGCCGATGCCGATGGCGTCTTCACCGACGATGTTCATGGTGTACTCAATGGCTTCAGCGTAATCGTCGATGGTCGAATCGATGCCTTTGGCGAGGAACGGCGCGAACATGGTCACGCCGACAAAACCGCCGTGGTCGGCAATGAACTTCAGCTCTGCATCGGACTTGTTGCGCGGGTGCTCCTTGAGCCCCGACGGCAGGCAGTGGGAGTAGCACACCGGTTTTTTCGATTCGAGGATGACCTCTTCAGAGGTCTTGGAACCGACGTGGGACAGGTCGCACATGATGCCGACGCGGTTCATCTCGGCCACCACTTCGCGGCCGAAACCCGACAGGCCGCCATCACGCTCGTAGCAACCGGTGCCCACCAGGTTCTGGGTGTTGTAGCACATCTGCACCACGCCCACGCCGAGCTGCTTGAAGATCTCGATGTAGCCGAGCTGGTCTTCAAACGCATGGGCATTCTGGAAGCCGAAGATGATCCCGGTCTTGCCCTGTTCTTTGGCGCGACGAATGTCGGCGGTGGTCTTGACCGGAATCACCAGGTCGCTGTTCTCGCGGATCAGCTTCTGGCTGGCGGCGATGTTGTTGATGGTCGCCTGAAAGCCTTCCCACACCGACACGGTGCAGTTGGCCGCGGTCAGGCCGCCCTTGCGCATGTCTTCGAACAGCTCACGGTTCCACTTGGCAATGATCAGCCCGTCGATAACGATGCTGTCGGCGTGCAATTCGGCTGGGCTCATCAGGCTGTCCCCTATTGGCGATTCATGCGCCGAATCGTGTGCCGGCGCTTTGGGGCCAGCATATGCCTGAGGGACAGGGCAGCCGGGTGCAAAAACGACAGCGCAATTGCCGAAAGCGTCAATCCACGACAAAGGGTCTCGCCAAGGGCCATTTGCCCGTCTGTTCTTTGGCCGGCGCTTGGGCCAGAATTCGCGGCATCACTGGAACAAGGGGCGGCAACGCAATGAAAACGATCTTCCTGGCTTTGGCACTGATAGCGACCGGCGTACAGGCGGCTGAAGAGGCCGACAACTCCCCGTGTGATGCGGTCGAAAACGACGTCCAGACCCTGGAATGCTCGGCCTACAGCAAAACCACCGCCGAACAGCTCTTGAACGACAACTTCCAGGGCCTGACCGAGCGCATGCAAACGCTCTACGGCAACAACAAGGCGCAACTGACGGACATCACCGGCAAGCTCAAGGCCGCGCAACAACAGTGGCTGAAGACTCGCGACGCCGATTGCGCGGTGGAAGCCTTCCCCGCCACGGCCGGCAGCAAGGCCCACACCATTGCGCTCAATGACTGCATTGCGCGAATGAGCGACGAACGGTCGGAGTTTTTGGAGTCGATTGGGCAGGAGTGAGGCGTCAGAGTGCCTGCCACACTGACTCAAGAGCGGTCAGCATTTTTTTGCTCACCGCTTTATCGATTTCCAGATCGTCGCAACAGATAACCCACCCGGAAAAAGCATCCAGCGTCTGTTCGATGTAGCGTTCAGGCTCCAGGAAACTGAAGGTTTTGCACACCTCAATAAGAGCCTTGCGTGTGGGTATGCCTTTTCCCGCGAATGCAGTGGTGTGTTCGTTACCGCGTCCTGCGGTACTGGAAAAGGTCAGATCGTAAGCCGGAGCCATTTTCCAGCCGTCCTTGCCGCCAAAAAACGAGAAGTTCTTCGCGTGATCGTCGTGGTTATGAGCGAGAGCGTTGAAGACCATCAATCGGGCCATTTTCTCGACCTCGGTCGCATCCTTGGTCATTGTCCAGGTCGCTCGCAGTAAATCACTGTAATCGAGGCTTGGCGCACGGAAGTCAGCATATAGAATCGCCGCAGCGGTAAGCATGTGGCGCTTGGAACCTGCTTCTCGATCGAAACGTTTCGTGGCGAAGAATTGCTCGACCCCCTTGGTGGTTTCTACCTGAAACAGTTTCGACTCGGAAATTTCCACCCCTGCCCGATGGGCCATCAGAGCATAGGCCTGCTCAATAGCGCCGCTATCACGATGCTCTTCTTCGCAGCGAAATTTGATCAACCAGTGCTCATAACCCTTGGGCATTTCACCGAATGACGAAACAGCGCGGCATTTGTCCGGCGACAGGCCAATCACTGCTTTGGGCCGAGCACCACCGGGGGACCCTCCCGCCAGGCGCAGGGATGTGATGACCTCGTCAGCACTGCCTGAAAGTATCGTTTGTGATGCCTCATAGAGCGCGGCCAGATCGAGGTCTTCGTCTGTTTCAACGGTTTCGAACATCGGCACGTATTCAAGCGCGCCCATGCTTCGGTTGCCCATATAGGCCAGACGATCCAGCGGGCCGATTGCGTGGCGCTCGATTCCCAACTGACTTCGGAAAAATCGATCCATGAGCAACAACCCCCAGCCATCGGGCAACGAATCAATGAAAGCGCCGTGCAGGCCATCAAACAGCAGCGCATCGGCAGCCTTCTGGGGGGTGATAGAGAAATCCATGTGAAACGGAGCGAGGTTGAATCCTTTCGCCAGCCACCCGGGATCATAGGAAAAAAACAGGCCTTGACGAGGAATCGCAACCAATTCGCCGACCCTTGATTCCTGAAGCATGACGCTGAGTGCCTTAACGGATTTCATTGTCGGCCACGAGCCCTTTCGTAGTTTTTCAGTTGTTCAAGTGTCAGCGATTGAGCCGAGGCGAACAAAGTTGTTAGTGGTTCTTCTGCCCCGAGGCAGATCGCGATCAGTAACAAGCCATCCAGAGAGATTTTGCCGGTGGTTTCAAAGCGCTTGATATTCGACTCGGGGACGCCTGACTTTTGCGCGAGCGTGCGCCGCGAAAGGTTTTTGCTGAGCCTCAGACGCTTGGCATTCCCGGCTATCTGTAAAGCGACCTCTCCGGGGGAGTAGAAGATATGGGTAAGAGCCATGAGTTGACCTCAAGAGGAATGTGAGCAAGTGTAGCAGCGCTATAGTTTAATAAACCTCAAGAGCCAATATTTTATCTTTTAACTAGGTAAATTTTAATTAAAGGATAATATTTAGACCTTTATTCGCACGTGTTAAATGTCACTTGGACATTTCGTGTACAAGCTACGTTTAGGCCGTGAGCTATAAACTGCACATCATCTACTGGGAAAGAGACTCAAATGAAATTCTGCGGCATCGAAATCAAAGGCAGCGAAGCCATCATCGCCGTGGCCTCTCTCGACGGTCAGGCGTTGAATCACGTTGCGCTAACCACCAAGAAAATCGCCCTCGACGATGACGACGAAGCCGCGAACGTCAAAGTGTTTGCTGCTCAGGTGGCGTCGTTTGTGCGCGAGAATGCCGTCGACCGGATTGCGATCAAGAAGCGCAGCAAGAAAGGCGAGTTCGCCGGTGGGCCGACCACGTTCAAGATCGAGGGTGTTTTCCAGTTGCTGGAAAATTGCGAGGTCACGCTGCTGTCGCCACAGACCATCAATGCGCAGAACAAGAAATTCGACTTTGCACTGCCGGCCACGCTGAACAAATATCAGCATGAGGCGTATAAGGCAGCGTGTTCTGCCCTTATGAAGAAGTAACCCAGTCCTTCAGACAAAGAGGATTTAATGTGGGAGCGAGCTTGCTCGCGAAGGCGGTGGTTTTGTGTCTAGCCCAAGACCACCATCAAACCACCTCCCGCCCATCCCCCAATCGTCGTCGATCCTCCCGCGGGCACCGCGCAAATCTGGCCCGATAGCTGCGGGTGAAATACGACGGCGACTCGAAGCCGCAGGCGATGCTCACTTCCAGCACGCTCATGTCGGTCTGGCGCAGCAGTTGCCGGGCCTTCTCCAGGCGTAATCCCAGGTAGAAATTGCTCGGGGTGTCGTTGAGGTGCAGGCGAAACAGGCGCTCCAACTGACGGCGCGTCACCTTGATCGAGTCCGCCAGTTCCAGGGTGCTCAGCGGCGGTTCGCTGTGCTGTTCCATCTCGCCAATCACCTGCACCAGTTTCTTGTTGCTGATGCCATAGCGGCTGGCGACTTCCATGCGCTGGTGGTCTTTGCGCGGGCGGATGCGCCCCAGTACGAATTGTTCGCTGACCTGAATCGCCAGTTGCGGGCCGTGGGCCTGGCCGATCAGGTCGAGCATCAGGTCGATGGACGCCGTGCCACCGGCCGAGGTGATGCGGCGGCGGTCGATTTCGAACAGTTCCTGGGTGACGCTCAGCTGTGGGTAAGACTCCTTGAAGGCGTCGATAGCTTCCCAGTGCAACGTCACGCGATGGCCGTCGAGCAGGCCGGCTTCGGCGAGCACAACACTGCCAGTGTCGATGCCGCCGAGGGTCACGCCGTCGTGGTCGAGGCGGCGCAGCCAGTGTTCCAGCACCGGGTTGACGAACTTCAACGGCTCGAAACCTGCGACCACCAACAAGGTCGCGCCCTTCTTCAGCGGCTCCAGCGCCGCATCCGCGTTGAGCGACATGCCATTGCTCGCCAACACCGGCCCGCCATCGGCACTCAGCACATGCCAGCGGTAAAGCTCGCCACGAAAGCGGTTGGCCACCCGCAGCGGTTCAATCGCCGAGATGAAACCGATCGCCGAGAAACCCGGCATCAACAAAAAGTAGAAATCCTGGGACATGGAACGCACTCCGATGCGTCGGGTAGCGTGTGGACGTTGATACGCCACTTGCAAGCGCCAGACAAGGGCACAGGTCGCTGCTGTGCAAGAGCGGGTCGCCGCAGTGCGTTTTCTGCCCCGTTGAGCTGCGTAACGTGACATCACCGGCGCACAGACACCGGAACCCACAATAACGACCTGCCGAGGATCCCACCATGAAACGACTGATCAGCAGCTGTGTTCTTGCACTCAGCGGTACCGCTTTCTTGAGTTCCGGCGTGATGGCCGCCGACCCCGCCGCGTGCCAGAACGTGCGCATGGGGGTGGTGAACTGGACCGACGTGATCGCCACCAGCGCCATGACCCAAGTGCTGCTCGATGGCCTCGGCTACAAGACCAAACAGACCAGCGCCTCCCAGCAAATCATCTTCGCCGGCATCCGCGACCAGCGCCTGGATCTGTTCCTCGGCTACTGGAACCCGCTGATGACCCAGACCATCACCCCGTTCATCGACGGCAAACAAGTGACTGTCCTGCAGGAGCCGAGCCTCAAAGACGCCCGCGCCACCCTGGCCGTGCCGACTTACCTGGCGGACAAGGGCCTGAAAACCTTCGCCGACATCGCCAAATTCGAAAAAGAACTGGGCGGCAAGATCTACGGCATCGAACCCGGCTCGGGCGCCAACACCCAGATCAAGGAAATGATCGCCAAGAACCAGTTCGGCCTGGGCAAGTTCCAACTGGTCGAATCCAGTGAAGCCGGCATGCTCGCGGCAGTGGATCGCGCCGTGCGACGCAACGAAGCCGTGGTGTTCTTCGGCTGGGCGCCGCACCCGATGAACGTCAACGTGAAAATGACTTACCTCACCGGCAGCGAAAACGCCCTGGGCCCGAACGAAGGCTCGGCCACCGTCTGGACCGTGACCGCCCCGAACTACGCCAGCCAGTGCCCGAACGTCAGCCGCTTGCTGAGCAACCTGACCTTCACCGCCGAAGACGAGAGCCGGATGATGCAGCCGCTGCTCGATCACAAGGACGCTTTCGAGTCGGCCAAGCAGTGGCTCAAGGATCACCCGCAAGACAAGCAACGCTGGCTTGAGGGCGTGACCACATTCGACGGCAAACCGGCCGCCCAGAACCTGCAACTGACCAGTCAATAACATCGTCCTGAACGCCCTCTTCGCAGCCGACCACGGATGCGAACGGGCTCACTACGCCCAAAAAACACGCCCCAGAAAAACGGCCTGAAGGAAATCGCACCATGAACCACGACGTCATCATCACCTGCGCACTCACCGGTGCTGGCGACACGACCGCCAGGAGCCCCCATGTGCCGGTCACCCCGAAACAGATTGCCGCCGCGGCGGTGGAGGCCGCCAAGGCTGGCGCCACCGTGGTCCACTGCCATGTGCGCAACCCTGAAACCGGCAAGTTCAGCCGTGACGTGGCGCTGTACCGCGAGGTGATGGAGCGCATCCGCGAGGCGGACGTCGACATCATCGTCAACCTGACCGCCGGCATGGGCGGCGACCTGGAAATCGGTGCCGGCGAAAACCCGATGGAGTTCGGCCCGAACACCGATCTGGTCGGCCCTCTGACCCGCCTGGCCCACGTTGAAGAGCTGCTGCCAGAAATCTGCACCCTGGATTGCGGCACCCTGAACTTCGGCGACGGCGACACTGTTTACGTCTCCACCCCAGCCCAGCTACGGGCGGGCGCCAAACGCATCCAGGAACTGGGCGTGAAGGCCGAGCTGGAAATCTTCGACACCGGTCACCTGTGGTTCGCCAAGCAAATGATCAAGGAAGGGCTGCTCGACGACCCGTTGTTCCAACTGTGCCTGGGGATCCCGTGGGGCGCTCCGGCCGACACCACCACCATGAAAGCCATGGTCGACAACCTGCCCGCCAATGCGGTGTGGGCCGGTTTCGGTATCGGCCGCATGCAAATGCCGATGGCTGCCCAAGCGGTGCTGCTGGGCGGCAATGTGCGGGTCGGCCTGGAAGACAACCTCTGGCTGGACAAAGGCGTGCTGGCGACCAACGGCCAACTGGTCGAACGCGCCAGTGAAATCCTCAGCCGCCTCGGCGCCCGCGTCCTGACCCCGGCTGAAGGCCGCAAGAAAATGGGCCTGACCCAGCGCGGTTAACCCCGTCTCACCTATTCCCCCTGTGGGAGCGAGCTTGCTCGCGATGACGGTATTCCAGTCGCAGAAGATGCTTGGGATGTACCGACGCAATCGCGAGCAAGCTCGCTCCCACAGGGGACCACAGAACTTTCTCAGGAATCCGCCATGAGCTTTATCACCGAAATCAAAACCTTCGCAGCCTTGGGCAGTGGTGTCATCGGCAGTGGTTGGGTGTCCCGCGCCCTCGCCCATGGCCTGGACGTGGTGGCCTGGGACCCGGCGCCCGGTGCCGAAGCCGCCTTGCGCAAACGCGTCGCCAATGCCTGGGGTGCGCTGGAGAAACAAGGCCTGGCACCCGGCGCGTCACAGGATCGGCTGCGCTTTGTCGCAACCATCGAAGAGTGCGTGCGTGACGCCGATTTCATTCAGGAAAGCGCTCCGGAACGCCTGGAGCTGAAGCTCGAGCTGCACAGCAAAATCAGCGCGGCGGCCAAGCCCGATGCACTGATCGGCTCCAGCACGTCAGGGCTGTTGCCGAGCGAGTTCTACGAGAGCTCAACTCACCCGGAACGCTGCGTGGTCGGCCATCCGTTCAACCCGGTTTACCTGTTGCCATTGGTGGAAGTGGTCGGCGGCAAGAACACCGCCCCCGAAGCAGTGCAAGCGGCGATCAAGGTCTACGAATCGCTGGGCATGCGCCCGCTGCATGTGCGCAAGGAAGTGCCGGGCTTTATCGCTGACCGCTTGCTCGAAGCACTGTGGCGCGAGGCGCTGCACCTGGTGAACGACGGCGTGGCGACCACCGGCGAAATCGACGATGCGATTCGTTTTGGCGCGGGGTTGCGCTGGTCGTTCATGGGCACTTTCCTGACCTACACCCTGGCGGGTGGCGATGCCGGCATGCGGCACTTCATGGCGCAGTTCGGGCCGGCGCTGCAACTACCGTGGACTTACCTGCCCGCACCGGAACTGACCGACAAGCTGATCGACGACGTGGTTGACGGCACCGCCGATCAACTGGGCAAACACAGCATTTCCGCACTGGAGCGCTATCGTGATGACTGCCTGCTGGCGGTGCTTGAGGCGGTGAAAACCACCAAGGCCAAACATGGCATGACGTTCAGCGAGTAGCAGGTCTGGCCCCTTCGCGAGCAAGCTCGCTCCCACAGGGATCACTGGGTGACACACATAGCAATCACACCCCAAATCAACTGTGGGAGCGAGCTTGCTCGCGATAGCATCAGTCCAGTCACCACCAATGTCGGAACGCACACCATGCCAACCCTCACCACCTACACAACCACCATCATCCCCGACTGGGTCGACTACAACGGCCATCTGCGCGATGCCTTTTACCTGCTGATTTTCAGCTACGCCACCGACGCGCTGATGGACCAGTTGGGCATGGACAGCAGCAACCGCGAGGCCAGCGGCAACTCGCTGTTCACCCTCGAACTGCATCTCAATTACCTGCACGAAGTGAAGCTCGGCACCGAAGTCGAGGTGCACACACAGATCATCGGCCACGACCGCAAGCGCCTGCACCTCTATCACAGCCTGCACCGGGTGGGTGAAGCGCAGGAACTGGCGGGCAACGAACAAATGCTGCTGCATGTCGACCTCGCAGGCCCGCGATCGGCACCGTTCAGCGAACCTGTCGCGAATAAATTGCTGGCCATGACCGCGCTGCAATCGGACCTGCCCCCACCGGCCTACATCGGCCGGGTGATCGCACTGCCAACCGAGAAGTAACACCTGAAAAAGGAGCGCCCATGAACACCGCCGCCGCTGTTGCCGACTTTCGCCGTTACCCGCTGATCAGCGCCCTGACCGCCGTGCAAACCCTGCCGGACCGCGTGCTGGTGACATGGGCCGATGGGCGGGTCAGCCCCTTTCATCACCCATGGCTGCGCGACAACTGCCCGTGCCCGGTGTGCGTGTACAGCGTGACGCGCGAGCAGGTGCTGGAAATCGTCGATGTTGCAGAGGATCTGTTCCCCGTCGTCAGCCGGGTGGATGCCGAAGGCTGTCTTTCCATCGATTGGCTGGACGGCCACGTCAGCCGCTTTGATCCCGGCTGGTTGCGGGCCCACGCCTATGATGACGAGTCCCGCGCCGAACGCCGTGCGGGCAAGCCCCAAAGTCAGCTGTGGAACAGCCAACTGACGCTGCCGGTGTTTGATTATCAAGCAGTGATGGACGACCCCAAGGCCCTGCTGCAATGGTTGTTGGCGCTGAGGGATATCGGCCTGACCCAGATTCGGGGAGTGCCCACCGAACCGGGTTCGCTGATGCACATCGCCCAGCGGATTTCGTTTATCCGCGAGAGCAATTTCGGCGTGCTGTTCAACGTGCAGTCCAAGACCGACGCCGACAGCAACGCCTACACCGCCTTCAACCTGCCGCTGCACAGCGACCTGCCGACGCGGGAGTTGCAACCGGGGCTGCAATTTCTGCATTGCCTGGTCAATGACGCGGACGGTGGCGAGAGCATTTTCGTCGACGGTTTTGCCATCGCCGATGCCCTGCGCCAGGAAGACCCGGATGCCTTCTGCGCGCTGTGCGAGATCCCCGTGGAGTTTCGCAACAAGGACCGCCACAGCGACTATCGCTGCCTGGCGCCGATCATCGCCCTCAATGCACTGGGGCAGGTCTCGGAAATCCGCATGGCGAACTTCCTGCGCGGGCCGTTCGATGCGACAGTCGACCAGATGCCCAGGCTGTACCGGGCCTATCGACGTTTTATTGCCATGACCCGCGAAGCACGTTTCCGGCTGATCCAGCGGCTCAACCCCGGCGAACTGTGGTGCTTCGACAACCGCCGCACCCTCCACGCCCGCAACGCCTTCGACCCCGCCAGCGGCGCCCGACATTTCCAGGGCTGCTACATCGACCGCGATGAATTGCTTTCGCGCATTCTCGTGTTGCAACGCTAGAGCGCGTCATCGTTCATCGCGAGCAAGCTCGCTCCCACATTGGATCTGTGAGCGACACGGAAACCTGTGGGAGCGAGCTTGCTCGCGATGGCGTCCAACCAGGCAATAGAACCCGACCTGATTCATGGGCAAAAAAAGCCCCGATCAAGCCGTGACAAGATCGGGGCAGAGAGCATTTTTCGCGGGAGCTGTGGACGAGGGTGACCAAACCTTCGCTGAGCCAGCAAGCCCAGTGTGCCCAGTCACCACCCGTGTGAGTTAGCCGAAAACGACCTGTTCATAGGTATCGCGGCCATTGCGACAATTCGCCCTTGCCCATGCCCCTCACCCCTACCAGAATCGAGCCACGACACCGTTCCCTGAAGAAGGATTGCGTCATGATGCACGCCGATTTGATTGACCAGGAAGACCTGCTGGGCCAGCTCAAGGCATTGGGATTCGAAGTGCCCAGCGGTGCCACCGCCGAACAGGCGTGTGAGTGCGCGGTAAGGGGTTTGAACGATGTGCGGGCCATGACCCTGCGGACCATGGTCAAACAGATGTATACCAGCAGCGCGACCATCTTGCCGGCCGTACGCCAGGCCATCGACAAGCAATTGCTGCCGGCGTTGGCGCAGTACCAGCAAAGCCGTAGCGCCTGATCACTCTCTGTGGCGAGGGGGCTTGCCCCCGTTCGACCGCAAAGCGGTCGCAAATCCGGTACACGCGTTTTGACTGACATTGCGCGTTCTTCAATTTGGGGCTGCCACGCAGCCCAGCGGGAGCAAGCTCCCTCGCCACAAAAGCGTGCTCAGTTACAGCCTTACGCTGGCAAACGTCGACTCGTTACGCGCCTGACTCAGTGCCGACATCGGCCCGGACAACGGCGCCAGCACCAGCGCTTGCGGCAACGGCATCATCGCCACCTGTTGGGTGGTGTTGGAACCGACGCGTTCGTCACGCGGTGGAATGCCGAAGTATTCGCGGTAGCACTTGGAGAAGTGCGGCGTGGATACAAAGCCGCACACCGACGCCACTTCGATGATCGACATCGGCGTTTGCTTGAGCAACTGCCGGGCGCGGATCAGGCGCAGCTTGAGGTAGTAACGCGACGGCGAGCAGTGCAGGTATTTCTGGAACAGCCGCTCCAGCTGACGACGGGACACGGCGACGTACACCGCCAGTTCATCGAGGTCGATCGGCTCTTCGAGGTTGGCTTCCATCAGCGCGACGATTTCCTGCAACTTCGGCTGATTGGTGCCCAGCATGTGCTTGAGCGGCACGCGCTGGTGATCCTGTTCGTTACGAATGCGCTCGTACACAAACATTTCCGAGATCGCGGCCGACAGTTCACGGCCATGATCGCGGCTGATCAGGTGCAGCATCATGTCCAGCGGCGCGGTGCCGCCGGAGCTGGTGAAACGGTTACGGTCGAGGGTGAACAAGCGCGTGCTCATGGCCACCCGCGGGAAGGCTTCTTGCATCGAGGCCAGGCATTCCCAGTGCACGCTGCAATCGAAACCGTCCAGCAAACCTGCGCAGGCCAACGCCCAGCTGCCGGTGCAGACCGCACCGAGGCGACGGGACTGACGGGCCTGGCTTTGCAGCCATGACACGTGTTCACGGGTCACGGTGCGTTGAATGCCGATGCCGCCGCAGACAATCACGGTGTCCAGGGCGGGGGCTTTGTGCATGGAGGCGTCGGGGGTGATTTGCAGACCATCACTGGCCCAGACCTGACCACCGTCGACAGTGAGGGTGGTCCAGCGATACAGCTCGCGACCGGACAATTGGTTGGCCATGCGCAGGGGTTCTACTGCGGAGGCCAGGGAAATCAGCGTGAAATTGTCCAGCAGCAAAAAGCCGATGGATTGAGGCGCACGGTTCTGGGGTTGAGCCCCGGAGTTGAACGACGTCATCGCGGTATCTCCTCACACAAAGCGGGTGATGGCCTCAGGCGGAGGCTCTTCTTATTGCCATCGTTCTCTGCGTGAGACGGGGCTTTGATATGACAGAGCAATTGCCATGCCTAAAGTTGAATGAGCATTCAATAACTCCTGAAAACGACGTCGCGATGTGTCTGGATGTGACATGCGTCGAGTGGGGGCTATGAGTGCCGTCAACGACGACAAGCGCCCTGCCCCGTTGCGTGTGAGCAAATCGGTAGCACTTGTGGGAAGCGCCCTGAAAAGTGCCGGGGAAGAGTGTCACCCCAAGCACGGGTGATGGGTGGTCGGGGCCCTT
Source organism: Pseudomonas purpurea (assembly GCF_039908635.1). Classification (NCBI taxonomy): domain Bacteria; kingdom Pseudomonadati; phylum Pseudomonadota; class Gammaproteobacteria; order Pseudomonadales; family Pseudomonadaceae; genus Pseudomonas; species Pseudomonas purpurea. The sequence continues at coordinate 5,363,846 of NZ_CP150918.1, forward strand.
GAGTGGGGCCCGACCGAGGGGGAAGTTTGTTGCCTGATTGCGACGCGCTAAAAGGTGGCGCGGTTTCGATCCGGTGTTCACTTGGCGCGCAGTTTTGACTGCTCTGCTGTGGCGAGGAAGCTTGCTCCCGCTGGGGCGCGAAGCGGCCCTGAATCCTTACGACTGCTGTGCAGCCGAACGGGAGCAAGCTCCCTCGCCACAGGGCTCTGCGATGTCAGCACTCCACCGCGCTGACCGCCAACCCGCCCCGCGAGGTTTCTTTGTATTTGTCGTGCATGTCGGCGCCGGTGTCGCGCATGGTGCGGATCACCCGGTCCAGCGAGATGAAATGCTGACCGTCACCGCGCAAGGCCATTTGTGCAGCATTAATAGCCTTCACCGCAGCAATCGCATTGCGCTCGATGCACGGCACCTGCACCAGCCCGCCGACCGGGTCGCACGTCAGGCCGAGGTTGTGCTCCAGGCCGATTTCCGCCGCGTTGCACAACTGCTCCGGCGTGGCGCCGAGAATCTCCGCCAACCCGGCCGCCGCCATGGCGCACGCCGAACCGACTTCACCCTGGCAACCGACTTCGGCGCCAGAAATCGAGGCGTTCTTTTTACACAGAATCCCGACGGCTGCCGCGCCAAGGAAGTAGTCGACGACGTTCGCCTCTGTCACCACTTCGCTGAACTTCATGAAGTAATGCAGCACCGCCGGGATAATCCCCGCCGCGCCGTTGGTGGGCGCCGTGACCATCCGCCCGCCCGCCGCGTTTTCTTCATTCACCGCCAGGGCGAACAGGTTGACCCATTCCATCGCGCTCAGGGTCGAGCCGATCACATTGGGTTTGTTCAGCTCTTGCAGGCTGCGGTGCAACCTGGCGGCGCGGCGCCGCACATTCAGGCCGCCGGGCAGGATGCCTTCGTGCTTGAGGCCCTGCTCGACGCAATCCTGCATGGCCCGCCAGAGCGTCATCAGCCCGGCGCGAATTTCTTCCTCCGAACGCCAGACTTTCTCGTTCGCCAACATCAGTTCGGCCACGCGCAGGTTGTGCTTCTGACACAGCGCCAGCAGCTCCACCGCACTGGAAAAGTCGTACGGCAACACCGTGCGGTCCAGGTCCACCACACCGCTTGAAGCCTGCGCCTCGTCCACGACAAAACCGCCGCCGACCGAATAATAGGTGTCGCGATGCAGTTCACCGCGCTCGCCGAAGACCACCAGCGTCATGGCGTTGGGGTGGAACGGCAGGTTTTCGTCGATCAGGCGCATGTCCCGCGCCCAGATGAAAGGCACCGGCAGGCGCCCGTCGAGTAACAGGGTATGGGTTTCACGCAGGGTGTCGATGCGCGGACCGATTTGCGACGGGTCTATCGCGTCCGGCCATTCGCCCATCAGGCCCATGATCACTGCATTGTCGCTGCCGTGGCCGATGCCGGTGGCCGACAACGACCCGAACAATTGAACTTCGACCCGGTGCACCTGATCCAGCAGCACCTTTTCACGCAGCGACTCTACGAACAGCGCCGCCGCGCGCATGGGACCGACGGTATGGGAGCTGGATGGGCCGATACCGATTTTGAACAGGTCGAACACACTGATTGCCATGACTGCAAACCTCCAGAACGAGCACATTCCAGGCATAGAAACACCCGGTGACGGAGCTGCTACGCTCAAAGTGCAATCCGCCGAGATGGCCGCATCATCAGGCTTTTATCAGGTCGTTCGACGTCTCACACCGACTCACCCATGCCCACCAACGCCGCAGGCTCAAGACGATTCGTTTTGGCCGTTTTTTTGCGGCTCAGAGGACTAAAAAGGTCGGAATAAAGCTGTAAACGACCTCACTGACACTGGATGCGACCATCCCTGTACTGGATACGACGCACCCTGTAGGCGTCAGATTTTCACTGGTCCATGATCAGTCTCGACTCGATTGCAAGGCACCGTGGCAGAGCTGTCTCCACACGCCCACCAACCGCAACACTCATAAGTGCGGCTAGAACACCGCCAAAAAAAAACACTCAGGAGTCCACCCATGAAAGGTTCCCCCTCGTTGTTGTTGGCCGCCCTGCTGAGTCTGCCGGTTCTGGCTCATGCCGCAGAACCGGCACAATGCAGTACCGTAAACTTCTCCGATGTCGGCTGGACCGACATCACCGCCACGACCGCCACCACCAGTGTCGTGCTCGACGCCCTGGGCTACAAAACCAAGACCACCATGATTTCGGTGCCCGTGACGTACAAGTCGCTGGCCGACGGCAAGAACATGGACGTGTTCCTCGGCAACTGGATGCCGACCATGGAAAACGACATCAAGGCCTACCGCGACGCCGGCACCGTCGAAACTGTGCGTACCAATCTCAAGGGCGCCAAATACACCCTGGCGGTGCCACAAGCGCTGTACGACAAAGGGCTGCATGACTTCGCCGACATCCCCAAATTCAAGAAAGAACTCGACGGCAAGATCTACGGTATCGAACCCGGCAACGACGGTAACCGCCTGATCCAGAGCATGATCGACAAGAACGCCTTCGGCCTCAAGGACGCCGGCTTCAAAGTGGTCGAGTCCAGCGAGGCCGGCATGCTCTCGCAAGTCGACCGCGCCCAGAAGCGTGATACCGCCGTGGTGTTCCTGGGCTGGGCACCGCATCCGATGAACAAGCGCTTCAAGATCCAGTACCTCACCGGTGGCGATGACTTCTTCGGTCCGGATTTCGGTGCAGCCACCGTCCTGACCAACACCCGCAAGGGTTACACCCAGGAATGCAGCAACGTGGGCCAGTTGTTGAAAAACCTGGAGTTCACCGTCGACATGGAAAGCTCATTGATGGGCAATATCCTGGACGACAAGATGAAGCCTGATGCCGCCGCCCGGGCCTGGCTGAAAAAGAACCCACAGGTACTCGATGCCTGGCTCGCTGGCGTGACCACCATTGACGGTAAACCTGGCCTGGAGGCCGTGAAAGCCAAGCTTGCGCAGCCCTTGAAACAGTAAAGTCGCTGACGCCGGGCGGGCTCGCCCGCCCGGCTGTTTATTTCCTTGCATGCGGACGTTCACTACCATGCTGATTGATCAGAAAATCCCTTTAGGCCAGTACATCGCGGGCTTCGTCGAATGGTTGACGCAACATGGCGCCAGCACGTTTGACGCAATCGCCGTGACACTGGAAACGATGATCCACGGCGTGACGTTCGCGCTGACCTGGTTCAATCCTTTTGCATTGATCGGGTTGATCGCCTTGCTGGCTCATTTCATTCAACGCAAATGGGGCCTGACCGTTTTTGTCATCGCCTCCTTCCTGCTGATCCTCAACCTGGGGTACTGGCAGGAAACCATGGAAACCCTCGCCCAGGTGCTGTTCGCCACCCTGGTGTGCGTCGTGATCGGCGTGCCGTTGGGCATCGTCGCCGCGCACAAGCCGATGTTCTACACCATGATGCGTCCGGTGCTCGATCTGATGCAGACCGTGCCGACGTTCGTGTACCTCATTCCAACCCTGACCCTGTTTGGTCTGGGCGTGGTCCCCGGTCTGATCTCGACGGTGGTGTTCGCGATTGCCGCGCCCATCCGCCTGACTTACCTGGGCATCCGCGATGTCCCGCAAGAACTGATGGACGCCGGCAAAGCCTTCGGCTGCTCGCGCCGTCAACTGCTTTCACGGATCGAATTGCCCCACGCCATGCCAAGCATCGCGGCCGGTATCACCCAGTGCATCATGCTGTCGCTGTCGATGGTGGTGATCGCGGCACTGGTGGGTGCCGACGGCCTGGGCAAACCCGTGGTCAACGCACTGAACACTGCCGATATCGCCCTGGGCTTCGAAGCCGGCCCTGGCGATCGTACTGCTGGCGATCATGCTCGACCGAATCTGCAAACAACCCGACGCCAAAGTAGGGGGTGACGCATGAGCATAATCCGCTTCGATCAGGTCGACGTGGTCTTCTCCAAAGACCCGCGTGAAGCCCTGAAACTGCTCGACCAGGGCATGACCCGTGACCAGATCCTGAAAAAAACCGGGCAGATCGTTGGCGTTGAAAAAGCCAGCCTGGACATCGAGAAAGGCGAAATCTGCGTGCTGATGGGCCTTTCCGGCTCAGGCAAATCCAGCCTGCTGCGCTGCATCAACGGCTTGAACACCGTCAGCCGTGGCAAGTTGTTCGTCGAGCATGAAGGCAAGCAGATCGACATCGCCTCCTGCACCCCGGCCGAACTGAAAATGATGCGCACCAAACGCATCGCCATGGTCTTCCAGAAATTCGCCCTGATGCCGTGGCTGACGGTGCGTGAAAACATCAGCTTCGGCCTCGAAATGCAGGGCCGACCGGAGAAGGAACGGAAAAAACTGGTCGATGAAAAACTCGAACTGGTGGGCCTGACCCAATGGCGCAACAAGAAACCCGACGAGCTCTCCGGCGGCATGCAGCAACGTGTGGGCCTGGCCCGCGCACTGGCGATGGACGCCGACATCCTGCTGATGGACGAACCGTTCTCGGCACTCGACCCGCTGATCCGCCAGGGCCTGCAAGACGAACTGCTGGAACTGCAAAACAAGCTGAGCAAAACCATCGTGTTCGTGAGCCACGACCTCGATGAAGCGCTGAAACTGGGCAGCCGTATCGCGATCATGAAAGACGGTCGGATCATCCAGTACAGCAAGCCGGAAGAAATCGTCCTCAACCCGGCCGATGACTACGTACGCACCTTCGTCGCGCACACCAACCCGCTCAACGTGCTGTGCGGGCGCAGCCTGATGCGCACCCTGGACAAGTGCAAACGCATCAACGGTTCGGTATGCCTGGACCCAGGCGGCGACTCGTGGCTGGACCTGGCCGAAGGCAACACCATCAAGGGCGCCCGGCAAAACGGCGCCAGCCTGGACCTGCAAAACTGGGCACCGGGGCAAGCGGTCGAAGGCCTTGGCCGTCGTCCAACGCTGGTGGATTCGAACATCGGCATGCGCGACGCGTTGCAGATTCGTTATCAGACCGGCAACAAACTGGTGCTGCACGACAACAACCATGTGGTGGGGATTCTGGGCGACAGCGAGCTGTATCACGCGCTGCTCGGCAAGAACCTGGGGTAAGGCAGCAGACACAAAAACGCCGCGAGAGGATCGCGGCGTTTTTGTTCGTACACATATATGACTTGGAACACGGACAACTGTGGCGAGGGAGCTTGCTCCCGCTCGGTTGCGTAGCAACCGCAAATCCATACAGCGCGGGTTATCTGCAAGAACCGGGTCGCGGGTTTTGGGGCCGCTTCGCAGCCCAGCGGGAGCAAGCTCCCTCGCCACAATGGTGCTGCGGTGCAGCTGATGCACCGCATCACCTCAAGCCTTAGCTATAAACCCGGCCAAGGAGCTGCCGATGGCTTTCAAACTGATCGATCACATCACGCGTGATCTGCTCTTGAGTGAAGCCCATCAGGTCATATTCCTGACTGCCGTTGTGCAGATACACCTCGGCACGGTAGTAGCGGCTGCGCTCTTCATCGGCATTCGGCGATTCGCTTGGCGCGGCCAGGTAGCCGTCCAGGCTCACTTCGTAGACAAAAGGGTTGCCCTCTTCCATCTCGATCCGCACGCCCATGCACCGCTTGGCTTTACCCAGCAACGTCTGAACGTCCAGGCCTTGAGTGCGCAGTTGTGCGGCCGCATCTTCCAGTGCCGGGCTGACGTGTTTGTCCATGAAGCGCTGAACAATCGACTGAGTCGGTTGCAGGTCCTGCGCCGACAGCCGCTCGCTGAAGCCACGACGACCACGGGCCGCCAGTTCGGCTTGCTCCTGCTCGATCTGCACGTCCTGGCGCATGGCCTTGTGCAAGCCGAACATGAAGAACACCAGTACCACCGAGAACGGCAGACCGGCCAGCACCACCATGGTTTGCATGGCTTCGAAGTTACCGGCGAGCAACAGACCGATGGTCACCAGGGTGATCACCACCGACCAGAAGATCCGCAACCAGTGCGGCGCATCTTCGTCGACGTTACCGCCCTTGCAGGACAGGTTGGCCATCATCACCGCGCCGGAGTCGGCCGGGGTCAGGAACAGCACGAAACCGACAAAGATCGACACGCCGATCACGATTTTCGACGCGGGGTAATGCTCGAGCAGTTGGTAGATCGCCATGGACGGCTGCTCGAGCGCCGTCTTCCCGAGTTCCACCGCTCCCTGGTTCATCACCAGGTCCAGGGCCGAGTTACCGAAGATCGACAGCCAGGCCAGGGTGAAGCCCAGCGGAATCAGCAGCACGCCGGCCACCAGTTCACGCACGGTACGACCGCGGGAAATACGCGCAATGAACATGCCGACGAATGGGGCCCAGGAAATCCACCAGGCCCAGTAGAACAGGGTCCACAGGCCCAACCAGCGCTCGGATTTTTCGTTGTCGCCCACGTACACATAAAGGTCGAAGGTTTTCAGCACCACGCCGTTCAGGTAGTCGCCGATGTTCTGCACGAAACCGTTGAGCAGGTGCAGGGTCGGGCCGAACAGCAGCACGAAAATCAGCAGACCGCTGAACAGCACGATGTTCAGGTTGGACAGACGGCGGATGCCGTTTTCCACACCCGACACGGCAGCGATGGTCGCCACGGTGCTCATCACGATGATCACGATCAACAGGTTAGTGTCGGTGTGATCCATGCCGAACAGGTTTTCCAGCCCCGAGCGTACCTGCAACGCACCGATGCCCAGGTTGGTCACCAGCCCCAGCAGGGTCACGAACATGCCAAAGCCGTCGACCGCATGACCGGCCGCGCCCTTGACCCAGCGCTCGCCCACCAGCGGATACAGCGCAGAACGCAGTGCCAGCGGCTGGTTATGACGGTAGGCAAAGTACGCCACGGCCAGGCCGACCAATGCGTAGATCGCCCAGCCATGCAGGCCCCAGTGCAGGAAAGTCAGCTGCACAGCCTGACGTGCCGCCAGGTTGGTGCCGGCCACGCCTTCCGGCGGGTTGAAGAAGTGGTCAAGCGGCTCGGAAGCACCGAAGTACAGCAGCGAGATGCCGATACCGGACGAGAACAGCATCCCGGCCCAGGCGCCATAACTGAAGTCCGGGGTGTCGTCCTTGCTGCCCAGTTTGAGTTTGCCGTAGGACGAAAACGCCAGGCCAACAACAAACACCAGGTAAGCGGCAATCACCACCATGTAGTACCAGCCGAAGCTGCGCGACAACCAGGCTTGAGCTATCCCCAGAATTCTCCCGGCTTCTTGCGGCGCGGTGATGAGAATGACGGTCAACAGCAGGATCAGTGCGGTCGAGGTGTAGAACACCCAACCGTTGACCGTCACCTTCTCGGGTGGGGTCTTTATAAGAGAGGCAGAACTCATTGCACAGATGCTCCAGGCAGTGCGAGAGAAGGACACAAGGCAAAGCAGTACCCGACCAATCGGTTAGTTGGCAGCCGACCAGCGGGTGATATAAAGACACCCCGAAAAAAGCCCGAAACCACAGGGATTGCGTTGAAAACCGGCGTCGTAAGCCTTGCGCGCGGGTGTACCGCGACACAGGGCTTCAAGCGTCTTGCCCATTCAACAGGTCCGTTACGTCGATCCGCGCCATGCCCCGCGTGGGTTTCGAGTATTTTCAGATGTCGTCTTTCGCCAGTTACACGTAGGAAAAATCTGTAAGCAGCGACGATTTGTCGCAGATCTTATTCTTTGTTGATTGAACGTTCAATCAAAACAAAATAGACTGGCCCTCAATCCGGAAGCCGCTTGTCGACCTCCGGAAGGCCTAAGGAGATGTGCAAGATGCCCAAGGTCGGTATGCAACCCATCCGCCGCCAGCAATTGATCGAAGCCACGTTGCAGGCGGTCGATCAGGTCGGTATGGGGGACGCCAGCATTGCGCTGATCGCCCGTTTGGCCGGTGTCTCGAATGGCATCATCAGTCATTATTTTCAGGACAAGAACGGCCTGATCGCCGCCACGATGCGGTACCTGATGAACGTCCTCAGCGAGAACGTCACCGCGCGCCGCCAGGCGCTGGGAGATAACAGCCCGCGGGCTCATCTTCAGGTGATTATCGAAGGCAACTTCGACGCCAGCCAGGTCAATGGCCCGGCAATGAAAACCTGGCTGGCCTTCTGGGCCACCAGCATGCACCAACCGTCTTTACACAGGTTGCAGCGGATCAACGATCACCGCCTGTATTCCAACCTGTGCTGCGAGTTCCGCCGAGTGCTGCCGCTTGATCAAGCACGCAGTGCAGCACGTGGCCTGGCAGCCCTGATCGACGGTTTGTGGTTGCGCGGCGCGCTGTCGGGAGACGCTTTCGACACCGAGCAGGCGCAACGGATCGCTTACGAATACATGGATTTCCAACTGGCTAAGCAGGAACGCTAGAGCACCTATAACGCTCGGCCCCTGAACGGCCACTGATCAGCGTTGCCCAGGTTTTACGGCACGCCCGGTGGTCAACGCCCACTACTTATGCACTTGCGAGGACTTTATGGCCCGTTTCGAACTGCAAAAACTCTACATTGACGGCGGCTACACCGACGCGGGCAGCGATGCCACCTTCGAAGCCATCAACCCGGCTAACGGTGAAGTTCTCGCCAAAGTGCAACGTGCGACAAAAGAAGACGTTGAGCGCGCTGTGGTCAGCGCCGAAAAGGGCCAGAAAATCTGGGCCGCAATGACCGCCATGGAGCGTTCGCGCATCCTGCGTCGTGCCGTGGATATCCTGCGCGAGCGCAACGATGAACTGGCCGCTCTGGAAACCCTGGACACCGGCAAGGCGTACTCTGAAACCCGTTACGTCGACATCGTGACCGGCGCTGACGTGCTGGAATATTACGCGGGCCTGGTTCCGGCCATCGAAGGCGAGCAGATTCCGCTGCGCACCACTTCGTTCGTCTACACCCGTCGCGAGCCACTGGGCGTCGTGGCCGGTATCGGCGCGTGGAACTACCCCATCCAGATCGCCCTGTGGAAATCCGCTCCAGCCCTGGCGGCCGGTAACGCGATGATCTTCAAGCCGAGCGAAGTCACCTCCCTGACAACCCTGAAACTGGCTGAAATCTACACCGAAGCCGGCTTGCCAGCAGGCGTGTTCAACGTGCTGACCGGCAGCGGCCGTGAAGTCGGCACCTGGTTGACCGAGCACCCGCGCATCGAAAAAATCTCCTTCACCGGCGGCACCGACACCGGCAAAAAGGTCATGGCCAGCGCTTCTGCCTCGTCCCTGAAAGACGTGACCATGGAACTGGGCGGCAAGTCCCCGCTGATCATTTTCGACGACGCCGACCTGGATCGCGCCGCCGACACCGCCATGATGGCCAACTTCTACAGCTCCGGCCAGGTCTGCACCAACGGCACTCGCGTGTTCGTCCCGAGCCACCTGAAAGCCGCTTTCGAAGCCAAGATCGTTGAACGCGTTGCGCGCATCCGCGTTGGCAACCCGGAAGACGAAAACACCAACTTCGGCCCGCTGGTCAGCTTCGCTCACATGGAGAGCGTGCTGGGTTACATCGCCAAGGGTAAAGAAGAAGGCGCTCGCGTTCTGTGCGGCGGCAGCCGTCTGACCGAAGGCGAATTCGCCAAAGGCGCATTCGTGGCACCGACCGTGTTCACCGACTGCACCGACGAGATGACCATCGTGCGCGAAGAAATCTTCGGCCCGGTGATGAGCATCCTGACCTATGAAACCGAAGAAGAAGTGATCCGTCGTGCCAACGACACCGACTTCGGCCTGGCCGCTGGCGTCGTCACCAAGGATCTGAACCGCGCTCACCGCGTGATTCATCAGCTGGAAGCCGGTATCTGCTGGATCAACGCCTGGGGCGAGTCCGACGCCAAGATGCCGGTTGGCGGCTACAAGCAGTCGGGCGTGGGTCGTGAAAACGGCATCAGCTCGCTGAACAACTTCACTCGCATCAAATCGGTACAGGTCGAGCTGGGTGATTACGCCTCGGTTTTCTGATCTGACGCAACTCTGAAGTTGCGGGCCGTTGTGGCGAGGGAGCTTGCTCCCGCTGGGCTGCGAAGCGGCCCCAACTTCAGACACCGCGTTCATGCAGAAAGAGCACGGTCGCTGATTTTGCGACTGCTGCGCAGCCGAGCGGGAGCAAGCTCCCTCGCCACAGAAGGTGGCAACTCGGTGACCTGACCAACTTCAAAGAGGGTGCATTCAATGTCCCAAGAATACGATTACATCATCATCGGTGCCGGCTCTGCCGGTAACACCCTGGCGACCCGTCTGACTGAAGACGAAGGCGTCACCGTCCTGCTGCTCGAAGCCGGCGGCCCGGACTACCGCTTCGACTTCCGCACGCAAATGCCTGCGGCACTGGCGTTCCCGCTGCAAGGCCGTCGCTACAACTGGGCCTACGAGACCGATCCAGAACCACACATGAACGGTCGCCGCATGGAATGCGGTCGCGGCAAGGGCCTGGGCGGCTCTTCGCTGATCAACGGCATGTGCTACATCCGCGGTAACGCGATGGACTACGACGGCTGGGCAAAAAACCCGGGGCTGGAAGACTGGACCTACCTCGATTGCCTGCCGTATTTCCGCAAAGCGGAAACCCGTGACATCGGCCCGAACGACTACCATGGTGGCGAAGGCCCGGTCAGCGTGACCACGCCTAAAGCCGGCAACAACCCGCTGTTCCACGCGATGGTTGAAGCAGGCGTACAGGCCGGTTACCCGCGTACCGAAGACCTGAACGGCTACCAGCAGGAAGGTTTCGGCCCGATGGACCGTACCGTAACGCCTAAAGGCCGTCGCTCCAGCACCGCTCGCGGTTACCTGGACACCGCCAAAAAGCGTTCGACCCTGAACATCGTCACTCACGCCCTGACCGACAAGATTCTGTTCGACGGCAAGCGTGCCGTTGGCGTGCGTTACCTGGTGGGCAGCGCTGAAGAGCGCGTCGAAGCCCGTGCGCGCAAAGAAGTGTTGCTGTGCAGCGGCGCGATTGCTTCGCCACAAATCCTGCAACGTTCCGGCGTGGGTCCGGCCAAGCTGCTCGAGAGCCTGGACATCCCCGTGGTTCACGACCTGCCGGGCGTAGGCGAGAACCTGCAAGACCACCTGGAGCTGTACCTGCAATACGCATGCACCCAGCCGGTTTCGCTGTACCCCTCGCTGCTTTGGTACAACCAGCCGGCCATTGGCGCCGAGTGGCTGTTCAACGGTACCGGCATCGGCGCCAGCAACCAGTTCGAAGCCGGCGGTTTCATCCGCACGCGTCCGGATTTCGAATGGCCGAACATTCAGTACCACTTCCTGCCGGTCGCGATTAACTACAACGGCAGCAACGGTGTGAAAGAGCACGGTTTCCAGGCGCACATGGGCTCCATGCGCTCGCCAAGCCGTGGCCGGATCCAGGTTAAATCCAAGGATCCGCGCCAGTACCCGAGCATCCTGTTCAACTACATGGCCACCGAGCAAGACTGGCAGGAGTTCCGTGACGGCATCCGCCTGACCCGTGAAATCATGCAGCAGCCGGCACTCGACGCGTTCCGTGGTCGTGAGCTGAGCCCGGGCATCGAGGTGCAAACCGACGAGCAACTGGACACGTTCATCCGTGAGCACGCCGAAACCGCGTTCCACCCGTCCTGCTCGTGCAAGATGGGCACCGACGAGATGGCCGTGGTCGATGGCCAGGGTCGCGTCCACGGGATGCAGAACCTGCGTGTGATTGATGCCTCGATCATGCCGCTGATCACCACCGGCAACCTGAACGCCCCAACGATCATGATCGCCGAGAAAATCGCCGACAAGATCCGCGGCCGTCAGCCACTGCCACGCAGCCAGGCCAAATACTACGTCGCGGGCGAAGCCCCGGTGCGTGGCAAGCCACTGCGTGAAGTGAGCCGTACCGCGCAGTAAGCCGTTACACCGCCGCGCGACCATCGCGAGCAAGCTCGCTCCCACAGGTTTCAGGTCGATTGCAGATTTTGTGATCAGCCTGATACCCATGTGGGAGCGAGCTTGCCCGCGATGGCTTACTACCAAACGACACACCTCTACCCGCCTTGCACCCTCCCACACCGCTTCACCCTTGATCCTACCCCCCGCGCAGGCCTACTCTAGTCACCGCGCAAACGTTTCACCTCCCCGCCCCAATCGACAAGCCGCCACCTGGCTGGCCACGAGGCTTTCTCATGTTTGATGTCGTGTCTTCGAGCAAATGGCCCACCGGCTACCTGATCAATCCCAACGTTGAACCCCTCGATCCGAAATGGCTGAAAGAATTCAGCGAGATCCCCGCCGCCGCCGTCAGCGACTGCCTGGGACGCAACGTCGGCGGCCTGGGCCTGAAAGCCTTCCACGGCAATGCGCCAATGCTCGGCAGCGCGCTGACCGTGCGCGTGCGCCCCGGCGACAACCTGATGATCCTCAAAGCCATGCAGATGGCCCGCCCCGGCGATGTGCTGGTGATCGACGGCAGCGCCGACCTGACCCGCGCCGTGTTCGGCGGCATCATGCGCGCCATGGCGCTCAAGGCCGGGATCGTCGGCGTGGTGATCAACGGCGCCCTGCGCGACCTCGATGAATGGCAAACCGGTGAGCTGCCGGCCTACGCCATCGGCGGCGTACACCGTGGCCCGAGCACCGACGGCGGTGGCGAAATCAACGTGCCGATTTCCTGCGCCGGCATGTTGGTGGCACCGGGTGATTTGATGATCGGCGACGGTGACGGCGTGGTGGCTGCCTCGCGCAGCGAACTGCCGGAACTGTTGGTGCGTTGCCACGACCTGCTGGCACGAGAAAAGGCTACGCTTGCGGCTATCGAGGCTGGCACCCTGGACCCGGATCGTTTCGACGCGATCTTGCGCGCCAAGGGTTGCCCGGTCTAAAGCCAAAAGCATCGCGAGCAAGCTCGCTCCCACAGGTTTCAGATTGGATTGCAGATTGTGTGATCAACCTGAACCCCATGTGGGAGCGAGCTTGCTCGCGATGAGGCCCTTGAGGTCGCCGCCACTCACAAGGAGGTTCTCCAATGTTCGATTTCCACCCCCAGCTCAAGCAGCGTTTCGCTGCGTTGCGCACGGGCGCTGAATTCTTTTCGCTGCGTTATGTGCGCGAATCCGGCCAATACCTGTCGGTGCGCAAGAACGTCGCAGAACCGCCAAGCCTAAGCCGTGACGAAGGCGCGATGCTGACCGCCCGGGTCAACGGCGTCGAAGCCTACGCCGCGACCAACGACCTGTCGCCATCCGGCCTGCAAGCCGCCCTCGACCGTGCCGAACAACAGGCCCGTTCGATCGCCGCCCACGCCCTGCTCGACCTGCGCCAGCAACCGGTGTCCAGCGACCGCGCCGACTACTTTTCGCCGAACCTGGAACAACCCTTTCCGTCCCTGAGCGACTGCTACCAGATGCTCGGCGCCGAATCGGCCGCTGTGCCCAAGGATGAGCGGCTGGTGAACTGGGAAGTCAGCATCGGCATCACTCACGTCGAGCAGATCTACCTCAACAGTGCCGGTGCCGAACTGCGCCAGGCGCAACGCTTCGTTTATCCGGGGCTGGACGTCACCGCCTACGACGGCAACGACAGCCAGACCCGTAGCCTGGGCCGCGAGAACTTCGGCCAGCAAGGCAGTGGCGATGTGATCAGCCGCTGCGGCCTGATCGGCGCCGCGCCGAATGTCGCCGATCAGGCGCTGCAATTGCTGCTGGCACCGAACACCCCGGCAGGCAAACGCGACCTGCTGTTGATGCCCGACCAGATGATGCTGCAAATCCACGAGTCCATCGGCCATCCGCTGGAACTGGACCGCATCCTCGGTGACGAGCGTAACTACGCCGGCACCAGTTTCGTCAAAACCGGCGACTTCGGCAGCCTGCAATACGGCTCCAGCCTGCTCAACGTGACCTTCGACCCGGGCATCCCGGAAGAACTCGCCAGCTACGGCCATGACGACGACGGCACCGCCGCAAGCAAGCAATTCCTGATCCGCGAAGGCGTGCTTCAGCGTCCTCTGGGTGGCGCTCTCTCGCAATTTCGCGCCGGCCTCGACGGCGTCGCCAACAGCCGCGCCTGTGGCTGGAACCGTCCGCCCATCGACCGCATGGCCAACCTCAACATCGAGCCCGGCGATCAACCGCTCGAACGCCTGATCGGCAACATCGAACACGGCGTGCTGATGTCGACCAACCGCTCATGGTCGATTGACGATGCACGCAACAAATTCCAGTTCGGTTGCGAATGGGGCCAGTTGATCGAAAATGGCGAACTCAAGGGCGTGGTGAAAAACCCCAACTATCGCGGGGTGTCCTCACACTTCTGGCGCAACCTCAGCGCGGTTGGCGACATCAGCACCTTCAAGGTCCTGGGTACACCAAACTGCGGCAAGGGCGAACCGAACCAGGTCATTCGCGTCGGCCACGCCTCGCCAGCCTGCGTATTCAGCAACATTGACGTATTCGGAGGAGACGCCTGATGGGTACGGTCTTGAGTCAGGTCGAGCAATTCAAAGGACTGGTGGCGTGGCTGCGTGAGGCCATGCGCGAACCTGAGCAGTTCACCTTGAGCTACGCCGCCGAATCATCGGCGTTCGTGCGTTTCAACCATGCCAAGGTTCGTCAGGCGGGTCAGGTTCAACAGGCCAGCATGGGCTTCAAACTGATCGATGACGGTCGGCATGCCGACCTGAACATCACCCTGGCCGGCGACCCCGAGGTTGACCAACAACGCTTGGCCGAAGGCCTGCAACAACTGCGCGAGACCCTGCCGTTGCTGCCACAGGATCCCTATTTGCTGGTAAACCATGACGACTGGCAGAGCAAGAACGTGCAGGACCATCCGCTGCCGGACACCGAGCAAGTGGTCGCCGAGATTGCCCGTGCCGCCGATGGCCTGGATTTGGTCGGCTTCTACGCGGCGGGTCCGATCAGCCGTGGTTTTGCCAGCTCCTGCGGTGCGTTCGGCTGGCATCAGGCCAACAGTTTCAACTTCGATTTCAGCCTGTTCCACGCCAACGGCCAAGCGGTGAAAGCCAGCTACGCCGGGCACGACTGGAACAGCGAAGGTTTCGCCAGGCGCTTCCAGCAAGCGCGCGAGCAACTGGCGTTTTTGGGGCGGCCGCTGCGCACCTTGGCACCGGGTCAGTACCGCGCTTACCTGGCCCCGGCGGCGCTGGAAGAAATCGTCGACATGCTCTGCTGGGGCGGTTTTTCGGCGCAGTCGATTGCCAGCAAAAACAGCCCGCTGCAAAAACTCTACGCGGGCGACAACGTGTTCAGCCCTCTTGTCTCGCTGGACGAAAAAGTCAGCGGTTCCCTGAGCCCGGCGTTTTCCGGCGAAGGTTACCCACGCAGCGACCTGAAACTGATCGTCGAAGGCAAGGCAGGCGAGCAGTTGGTGAATTCGCGCAGTGCGGCCGAATACGGCCTGACGGCCAACGGCGCGGGTGGCGATGAGTCGCCGAGTGCGTTGAACATGGCGGCCGGCACGTTGCCTGATGCGCAGATTCTCAAGCAACTGGGCACCGGCCTGTACATCAGCAACCTGTGGTACCTGAACTACTCGGACCAACCGGCTGCGCGCCTGACCGGCATGACGCGGTTTGCGACGTTCTGGGTCGAGAACGGCGAGATCCAAGCGCCGGTCAGCACCATGCGCTTTGATGACAGCGCCTACAGTTTGCTGGGTTCACAGCTGGAAGCGTTGACGAGTGAACGAGAGTTGATGCTGTCGGCCAGCACCTACAGCCAACGCAATACATCTTCTGCGTTGTTGCCGGGGGCGCTGGTCAAAAAACTCACGCTGACCTTGTAAATACAAAACCCTGTGTAATGGGAACATGTGGCGAGGGGGCTTGCCCCCGTTGGGCCGCGAAGCGGCCCCAAAACCCCAAACGCGCTTCACCAGACAGACCGCATTGACCGGATTTACGACTGCTACGCAGCCGAGCGGGAGCAAGCTCCCTCGCCACAGAGGGCAGTGCCAGCCATGACCTTGCGTTAACTCCAAACCTCAGAGGTCCCATGCCCAATCGTCCCGCTCTCGACGCCACCACTACCCGCTGGTTGCCGTGGGTGGTGGCCATTGCGTTCTTCATGCAGTCCCTCGACGGGACCATCCTCAATACCGCCCTGCCCGCCATGGCCCGGGACCTGGCGGAAAACCCGTTGCGCATGCAGGGCGTCATCATTGCCTACATGCTCACCGTGGCCTTGCTGATTCCAGCATCGGGCTGGATCGCCGACCGTTTTGGCACCAGGAAAATCTTCTTCGGCGCGATCCTGCTGTTCAGTATCGGCTCACTGCTCTGCGCGCTATCGAGCACCTTGAGCATGCTGATCGGCGCCCGGGTCATTCAGGGCCTGGGCGGCGCGCTGATGCTGCCGGTCGGGCGGTTGGTGGTATTGCGCGCCTACCCGCGCTCGGAACTGGTGCGCACCATGGGCTTCATCACCATTCCCGGCCTGCTCGGCCCCTTGCTCGGCCCGACTACGGGCGGCTGGATGGTGCAATACCTGACCTGGCACTGGATCTTCCTGATCAACTTGCCGGTTGGCCTGATCGGTTGCTACGCCGTGTGGAAATTCATCCCGGACCTGCGCGGCACCGAGCGCACCCGTTTCGATGGGCCGGGGTTTTTGATGTTCGGCGCGGCGATGGTGCTGATCACCATTGCCATGGAAGGCCTGGGCGAATTGCACCTGCCGCACTTGCGCGTGATGTTGCTGCTGTTCGGCGGCATGGCGTGCCTGGCGGCGTACTGGCTGCGGGCCGTGCACACCGAAAATCCGTTGTTCCCGCCGGCGCTGTTCAAGACCCGGACCTTTGCCGTCGGCATTCTGGGTAACCTGTTCGCCCGCCTGGGCAGCGGCGCCCTGCCGTTTCTGGTGCCGCTGTTGCTGCAAGTGGCGCTGGGGTACTCACCGTCCCAGGCCGGGATGAGCATGTTGCCGCTGGCGCTGGCGGCCATGCTCGCCAAGTCCGTCGCGCGGCCGCTGATCGAACGCCTGGGATATCGCATAATCCTGACCGGTAACACGCTGGCGCTGGGCATCATGCTGGCGAGCATGGGGCTGGTCAGCGAACAGACGCCCTACTGGCTACTGTTGGCGCAACTCGCCGTGCTGGGAGCGATCAACTCCTTGCAGTTCACTGCGATGAACACCGTCACGCTCATCGACCTCGACGACGCCAGCGCCAGCAGCGGCAACAGCCTGTTGTCGGTGGTTGCGCAATTGTCACTAAGCCTGGGCGTTGCCTGCGCCGGCGCCCTGCTCGGCGGCTTTACCGCAGAGATCGCAAGTAATGGCGTGAGTAGCGTTCTCGGAGCCTTCCAACTGACCTTTTTGACGGTCGGCATCATGGCCATGCTGGCGGCGGCAATCTTTTTGCAACTCTCGCCAAAAGACGGACGGCGGGGCAGACGTCCGGAACAACACATCGAGCCTTAGTTTCCAGACGATAAGTGCCTCCGCTCGCCTTGCCTGGTCGTCGCTCGGCGACTTCTCGTCTGGAAACTGCGGGCGAATGGCCAGCGGACTGGTACACTGCGCGACATTTTGTTTTGCAGGCCAGTCCCGTGACCACCATCGCCACCGCTTTTAATACTTTGCCGCTGTCCGCCGCCATGCTGGCTAACCTCGACTCCCTCGGTTATGCCCAGATGACGCCGATTCAGGCGCAAAGCTTGCCGGTGATCCTCAAGGGGATGGACCTGATCGCCCAGGCCAAGACCGGCAGCGGCAAGACCGCCGCCTTCGGTATCGGCCTGTTGAACCCGATCAATCCGCGCTTCTTCGGTTGCCAGGCGCTGGTCATCTGCCCGACCCGTGAGCTGGCCGACCAGGTGGCCAAGGAAATCCGTCGCCTGGCCCGCGCCGAAGACAACATCAAGGTCCTGACCCTGTGCGGCGGCGTGTCCTTCGGCCCGCAGATCGGTTCGCTGGAACACGGCGCGCACATCATCGTCGGCACCCCGGGGCGCATTCAGCAGCACCTGCGCAAGGGCTCGCTGGTACTCCACGGCCTGAACACGCTGATCCTCGACGAAGCCGACCGCATGCTCGACATGGGTTTCTACGACTCCATCGAAGAAATCATCGCTCAGTGCCCGGAGCGTCGCCAGACCCTGCTGTTCTCCGCCACCTACCCGGTGGGCATCAAGCAACTGGCCTCGAAGTTCATGCGCAACCCGCAGCAAGTGAAGGCCGAGGCGTTCCACGACGACACGCAGATCGAGCAGCGTTTCTACGAGATTTCCCCTGAAGAACGCATGAGCGCGGTGACCAAGGTGCTCGGCCACTTCCGCCCGGCCTCCTGCGTAGCCTTCTGCTTCACCAAGCAGCAGGTCCAGGAAACCGTCGATCACCTGACCGCCAAAGGCATCTCGGCCGTTGGTCTGCACGGTGACCTGGAACAGCGTGACCGCGACCAGGTCCTGGCAATGTTCGCCAACCGCAGCACCTCGGTACTGGTGGCCACCGACGTCGCCGCCCGTGGTCTGGACATCGACGCACTGGACATGGTGATCAACGTTGAACTGGCCCGCGACTCGGAAATTCACATTCACCGTGTAGGCCGTACCGGTCGCGCCGGTGAGAAAGGCATCGCCATCAGCCTGGTTGCCCCGTCCGAAGCCCACCGCGCCCAAGCCATCGAACAACTGCAGAAGTCGCCACTGAGCTGGGATCAAATCAACAACCTGACGTCCCAGGGCGGCGGTCCGCTGCTGCCGGCCATGAGCACCCTGTGCATCGGCGCTGGCCGTAAAGACAAGGTTCGCCCGGGCGACATCCTTGGCGCACTGACCGGCGATGCCGGTATTCCGGGCGCCCAGGTCGGCAAGATCGCGATTTTCGACTTCCAGGCTTATGTGGCTGTCGACCGCACCATCGCCAAACAGGCTGTGCAACGCTTGAGCGACGGTAAAATCAAAGGCCGCTCGCTGCGCGTTCGCATCTTATAAGAACAGCGCACTTCCCTGTGGGAGCGAGCTTGCTCGCGATAGCGGACTGACAGACAACAACTATGTTGAATGTGCTGGCCCCATCGCGAGCAAGCTCGCTCCCACATTAGTTTTGTGGTGACACATTGTGAGGACACCGTTTTGCGCTCTACCGAAGTCGTGATCATTGGCGCTGGCGCCGCAGGTTTGATGTGTGCGCTGACCGCCGCCGGGCGCGGGCGCAAGGTGATGTTGCTCGACCACGCGAACAAAGCTGGCAAGAAAATCCTCATGTCTGGTGGTGGACGCTGCAACTTCACCAACATGTACACCGAACCTGGCAATTTTCTCTCGCAAAACGCGCATTTCTGCAAATCCGCGCTGGCGCGTTATACCCAGTGGGATTTCATCGGGATGGTCGCCAAACACGGCGTGCCGTACCACGAGAAGAAACTCGGCCAGCTGTTCTGCGATAACAAATCCAGCGACATCCTCGAAATGCTGCTCAACGAGTGCGATCAGGTCGGCGTCAGCCTGCACCTGGATACCTCGATCCAGACCATCGAAAAACTCGAAAGCGGCTACCTGCTGGAAACCACGTTGGGCCAACTGACCTGCGAATCCCTGGTGATCGCCACGGGCGGTTTGTCGATCCCGACCCTGGGCGCTACCGGTTTCGGTTATCAGGTGGCCAGGCAATTCGGCCACACCTTGTTGCCGACCCGCGCCGGCCCTGGTGCCGTTCACCATCACCGATCAGCTCAAAGAACTGTGTGGCGAGCTGTCCGGCACGTCGGTGGATTGCCTGGTGAGCTGCAACGACCAGAGTTTTCGCGAGAACATCCTGTTCACTCACCGCGGCCTTAGCGGCCCGGCGATTCTGCAGATTTCCTCGTTCTGGCAATCCGGTGACACGGTTGAAATCAACCTGCTGCCCGACCACGACGTACCGGGCTGGCTGCAACAGCAGCAAGCCGAACGCCCGAACAGCGAACTGAAAACCCTGCTCGGCGAGATCTTCACCAAGAAGATGGCCAACCTGTTGGCCGACAACTGGTTCGTCTCCAAACCGATGAAGCAGTACACCCACGCCGAACTCGCGGACATCGCCGAAAAACTCGCGAGTTGGAAAGTCGTGCCGGCCGGCACCGAAGGCTACCGCACCGCCGAAGTGACGCTGGGTGGCGTCGACACCCATGAAGTCTCGTCCAAGACCATGGAATCCCTGAAAAGCCCTGGTTTGTACTTTGTCGGCGAAGTGCTGGACGTCACCGGCCACCTGGGCGGTTTCAACTTCCAATGGGCCTGGGCTTCGGGTTATGCGGCGGCGCAGTACGTCTAACGCGATGTAAATCACATGTGGAAGCAGGCCTTTGTGGCGAGAGAGCTTGCTCCCGCTGGCCTGCGAAGCAGGCCCAAAACCCGTCATTACAATCTGCCAGACAAACCGCATTCGCAGGATTTACGACGGCTACGCCGCCGAGCGGGAGCAAGCTCCCTCGCCACAGGTTCAATGCAGACCTGAAATCTTCACCAAGCAAGGAACAGTTTTTGCTGCCAGATGTGATCGGCGCCATTGCGCCGTCGTCATTACTGGCTCAATTTAGCTGCATTGCCCCGGAAGGCCTTCGCACTTCATGTCATCGACTCCACTTCGTCAGTCTCTGCGTCGCCTCTGGGCACTGGATAAATTCAGCTATAGCGTGCGGGTGTTCATCGCCCTGACCGGCAGCATGGCGCTGTGCTGGTATCAGGATGAAATGGGCCTGTTGATCCCGTTGTTCCTGGGGATTATCGCCAGCGCCCTGGCCGAGACCGACGACAGTTGGCAGGGTCGCCTCAATGCGCTCGCCGTGACGCTGGTGTGTTTCAGCGTCGCCGCCTTCTCGGTCGAGTTGTTATTCCCCTACCCGTACGTCTTCGTGTTCGCCCTGGCATTGGCCAGTTTCGGCCTGACCATGCTCGGTGCCTTGGGCGAACGGTATGGGGCGATTGCTTCAGCGACGCTGATCCTCTCGGTGTACACCATGATTGGCGTGGACCAGCGCGGTGGCGCGGTCACCGACCTCTGGCATGAACCGGTGCTGCTGGTGGCCGGCGCGGCCTGGTACGGCTTGCTCTCGGTACTCTGGCAGGCGTTGTTTTCCAACCAACCGGTGCAACAAAGCCTGGCGCGACTGTTCCGCGAGCTGGGTTTTTACCTGAAACTCAAATCGTCATTGTTCGAACCGATCCGGCAGATGGACGTCGAGGCCCGTCGGCTGGAACTGGCGCAGCAGAATGGCCGGGTGGTCGCCGCGCTCAATGCGGCCAAGGAAATCATCCTGCACCGGGTCGGCAATGGCCGGCCGGGGTCGAAAGTCAGCCGCTACCTGAAGCTGTACTTCCTGGCGCAGGACATCCACGAACGCGCCAGTTCCTCGCACTACCCTTACAACGCCTTGGCTGAAGCCTTCTTCCACAGCGACGTGCTGTTCCGCTGCCAACGCCTGCTGCGCCAGCAAGGCAAGGCCTGCCGGGCGCTGGCCGAGTCGATCCAGATGCGCCAGCCGTTCGTCTACGACGCCACGTTCGCCGAAGCCCTGAACGACCTGCACGCTTCCCTCGAACACCTGCGCATCCAGAGCAACCCGGCCTGGCGCGGGCTGCTGCGTTCGTTGCGTGCGCTGGCCGCAAACCTGGGCACCCTCGACCGGTTGCTCAGCGACGCCAGCAACCCCGACAACCTCGCCGACGCCACCGACAGCAGCCTGCTCGATCGCTCGCCGCGCAACCTCAAGGACGTCTGGAGCCGCTTGCGTACCCAGCTCACGCCGACCTCGTTGTTGTTCCGGCATGCCCTGCGCTTGCCCCTGGCGCTGACCATCGGCTACGGCATGGTGCATTTGATCCACCCGTCGCAAGGCTACTGGATCATCCTCACCACACTGTTCGTCTGCCAACCGAACTACGGCGCCACGCGGCGCAAACTCGGCCAGCGGATTGTCGGCACAGCGATTGGCCTGACGGTGGCGTGGGCGTTGTTCGACCTGTTCCCCAACCCGCTGGTGCAATCGTGTTTCGCCATCGCCGCCGGGGTGGTGTTCTTTATCAACCGCACCACCCGCTACACCCTGGCCACGGCAGCAATCACCTTGATGGTGCTCTTCTGCTTCAACCAGGTGGGCGACGGTTACGGGCTGTTTCTGCCAAGGCTGTTCGACACCTTGCTCGGCAGTTTGATTGCGGGGCTCGCGGTGTTCCTGTTCCTGCCGGACTGGCAGGGCCGTCGGCTGAACAAAGTGCTGGCCAACACCCTGACGTGCAACAGCATTTACCTGCGGCAAATCATGCTGCAATACGCGGCGGGTAAAAGTGATGACCTGGCTTATCGGCTGGCGCGACGCAATGCACACAACGCCGACGCCGCGTTGTCGACCACCCTGGCCAACATGCTCATGGAACCAGGGCATTTCCGTAAGGAGGCCGATGTCGGGTTCCGTTTCCTGGTGCTCTCCCACACCTTGCTCAGCTACTTGTCGGGCCTGGGCGCGCACCGCGAAACCCAGCTGCCGCCCGATGTGCGTGAACAGTTGATCGACGGTGCCGGGGTGAGTCTGGCGGCCAGCATCGACGAAATCGCCCAGGGGCTGGCGAGCAAACTGCCGATTGCGATTCAGAGCGACGAGGAAGAAGCGTTGGCCGCGACGCTGGAGCAGATGCCCGATGAAATCGACGAAGGCCAGCGATTGGTGCAAACCCAACTGGCGCTGATCTGCCGACAGTTGGGACCGTTGCGGACCTTGGCGGCGCACCTCATTAAAGACACCAGCGAAGATTGAGGACACGCGCACACCCCTGTGGCGAGCGAGCTTGTTCGCGTTCGGGTGCGTAGCAGCCGTAAACCGGTAAATGGTTTTCTACCTGACACATTGAGTGGCTTGTATTGGGTCGCTTCGCAACCCAGCGGGACGGTGCGGCGTTCCGACAAGCTCCCTCGCCACAGCAGCAAACCTCACATCCCATGCTGCTTCATCAATCGGTCATAGCTGCCGTCCGCCTTCATCTTGGCGATCTCGCGGTCGAAACCCGCGACGATTTGCGCATGCTCGGGGTTCTTCAGACTGACCAGGATGTGCAGGCTGTTTTCGCTCAAGGGCTTGGGCAGGAACTCCACTGCGTTGCGCACTTTGGATGATTCCCGGGCCAGGTAGTAACGGGCCACGTATTCGTCTTCGAGAGTCAGCTTCACGCGGTCGGCCGCCAGCATACGCACGGCCATGGCGAAGTTATGCACCGGCACTTTCTGCAACGCCGCATCGCCGTCGAACTCCGCCGAATAGGCGTAACCCCGCACCACCGCAATCGGGTACATGTGCAGTTGCTGCAACGTGTTGTACTCCAGCGGTGCATCTTTGCGCTTGATGAACCGTATGCGGTTCAGCAGGTACTCATTGGAGAACTGCCCCAATTGTGTGCGCGCCTTGTCGTACCAGGCATTAACCAGCACGTCATAGCGCCCCTCGCCCACACCCAGCAGTGCCCGTGCCCAAGGCACCTGCTCGAACTCGCTGGCATACCCCGCCCGCGCCAACGCGGTACTGACGATATCAGTGGCCAGCCCCCCGTTGACCAGCGTCGCGTCGGTGAACGGCGGCCAGGCATCGGCAACCAGACGCAATTTTTCCGCTGCAGCGCTCTGGGTCAGCAACAGCAATCCAATCAAAGCACAGGCTCGATGCAATCGCGGCATGCTAAAAAATCCTTAGCGGGCGGGAAGCCCAGCGTGTTTTTAGCCAAAACTCAAAGGCCGGTATACCGACAAACGGCCACAGGCCCGGCCCTAACATTAGCTCATTGAAGCCAGTGCACGGAGCTACCTCGCAGATTACACAAAGAAGACAATCTGGCGAGAAATGAATGATGGCATTTTGGCCTTTATCACACATTGCGTCGCCAACGCAGGCAAGACATCCGACGGCAGGGCGCTTAGTATCGAAACCAGGCTTCTGACAGGACGAAAAGAATGACAATCGATTGGGTCTGTAAACATCACAGCGATCTGGGCAAGGAACAGCTCTACGCCATTTTGCGCTTGCGTGCCGAAGTGTTCGTGGTCGAGCAGAAATGCACCTATCAAGACCTCGATGAACAGGACCTGGATGGCGATACCTGCCACTTGATGGGCTGGGACGGTGATCGGTTGGTCGCGTATCTGCGCCTGCTGGACCCGACCTCACAGGGCGGTGACGTGGTGATTGGCCGGGTCATCGTCGCCCCGCCAGCGCGGGGCACCGGGCTGGGCCACGAGTTGCTGAGCCAGGGCCTGAAGCAGGCCGAAAAACACTGGCCGGAAATCTCGATCTATCTGTCCGCCCAGGCGCATTTGCAGGCGTACTACGCACGGTACGGTTTTGTGGTGGCGGGCGAAGAATACCTGGAGGACGATATTCCGCACATCGGTATGCGCCGGGCTTAAGAGTTACGACAGACTCTGGAATCACCCTCACCCTCTCCCCTCTGGGGCGGTCCGACGTTTCGGGAGGGTTGGGGTGAGGGGTCGGTCTAAAGCGAACCCAGCCGTCAGGGATACTCAAGCACCGCTTTGATCTGCCGAAGATTGCGCTCGATCCATCCCCGGTCAATGGCCCCCCACTCGCGAATCCGATAACGGCCTGCATGATTGCGCGCACCGCCTTGCTGCTCGAACTCGCAGACAATGTCCAGATCCGCCAATGCCGCAATGGTGTCCTGGGCCGTGCGCCGGGGCATGCCGGTCACTTCGGTCAACGCCGGGACACTGCTGGCCAGCCCGCTGTCGATCAGGTACGCCACGTACAACCGGCGGTAAAAGCTGCTTTTGGTCTTGCTCACGTCCATCCACACACTCCTTGTTGCAAGGCTTACTGCATATCCCGCCAGGTCAGGTACACCCGCAGATCGAACTCCACCTGGTGATACCCCGGCAACATGTGTTCGCACAACTTGTAGAACGCCTTGTTGTGATCCGACTCTTTGAAATGCGCCAACTCATGCACCACGATCATTTTCAGAAACTCGGGCGCCGCGTCCTTGAACAATGACGCGATGCGAATTTCTTTCTTGGCCTTGAGCTTGCCACCCTGCACCCGGGATATCGCAGTGTGCAGGCCCAATGCGCGGTGGGTCAGGTCGAGGCGGTTATCGAACAGCACCTTGTCGATGGCCGGCGCATTGCGCAAATACTCCTGCTTGAGTTCCAGTGCGTAGCTGTACAGCGCCTTGTCGCTCTGCACCGCATGTTTCTCTGGATAACGTTGAGTGAGGTAAGCACCCAGCCGATCTTGAGCAATCAGCTGCTGAACCTGCTCTTGCAATGCGGGGGGATAAGCCTGGAGGTATTTGAGCACGGTCATGGGGCGGCGGCAGAGTCACGAAAGGTCGCCAGTGTAACGAATTCAGGTTCCCAGCGCGCTCCAGTCGAAAGGCTGCACAAACTGGCCGGCGTCCTCGGCCATCAGCGGTCGCGCCACCAGGAAGCCTTGCACGTACTCGCAACCGTTGGCCTGCAACCACTGATACTGCGCAGGCGTCTCCACCCCTTCGGCGATCACCAGCACGCCGAATTCCTTGCACAGATCGATCACGCTACGGGCGATCGCCGCATCCCGTGGCGACTCCAGCAACCGGGCGATCAGGTGCCGGTCCAGTTTGAGGGTGTCGAACTCAAGATCGCGCAAATACGCCAACGAACACGGCCCGGAGCCAAAATCGTCCAGCGCCACTCGCACCCCTAGGTTGCGCAGCAAACGCAGTTGTTTGCGGGACTCATCGAGGTTCTGCATCAGGGCGTCTTCGGTGATCTCGACCTCAAGCTGACGTGGCTGCAACGCGTGGCGCTCCAGCACCTGGCGCAACTCCGTCACCAGGTTCGGCATGCCGAACTGGGTGCTGCTCAAGCTCACGCCCAGCACCAGGTCATCGGCGAACACGCCCTCCCAGGCTTTTCGCTGGCCCGCACCGCGATGGTAAATCCAGCTGCCCAGGCGGCTGATCAGCCGCACCTCTTCCAGCAACGGTAAAAACAGCCCCGGCGGCACATCGCCCACACTGGGATGCTGCCAGCGCAACAGCGCTTCAAACCCGCGCAGACGGCCGTCGGCAATCGACACCTGAGGTTGATACACGAGGTTGAAATCCTTGTTTTCAATGGCCGTGCGCACGCTCTCTTCGAGCATCAGGCGCGAACGGGCACGGCCATTCATTTCATGATCGTAAAAGCGATACTGCTGACGCCCCGCTCGCTTGGCTTCATACATGGCGATGTCGGATGCGCGCAGCAATCCGTCGAGGTTGGAACCGCAATCGGGATAGGTGGCAATGCCGATGCTGGCGCCCAGCACCACGTCCATGCCTTCGATCTGCTGACAGATCGACAACCGCTCGATGAGCTTCTCGGCAATCTTGGCCGCCTGCTCTGCAAACTCCAGGTCCAGCAACGCGGTGAACTCGTCGCCGCCCATTCGCGCCAGGATATCGAAGGGCCGCAAACAGGCTTTCAGCTGTTCGGAAACCCAACGCAACACACGGTCACCCGCGTCGTGCCCGAGTGAATCATTGACCCGTTTGAAGCCGTCCAGGTCCAGGTAAAGCAGCACCCATGAACTGTCCGTACGTTCGCCGCGCAACAGCAGGTTTTCGACGGTCTGGTAAAACCCGCGCCGGTTGAGCAGCCCGGTCAACGGGTCAGTAACGGCCTGGAACTCCAGTTGCTGGTGCAAGTGGCGCACCACCGACATGTCCAGCACGGTCACCACCATGGCCTTTTGTTCAGGGGGCAGCGGCGCACAGGACAACGCCACGGGCACTTGTTGGCCGGGGGCCGTGCGCAGCAGCGCGTCATGCACGCGCCAGGTTTCACCGCGGCGGTAACTGGCGTTGATCGGCGAATCGCTCCACTGGGGAATATGGGGTTTTTGCAGGAACTCCAGAAACGGCGCGCCTTGCAGCTCTGCGACCGGCGCATTGAGCAGGCGCGACATGGCCGGGTTGGCGAACCGTATCACCCCGTCCTCGCCCACCACCAGAATGCCTTCGGCGGCGTTATCCAGCACCGAGGCATTAAAGGCCCGCGCCACTTCCAGGTCATGGCTCAGGCGTTGCAGTGCCCGACGATTGCGCTGGTGCTCAAGCAGCGCCTGGACTTTGGGTTTGAGGATTTGCGGGTCGAAGGGTTTGAACAGGTAATCCACCGCGCCACTGGCATAGCCCTTGATCACGGCATCCTGGGACTGCTCGTTGGCGGTCAGGAAGATGATCGGGGTGAGGCGGGTCCGCTGGCTGCCGCGCATCAGGCGGGCGACTTCAAAACCATCCATGCCGGGCATCTGCACATCCAGCAGTACCAGGTCGACTTCGTGTTCAAGCAACAGGCTCAGTGCCTCGATCCCCGAGGCGGCGGTCATCACCTGCCAGTCCTGGCGCTGTAACAAGGCGCGCATGCTGAGCAGGTTTTCGGGGTAATCATCGACGATCAATAGGACTGAGCTGCCTTCACCTGGCTTCGGTTGCGCGCATTCCATGCTGCTTCTCTTGTCGGGAACGTCAGGCCGGCTGCCGTGAAAAACCGGACAATTACTGAGTCATCACTCTAGACCCGGTTCTGCGAAAGCAGTAGGTATCAGGACGCCATCACCCGGCCAAAGCCATGGTCAACCGACTAACGGTCGCTCACCAAACCCCATGAAACCGGGAAGGATGGCAATTCGACAGAAGGTTGACGCCAGCCGTCCGCCGGACGGGCGTTAACAAGGGCACCTTCTACGCTTATAAAGACCGCCCTCTAAGGTGCGAGCTAAAGCCTCGGGCGTTCCTCGCACGGTAAAAACTCGCGGAAGGTTTGAACATGATCGATCTGGCAACCTGGAACCTGAGCGTTCCCGTCGGCAGCCCACCTGCAACCATCGACACCCCAAAACTGGTGAGTGGCTTCAAGGATCAGTACTTCCATTCCGATACCGGCACGTTGTTTTTCTGGTCCCCGGTGACTGGCTCACGTACCGAAAATGCGATTTACCCGCGCAGCGAATTGCGCGAGACCTACAGCAACGGCACCCTGCGCAACTGGCTCTACCCCGAAGCCGATAACTTGTTGCGCGCGACCCTGACGGTGAACCAGGTGCCAAGTTCGGGCAAGATCGTCATCGGCCAGATCCATGCCTATAACAGTCAAAAACCGCTGGTGAAGGTCGAGTACCAGTACAAGACCAGCACGCTGACCGGCAACATCGTCGCCAAGGTGCGCATGCGCCCGGATGACGAAGAAGGCCGGGTGATCACCATCGCCACCGGGGTAAAACTGGACCAGAGCTTTTCCTACCTGATCCACCTCAGCCCCGGCGGAGCCTTGGGTATCAGCGCCGCGGGCTACCAGTGGGACACGAAGATCAGCGCCACCTGGCGCGACAAACCGCTGTACTTCAAGGCTGGGGTGTATGTGCAGGACAACACCGGATACACCAGCGAGGGCGGCAAGGTGACGTTCAGCAAGCTGGACATCGATCACGACAAACCCTGAAGACCTGATCGCTCTCACTGTGAGGCGCTCGGGCATTCATCCTGTGACGCTCTGCGTCACATCAGCGAAGGGAGCGGCACTCCCACGCAGAGCGTGGGAGCGATCCACACCTTTACATCTTCGAACCGACGTCAGGGGGTCAGCGTGAAGGTTGAGTCCAAGACTTCGAATGGATTCGGAGTGTTATTGGGACTGGAAATTACAGTCACTTTCAGACCGACTCGTTGGGTCTCGCTGAAACCAATCTGCGTAGTGTAGGTGGTCCCCGAGCCCCCAGGCAAAAGTTGCCCCAAACTTGTAGACCTCCCTGACCAGCTCAGAAGAACAGTGCCACCCACTGCCGACTTTAGTTTTAAAGTCATATTAACTATGCAGTAACCATATCGATCCCAATTTCTTTCAAACGCCATTACAGGAGCCAACGAGCCCTCCCGACTGCCAGAACTGAATGAGGCTTCCTGTGCCTGAGTCTCGCCTTCCCCGCGTGCATCTTCTGTCATTGACATAGCCGCTATCCTTTCGATCAACGATATTAGGGGAGCTGACTTGATTATCTGGCCACCCACTCTTTTGCATTACGCGTCGAATAGTAGGTCGTCACTGATCGGGGGCCAACTGTCAGAAATAACAGTCTTTAATACAACTTCGGACTACCTGGGCAGCATATTCACAAGAAAAAATATAAGGCGCACATAAGCAGTCACGAACGGCCAGGTTCAATGACAGCGCCCACAAAAAACCCGCCTCTGGCGGGTTCTTGTTAACGCGATCAAACACTCAGGCTTAGTTGACCTTGGCGTTCAACTCACCTTTCAGATAACGCTGGTACATCGCTTCCAGGGAGATCGGCTTGATCTTCGAAGCGTTGCCCGCGGTACCGAAGGCTTCATAACGTGCGATGCACACGTCGCGCATGGCCGTCACGGTGGCGCCGAAGAATTTACGCGGGTCGAACTCGCTCGGGTTGGTGGCCATCAGGCGACGCATCGCACCGGTGGAGGCCAGGCGCAGGTCGGTGTCGATGTTGACCTTGCGCACGCCGTGCTTGATGCCTTCGACGATTTCTTCAACCGGGACGCCGTAGGTTTCTTTGATGTCGCCGCCGTACTGGTTGATGATAGCCAGCCAC
This sequence comes from Pseudomonas purpurea, assembly GCF_039908635.1. Lineage (NCBI taxonomy): Bacteria > Pseudomonadati > Pseudomonadota > Gammaproteobacteria > Pseudomonadales > Pseudomonadaceae > Pseudomonas > Pseudomonas purpurea. Next base: position 5,393,365 of record NZ_CP150918.1, read on the forward strand.
TCTTGCGGCACCGAAGAAGAACCGTGCATCACCAGGTGGGTGTTCGGGATGCGTTTGTGGATTTCCTTGATACGGTCGATGGCCAACACGTCGCCGGTAGGCGGCTTGGTGAACTTGTACGCGCCGTGGCTGGTGCCGATGGCGATGGCCAGGGCGTCGACCTGAGTGCGCTTGACGAAGTCGGCGGCTTCTTCCGGGTCGGTCAGCATCTGGCTGTGATCCAGAACGCCTTCGGCACCGATGCCGTCTTCTTCACCGGCCATGCCGGTTTCCAGCGAACCCAGGCAGCCCAGCTCGCCTTCTACCGAGACGCCGCAGGCGTGAGCCAGGGCTACGGTTTGTTGGGTGACGCGCACGTTGTAGTCGTAGTCGGTCGGGGTCTTGCCGTCTTCGCCCAGGGAGCCGTCCATCATGACCGAGCTGAAGCCCAGTTGAATGGAGCGCTGGCAGACGTCAGGGCTGGTGCCGTGGTCCTGGTGCATGCACACCGGGATGTGCGGGAACTCTTCGATTGCCGCCAGAATCAGGTGACGCAGGAATGGCGCGCCAGCGTATTTACGGGCGCCGGCCGAAGCCTGGACGATCACCGGGGAGTCAGTCTTGTCAGCGGCTTCCATGATGGCGCGCATTTGTTCAAGGTTGTTGACGTTGAAAGCTGGAACGCCGTAGCCGAATTCGGCTGCGTGGTCCAGCATCTGGCGCATGCTGATGAGTGCCATTGTGTGTGTCTCTCCCGGTTGAGGGTCGTTAATCGTGCAAGCCTGCCGTAGCGGCGGCTGCTATTCAAGTTATTGCAGATCGGGGGTAAGGCCGGGCTGCGAATTCGGTAAACATAAATCTTGTGTGTTACGAAGAACCCTGTGGCGAGCGAGCTTGCTCGCGCTCGGCTGCGAAGCAGTCGTAAACCGTTTGACTCGGTCTTTCTGAAACACTGAGTCGACTGGCTTTGGGACCGCTTCGCGCTCCAGCGGGAGCAAGCTCCCTCGCCACAAAAGCCCTGCGGCCAGCGGTATTACTTGGCTTTACAGCCGCGGCCGATCAAATCATTGGTGGCGACCCAGTACACCAGGCCTTCCTCACCCTTTACGTGAAACGCCAGCATGTCGTTGCTGTACAGCGAACCCGAGCCGCTTGGCTCCAGCTTCAAGCGATAGACCTGATCGGCCCCGCCCAGACGCACATCGACTTCCTTGCGGCTGTCATCGGTAAAACGCCAGACCACTTTGGCCTCGCTGTCGCAGGTCCAGGTCGTCCAGTTGTCCGTTTTGGGCGACTGAAGCAGGTTCAAGTTGGCGCAACCTGCCAGCAATGCCAGTGCCGCAACGGCGATAAAGCCTTTCATCGGTGTTCCTCGGCTGACGGCACACACTGCCAGCCCTGGGAGTTAGTGAGTCAGACCCGTCAAGGACAACCATGTTCCTTGGCCGGGGTCCGCGTCTCGTATTTATCCAGGCCATCAGGCCCGGAGCGCTTGTTGAGCACCGGATTGGTTTCCGCCTGCCAGTCGGCCTGGTAACAACCGTTTTCAGGCGTCGCCGTCTCCGGCGCCGACGCGGCATTCGGGGTGCTCCCGCAGCCGGCCAGCAACGCCGCGACGATCAACAGCGGTAACGTCTTGACCATGAAAACACTCCTTTGCCTGGTCAATGGGCGGCTTACGCCTTGGCCCGGCTTTCCAGGACTTCAACGGCTGGCAGCACTTTGCCCTCGACGAATTCGAGGAACGCGCCACCGCCGGTAGAAATGTAGGAGATCTGTTCGCCAACGCCATATTTATCGATGGCCGCCAGGGTGTCGCCACCGCCCGCGATGGAGAACGCCGAGCTCTCAGCGATGGCCTGGGCCAGAACTTTGGTGCCGTTGCCGAACTGGTCGAATTCAAACACGCCGACCGGGCCGTTCCACAGGATGGTTTTCGACGACTTCAGCAGCTCGGCGAAATTCGCCGCGGTCTGTGGGCCGATGTCCAGGATCATGTCGTCTGCCGCCACGTCGGCGATCAGCTTGACGGTTGCGGTAGCGCTTTCAGCGAATTCCTTGGCAACCACCACGTCGACCGGCAACGGCACGCTGACTTTAGCGGCGATGGCGCGGGCAGTGTCCAGCAGGTCAGGTTCGTACAGCGACTTGCCAACCGGGTGGCCGGCAGCGGCCAGGAACGTGTTGGCAATGCCGCCGCCAACGATCAACTGGTTGCAGATCTGGCTCAGGCTGTTCAGTACGTCGAGCTTGGTCGAAACCTTGGAGCCGGCGACGATGGCAGCCATTGGCTGGGCCGGGGCGCCGAGGGCCTTGCCCAGTGCGTCCAGTTCGGCCGCCAGCAGCGGGCCTGCGGCAGCGACTTTGGCGAACTTGGCCACGCCGTGGGTCGAACCCTCGGCACGGTGAGCGGTGCCGAAGGCGTCCATCACGAACACGTCGCACAGGGCGGCGTATTGCTGGGCCAGTTCGTCAGCGTTCTTTTTCTCGCCCTTGTTGAAGCGCACGTTCTCGAACAGCACGATGTCGCCAGCCTTCACGTCAACGCCGCCCAGGTAGTCGGCCACCAGCGGCACGTCACGGCCCAAGGCCTTGCTCAGGTAATCCGCAACGGGCTTGAGGCTGTTCTCGGCCGAGAATTCGCCTTCAGTCGGACGGCCCAGGTGCGAGCAGACCATCACGGCCGCGCCTTTTTCCAGGGCCAGCTTGATGGTCGGCAGCGAGGCCAGGATTCGCGCATCGCTGGTGACAACACCGTCCTTGACTGGGACGTTGAGGTCTTCGCGGATCAGTACGCGCTTACCTTGCAGATCGAGGTCGGTCATCTTCAACACGGTCATGGGTCGCATTTCCTGGATAGCTGTTTTAGAGAGCAGGTTTTGGTTGTGGTGCAGCTGTGTGTAAATAGTGTTCTGCAACGTCCAGCATTCGGTTGGCAAAGCCCCATTCGTTGTCGAACCAGGCCAGTACGTTCACCAGCCTCGGACCGGAAACGCGGGTCTGACTGGCATCGACGATGGCCGAATGCGGGTCATGGTTGAAATCACAACTGGCGTGGGGCAACTCGGTGTAGGCCAACAGACCTTTGAGCGGGCCGCTGGTAGCCGCCTCACGCAGTATCCGGTTGACCTCGCTCGCATCGGTGTCGGTCACGGTCTGCATCGTGATGTCGAGGCAAGACACGTTAACCGTCGGCACGCGTACGGCTTTGGCCTGAATTCGCCCGGCAAGTTCCGGCAACAGGCGTTCGATGCCGCGCGCCAGACCGGTGGACACCGGGATCACCGACTGGAACGCCGAACGGGTGCGGCGCAGGTCTTCGTGATGATAGGCGTCGATCACCGGTTGGTCGTTCATCGCCGAGTGAATGGTGGTGATCGACACGTAATCCAGACCAAAGGCCTGGTCCAGCAGACGCAACAACGGCACGCCACAGTTGGTGGTGCAGGACGCGTTGGACACCAGCAGTTCATCGCCGGTCAGGCAATCCTGATTGACGCCGTAGACGATGGTGGCGTCGACATCCGCCTCGCTGGCCATCGGCTGGGAAAACAGCACGCGCGGCGCGCCGGCGTCGAGGAAACGCTGGCCGTCTGCGCGGGTGTTATAGGCGCCGGAGCATTCAAGCACCAGATCGACGCCAAGCGACGCCCAATCGATGCCTTCGGGGGTGGCACTGCGCAGGACCTTCACGCAATCGCCATTAATATGCAGACAATCGCCGTCGACCTTCACCTCGCCGGGAAAACGCCCGTGGGTGGAGTCGAAGCGTGTCAGGTATTCGATGCTGGCCATGTCGGCCAGATCGTTGATTGCAACAATTTCAAACCCGGCAGCCGCCCCTCGCTCGAACAAAGCACGCAAGACGCAACGACCAATCCGGCCGTAGCCGTTGAGTGCAACTTTGTAGGGACGCGGTTGAGGCATGGGGTTCTCGATACCTGGGTGAATCCGTTAGTGCGGCGTTGAATGTTCCATTGTCATCGCGAGCAAGCTCGCTCCCACAGGGTGTACACCTTCCATGTGGAAGCGAGCTTGCTCGCGATAGCGTCAGTTCAGACAACCCGATTTCCGGATTTAGTCTTCCAGCAGCTCTTCAGCCTGACCCAGGATGTTTTCCAGGGTGAAGCCGAACTCTTCGAACAAGGCTGGCGCAGGCGCCGACTCGCCGTAGGTGGTCATGCCGATGACGCGGCCTTCCAGGCCCACGTACTTGTACCAGTAGTCCGCGTGAGCGGCCTCGATGGCGATACGGGCGCTGACCTGCAACGGCAGGACCGATTGCTTGTAGCCGGCATCCTGGGCATCGAACACGCTGGTGCAAGGCATCGAAACCACGCGCACCTTGCGGCCCTGCTCGGTCAGTTTGTCGAAGGCTTGAACCGCCAGGCCGACTTCCGAACCGGTCGCGATCAGGATCAGCTCAGGCTCGCCTGCGCAGTCTTTCAACACGTAGCCACCACGGCTGATGTCGGCGATCTGGCCGGCATCACGGGTTTGGTGTTGCAGGTTCTGACGCGAGAAGATCAGGGCCGAAGGACCGTCCTTGCGCTCCAGGGCGAACTTCCAGGCCACGGCCGATTCAACGGCATCGGCTGGACGCCAAGTGTCGAGGTTCGGCGTGCAGCGCAGGCTGGCCAGTTGCTCGATTGGCTGGTGCGTCGGGCCGTCTTCGCCCAGACCGATGGAGTCGTGGGTGTAGACGTGGATCACACGCTGCTTCATCAGGGCGGACATGCGCACTGCGTTGCGGGCGTATTCCATGAACATCAGGAAGGTCGCGCCGTAAGGCACCAGGCCGCCGTGCAGGGCAACGCCGTTCATGATGGCGGTCATGCCGAACTCGCGAACGCCGTAATACATGTAGTTGCCGCTGGCGTCTTCAGCGCTGACGCCTTTGCAACCTTTCCACAGGGTCAGGTTGGAACCGGCCAGGTCAGCCGAACCGCCGAGCATTTCCGGCAGCAACGGGCCGAACGCGTTCAGGGCGTTCTGGCTGGCTTTACGGCTGGCGATGGTTTCACCTTTGGCCGCGACTTCAGCGATGTAGGCAGCCGCTTTTTCAGAGAAGTCCGCTGGCAGGTCACCGCTCAGACGACGAACCAACTCATTGGCCAATTCAGGGAATGCGGCAGAGTAGGCAGCGAAACGCTGATCCCACTCGGCTTCGGCAGCAGCACCTGCTTCCTTGGCGTCCCATTCGGCGTAGATATCAGCCGGGATTTCGAACGGGCCGTGGTTCCACTTCAACGCAGCACGGGTCAGGGCGATTTCCGCGTCACCCAGTGGGGCGCCGTGGCAGTCTTCCTTGCCTTGCTTGTTCGGCGAGCCGAAACCGATGGTGGTTTTGCAGCAGATCAGCGTCGGTTGCTCGCTTTTGCGTGCAGTGTCGATCGCGATCTTGATTTCTTCAGGGTCGTGACCGTCAACGTTGCGGATCACTTGCCAGTTGTAGGCTTCGAAACGCTTCGGGGTGTCATCGGTGAACCAGCCTTCGACTTCGCCATCGATGGAGATACCGTTGTCATCGTAGAAGGCGATCAGTTTGCCCAGGCCCAAGGTACCGGCCAGGGAGCTGACTTCGTGGGAAATGCCTTCCATCATGCAGCCATCACCCAGGAACACGTAGGTGTGATGGTCGACAACGTTGTGGCCTGGACGGTTGAACTGCGCCGCCAGGACTTTCTCGGCCAGGGCAAAACCCACGGCGTTGGCCAGGCCCTGACCCAACGGGCCAGTGGTGGTTTCAACACCCGGTGTGTAACCGAGTTCCGGGTGGCCCGGAGTGCGGCTGTGCAGTTGGCGGAAGCTTTTCAGGTCATCGATCGACAGGTCATAGCCGGTCAGGTGCAGCAGCGAGTAGATCAACATCGAACCGTGACCGTTGGACAGGATGAACCGGTCGCGGTCGGCAAACGATGGATTGCTCGGGTTGTGCTTCAGGTAGTCACGCCAAAGTACTTCGGCGATATCCGCCATACCCATAGGGGCACCGGGATGGCCGCTGTTGGCTTTTTGCACGGCATCCATGCTGAGGGCACGAATGGCGTTGGCACGCTCACGACGGCTGGGCATCGCTGTTCTCCTGCGGGTATTGAATCGAGAGTGAATAAAACGAAACGGAAAAAAGGCGAGCATTTTCCCTCACCGACCGGCCTCGGGGCAATGACAGATAGTCATCTGAAGACGTTTTTCCCATGGTTAGCGGCGGTTTCGACTGGTGAAACCTTTCCGCGCTTCGTTTGTAGAGTGAAGCCAGGCCCGAGAAGTGCCATCTATCGAGCAATATCAAAACTTTTTGATATTGCCCTTGCGGGGATTTCGGCGCCTCACTAGACTGCTGGCCTTATGAATTTACGTGTGCCTTCCATTCGACATGACGATTGCGATGAGCTGGCGGCCCTGTGCAAGGCCGGCGGCGATCCGTTGCGGCTGAATGTTCTGCGCGCGCTGGCCAACGATTCGTTCGGCGTGCTGGAGCTGGCGCAGATCTTCGCGATCGGCCAGTCAGGCATGAGCCATCACTTGAAGGTGCTGGCCCAGGCCGGCCTGGTGGCAACGCGCCGCGAAGGCAATGCGATTTTTTACCGTCGCGCCCTGCCCCACACCGAGTTGCTGGGGGGCAAGCTGCACGCAGCCTTGCTCGAAGAAGTGGACAACCTGACCCTGCCAGGCGATGTGCAGACGCGGATCGGTCAGGTCCATGGGCAACGAGCCGCGGCCAGCCAGGACTTTTTTTCACGGGTTGCGGAGAAGTTTCGCGCCCAGCAGGACTTGATCGCCGGCCTGCCCCAGTACCGCGAAAGCGTGCTGGCGCTGCTCGACAAGTTGAGTTTCAACGAAGGTGCCACGGCCATCGAAGTCGGCCCCGGCGACGGCAGTTTCCTGCCGGAACTGGCAAGCCGCTTCACTCAGGTCACGGCGCTGGACAACAGCCCGGCGATGCTCGAACTGGCGCGTCAGGTTTGCGTGCGTGAAAAGCTGGCTAACGTCAGCCTGCAATTGGCCGATGCATTGAATGGCGTGAGCCTTTCGGCCGATTGCGTTGTACTGAACATGGTCTTGCACCATTTCGCCGCGCCGGCCGATGCGCTCAAGCACATGGCCGGTTTGCTGCAACCGGGCGGTAGCCTGCTCGTGACAGAGTTATGTAGCCACAACCAAAGTTGGGCCAGGGAGGCCTGCGGTGATCTTTGGTTGGGGTTTGAACAGGACGATTTGGCCCGTTGGGCCTCCGCTGCGGGACTCGTTCCCGGGGAAAGCCTCTATGTAGGCTTACGTAATGGTTTCCAGATCCAGGTCCGCCACTTTCAGCGACCGGCTGGCGACACTCACCATCGGTAAATTCAGGAAAAAATCGAGATGAGCGAATACTCCCTTTTCACCTCCGAGTCCGTGTCTGAAGGGCATCCGGACAAAATCGCCGACCAGATTTCTGATGCGGTGCTGGACGCCATCATTGCTGAAGACAAGTTCGCCCGAGTGGCGTGCGAGACTCTGGTGAAAACGGGCGTGGCAATCATCGCTGGCGAAGTCACCACCTCTGCCTGGGTTGACCTGGAGCAGATCGTTCGTGACGTGATCACCGACATCGGCTACACCAGCTCTGACGTCGGTTTCGACGGCGCAACCTGCGGCGTGATGAACATCATCGGCAAGCAGTCCCCCGACATCAATCAGGGCGTCGACCGTGCCAAGCCTGAAGATCAGGGAGCCGGCGACCAGGGCCTGATGTTCGGCTACGCCAGCAACGAAACCGACGTGCTGATGCCGGCACCGATCACCTTCTCTCACCAGTTGGTGCAGCGTCAGGCTGAAGCGCGCAAATCCGGCCTGCTGCCGTGGCTGCGCCCGGACGCCAAGTCCCAGGTCACCTGCCGCTACGAAAACGGCAAGGTGGTGGGTATCGACGCCATCGTTCTGTCGACCCAGCACAACCCGGAAGTGTCGTACAAAGACCTGCGCGAAGGCGTGATGGAACTGATCGTCAAGCACGTGCTGCCAGCCGAGCTGCTGCACAAAGACACCCAGTACCACATCAACCCGACCGGCCAGTTCATCATCGGTGGCCCGGTGGGCGACTGCGGCCTGACCGGTCGCAAGATCATCGTCGACACCTACGGCGGCATGGCCCGTCACGGTGGTGGCGCGTTCTCCGGCAAGGATCCATCGAAGGTTGACCGTTCGGCCGCCTACGCCGGTCGTTACGTGGCCAAGAACATCGTCGCGGCCGGCCTGGCCGAGCGTTGCGAGATTCAGGTTTCCTACGCCATCGGCGTCGCTCAGCCGACTTCGATCTCGTTGAACACCTTCGGCACCGGCAAGATCAGCGATGACAAGATCATCAAACTGGTCCGCGAAGTGTTCGACCTGCGCCCATACGCGATCACCACCATGCTCGACCTGCTGCACCCGATGTACCAGGAAACCGCAGCCTACGGCCACTTCGGTCGTACGCCGCAAACCAAGACTGTCGGTGGCGATACCTTCACCACCTTCACCTGGGAAAAAACCGACCGCGCCGACGCCCTGCGCGCTGCTGCCGGCCTGTAAGCCTTTCCTGGCTGCACACAAAACCCCGCCCGGTTCGCCGCGCGGGGTTTTTTAATGAGATGGTCAGCCTGACCGAGCCGCCCCCTTCGCGGGCAAGCCCGATCCCACATTGATCGTTGGCGTGTACAAAATGCGTGGACGGCGCAGATTCCCTGTGGGAGCGGGCTTGCCCGCGAAGGGGCCAGACCAGTCACCATCAGAAACACCAGGCAAAACTCCCGCCTATATCTTCAGGAAATACTGACCTAGCCTTCCAGCATCCCCTTGAGCAAGGACGCTCACGATGCTGCCACACCTGCGCCTGTTTTTCGGTTTCCTGCTGGCATCTGCCTGTGCGGGCACCCTCGCTGCCGAGTGCCCCGACTGGCCGCCCGCCCGCGCCTTGGGCGAGATCGACGCCCTGCAACAACAAGTCGACCGCTGGGACGACAGCTACCATCGTCAGGGCCGTGCACTGGTCGCCGACGAGCTCTACGACCAGTCCCGCGCACGCCTCACTGCCTGGCGCGAATGCTTCAGCGCTGTCGCAACACCCGACAATCCACTGCGCACAGCGGGCGGCACAGTGGCTCATCCGGTGGCTCACACCGGCCTGGACAAACTCGCCGATGGCGACAAGGTCAAAACCTGGCTCAACAGCCGCAGCGACGCCTGGGCTCAACCGAAAGTCGACGGCGTGGCCGTCACACTGATTTACCGCAACGGGCAATTGCAGCAGGTGATCAGCCGTGGCGACGGTCTCCAGGGGCATGACTGGACGCCCTCGGCGCGCAAGATTGCGGCGATTCCCCAGCACCTGCCGCAGCCGCAGGATCTCCTGCTGCAAGGCGAACTCTATTGGCGACTGGACGGGCACGTGCAGGCCGAGGCAGGCAGCCTCAACGCGCGCAGTACCGTGGCCGGCTTGATGGCACGCAAGGCGCTCGACGAAAAAGACGCCGCCGGGATTGGCCTGTTCATCTGGGACTGGCCAAAGGGGCCAGCCAGTCTGCTGGCGCGACTGGCCTTTCTGAAGGAATCAGGCTTCCCCGACAGCGCACGCTACAGCCAGCCGATCACAGGCTTTGCCGATGCCGAACGCTGGCGTGAGCACTGGTATCGCTCGCCCCTGCCGTTCGCCAGCGATGGCATTGTGTTACGCCAAGGCCCGCGCCCGTCCGCCGAGCGCTGGCAGGCCAAACCGCCTTACTGGGCCGTGGCCTGGAAATACCCCTTCGCCCAGGCACTGACCGAGGTCCGCAAGGTTCACTTCAAGATCGGCCGCACTGGGCGTATCACTCCGGTGCTGGAACTTGCCCCCGTTACGCTGGATGACCGGCAGATCAAACGGGTCAGCGTCAGCTCACTGCAACGCTGGCAAGCCATGGACATCCGCCCCGGCGACCAGGTCGCCATCAGCCTCGCCGGCCTGACCATTCCGCGCCTCGACAGCGTGGTGTTACGCGGCACCGACCGACCGGAAGTGATCGCACCACAGGCCGAAGGCTTTCATCCTCTGAGCTGCTGGCAACCGACCACCGGTTGCGAGGGCCAGTTCCTTGCGCGCTTGACCTGGCTCAGTGGCAAACAGGGGCTGGCCCTGCACCATGTCGGCCCCGGCACCTGGGAAAAACTCATCAGCGCCGGGCGTCTCAATAGTCTGCTCGATTGGTTGACCCTCGATGCTCAAGAGCTTGCTAACATTGACGGCTTCGGCCCGCGCAGCAGCGCGCGCCTGCTCGACAGTTTGCACACCGCCAGGCAACGCCCTTTCATACGCTGGCTCAAAGCCTTGGGATTGCCGCCGACCGGCTCGGCCAGCCTCGGTGATTCATGGCAGGCGCTGGCACAAAGAGACACCGAACACTGGCAAAACGAGGCCGGAATCGGCCCGGGTCGCGCTGCGCAACTGAGCGCTTTTTTCCGCGACCCGCAGGTACTGGCCCTGAGTGAACAATTACGCGCTGCCGGGATCGAGGGTTTTTAAGCCCGGACCTGGCAGGGTTGAACCTGAAGGTGGTAGAGGCGCTCCAACCGCCCATCTGCACCTCGACACAATTGCCTATTTACCCGGAGCCTTTATGAAATTTCTTTCACCGCTCGCCCTGCTGACCCTGTGCAGCGTCATGGCTGCACCGCTGATGGCCGCTGAACCTGCCCCGGAGCTCACCGGTTGCGCCGCCAAGCGCCAGTCCATCAGCGCCCAGATCGAACAAGCCAAGGCCCACGGCAACGCCGAACAACAGGCAGGCCTGGAAAAAGCCCTGAGCGAAGTCACCGCCCATTGCACCGACGCCTCCCTGAAGAAAGAACGCGAGAACAACGTTCTGGATGCCAAGCACGAAGTCAGCCGCCGTCAGACCGACCTCGAAAAGGCCATGAAAAAGGGCGATGCCGAGAAGATCAACAAACGCAAAGACAAACTCGCCGAGTCCCGCAAGGAGTTGCAGCAGGCGCTGGACGAGTTGGATAAGTAAGACCGTTACAACCCGACACTCATTGTGGCGAGGGAGCTTGCTCCCGCTGGGCTACGAAGTAGCCCCAAGCCGACCGCCGCGCAGTGTCAGCACTTGCACGACGGCTGACTTTACGACTGCTGCGCAGCCGAGCGGGAGCAAGCTCCCTCGCCACAGCGTTATCAGTTGAATCTGAGAATCAATGATCCCGAAACTGTTTATGGCACGCACTGCACGCGTCTTCGACTTTCTGCACGGCAGGCCCCAGGTTACTGGCCTTGTACGGCTGAACCTGGCTGGCGATCACCAGCTCACCGGTGGCCGCTTCCAGGGTGCGGGCCATTTCCTGAAAGCGTGCCTGCTGCTGCCAGACATCGTCCTTGGCGCTGGTATGGTCTTCTTCACGAATCTGTGGGAAATGCTTCCACGGCTCACGAGACAAGGCATCAAGCTTGACCGCACCTTCGGCAAAACGGGCGCCATCAAACGGGATCCGGCCGCGCAACATGCCGCCCAGGTCTTCGCCGGTCTTGAGCATTTGCTTGAAAATCGCCTTGCGCTGACCCAGCGGCGAGTTTGGATCGACGCCGCCACAGGCGGACAGTGTCAGGCAGGCCAGCAATACAACAGAAAGTCTTTTAAGAGTCATGGTGGCTTCAGGTCACGGGAAACGGCGGCCAGTATCCTCGCGTTATCCGCCAAGACCAATAGCCCTATTAACAATAAGGGTTGCTGGAACGCTGGAAGCGCTCCAACACCCCGCAAAGGAAATACCGCATGAACAGCCGTTTCAAGGCCTGGCGCCCGAGCCTGACCTGGACCCTGCCACTTGTTGCCCTGCTCGCTGGCTGCAACGGGGGCGACAACACACAGCCGCAGCCGCAGACCCATGCCATCGCCACCTATGCCAGCGCGACCTGGGAAAATCTGCCGGCTGTGGCCGACAACGACCTGCTGGCTGGTTTCGGCTCCTGGCGCAGCGCCTGCACCCGACTCAAGGCCGACCCGGTCTGGGGCGCTACCTGCGCGGCAGCCGCCAATGTGCCGCTGAGCGCTGGCGAAGTGCGCGGGTTTCTCAAGGACAATCTTCAGGTCTATGGCCTGCGGTCTTCAGGTGGCAATGCCAATGGCCTGATCACCGGTTACTACGAACCGGTCTACCCCGGCAGCCTCACGCAGACCAAAGCGGCAACCGTGCCGGTGTATGGCGTGCCCGATGACATGATCATCGTCGCGCTGGACAGTATTTACCCGGAGCTCAAGGGCAAACGCCTGCGTGGCCGACTCGAAGGTCGCGTACTCAAACCCTACGACGACGCTGCCACCATCGAAACCAACGGGGTCAAGGCACCGGTGATGGCCTGGTTGACAGACCCGATGGACCTGCAATTTCTGCAAATCCAGGGCTCGGGGCGCATTCAACTGGAAAACGGTCGGCAACTGCGCATTGCTTATGCGGACCAGAACGGTCACCCGTACCGTCCTATTGGCCGCTGGCTGGTGGATCAGGGCGAGTTGAAAAAGGAAGACGTGACCATGGGCGCTATCAGCGCCTGGGCCAAGGCTCACCCGACGCGCATCCCCGAACTGCTGGGCAGCAACCCGAGCTACGTGTTCTTCACCCGTAACCCCGACAGCAACGAAGGCCCGCGCGGCTCGCTCAACGTCCCGCTGACCTCCGGCTACAGCGTGGCCGTAGATCGCAAGGTGATTCCGCTGGGCAGCCTGTTGTGGCTGTCCACCACACGCCCCGACGGCAGCGCACTGGTTCGTCCGGTGGCCGCGCAGGACACGGGCGGCGCAATCACCGGCGAAGTTCGCGCCGACCTGTTCTGGGGCACCGGCGATGCTGCCGGGCAACTGGCGGGTGACATGAAGCAGCAAGGGCAGATCTGGATGCTATGGCCAAAAGGCGCGGCATTGCCGCAACTGCCGCAGGTGGCGGATGCGGTGAAGACTAATCCTTGAGTGGTGTGTTGGCAGTTAGATAGCTATCGCGAGCAAGCTCGCTCCCACATTGATCTTCAGTAGACACAGACTTTGTGTACGACCGAAATCTACTGTGGGAGCGAGCTTGCTCGCGATGAGGTCAGTGACAACACCAGCGATCCACCAGCCAGATTCAGATCGACACAAAAAAGAAACTGGCAACCAGCCCCATGCCGACAAACCACACCAGCGACCGCAACATCGCCCAGTCCGCCAGGTAGCAGATGATGTAAAGCAGGCGACTGGTGATGAACAGCACCGACAGCACGTTGATCGTCACCAACTCGGCATTGCCGGCCAGATGCGCGACGATGACCGCAGCGGCAAACGCCGGGGTCACTTCAAAGCTGTTCATCTGGGCCAAGTGCGCACGCCTGGCAAACCCGTCGAGAGACTCAAGGAAATCTCGCGGATCATGATTATCCCGAAGCCCGAACTTACCCCCGATCTTGGCGGTGGCCGTGCACAGGTACGGCAAGAAGATCGCGATCATTACGCACCACAGGGCAACAGTCATTGCAGATTCCTTATTTAGAGTTCTATGAAAGTTCGCTCAGAACTTCATCACGAGCATGCCAACCAGCACCAGCCCACAGGCTAAGAGCCGTGGCCTGCCGAAAGGTTCTTTCAGATAACGCATGCCGAACAACACCACCAGAATCACGCTGATTTCGCGCAACGCCGCCGCTTCGGCAATCGACCCGATTTGCATGGCCCAGAGCACCAGAGCGTAGCTGAACAACACGCAGAATCCGACGCTCAATCCCAGCCGCCACTGCTCGCGCCAGAACCGCATGAACGCCGGCCGCTTGCGCACCAGTGCCAGCAGCGGGAAGGGCCAGGCACTGAGCAGCGTGACCCAGACCAGGTAATCGATCGGGTGCGACCAGCGTCGCAACGCCTGGCCGTCGATGAAGGTGTAGCAGCCGATGCACAAGCCGATCAGTGCCACCACCGGCAACATCGACCACGGCAAGCGCTCCCCGCCGCCGCCCTGCCAGAGCAGGCACAGCATGCCGAGCGGGATCAACAAAATGCCGAGGATCTGCTGAGTCGTCAGCACTTCACCGGCAAAGATCAGCGTCAATGCCAACACCACCAAGGGAGACAGGCCGCGCATCAGCGGATAGACCAACCCCAGGTCGCCGACACGGTAGGCCTGGATCAACAGGTAACGATAGAGCAACTCGAACGCCGCCGAGGCCAGAATCCATGGCCAGATCTCCAGGGGCGGCAGCTCGACGAAACCCAGCATCAGCACGACAAACAGCATCGCCACGCTGTCCATGCAGGCCACCACCAGCAACCGCTCGGCGCTGAACTTGATCAGCGTATTCCACGCCGCGTGCAACAACGCCGCCACCAACACCAGAACCGTCGCAAGCACGGCACGCTCCTTTTATTGACCCGACCCTCACGTGTAGAAGCACAGCTGTCCGCGATGGAGTTCTTCAGACCGCCATCGCGAGCAAGAGCTGGGTGCCCCTGCGCCTACATAAAGCGGGGTAGAGAATTGATTCGCCCTATGTCAGCAGCTGTTTATACGGCAACCGACCACGCCGCACTCAGTTGCGCACAAACTTATTCCAAAAAAAATCTGCTGCGACCCGATCCTTTGAATTCGGACGTCGGCCTGCGTATGCCTGGAAACAAGCGGCGCCCAACCGCAGCCCTGAAATGACACCGGGCCCTTGAAGGGCCCGGTATGTTTCACAAGTGACAGCGATCCGTCGGTGCCGTCAGTTCAGACAAAAATTCCGCCCCGCGCGGGTGCATCGGACAGGGTCGCCCCTTGCGCCGTCAATGAACTGAACAAGGCATGGCCCTGTAGCAACTTGCCGTACCAGGCGTTCAAGGTCTCAACACCCGCCTGCCCTTCAAGTGCCTCGACCCACAGCACCAGATCACCCGCGACATCAGCCGTCAGCCGTACGGGGGCGAGCGGCGAGAACGGGCTGTTGACCTGCAACAACTGCAGCACCACGCCTTGAAGCAGGGTCTTGGGCAACGCGCCCAGGCGCAAAGCGATCAACCAGCCGTCCGGCATCCGCTCCAGCAGCAGTTCCGGTCCCTCGCCAATGCGCAGGCGACAGGTGTGCTGATCCTCGGACGGTAACGCCAGGTCCCATTGGTCCAGCCAGTTCTTTAAAGTCATGGGGCTTACTCCGTGATTCGCCAGGCCTTGGCCATCTCGATAGTGGTGGAGCTCACCGGCTTGCTCCAGGGTTTGTTACGGGCGCCATAGTTGTCGGCAAGGTCGTCCAGCGCCTGATTGATCTGGGCCGGGGTGGCGGCACGCATCAGGCTGTGCTCGACACGACGCAGCAACGCCACGTTGGAGTCCGGCTGCCCGACACGGTAGAGGGACGGCAGAATCACTTCCTTGCGGATGTTGTCGGCGATCACCGCCACATCGCGCTTGCGCATTTCATCGACCGCCGCCTTCAACACCGGCGACTCCACAGGCGTGTTGCGCAGGGCGCCGAGCAAGCGTTGATGATCGACGTTATCCGTGTTGTTCAGCGTGTTGGTCATCCATGCCTGACGGTCCGGGGTCGACGCCAAAGCATCCAGGCGCGCGAAGGCCGAATTCATGTCGCCCGTCAGCTTCATCTCGTCGGCCGAGACGATGGCCACCGTCAACTCGGACAACGCCTCGGCCGCCGCTCGCCGAAACTGCACCACGTCCGCCGTGCGCACCGGGTCCTGCGCCGCGACGCCGGCCAGCATTTCATCGTCCAGCGCCAGCAGCGCGCCTTCCATCGTCGCAAACGTGTGGGCCTCGCGGGCCTGCAAACGGTTATCGAGGTGGTTGCCGACTTCGTCCTGCAACAATGACTGCAGCTCGTTCTTGACGTTATCGGGCATGGTGAAGTTCAAGGTTCCGCTGAGCATGCCACTGTAATCGCCCGACTCGGTCTTGAGCGGTACCACGACGGTCTGGTCTTCAAACGCGGCGAGCCCCCGCTCTTGCAATGCCGCTTGCGCCCCCAGCGGAGCCCCCACGAGCCATTCCTTCAAATTCAGGGAGCCCGCGCCAGGACCGCGCTCAGCGGCCGCCTCCTCGGGAAACTTGAGAATGAGGTTATCGGCCTGACGCAACGGGCTGCTCGCGAACTGGCGATTGATCATCTCCGGCACCGGGACGTTGAGCATGACGCCGCCATCCTGGAAGAACGTACGCTCGCCCTTTTCCTGGAACGGATGGCTGGTTTCACCCATCTGCTTGAAGACAATCGGGAACGAGCCGGAGATGTGCGCGGCGCGGGCGATGTCCATGTCGGGGGTCAGTTCGGCATTGAACACGACCAACTGCGGACGCCCTTCAAACATCGCCGTGGCGGTGATGTTCAGTTCCTTGATCTGCGGGATCTGCTTGCTGAGCACGGCCAGGTCGCCGAAGGTCACCACCCCGCCCTTCTCCAGTTTTTGCGAAATGGCGCTGACGGCGGGTTGCCGAGCGATCTCGGGATGCGCCGCGATCTGGTTCAGCACAGACTTGCTGGACTCCGTGCGCAGGACTTTCTCCAACGGCGCGGCTTCAGACCCCAGGCGAGGAAGGATGTTGTAGAGCAAGCGAATGATGCTGCCGACCACCCCCAACTTGCCCCCGGTAATCAGGTTGCCGTAGCCGGAAACCGCATGCTGGATTTTCTTCTGGAAGCTGTTGCCGCTGTCGAGCAGGGAAATCAGGTCCATGCCGTCCGACAGACTCTTGAACGAGCCGGCGTTCATGCCGGACGACAACAATGCAGCAGTGATGGCCCCGGCAGAAGAGCCGGAAATGCTCTTGATGCCTTCCAGCGCGCCCTTGTTTTCAAGCGCCGAAATCGCCCCCGGATACGCCGCGCCTTTGGCGCCCCCGCCACTGAGGACCAGGCTGGTCAGGGGTGGCCGGGTCAGTTGCACCTCGGTGACGCCGTTCTCGAAACTGCGCAGTGTGACTTGCCGCTGTCCCGCCCCTTCGGCGATCAGTTGCGACGCGCCTTCGGGCTGCGGTTTCACTAGGCTTGCACGGCCGATGTCCGGCAGTTGCGCGCTGACCGCAATGCCGATCGTGCTCTTGAGCGCCGCCGTCAAACCCTGACCCACAGGGTCCGTGGACAACGTGCCCTTGGCCGGTTGTTGATCCTTCGGCGGGGTGATTTCCTGCGGCTGGCTGGCACCGGCAAGCGGGTTGACTGACGACTGAATGTGCATAAAAGGCTCCTGTAGAACGTAGGTTCTTTCCTGGAGCAAATACTAAGGGAATCGGTTTTTTGGCTTTTCCAGTATCGGGCGCATTTTTATCAATTTAGAACTTCAAGCGATTGCTCCTCGATTGCGCTGCCAATCAATGGCGCAGAAGCTCGGCCGCCCTGCATCCACGTTTGCTTCAAGGCCGCTTCCAGGGCACCCAGCTGGCCGTCGACACTCGCGTCGATGATGCCGATCTCGGTTTCCAGGATGCAGCCGCCCTGGTCCAGCCGCGCGTCGGCGATAACCTCGACATAGCCCACCTCCGGGAAGTCCTTGAGCACCCTGGAAATCTGCTCGCGCACCTCAAGCACCTGATCCGGCTGCACGTGCAGGATCACCTGCTTCTGGTTGCTGACCAACGACAGCGCCTGTTGCGTCACCTGTAACGTCAGCTCGATGTTGTCGTAGTGCTGGAGGATTTTGCGCACCGCTTGCAGCACCACGTCGCCCATCTGCTGCTCGACCTCGCGGTAGTACTGATGACACTGCAACAGCGTCTCCTGAATCAACGTGGCCTGACGCTTGCGCGCCTCTTCGATGCCGGCCTGCCAGCCCAGCGCCTTCTGTTGCTCGTAGACGTCGTGGGCCGCCTGCTCGATTTCTTCGGCACGCTTGCGGGCCACTTCGACCAGTTCTCCCGCTGTCAGATAGTCCTGATAATCGGCACTGCGCAGCAGGACCTGATCCGGTGCCAGTCGGACTTCAGAGGCTTTTATTTCAATAAATGGAAGCATTGCGGGCTCACTTGTCGGGCGATTTTCAGGCACAACGCCTGGGCCAATGGGCGCTGGCTGCTGCTCACCGTCCACTGCACCGGAGGCTCGGATAGCCGGGATTCGGAATGCGTCAGGCGCAAGGCGAGGCGGCGGGCAAACCCTGGCGGCACGTCACCGCAGGCCAGCAGCCAGAACGCCAGTGCGCGTTGGCGCAAGCAGTCACCGAGCTCACCTTCAGGCAACGGTTGCTGCCAGCCGTCCGGCCAGGCGCCGATGATCAGCTCCAGTTGTTCCAGGCAGTAACGATGCCCGGCCTCGCCAATCGCGGCGTGAACCCGTCGCAGGTTTGTTGCGTCCAGCACCTGGCGAATGGCGTGGCCATGCAGCAGCGCGCCCAGATAACCGAGTGTCTTCTCCAGCGCGGCCTGCTCAAAGAACGCCAGGCCACCGAGTGTCGGTGGCAACTCATACTCGATGTCCAGCTTGCACTCAGCCAACAACCAGGCATTGATCCCGCTGTGCCGACGCCAATGGCCAAGCGTGTCGGCCAGCCCCGTCAGCGAGGGCGGGACGTGCGTGGGGTGAATGTAACGGGCCGGGCAAAACCTCAATTGGTACGGCGTCAGCAACAACGTCATCACGAAAGCCTGCTGCGCTGCCACAAGTACTGGCCGAGGTTGCTGACCAACAGCAGCGCGATCAGCAACCCGAACAACCCCAGCAACCGACTGCGGGATTCTTCTGTCACCTGAATCGAGAACACCGTGTCATAACGCGGGGCGAGCGGGACCTGCCGGACATCGGCCGAAGGCACCAGCACCACGCTGATACGGTCGTAACTCAGGCCTTCGATGCCGTTGTTCACCAGTTGCTTGATTTGCGGAATGTAAGCGTCGAGCTGGATGTCCGCCGCGTGCTTGATAAACACCGACGCCGAGGCTGGCGAAGACTTCTTGCCCAGACCGTCGCGGTCTTCGGGCAACACCACATGCACCCGGGCCACCAGTACGCCGTCGATTTCCGACAGGGTCCGGGAGATTTCCTGAGCCTTGGCGTAATTGAGCCTGGCTCGCTCCTCGACCGGCGAAGAGATCAACCCCTCCTTGGGGAACACATCCTTGAGCGTGGAAAAGCTCTCGCGCGGGTAGCCCTTGCGCTTGAGCGCATCAATGGCCTCGGCGATATCGGACTCCTCGACCAGCAACTTGATCTTGCCGTCCTTGTCGGGTTGCTTGGCCGCCCAGATCCCTTCGGTGCGCAGCAACGCGAGCATTTCGTTGCCTTCTTTCTGGCTGATGCCGGCATAGAGTTCGACCTTGCAACCGGCGAGCAGCAACACGGTCAACAACATCAGGATTCGATTGAGTCTCTTCACGCAACACCTTATTGGGTTTTCATCAGCGTTTCGACGTTCTGACTCATGCGCCCGACCGTCTTGGCTATCAGTTCCTCCTGCATGCTGATGCGCATCAACGACCACTGCATCTGCATCAGGCTGCCGGGGTCATCGCCGGGGGTCGAAAGCTCGACCTCAAGGTCATGCTTGGCCTGGGAAAAACGTTCTTTGATCTGTCCGAGTTCATTGAGCAGGTTGCCCCCCAGGCTCTCGGCGCCCTTGCCCATCGCCTGTTCGAAATCGGCGATTTGCCCGGCACTGGCCTGGGGTGCCTTGAGCTCATCGAGACTGGTGACAGCGGCCTGACTTATCTGACTAACGTCCATCACGACTCCAAATCGGGTGAGTGGGTGAAGCGCATCAAGTTTTCGATCATTGCGTTCGTGGGGATCAGGATCTGCAACTCGCGGCGCACGATGGTCGCCAGGTAATCACTGCCCTCAACCCCCTTGATCTCGCCCAGCACGTTGAGCAACAGCGTTTCCTGCTGCTTGCCAAACGGTGCCTGTTCCCTGAGCAGATCCTTGAGCGCCAGACGATCCTGCTCAAGCCCCAGCTGTTGTTCCGGGAAACGCACCAGCAAACGGTCCGACAAGCCTTGCATCAGCCAGTTGCGCAGCTCATCACGACGCCCCTCGGCCGAGGCCGGCAGGTCCTGGCGATACCATTTCCAGACGGTTTCGCGCTGTTGCCGAGGGTCCATGCCCGCCAGGGCCGTCGTCAGGTCCGCACCTTGCAACCAGAGCTGCAAGGGTGCGTCGGCGGGTGCCGATTTGGACGACACCGGTGGGCTTTTCATCGCCGCCTCGAAGGCGTGCGCCTGACCGGGCTCGACCGGCGCCACGGGCTGTGTGTCCAGCCCATGGCGTGGCGGCAGCTGCGAAGGCGACGAGTCGATCCGGTTCATGGCCCCTCCGGGTCACGCATGCCGAGGGCGAACTGCACCAGCCGAGGGTCCTCGCTCGCCGCCAGCTCGGCCAGGCGCCGGTCCAGCGCCGTGCCCAACCCCAGCCGCCACTCACACAACGCCAGCCACGGCGCAAGTGCCGGCCAGGGTTTACCTTCGCCCAGCGCCAGTGCCTGTTGATAGTGCCCCTGGTTCATCAGGCTGGAGAGACGGATCAGGCACGCGGCTTCCTCCTGCCCCTCGACCTGTTCCAGCCAGTTTGCAATCTGCTGGGCTTCTTCGTGGCAGTGATGGCCGCTACCGGCCAGGGCTAGTTCTGCCATCAGCCCTTTCAATGAACTGTCCATCATCAGATTTTCTGCAGGATGCCCTGCATCAGGTCTCTCATCGAACGGGTGACAGTCGAGTTGATGTTGTAGATCACCGACCACTTGTTGAGCTTGTGTTGCAGTTCGGCCAACAGCGCCGGGTTGTCCGCGGAGTCCTTGAGGGCCGCGATGGCGTCGCCGACTTCCTTGTTGGCGTTGTTGGCCTGCTCCTTGAGGTTTTCCGCGACTTTGTCGAGGGTGTTGACGCTGCTGTCATTGGTAAAGATCGATGCCATCACGAAGCTCCCTTGAGGGTGTTGAGAATGCTGATGGCGGCCTCGACTGCCTGGGCTTCCATCTGCCATTGCCGGTATTGCTGCGGATCACCGCCGCCCATCAAGCGACGCTTGCCGCTGGCCTGGGCCTGTTCCAGTTGCGCGCGCACCTGCCGTTCAAAGTCCACGTCAGCGGCGCACAGACGCTCCTCCAAAGCCGTCATCATTGAGTGGCTCTCCCTTGAGATTGATGATGAATTGTTGTTTGCCGCGGCTGACGATCACGGCGTCGGCATTGATTGCCAGCACCCTCACGCCTTGCGGAGTCGACGCATCGACCGGGTATTTCTGACCGTCACCCAGCACCACATACGGCACTTTGCCGAAGGACACCGAACGCACCACGAACTCCAGCTCATCGGTGCTGCCGCGCTTGTTGCGGCTCACCAGATCCAGCGCCGGACGAGTGCCGAACTCCTGACGGAATTCGCGCTGTAACTTGTAGAACTCGTTGAGCTGAGCTTCATCCAGTTGCCCGCGCAACTGGATGCGCTCGCCTTTGTCCTGGTAGGCCAGCACCGCTTCGAGCCCGAAATCGGCGAGCATCTGGTCGAGCCGCTTGAGGTGCGAGCCCGCCAGCCGAACGCGGTTCTCCACGCCGAGCAACCCCGGCACGTCGGCCTTGAGCAGGCTTTCGATCTGCAACCAGTGCTCGTCCTCCAGCGCCAGTTCGCCGGTCAGACGAATCCAGCCGGGCTGATCCGCATTGGCGGTGCGCACCTGGCGGTAACCGAATTTCTGCAGGATGAATTCCACCCCCTGACGAATCTCTTCCATGCTGCGAACGTCGAGCCGATAGGTCAGGCCGCTGCGCTCCAGGTACTGCTGCAACGCCAGCCGCGTGCGGTTGTCTTCCAGGTAACCGGTGAGCGGAACATTGCCGCTGCCCTGCCGCTCGCCGACCTGCACATGCTGAAACTGGCGTTCACGCAGAAAACTGCGCAAGGCCACGACCGGGTCCTCGCTGGTCATGCCGCCGCTGCCCCCCGACCACGGGGCGCCGAGCAAACCGACCACACCGACCAGCAACAACACGCTGACCCCAAGCATCAGTCGCCCGCCCCAATGGGCCCGGGGCACCACCGCGCGGCGCTCCTGAGGGCTGGCGGCCAGCGGCAACTGTTCGGAAAACTGTCGCTCCTGGGCACAATAGGCCCACAGCAACGGCCCGCAGGCCTGCCGGACCAGCGCCTGCAACGCGCTGCCGCCGGCCAGCGGCTGGCCCTCCTGAAGCGGCTGATTGCCCTCGGCCCACTCCAACAGGCGCACGCCTTGCGGGTCGACATCCAGCACCAGATGGACCGGCGCAATGCCCTCATCGACCAGCACCAGATCGGCTTGCAACGGGTCGGAACCGATGACCACCCGGCCTTCGGCCAGCGGCACTTCGACCCCTTGATTGAGGCCACTGTAAAAGCGGATTTTCCAGCTCATGTCAGGGCTTCTTCGGCGCGCGGACGCACTGGTCAACGCCTTCGACGCAGGCACCTTCGGAAATGCGCCAACCGGTGGTGTCATTGCCCAGGCTGCACGCGGTCAGCGAAGAATCCTTGCCGCTCAACGCCAGTATCTGCTGCAGCTCACGGGCCTGGCCCAGCACCTGGCACTGCGACGTGCCGAGCAATTTCTGCAACGAAAGGCTCTGGTTCGACAGTTCATCCACCTGGAGCAACCCATCCATGTAGCCACGCTTGCTGCCCAACGCCACGAAATGGCCGACGCCGTTGTCGATCAGCCGCGGCTCGATCAAAAACAGCCGCACCGAACGACGGGTGAAGTTGGACTTGAAGCGAAACAACGCGCCCAGGTACGGAATGTCGCCGAGCAACGGCACCTTGCGCATCGACTCGTTGAGTTCATCGCGGTAGATACCGCCGATCAACAGGCTCTGGCCATGCCCCACGCGCGCCACGGTATCGACCACGGTGCGGGCGATGGTGGGAATGCCGTCCACCCCCGTGCTGTTGGGTTTCTGATTGCCGTCTTCGATGTGCAGGCTGAGGCTGATTTCCGGTTTGTCACCCAACTGGATGACGCGCGGCGTCAGCTTCAGCATGGTGCCGTAGGTGATGGGTTTGAGTTCAGCCACCCGCTCGCCGACGACTTTGACGTAGTAGGTTTCGCTGTGGTCGATCACCGCCAGGGTGTTTTCCTGGGTCAGCACGGTCGGCCGCGAGCCGACCTGGGCGCGGCCCTGGCTCTGCAACAAGGTGATTCGGGCCAACAGGTAATCCAGGCCGCGACTGTCTACCAGGCTGGCGCCGGCCTCTCGCGTGGTGCCGGGGCTGGCGTTGCCCTGGCCGCCGAGGTTCTGGCTGGTGGTGCGGATGTCGATCAACTGGCGCGGGCCAACGCTGATGCCGACACGCCAGTCCACTCCCAGTTCGGCGAGGTTTTCTGCGTTGATGTCGACAATCGACAAGCCGACTTCGATCCGCGCCGACGGACGATCCAGCGCTGTGATCAAGCGCCGGTACATCGGCATGCGGTCCTTGGTATCGCGCACGATGATGGCATTGAGCGAGGGCTCGGCCTGAACCACCGCACGCCCGGACTGTGCCGGCAACCGTGGGCTGTCCTGCCCGCCGTCGACCGACACCACATTGGCGTCACCCAGCACCCGGGCCAGGATGGTCGCCACGCCCGGCGCGTCGATGTCGTCTTCGCGGTACTTGATCCGCCGATCCTCGGCGACCGCGTACTTGAGCGGAAAGATTTCCACGGCCAGGTCGCCGGTCTTCTCACTGCGCAATGCATGTTGCTGTTCAAGGGCCATGGCGGTTTGCTCCACCAGGTCCAGGTAACGCGAAGGGCCGGAGACATACACCAGCCGCCCGCTCATGTCCGGTCGCCAGCCAAAACGCGGTTCCCAGACACCCGCCGCTTCCAGCGCCTGCCTCAACTCGGTTTCGCTGACCTGTTCCAGCTTGACCAGCCGCGACTGCATTTCGGTGGACTTGAACACATACAGAACAGCCCCGTCGTAGTACCAGATGAGGTTGTAGAGCGAGGCCATCAGTTGCAGAAAGGACTGGGGATCCTTGAGGTCGAAGCGCCCACTGACCTGATCATTGACCTTGTCACTGACAATCACCGAGCCGTCGTAGTTGGCGCCGAAATTGGCCAGCACATCACGCAGGTTTTCGCCTTGGGCGACGTAGTTGTAGGGGAGGGTTGGCCAGTCCAGATCCTGACCTTGAGCGGTCCCGGTCAGCGCTAACGCAAAGACCAGGCTCAAGCACCGCGAGACTCTCAGGGACGCCATAAAGTTTGTTTCCACTGAGGTTCCAGCCCTGCACGCAGCAGCTGCGGCTTGATCGTTTCCAGAATCCCGACCTGAGCCGCCAGCGCCCGCTCAAGTTCGTCGAGCTCAAGGGCGCCCAGCTCCAGGCGCGCCTCAAGCATCAGGTTTGACTGTTCATCGGTCGCCAACGCCTGGGGATGACGCCGGCTCCAACGAGTGACCTGACCCAGCAGGTTCAGCAACACCTCGCGATCCGCCGGGGATTGGCCCTGAACCTGCCAGTTCAACGGGCTGGACAGCACAAGGTCAGCACCCTGGCGCTGTAAAAACAGGCTATGGCCGTCGACCCGCAGGTGGTAGCGACCTGTTTTATCGGCCACAAAAGGCCCTTGGCCCGTTCGTGCGGCCAATCCAGTCAGTAAATGTTCCATGATTCCTCGGCGTATCCGGCAGTCAGGGGCTCTGCCAGTAAAAGTGGTCGTGGGCCTGGCACAGGCTGCGTTCATGCAACCAGTGCTGTACGGCGTCCGCGGCGTGCGCGTCCTCGTCAAGTTTGGCCAGCGGCTCCCACAGGGAGGCCAGCACTACCGGCACGGGCGCAAAGCCGTCGAGCTTGCCGTCGGCCAGCAACACGGCCATGCCCTGATGCCAGTTGGGCCAGGCTTCTCTGGCTCGCTCGGAGATGGCGCTCAGCGTGCGGACCATGTTCGCGGTGTCCGCTTCAGTCTTTGCCTGACAGCGGACAATGTTGGCCAACTCTTGCTGCACCAGCTGCGAATCGGCTTCGCCCACCTGACGCCAGAACTCAGCCTTGATCCGCAATTGGCGGGCCTGGGTTTCGTACTCCATCAGCGCAGAACGCCAATTGGGGATCGCTTCGTCGAACAGGCTTTCCCACCAGCTGTATACGGGCAGCAGGACCCAGTCGATCATGGCCTGGGGCGAGGCCAGGTTGATTCGGTCGCCCAGCCAGTTGCACCAGTCGTTACCTTGGGCGG
Source organism: Pseudomonas purpurea (assembly GCF_039908635.1). Classification (NCBI taxonomy): domain Bacteria; kingdom Pseudomonadati; phylum Pseudomonadota; class Gammaproteobacteria; order Pseudomonadales; family Pseudomonadaceae; genus Pseudomonas; species Pseudomonas purpurea. Next base: position 5,418,464 of record NZ_CP150918.1, read on the forward strand.
TGGCCTGGCGCAGCACCAGTTGAAGGTCCCCGCGCTCAAGCGCCATTCCGCGAGCCAGGCGCTGTTGCAGCCAGCTGGACTGGAACAGCTGTTCCAGTTGCACACGCGGCAGCAGGCGCTGCAACAAGGTCAACTGTCGCGCGCTGATGATTCCCGATTCACGATACAAACTGCCTGATATACAACCTGCGGCTCTGCCCCGAGAGCGGGCATCCTGACCCACTACGGATACCCGACGGCCAGCAAAAATGCCTGCTTGAGGGGTTTGATTATGGTCTTCCTGGCTCATTCTCTGCCTTGACTATCTTGTTTCGTAGCACACCCGTCAGCGTCTTTCACTGCGACCAATCTTACTGAGGGGCAACGGACCAAACTTGCAAAAAACGTCATTTTTTTTTAGTCCGACGCTATTCTTTTCCCTGTCTGGAACGGCTGGGCGTACACCCGAAACGGCGACGATAGCTCTGGGTAAAGTAGGACTGACTGGAAAAGCCGCTTTCCATCGCGATGTCCACGATGCTCATCTCACTGTTAAGCAGTAAATGGTGGGCGTACAGGATACGCCGCTCGCTGATCCACGCACGAGGAGAAACGCCGTAGACCGAGCCAAACAACTCTTTGAACGTCGTCAATCCCATGCCGAACTCCCGAGAAAACTCGCTGAGCCGCCATTCCTTGAGATAGTGCTGTTCCATGAAGGCCTGCAACCTTTCGACATGCCGGCTGCCCTGCTGGCGCAACACCGACATCAGCGCCGGCCCCTGGGGGCTGAAGGCAAACAACATCAACAACTCTTCAACCCGCAACAACGCCAGCATGGGCGGGTGCTCATGCACCAGCAGCCCTTCAAGCCCTTTGACGCAATTGGCCAACAACGGTGTACTGGCGAACGCGATGAGACTGACCCCAGGCTCCTCCCAACGCTCTACCTCGCTCAATAGAGCACCGAAACGCTGAATGAAGTTCTGCAAAAAACCAACCGATAACGGGATCCAAAGCAAACGACAATCATGCTCGCCCGTGCTCACGACATAATTACCTCTGCGCGCAAACATTAGTTCACCCGGCATGAGACAAAGTGTCGCATTACAATCCTGAACCGTGAGCTGTCCCTCGATAAGGATATAAATCCCTTCTTCGCAGTTCGATACAAACTCAAACGTTGGGATAGACCATCGGCACAGCTTTATCTGTTTCCGGCCAAGTGTGCTGGCACCTTGCATATAATAGTGACCCCGAACCTGCACATACCGTTTGTACGCCGCCCAGGCAGGCGCCGTACGAAAACGCACCCTCTACGTACTACTGCGTGACGCTATGAACGATGATGAATTCAACGACAGTTATCATTAACGAGAATGATTGACCTGAAATTAGGTTAATTACTCTTATTTAATGAAACCCTCGCTATTTTTATATAGCCGTCGAAGTATCGGAACACTCACCGAATTCAATAAGGCAAATATTGATACAAAGTATTTCAGAGGTGTTCCGGCGTCGCCGAAACAGCGCACTTCGGATAACAAGGCAACTGTCCAAGACGCACATTCATATCGTTACCGGGTACCGCAGGTTGCCAACTTCGAGCCTGGACAGGACCGTCATCGGACCAGGCCAGTTCGCTGCGCAGCAACAGTCCGTCACCGGCCACCTGCACCGGTGTCAAACGAAAAGCAAAGTGCAACGGCAGCGCCGTCACCCGGTAGCGGGCCTGCGCAATCAGCCGCGGTTGCCCCCCGGTCAAGGCATAGAGCCGCACACTCACATAGGCCGGGCGCGTGACCGGCGATGGCGTGCGCACCTGCCCCCTGACATCAATCTTGTTTACGGGCGTTGGCGGCACACTGACACAGCCGCCCAAGGCCAAAAAAACGCTGCACAGCAGCGCCCTCATCATGGTTGACGAACCTGACGCTCATAAAGAGGGGCGGTATCGCCATCGACCAATCGCTGCAGCTGTCGCTCACTCTGTTGATCCGCACCGACCTGCGTCGCCAGCCAGCGACCCAGCTCAGCGACACTGGCGACCCCTTCCTGACGGCTGGGCACCTGACTGAGCGAGCGTCCGGCAAAGCTTCCAGGCACTTGTGCACGGTCGATCGTGGCTGCTGGTGAAATGCCAGCGCTGTCTATCTTCATGGCTCTGCTTAAACCCTCATACCGGCGGGTCTGGATATCGCCTGGGCGGCACTGTCATGTCCGGGCAGCAATTGCTGCCAGAACTCGGCGTGATCGAGCAAGTTGGCCAAGGTGGTCTCGAAGCTTTCCAGGGTCAACTCGGCCGCTGGAATCTGGGCGTACAACTGCACCAGGCCCGATTCCTCGTCAAAACCAAAATGCAGGTCGAAGCGATACCAGCGTCGATTGAAACTCGCCAGCTGCCGGAAGATTCCGTCGCCAAAGGTTTCGATTCCCGCCACGTCCGCTTCCATGACCAATCGCTCACGTCCGGCCAGCAATACCAGCGTCACGCCCAACTGATCATCAAACAGCAGGCTTGCTACCCCCTCTTCATCCAGCGACAAAGCGGGAAGGCCACTGCGATTGGCAAATTCGGCAAGCAGCCGATTGACCCTGATACTCAAATCCATGCATGTCTCCTCGAGCTAGGCGAATGCTAGCACCCGGCCATGCTGGGGTTTTGTCACTGACGGGCTTTTCTTTTAAGAAAAAAGCCACATCACTGCGGCTTTTTTCCTACAACAAAATCACATCAGGCGACGCCGGCGGCAGCACGCCACGCCTGGTTGTGGTTCTGGGTGTACTGCTGGAGCAACTGCAGCATCTCTTTCATGAAGTTGGCGTTGTAGCTCAACTGGTCTTCGACCTTTTGCTTTTCGCTCTGGGCAACCGACGCTTTGACTTCATCTTCCTTGGCATTGGCCTGGATAGCGGTTTGCTCGACTTGCACCGAGGTGTTGGCCATCTGCCCGAGTGCCTGATTCACGCCATTGATGCTTTGCAGCTTGGCATTGCGGTTATCCACACCCTGCCCGGTCAGCTTGAGCGTACTGGTGTCCGCCGTCTGGTCCTTGGCCCAGATCTTGCCGATTTCGATGCGATCGGCGTCCGAGGTTTTGCCCAGCGACTGCATCTTCGCGTCGATCAGCTCGTTGCGCCCGGCGATGTTTTTCTCCAGCATTTTTTCCTGGCTGATCGCCTTGCCGTTCTTGATCGCGCCGATGGCACCGGTAATCGCCGACCCTACGGCCATCACCCCGGAGATCACCGCCATGGCAATCATCAACTTGGAACCGGCGCGCATTTCGTCCACCTGGGATTTCTGCGCGTTGATGATCGAAGTGTTCTCGCTGTCACGCTGCATGATCCCCAGCTCGCGAGCCTTCTGCGCGATGCGAAACAGCAGCACCATCAGTTCCACGCTGCCATTGAGCTCACTGCTGACCTTGCTCAGACCGCCAGCGTTGAGCCCCTGGCGCGGTGCAGGCAGGTCGACGCCCTGACCCTTTTTCGATTCGCCAACCGGGGCCGTGCCCGCGCTGTGGACCGTTTCGCCCTTTGCTGCCGATTGGGTTTTTTCCAATGGCTGGGTGTTGCCGATCGGGTTCGTCCCCTGAGCGGCATAGCCTTTGTCAATATTCATTGATGTGCTCCTCAGATAGCCGCAGGACGGCTGGATAGGTTATGCAGGCTGTCGCCCTTGGCATTGATCATCTGGAAAATCAGCTCCATGACCTGCAAAAAGGACTCGACCATGCGGCTGAGCTCTTCCTTGAGTTTGTCCAGAACCGTCTGGAACTGGGTGAGCTGGGAACGCGCCTCCAGGGCATCGGCCTGTTTGTCAGCAGCCTTGGCTTGCAGCGCCGAGTGGGTGGTTTGCGCCACACCGTTGGCGACATCCAGGGTCACATCGGAAATCTGCACGCCAAGCTTGGCGCCATGGGAAATCGACTGGCTCGCGACATTGCCGAACTTGCTCCCCAAATCCGCCACTTTACTGGCGAGGCTGGCAGTGAGTTCGGCAGCCTTGCCACCGATTTTCGCCCCCAACTTGGCGACTGCCCCGACGGCAGCCCCCCCAAAACTGGCTACTGCAGCGATCACGGCGATGGCGATTTCAATCCCCATCAGAGCCGGTCCGAGCTTTTCCATCACTTCTTTGCTGATCAATCCGTCTTTTGCCGCTTGCTGTACCGACTGGGAAACGATGCCCATGACGCCACCAGCGATCATCAGTGCACCGACGGCCGCACCGACGCCCGTCGCGATCATGATTGCGCCGACGATGATCGATGCAATGGCGCTGATCCAGCCAAAAATCTTGCTCACCAGACCAGACTTCTGGGCTTCTTTCGCAGCCTCGGTCGACTCTTTGATCTTCTTCTGGTTTTCTTCCATCTTTTGCAGGTTCTGCTCACGCGCCTGCTTGATTTCTTCGAGCTTGAGCTTCTTCTGCGTGGACTCCAGTTCACCGGTCAGCTTGGCCAGTTCAATCTCGAAATCTTCCACCGAGCTGAGCCGCGCTACCCCAAGCCGTGTGGTTTCGGCGATAAACCGCTGGGCCAGCACACTGTCCTGACGCACGGACTGCACCAGGCGGTTGATATCCGTCCGAGTGCTGGCCTCCAGACGCTGCTGACTGGCCGCCAGCGGCGCTGTCAGTTGCACACCTTGAGACGAAGCGGCTGGGCGGCCATCCGCCTCGACCCGGGTGACCGTGAGTGCATCCCCCCCTCGGCCATTGCGCGGCGGGACCACCGGGTCGTTCGCAAAAACGTTCCCCGTGGTCAGCGCAACGCGATCAAACGCTATCGGATTCATTGTGTTGATCCTTTCTCGCTAATACGGCTTCCAACATGGCGCCGGCACGTTCGGCCAAAACCGAATGCGCCGGCTGTGCTGCGGCCAAGGCCTGAGCCGAGTAGAAGCCACTCTCGGCCCCGTCGAGATCACCCAGTTGCAGGTGACACTCGCCAGCATGAAACGGAAATCTGGGCTCGTTGATGTCGATCAGCGCGCCATAACTGAAGCTCTGCAATGCCTGCTCAAGCTGCCCCATGGACTGCCGGCATGCGCCCAGGCCCAGGAAGAACCGAACGTCGTAGTGATCAAGCATGCACAGCGATTGAAAGATCTTGTGGGCGTCGTCCCACTTGCCGGCCTGGTATTGATTGAACGCCAGGGAATAGAGCTGCTCCAGGCTGTCGCTGGAGATGTTCTTGAGCATGGCCAGCGTGCCGCCATCGCGCAAAAACGCCTCCAGTTCCTTCTCGTATTCCTCAGACACATCGTGTTCTTGCTGGCTCATCAACCGTTCCTATATGGCATTTAAAATGTCGCGCATCATGCTGTCGTACTTCTGAACGAATCGGTTCAAGGCCTCGATGGCCGAGTTGTAGCGAGAGCTGACATCGTTCAACAGCGTGGTTTTTTCACTGACTTTGTCGTTGATCGGTCGGGAGCGATCGCCCACCGTCGTGGCGAAGTTGGCGATGGGGTTGTTCTCGTCCTTGAACTCATACTTGTTGAGCAAGTCACCGGGCTTCATCGCCCCACTTTCCTTCGGTGCGCCACTGAGGAAACTCTTGATGCTCAGCGGGTTGCCGGCGCGGTAGGTGTCGAGCCCTGTCAGCAGTTTGTATTCCGCGCTGGCCCTGCCAGGTCTTGTCGTCGGGGTAGCCGTACAAGGTGCGATCGAACAGGTTGAGTCCCGGCTCGATTACGATCTCTTTTTTGGCGGCCAGATTCGCGTTGATCTGCGACTGGATCTTGCTGTAAATGTTGAGTTCGGCGGTCAGCAACTTGAGGTCATCGCGCAGCGCGGTGCGCTTGCCGTCCTGTATCAGCAGAACCTCTTCATAAACGCCCCGGACGTCATCGTCGATCCGGTCACTGGTCAGCCCGAAATGCGCCTTGGCCAGGAACTCTTTCAACGGCCAGGGCTGTCCCGGCTTCGCATCGGCGTACTGGTTGATCAGTTGTTTGACCGACTCGAGCCCGGACTTGAGCTGCAGCTCATACAGCCCGCCCGTGGTGTTCGGTTTGGGCGGCAGGAAGTAAGCCAACAGCTTTTCGACCTGGGCTTGCGACAAGGTCTGCCCGTCATGGGTAAAGGTGACATTGCGACTGCTGATCAGCTCCTTGAGCGCTTTGAGGGCTTCGGTTTCGCGCCCGCGCAGTTGGTCGTCGGGAGTTCTCTGCAGCTCGGTCAGAAAAGCCGACAGGTCTTGCCGGTAAAGCCTGATATCCATAAGGGTTCCTTACACCAGAAGTCCACGCATCGACGCCGGACGACGCAGTCGTTTTCCTTCATCGGCAACCGGTGGACGGTTGATCCGCATCCGCTGCACTTCCTGCAACAGTTCCTGTTCCGCTACCTGGACCAGCGCCTGATCCTGTGACCGAAAGACCCGGTCACAGACCTCATCGGGCAGCCCGAGGCCCTCCCACATTTCCGTGAGCAAGCGCGCGCGATGATCGTTGTCATCAATGGCCTGCTCGGCAGCCTGTAGGGTTTTGGCGTAGGTTTCGTCGTACATGTCCATGGCTCCTATAGTAGGGACAGGGCGCCTGGCTTCCTGTCAGGTACGGTCGATTTTTTGTCGTTTTCTCATTGATTGCAGCGAACACACTCGCCCGGCCGCCAATTCGAACCAACCGGGCTGCGGCTCGGCGGCACCGGTCCAATGGCGATAGAAACGCGCCATCCGCGCGCCATCCAACGGGCTGCCCGCCATCGCCTGCACCTGACCGTACAGACACGCCTGCGGCCCCAGCACCGCGAGGACCGCATCGGCCAGCACATACAGCGCCGCAAAGGAATTGCCCAGGCCATGGCGCCCGTCGGCACGGCGCAGCATGACGATCCAGACCCGCGCACCTTCACAGCGCCAGGCCAGTTCGCAGCCGCCATGCACAAACTTCCAGCCCAGCGGCAGTGCGCTCTGGCGCAGAAAGTGCGGATGGATGTCATAACCCCGCGCTTGCAGCCAGTCGGTCAACGGGTCGCTGGTCATAACGAAACCCGGCCCAACGGCTGGATGTTGATCTGCTGGGTCAGCTCCTGATACGAGAGCACCGGCAAGCCGTAGTAGTCGCCTTCAATCAGCTTGCGCACGTAGCGGCGGATGTCCATCGAGACGATCAGTACTGGTTTGCTCTGCATCTGCGAGAGGTCGCCGACGGTCTGCCGGACTTGTTCGAGGAAGGATTGAGTGACGGCCGGGTCCAGCGCCAGATAGCTGCCGGCACTGGTCTGGCGGATGCCGCCACGAATCTGCTCTTCCACCAGTTGGTCCAGCAGATAGGCCGGCAGGATGTTGTTGCCGCTCGAATATTTGTAGCAGATGTAGCGCTTGAGGCTGCTGCGGATGTACTCGGTCAGTTGCACCACATCCTTCTCTTTCTGACCCCACTCCACCATGGCCTCCAGAATCGCCCGCAGGTTGCGGATCGAGATGTCCTCGCCCACCAGGCGCTGGAGAATTTCGGTCATGCGCTGCAACGGAATAATGCGCTGGGCTTCCTTCACCAGTTCCGAATAGCTGTGCTCCATCTGCTCCAGCAGGTAACGGGTTTCCTGGATACCGATGAAGTCTTCGGCGTACTCGCGCAGCACGTGGGACAAGTGCCAGGTCAGCACCTGGTCCATGCTCAGGAACGCGCAACCGGATCGCTCCAGCCGCCCCTCATGCTCGGCGCCGACCCACAATGTCGGCTGACCCGGCAGCACCGGTTCGCCTTCTTCGAACGGCACGCCTATCAGTTCCAGCTGGCTGGCCCGTTCCTGCACCAGCAACCGCGCACTGCGCAAGCGTCCACGGGCCACCGGCACCTCTTGCAGCTGAATCAGGTACTCGCCGTCCTTCAAACCTTCATTGAAGCGCAAGTGGATGCCCGGAAACGGTACGCCAAAGTCCAGGTAGAGCGCTCGGCGCACCCGTACCAGCTCGTCATTGAGGGCGAACGCTTCCAGCTCCTGCTGCATGCTCGCGTCCACATCGATCAGCAGGGGCACGGTCATGGCGAACTCTTCCTTGTCCCCCAGCCGCGTGCCCTTGGGCTTGTTGCCCGACGGCTTGGCTTTGGGCTTGGCCGAAGACGCGGCACCCGCGCCTTGCGCCAACAAGGTCGGCAAGTCCCTGGGGTTGTCCTCGGCCGCCAGCCCGCGCTGACGCAACAGCATGAAGTAACCGCCCCCGCCCACCAGCGCTGCCAGCAGCATGAAGGTCACGGTCGGAAACCCCGGAATCAGCCCGAACAACACCAGCAGCACACCGCCGATCAGCAACGCCTTGGGCTGCGCCACGACCTGGTCGCCGATGTCATTGCCCAGGTCCGAGGTGCCGTCCGACGAGTCCCGGGTCACGATGATCCCGGCCGTGATGGCGATCAACAGGGCCGGCACCTGGCTGACCATGCCATCGCCGATGGTCAGTACCGAATAGAGCTGCAACGCATCGCCGGCGCTCAGGCCCTTCTGGGTCACGCCGATGGTTATACCCGCCAGAATGTTGATGAAGATGATGATCAGGCCGGCAATCGCATCGCCTTTGACGAACTTCATCGCGCCGTCCATCGAGCCGAACATCTGGCTCTCTTTCTCGATCACCGCCCGCCGGTCACGCGCCTCGTTGACGTCGATGACGCCGGCCCGCATGTCGCCGTCGATACTCATCTGCTTGCCGGGCATGGCGTCCAGGGAGAACCGCGCACTCACTTCGGCGACGCGCTCGGCGCCTTTGGTGATCACCAGGAACTGCACGATGGTGATGATCAGAAAGATGATGCAGCCCACCACCAGGTTGCCGCCCACGACAAAGTTGCCGAACGTGTAGACGATCTGGCCGGCGTCGGCCTCCAACAAAATCATCCGCGTGGTACTGACCGACAACGCCAGCCGGAACAACGTGGTAATCAACAACACCGCCGGGAACACCGAGAACTGCAACGGTGAGCTGATGTAGACCGACATCATCATCAACACCACGGACACCGTGATGTTGATCGCAATCAGGATGTCCAGCAGGAACGGCGGCAGCGGCAGGATCATCATGAACACGACGGCCAGCAGCATCACCGCCAGCATGATGTCCTGGCGCTCGCCCACCCGCCTCAGAAAATCAGAGAGCTCCTTCATGGGACTCCCGCTGGCCCAAAAACCGTTCGAAAGCGACGCGTGCATCGGCGATTCGCCCCTGTAACTGGCACGCACGGCTGACACAGCCCCACAGCGCAAGGTCGTCCTCGCCTTCGGCCAACAACCGGTCGCACTGACGCTCCGCCAGTTCGCCCTCCTCCAGCTGCAACAATGCCACCACCAGCGCCCGACGCGCTTGGCGGTGGGCCGGTTCAACGGCCAGCAAGGCCTCAAGAAAAATCCGCGCACGACCTGGCTGGCCGCACTGCAACTGTAGCCAGCCGAGCAGTAGCAGCAGGTTGTGCTGTACCGGTTTCAACATCATGGGGGTCATACCTTGTGCAGCAAATGGAGGGCCATCTGCAGCAAGTACTCATCTTCGCTGCGCGCTTGCAGCAGCGCCGACACCGCCTGGAACTCGGGCGCATCGGATGAAGAGACCTGCTGCTTGAGGTCTGTCAGGGCCTGGCGAAACGCCTGTGGCCGGAGCAACTCGTGAAAGCCCTCGTGGGGACAGGCAAACGCCAGCAAGCGACGCCCGGCGAGGTCCGCCGGGTAGAGATTGTCGAGGTGGGCCTCAATGGAGTGGCCGTCGGGTGGCAGCACATAGCGCTCGGGCAAGCCCGATGCCTGATGCTGATCGCCGACTTCGGTCAGGTGCTCGATGCCGATGTGTGGGGCGCTGATCCGACTCACTGCTCAAGCACCGCGTGGCGCGCCGAGCTCAAGGTACGAAACGCCTGATGCAACACCGGGGCGGTGACGCGGCGCTCGTCCAGGGTAATCAGCAACAACAGGCGCGTGTCGGCCGCCCACCCGCAACGCAACGGCAACTCCGGCCCGGTACGGCTGAACGTCAGCGCCAGGGCACGAATCACGCCTTGGTGAACCTGATGCCATTCCAGGTCCACGGCCAGCCATAGGGTCAGTTTGCGATCATGCTGTTCGAGTTGCAGCGTGCCGGTTTCCTCGAACTCCAGCTGAATCAGCGCCCCCGCCGGGGCCGGTACGGCCACCCCCAGGTCCTGACAAAACTGCGCCAGTGCTTGGTCAATCCAGTGCATGTCGTTTACTCATTGTGCTCGCCATTCGTCTTCTTCCTGGTCGATGGCCAGGTCCAGCGCGAGCTGACAGGCATTGAGCAGGTTCTGACGCTGCTCCTCATCGGTAAAAATTTCCGTGGGGATCAGTCGGATCAGGCGCTTGATCTCGCGAAAGAAATGGATCTGGCGCGCAGCGTCCTTGATCGCCAGCGGCACGATCAGTCGCTGCACGTCCTGAACATTGGCCCAGCGCTTGTCGATCAGGCCGATCAGCCCGCCCATCAGGTCAGAAGGCCCGTATGCCATGGCCTCGTTCCCCCGTTACCAGTGCCTGCCACAGTGCATTGACCTGATCCGACATGCCCGTCAGCACCCGCAGCTTGTGCATGTCGCTCATCACCCGTTCGAGCTTGATCGGGTCGAGCCGGGTCTGCTGACTGTCGAGGTCGGCGCTCAAGGCTTTCATCAAGAACCCCGTCACGCCTTCGAGCGTCGAGCTGCCGAAGCGCGCATGAATGTCGTTCCAGGCCGCGGCCAGGCCGCGATAGTCCATGACGGCATCGCGGTAGGTGTCGCGCAGTGACTGGATATCGCCGATCCCCTGCTCTGCCGCTTCCTTGGCCAGCGGCCCGATCTGCAAGCCCAGTTCAATGGCGTGGCCATGTTCCTGGGCCATTTCCAGCAGCGCCTGGTCAATCAGCTCGACCATCGCCCTGGCATCGGTCTTGCCGGCCAGTTCCTGGCGCGCATGGGACAGGGCGACAAACTGATGACTGATCTCGCGGGAGAACCCCTTGAGGTAAGCCTTGAGCTGCGCCAGGTTGTTCAACTGCCCGCTGCCGAGGTGCGCGACCAAGGCTTCGAGTTTTTGCTGGGACTCCAGGTCCGGGACTTTCTTGAGGTACTCCTCGAGCATCTCGAGGATTTCACTCAGCCGCGCCTGGCCATCGCTGACGCTGCGCTTGGCCAGCGACTTCTCGACCCGCTCGGAGAACACGAACGTCAGCTCTTCCGCGGAGTCGGCCATGGACTGGCTGGTGGAAATGTACTGCACACGCTCGCCCTGGAAACTGCCGGTCAGCCGGCTGTCGCGCGCAATGGTCGGTTCGGTCTGTCGATCCGGCAACGACGCCGCAGGGACGACACTCTGAATATTGGCCATAGGGGCACTCACTTGCAGACAACGGTGGTGTGGGTGCCATTGTAGAAATTCGGCCGCCGGGGCCTCTGCCAAAATCGGTCGCATTTTTTTAGGCCTTGCGCCAACCAATTTCTAAAAACTTGCGACCGGGACTGAAATTACCGAAGCGGCCCTTTATCTATAGTGGCCACCAGTCCTACACCCAAGCCGACCATGCACCTCTCACTCGAACACATCACCGGCCAGATGCAGCAGGCCATCGATAAATGTCGGCTGATTCAAATTCGCGGCCGGGTCACCCAGGTCACTGGCACACTGCTCAAAGCGGTGGTGCCGGGTGTGCGCGTGGGCGAGCTGTGCCAATTGCGCAACCCGGATCACTCGCTGTCGCTGATGGCTGAAGTTATTGGTTTCCAGCAGCACCAGGCGCTCTTGACCCCGTTGGGTGAAATGCTCGGCATTTCCTCGAACACCGAAGTCAGCCCGACCGGCACCATGCACCAGGTCGGCGTGGGCGATCACTTGCTGGGCCAGGTGCTTGATGGCCTCGGCCAGCCGCTCAACGGCATCAGCCTGGGCGAACCTGCAGCCTGGTATCCGGTGTACCGCGATGCGCCCGACCCCATGAGCCGCAACCTGATCGAGCGACCGATCTCCCTTGGCGTGCGCACCATCGACGGCCTGCTGACCTGCGGTGAAGGCCAGCGCATGGGGATTTTCGCGGCGGCCGGCGGCGGTAAAAGTACGTTGCTGGCGACCTTGATGCGCAGCGCGGACGTCGACGTCATTGTGCTGGCGCTGGTCGGTGAGCGGGGGCGTGAAGTCCGCGAATTCATCGAGTCCGACCTCGGGGAACAAGGCCTCAAACGCTCGGTACTGGTGGTTGCCACCTCGGACCGGCCAGCCATGGAGCGCGCCAAGGCCGGGTTTGTCGCCACCACGATTGCCGAGTACTTCCGCGACCAGGGCAAACGCGTCCTGCTGCTGATGGACTCGGTCACGCGGTTTGCCAGGGCTCAGCGCGAGATCGGCCTGGCTGCGGGCGAACCGCCCACCCGACGCGGCTATCCGCCCTCCGTATTCGCCGCCCTGCCCCGGTTGATGGAGCGCGCCGGCCAATCGGACAAAGGCTCCATCACCGCGCTGTACACGGTGCTGGTCGAAGGCGACGACATGACCGAGCCGGTGGCGGATGAAACCCGTTCGATTCTCGACGGGCACATCATCCTGTCGCGCAAGCTGGCCGCGTCCAACCATTACCCGGCCATCGACGTGCTGCGTTCGGTCAGCCGGGTGATGAACCAGATTGTGAGCCCTGAACACCGCAACGCCGCCAGCCAGTTGCGCGAGTGGCTGGCCCGCTACGAAGAAGTCGAGTTGCTGCTGAAAATCGGTGAATACCAGAAAGGCCAGGACCTCGTGGCCGACCGTGCCATCGAAAAAATGGACGCGATCCGTGCCTGGTTGCGCCAGGGCACCCACGAACCCAGTGACCTGCCGCACTGCCTTGAACAACTCGCGAGCCTGACCCGATGACCCTGCCCACCTTGCTGCGCATCAAGAGCCTGCGTGTCGAGCGCGCCGAACAGGAACTGCAACGCCAGGAGCTGCGGGTCGCCGAGGTACACCGCGCCCATGAGTCCGCGAGAGCTGAACACCTGGAGTACCGACAGTGGCGCCAGACGGAAGAAACCCGTTTGTTCGACCTCTGCAAGGCTGAGCCCATGAACCGTAAAAAGCTTGAGCAATGGCAGCAACAGGTTGCACGCCTGCGGGAAAAGGAAGCGGCACTGGAACAGACCATTGCCGAGCACGCCCAAAACCTGACCCAAGAACGCGAGCGCCTACGCCTGAGCCGGCGTCAGTTGCTGGAGGCTCAGCAGCAGGTCGAAAAATTCAACGAATTGAACCGTCACGCCCTCGCCGAGGAGCGGATGTTGCTTGAGTTCAAAGAAGAACAGGAGCTCGAAGAGTTCCGTCGTGTCGAGGCCGTTTCATGAGCAGAATTTCCCCACCGGACATCACGCAGGATGTCCTTGCACGTTCACCGGCCCCGGCACCCGTGGCCGCCGACAAGAACCGCCAGGCCGAGTTCGAACGGGCGTTGAACAGCAAACCTGATGCGGGCGAAAAGCGCCGTGCCGACGCTCCGCGCAAGTTCGACATCCGCGACCCGGGCAAAACGCCTCGAGACTCTTCGCGCCCACTGGACGATGACGCCGAACAGGCTGAGCCATCCACAGCCACCGACCGCGAACCTATCCGCCGACCGCACCTCCCAGGCACTGGGCCGGAAACCGCCGCGCCTGATGAAAAGGCCACACAGGAGGCCCCCGTCGAAAAGCCCGAGACTGGCCAACCCGATGAACCTGTCGCGCGTCCCGAGCCCGAACAACCGCCCACGCCCCAGCCTCCCGTGGGCATTGTCACGGTGCCACCGCCATTGACGGACCGTCCAAAAACCGGAACAAGCCACCGCGACAGCGCCACGACGGCCGTGAAAAACCCGGAACAGAATCTGCCGGTCATGCTGGGCGCACCCGCCACCGGTTCAGCCCCCGAAACGCCCTCGGACCAACACGACACCTCCGGTGAGCGTGACGAACAGCCGCCCTTCGACTCACGGGCCGAGGACCCGAAATCCTCTTCGACCATCGGCCAGACCCCGGGCGACAAGCTGCTGGCACGCCTGCTGAACACCACCGAGCAACCGCAGTTCAGCAAAGACCTCGGCAAACTGGTGCAGACGCTGCAACTGCACATCCAGGCCGGCGTTTCCCGTGATGGCAGCACCACGCTGCTTCAGGTGAACCTGGCGCAACTGGGACAGGTCGATGTCCAGCTCGCCCATTCCCGCGGGCACCTGCACGTCGAAATCCAGGCCAGCCCCGGCAGCCTGCTGCAACTGCAACTCGCCCGTGGCGACCTGATGGAACGCCTGCAACGGCTGAACCCCGGACAACCGATCCAGTTGACCTTTACCCAGCATCAACACGGGGGCGACCAGGGTTCACGGCAGCGGCGGCACGTGTATGACGAGTGGGAGCAAGACTCATGAGCAGCCTGATGCTTCCCCGCGCTGAAGCCTCGGAACTGGCCCTGCAACAAAAAGTCAGTCGTTGCCGCAGTCGCTACCCGCTCGCGAACGGTGAAGCCCGGTTGACGATCCTGCCGCAACCCGACGAACCGGACGTGCTGTTGAATGTTCACTGGCAGGGCCTGGCGCTGCGCTGGCGGTGCCACAGCGCAGCCCTGGCCGGATGGCTTGAGCCCCACCTGCAAGAAGCGGCGTTCAGCAGCCTGCCGGCGCCGCTGCAACTGGCCTTGCTGGAACTGGAAAGTGCGGTGTTGCCGGGGCTGATCTGGAAAAGCATTCAACCGTGCCGCCCCGAGCCTGGCACGGGGACGCCCACGCTGGCGTTGACGCTGTCACGCGGTGCGCAACGACTGGTCATCTGGCTCGACGGTGACCCAAGCGCGCTGCTCGCTTTCGTACCCGCTCGCCCCTTGGCGGAACTGACGGCGGTTGCGCTGCGGCTTTCGCTGCAATGGGGCCCGGTCTGCCTGCTCCCCACGCAGTTGCACTCACTGGCCACGGGTGACCTTCTATTGCTGCCGGCACGCCACGACGCCACCAGCCCCTTGCTCGGTGTGGTCGAAGACCGCCCCTGGGCACGATTTCGCCACCACGACTCTCAACTGGAACTGCTCGCCATGCACAACGATGCGCCCCTCGAAACCACCCACGATCTGGCCAGTCTTGATCAGCTCCCGGTCCAGGTCAGCTTCGAAGTGGGACGTCAGACCCTCGACCTGCACACCCTCGCCGCCCTGCAACCGGGGTCGCTGATCGACCTGGCCGCCCCGCTCGAAGGCGAGGTGCGAATCCTGGTCAACCAGCGTTGCCTGGGCGTGGGCGAGCTGGTGAGTATTCAGGACCGCCTCGGCGTACGCGTCACCCGCCTGTTGCAGGACCTGCCCGCATGATTCAACTGCCTGACGAACTCAGCCTGATCTTCGGGCTGGCGCTGCTGGCGTTGCTGCCGTTCATTGCGGTCATGGCCACGTCATTCATCAAGATGACCGTGGTCTTCTCGCTGCTGCGCAACGCCTTGGGCGTGCAGCAAATCCCGCCGAACATGGCAATGTACGGGCTGGCGATTATCTTGAGTCTGTACGTGATGGCGCCCGTCGGTTTCGCCACCCGCGACTACCTGCGCACCCATGACGTCAGCCTGAGCAAGACCGAATCCGTGGAACAGTTCCTCGACGAAGGCATGGAACCGTACCGGGCCTTTTTGAAGAAACAGATCCAGGCCCGCGAACACGCGTTCTTCGTCGACAGCACCCGGCAGGTCTGGCCGAGCGAGTACGCGGACCGGCTCGAACCCGACAGCCTGCTGATCCTGCTGCCGGCCTTCACGGTCAGTGAGCTGACCCGCGCCTTCGAAATCGGCTTTCTGATTTACCTGCCCTTCATCGCTATCGACCTGATCATCTCGAACATCCTGTTGGCGATGGGGATGATGATGGTCTCGCCGATGACCATTTCCCTGCCGTTCAAACTGTTGCTGTTTGTCCTGCTCGACGGCTGGGCGCGGCTGACCCACGGCCTTGTCATCAGTTACGGAGGCTGAGGGTGAACAACGCCGAAATCCTCCACTTCACCAGCCAGAGCCTGTGGCTGGTGCTGATCCTGTCCATGCCCACCGTGCTCATGGCCGCCGCCGTCGGCACCCTGGTGTCGCTGGTGCAGGCGCTGACCCAGATCCAGGAACAGACCCTGGGTTTCGTCGCCAAGCTGATCGCCGTGGTCGTCACCCTGTTTGCCACGGCTGGATGGATGGGTAACGAACTCTATGCCTTCGCCGAACTGACCCTGCTCAAGATTCCCCTCGTGCGATGAGCATTCAGGACCTGCAACAGCTCATGCTGGCGTACACCCTGCTGCTGCCCAGAATCATCAGTTGCTTTGTGGTCATGCCGATCCTGAGCAAACAAATGCTCGGCGGTGGCCTGATTCGTAACGGCGTGGCCCTGCTCGCTGGCGCTGTTTGCCTACCCGACTGTCGCCGGCACGCTGCCCATGACGCTCGACGGCATCGACCTGGCCATGCTGATCGGCAAGGAAGTGTTGCTCGGCCTGTTGATCGGGTTTGTCGCCACGATTCCGTTCTGGGCCATCGAGGCGACCGGTTTCATCATCGACAACCAGCGTGGCGCGTCCATCGCGTCCACGCTCAACCCGACCCTGGGCAGCCAGACCAGCCCCACCGGCCTGTTGCTGACACAAACCCTGATCACCCTGTTTTTCTCCGGGGGCGCGTTTCTGACGCTGATCGGCGCGCTGTTCCAGAGCTATGTCAGTTGGCCGGTCGCGACCTTCTTCCCATACATCGGCAGCCAGTGGGTGGACTTTTTCTACGCTCAGTTCGGGCAACTGCTACGCCTGTGCCTGCTGCTGGCGGCGCCCCTGCTGATCGCCATGTTCCTGGCCGAATTCGGCCTGGCCCTGATCAGCCGCTTCGCCCCGTCCCTGAACGTGTTCATCCTCGCGATGCCGATCAAGAGCATCGTCGCCAGCCTGCTGTTGGTGATTTACCTGAACGTGTTGATGGAACACGCCTATGACAGCCTGCTAATCGCACTCGACCCGCTGAGCCAACTGCGCCCGGTACTGGAGACACCATGAGCGCCGAAAAAACCGAACAGCCCACGCCAAAGAAACTCCGCGATGCGCGCACCAAGGGCCAGGTAGTCAAAAGCAAGGAAGTGGTGTCCACCGCACTGATCCTGTCGTTGATCGCCACGCTCATGAGTTTTTCCGAGTACTACATGGAACACCTGGGGCAACTGATGCTGATGCCCGAGACGTACCTGAACCTGCCTTTCGGGCTGGCGTTGCAACTGATGGTGGAAAACCTGTTCCAGGAGATGGTTTACCTTTGCCTGCCGCTGTTGGCCGTCGCGGCACTGGTGGTCATCGCGGCGCACTTGGCGCAGTACGGCTTCCTGCTCAGCGGCGAGTCGATCAAGCCCGACCTGAAAAAGATCAACCCGGTGGAAGGCGCCAAGAAGATTTTCTCGATCCGCAGCCTGGTGGACTTCCTCAAGTCGATCATCAAAGTGGCCCTGTTGTCGTTGCTGGTGTGGACAACCCTGACCGGCAACCTGGATTCCCTGATCAGGCTGCCCGGCTGCGGCATGGGCTGCATCGCCCCGGTGATCGGCCTGTTGCTTGAGCAATTGCTGCTGGTCTGCGGCGTGGGGTTCGTGCTGATCTCGGCGCTCGACTATGCCTTCGAGCGCTACCAGCACAACAAGCAATTGCGCATGAGCAAGGACGAGATCAAACGCGAATACAAAGAGATGGAAGGCAGCCCGGAGATCAAAAGCAAGCGGCGTCAGTTTCACCAGGAATTGCAGTCGAGCAACTTGCGCGCCGACGTCAAACGCTCCTCGGTGATTGTCGCCAACCCCACCCACATCGCCATTGGCATTCGCTACGTGAAGGGCGAGACGCCGCTGCCGGTCGTCACCTTGAAACACACCGAGGCGCTGGCCCTGCAAGTACGGCGTATCGCCGAGGAAGAAGGCATCCCGGTGTTGCAACGCGTGCCGCTGGCCCGGGCGTTGTATCAGGACAGCCATGTCGACCAGTACATCCCCGCCGACCTGATCCAGACCACCGCCGAAGTCCTGCGCTGGCTCGACAGCCAGCAACAGACACCGCCCCCGGCGTTGTAAAACGCCCTCGGCTTGCCCTAATGCCAGTCAGTTAGAGAACGAAACATGTGGGAGCGAGCCTGCTCGCGAAGGCGTCGGCACATTCAACATCAATGTTTGCTGACCCACCGATTTCGCGAGCAGGCTCGCTCCCATAAGGATTTCACTTAACTGACAGGCATTACGGCTTGCCCGGGCTTTTTTTGCACCAGCAGGCAACGCCGCGCCGATCCTGCGGTCAACGCAGGCGGGCTCACAGGCGCACCTCATGTGTCCCCTCCTGAAAGCCACGCATCAAAGCCCTGCCCGCACCGTCGGGTGATTCTTTTCACACCCCCATCCAAAGGACTTCGGATGCTTGAACTTGTCGCTGCGTTTATCTGCCTCACCACGCTTCTCACTTACGTGAATTTCCGCTTCATCGGCCTGCCCCCGACCATCGGCGTGATGGTCACCGCGCTGATGTTTTCCCTGCTCTTGCAGGGCCTGAGCTTTATCGGTTACCCAGGACTCGAAGAACATGTGCAACAGCTGATCGGCAAGATCGACTTTGGCGATCTGCTGATGAACTGGATGCTGTCCTTCCTGCTGTTTGCCGGCGCCCTGCACGTCAACCTCAGTGACTTGCGCAGCTACCGCTGGCCCATCGGCCTGCTCGCGACCTTCGGCGTACTGATCGCCACGTTCGTGATCGGCAGCCTGGCGTACTACATTTTTGCCCTGTTCGGCTGGCAAGTGAGTTTCCTGTACTGCCTGCTGTTCGGCGCGTTGATCTCACCCACCGACCCGATTGCGGTACTCGGCGTGTTGCGGACCGCCAATGCGTCCAAGCCGCTGAAAACCACCATCGTCGGCGAGTCGCTGTTCAACGACGGCACGGCTGTCGTGGTGTTCACCGTGTTGCTGGGCATCGCACAACTGGGCGAAACCCCGACCGTCAGCGCCACCGCCCTGCTGTTTGCCCATGAGGCGATTGGCGGCGTGGTGTTCGGCGGCCTGATCGGCTACCTCGTGTACCTGATGATCAAGAGCATCGAGCAGCACCAGATCGAAGTGATGCTGACCCTGGCGCTGGTGATCGGCGGCTCGGCGATGGCCACCGAACTGCATGTGTCCGCACCGATCGCGATGGTCGTCGCCGGTCTGATCATCGGCAACCTGGGTCGCAACCTGGCGATGAACGACATGACCCGGCGCTACCTGGACGGTTTCTGGGAACTGCTCGACGACATGCTCAACGCCTTGCTGTTTGCGTTGATCGGCCTGGAACTGTTGCTGCTGCCGTTCAACTGGCTGCACTTGCTGGCGGCGAGTTTGCTGGCCGTGGCGATCCTGCTTTCGCGGCTGCTCACCGTGGCCCCGGCCATCGTGCTGTTGCGGCGCTGGCGCCCGGTGCCACGCGGCACCATCCGCATTCTCACCTGGGGTGGCTTGCGCGGTGGTGTGTCGGTGGCGCTGGCCCTGGCCTTGCCGCTGGGTCCGGAGCGCGACCTGCTGCTGAGCATCACCTACATCGTGGTGCTGTCCTCGATCCTGTTGCAGGGTCTGAGCATCGGCAAACTGGTCAAGCACGTGACCAAGGACGACCCAGCACCCGCCGCACAGGCCGGGCAGCACTGATCACTTCTTGATCTTCTGCGGATCAGCCTTCCCGGGCTGCATTCCTTTTCTGGCGCGGGAACGATAAATCCCAGGTGTTCATCAGACCGCCTTCGCGAGCAAGCCCGCTCCCACATGAGATCTTCTGCGAACACAGGGGTTGTGTGCGAATGAGATCCAGTGTGGGAGCGGGCTTGCTCGCGAAGGGCGCGCCTCGATATCACTCGCTGGCGACGTCGTCCTGGAACTGGTCTTTGACGTACTTGATCTCGGTGCGGCCGTGCGGCGCGGGCAAGCCGTCTTCGCCGAGGTTGACGAAGACCATCTTCTCGACAGTCAGGATGCTCTTGCGGGTGATCTTGTTGCGCACCTCGCAGGTCAGCGTAATAGAGGTGCGGCCGAACTCGGTGGCGGTGATGCCCAGCTCGATGATGTCGCCCTGGCGCGAGGCGCTGACGAAATTGATTTCGGAAATGTACTTGGTAACCACACGCTGGTTGCCCAGTTGAACGATGGCGTAGATCGCCGCTTCTTCGTCGATCCAGCGCAACAGGCTGCCACCGAACAGCGTGCCGTTGGGGTTGAGGTCTTCGGGTTTTACCCATTTGCGGGTGTGGAAATTCATATTCACTCCTGACCGTCTTGCCGATTGATGGCGGGCATCATGGCAGAGCCCGCGACCCAGCTCTATGAAAGGTCGACTATGGTCGCTATTAGCATTCTTCATGTGTCCGACAGAAACCCTTTGGAAGTCTGGAACAGACAGCTATAATCGCCACCGTTTCAAAACGGTCATCATCCATTGATACCGTTTTCCCGCCACCTGTCCGAGGGGCGCTGCAGCAGGTTTTACCTGTCAGGCTCGGATGGGGCGTTGTCTGGCCAGGATGATCCGGTCAGGCCTTAAACGCACAACGGCGCCCATTCGCACACTACGAATGGAGGCTCTTCATGAGCGCTGTCAACACGCCTGCAGATTTTAACGACTACAAAGTCGCCGACATGTCCCTGGCTGCCTGGGGCCGTCGCGAAACCATCATCGCCGAATCGGAAATGCCGGCCCTGATGGGTCTGCGTCGCAAGTACGCGGGTGAACAACCGCTCAAGGGCGCGAAGATCCTGGGCTGCATCCACATGACCATCCAGACTGCCGTGCTGATCGAAACCCTGGTTGCCCTGGGTGCCGAAGTACGCTGGTCGTCCTGCAACATTTTCTCGACTCAGGACCAGGCCGCTGCCGCTATCGCTGCTGCCGGTATCCCGGTGTTCGCCTGGAAAGGTGAAACCGAGCAAGAGTACGAGTGGTGCCTGGAGCAAACCATCCTGAAAAATGGCGCGCCGTGGGATGCCAACATGATCCTCGACGACGGCGGCGACCTGACCGAGCTGCTGCACAAGAAATACCCGGCGATCCTGGACCGCGTCCACGGCGTGACCGAAGAAACCACCACCGGCGTTCACCGCCTGCTGGACATGCTGGCCAAGGGCGAGCTGAAAATCCCGGCCATCAACGTCAACGACTCGGTGACCAAGAGCAAGAACGACAACAAGTACGGCTGCCGTCACAGCCTGAACGACGCGATCAAGCGCGGCACCGACCACCTGCTGTCCGGCAAGCAAGCGCTGGTCATCGGTTACGGTGACGTGGGCAAGGGCTCGGCCCAGTCCCTGCGTCAGGAAGGCATGATCGTTAAAGTTTCCGAAGTCGACCCGATCTGCGCCATGCAAGCCTGCATGGACGGTTTCGAACTGGTTTCGCCGTTCATCGACGGTATCAACACCGGTACCGAAGCAAGCATCGACAAGGCACTGCTGGGCAAGATCGACCTGATCGTGACCACCACCGGCAACGTCAATGTGTGCGACGCGAACATGCTCAAAGCCCTGAAGAAGCGCGCGGTCGTCTGCAACATCGGCCACTTCGACAACGAAATCGACACTGCTTTCATGCGCAAGAACTGGGCATGGGAAGAAGTGAAGCCACAGGTTCACAAGATTCACCGTACCGGCCCTGGCGATTTCGACGCACAGAACGACGACTACCTGATCCTGCTGGCCGAAGGCCGTCTGGTTAACCTGGGCAACGCCACTGGCCACCCAAGCCGCATCATGGACGGTTCGTTCGCCAACCAGGTTCTGGCACAGATCTTCCTGTTCGGCCAGAAGTACGCCGACCTGTCGCCAGCCCAGAAAGCCGAGCGCCTGACCGTTGAAGTACTGCCGAAGAAACTCGACGAAGAAGTGGCCCTGGAAATGGTCCGCGGTTTCGGTGGTGTCGTGACTCAACTGACCAAGACCCAGGCCGACTACATCGGCGTGACCGTCGAAGGCCCGTTCAAGCCGCACGCTTACCGCTACTGATCGGTCCTGTAGCCTGCTCTCCCTGTGGGAGCGGGCTTGCTCGCGAAGGTGATTTATCATTCAACATTGATGTCGACTGACCCACCGCTTTCGCGAGCAAGCCCGCTCCCACATGGGATGTGCAAATTTCACAGGCTTACGCGTTTTCAAGGGTATGACCATGTCCCAAGACCGTCGCTACAGCTTCGAGTTCTTCCCTACCAAGACCGATGCTGGGCATGAAAAACTGCTCGCCACTGCCCGTCAGCTGGCCGGTTACAACCCCGATTTCTTCTCCTGCACCTACGGCGCTGGCGGCTCGACGCGTGATCGCACGATGAACACCGTGTTGCAGCTCGAAAGCGAAGTCAAAGTCCCTGCCGCACCGCATTTGTCGTGCGTTGGCGACAGCAAGGCCGACTTGCGCGACCTGCTGAGCCAGTACAAGGACGCGGGCATCACCCGTATCGTTGCCCTGCGCGGTGACCTGCCTTCGGGCATGGGCATGGCCAGCGGCGAACTGCGCCACGCCAATGACCTGGTGAGCTTCATTCGTGAAGAAACCGGCAACCATTTCCACATCGAAGTCGCCGCTTACCCGGAAATGCATCCGCAAGCGCGCAATTTCGAAGACGATCTCGTGAATTTCGTGCGCAAGGCCAACGCCGGTGCCGACAGCGCGATCACCCAGTACTTCTTCAACGCCGACAGCTACTTCTACTTCGTCGACCGTGTACGGGCGATGGGCGTGAACATCCCGATCGTGCCGGGGATCATGCCGATCACCAACTACAGCAAGCTGGCGCGGTTCTCCGACGCCTGCGGTGCGGAGATCCCGCGCTGGATCCGCAAGCAGCTGGAAGCCTACGGCGATGACACCCAAAGCATTCAAGGCTTTGGCGAACACGTTATCACCGACATGTGCGAACGTTTGCTGCAAGGCGGCGCACCAGGGTTGCACTTCTATACCCTGAACCAGGCCGAGCCGAGCCTGGCCGTCTGGAATAACCTGAAACTGCCGCGCTAAGACGCCAGTGGATTCAGACAAGGCTCTGGCGAAACCCAGGGCCTTTTTTTGCGAGCAACACTTGAGTTAGAGCATCTGCCCCCCGTTTCTGGCTCTTTACGGTTTCTCGTCGTAATCTCAAGTCATGCCCGTCATTGCCCAGTTGCTGACAGCCTTCCTCTTTGCTTGCCTGAGCTTTAACGCCCGGGGCGAGAAGCTGCGCATTGTCACCGAACCCTGGGCGCCCTATGTCTACGAGGAAAACGGCAAAGCCCTGGGCCTGGACTACGAAACCACGGCGATTGTGTTCAAGCGCCTGGGGATTGAGGTCCAATGGCAGTTCCTGCCCTGGAAACGCTGCCTGGCCATGCTCGACCAAGGGCTGGCCGACGGCGCACTGGATATTTTCTACAGCAAGGAACGCGACGCGACCCTTCTCTATCCCAGCGAACCGCTGTCGCAAGTCGAGTTCGTGATGTTTTACGCCAATGAACGCCCGCATCCCTTGCGCACCCTCGAAGACCTGCGCGGCCTGACCGTCGGCACCTCGCCCGGCTACCTCTACAGCCAGGACTTCAGGGAATCGACCCTGTTCACCCGCGAACCGGCACCGACCCACGAGGCCAACTTTGGCAAACTGGTGCGCGGGCGCATCGACCTGCTGATCACCGACCGTCGCGTCGGCCAGCACCTGCTCGATGAACTGAAGTTGCGCGACCAGATCAGCGAAAGCCCCACGGTCATCAGCCACGAAGCCCAGTTCCTGGCGGTTCGCCGCGGTGCCGGCATGGACTTGCTGGTGCAACGTTTTGGCGCTGAACTCAAGCGTTTCAAGCGCGAACCGGCCTATGCCGAACTGAGCGCACGCTATGGCGCGGCCCCTGCACAAGCACGGGCGTCATCGCCGCAAGTGCACCTTGAAAAAACCGTTGAGCAGCAGGAAAGCGGCGCGCAGTGATTGCTCTGTTATACTCCGGCCTTCCCGCCAGGCTCACGCCCGGACGCTCGGTCTTGTTAAAGGCATCTCGACACCGCTACAGCGCAGCTTTTCAGCCCGCGCGGGCACTCGAAGATGAGCCTTCAAGGCCCAGCAGGACCGGACGGGATTGCGTCCTCTTAAACGCCATTCGCGCCAGGCAAGACTATCCCTTTGGGCCAAGCCCTAACTAAAACAGGATTACTCATGTCCTTTGCTTCCCTCGGTCTCTCCGAGGCTTTAGTCGGTGCCATCGAAGCCGCCGGCTATACCCAGCCTACTCCGGTGCAACAGCGGGCCATTCCCGCCGTGTTGCAAGGTCGCGACCTGATGGTCGCGGCGCAGACAGGCACTGGTAAAACCGGCGGTTTCGCCCTGCCGATCCTGGAGCGTCTGTTCCCCAACGGTCACCCGGACAAATCCCAGCGTCACGGCCCGCGCCAACCGCGTGTCCTGGTCCTGACCCCGACCCGCGAACTGGCCGCCCAGGTGCACGAGAGCTTCAAGCTCTATGCCCGCGACCTGAAATTCGTCAGTGCCTGCATCTTCGGCGGCGTTGGCATGAACCCACAGGTTCAGGCCATGTCCCGTGGTGTTGACGTGCTGGTGGCCTGCCCGGGTCGCTTGCTCGACCTCGCCGGCCAAGGCAGCGTCGACCTGTCCCACGTGGAAATCCTCGTCCTGGACGAAGCCGACCGCATGCTCGACATGGGCTTCGTCCATGACGTGAAAAAAGTCCTGGCCCGCCTGCCGGCCAAGCGTCAGAACCTGCTGTTCTCGGCAACGTTCTCCAAGGACATCACTGACCTTGCCGGCAAGTTGCTGCACAACCCGGAACGCATCGAAGTCACGCCGCCGAACACCACGGTCGAGCGCATCGAACAACGCGTATTCCGCCTGGCCGCCAGCCACAAGCGCTCCTTGCTGGCGCACCTGATTACCGCTGGCGCCTGGGAACAGGTGCTGGTGTTCACCCGCACCAAGCACGGCGCCAACCGTCTGGCCGAGTACCTGGACAAACACGGCCTGAGCGCCGTTGCGATCCACGGCAACAAGAGCCAGAACGCCCGCACCAAAGCCCTGGCCGACTTCAAGGCCGGTGAAGTGCGCATCCTGGTCGCCACCGATATCGCCGCGCGCGGCCTGGACATCGACCAGTTGCCACACGTGGTCAACTTCGAGCTGCCGAACGTCGACGAAGACTACGTGCACCGTATCGGCCGTACCGGCCGTGCCGGTCGCTCGGGCGAGGCCATCTCGCTGGTAGCCCCGGACGAAGAAAAACTGCTGAAAAGCATCGAGCGCATGACCAAGCAGAAGATCGCCGACGGCGACCTGATGGGTTTTGACTCCAGCGCTGTTGAAGCCGAGAAGCCGGAAGTTCGCGAGCGTCCGGATGTGCGTAACCCGCGCAACCCACGTGGCCCACGCGGCGACGGCCCGAACGGCAGTGGCGGTGGCGGCGGTCGTAAAGACAAAGGCAAGGACAAGGGCGGCAAGGAAAAACCGGCTGCCAGCGGCCGTGGCGAACGCCCGGCGCAAAAGCCGCGTGAAGGCACTCCGGCCCGCGAACAACAGCGCCCAGCACCTCGCGCTGCCGCTGACCGTGCACCGGACGAGTTCCTGGACGACGACGTGGATAACTTCGGTAACCGCGTCGACTACGTGCCTCAAGCCAAACCAGCCCAGGGCCGTGGCCGCCGTCCGGGCGCTCCGGCGCAAGGCACGGGTGCAGGCGCAGGTGCTCCGCGCACCGGCCAGCCACAAGGTCGCCAGAACGGTCCGCGCAACAGCAGCGGCGCCACCACTGGCACCCCGCCGGCCAAACGCAGCGGCCCACGTAGTGGCGCCCCTCGGGACGGCCAAGCCCGTCGCGAAGAGTCGCGCACCCGCCGCCCGGCCCGTGACGACCAGCCGCGTCAGGAACCTGCCGTGCAGAACCCGCGTGGCAATGCGCCGAAGATCATGCACAAGGAGTCGAAAACCGATCGTTTCCCGACACCTGAGCAACTCGATCAACTGCCAAGCCGCCCACGCGGTGAAAAACCAGCCTTGCTGACCCGCAATCGCTGATTTAGCGCAGTCATAAAAAATGCCCCTGATCTCGCGATCCGGGGCATTTTTTTGGCCGCCGCAAATTCCCTGTGGGAGCGAGCTTGCTCGCGATGGCGTACTGTCAGTCACATCCATGCCGAATGTAATGACCCCATCGCGAGCAAGCTCGCTCCCACAAGGGGTCTGTGGTGTGGCGAAGTTTATGTTCGGCAATAAAAAACGCCCCCGGTCGCAAGACCGGGGGCGTTTTAGTGTGTCGGGCGAAAATTACTTCGCTTTCACACCTTCAAACGTGACGTACAGCTCGACCGCATCGGAAGCCGGGCCCAGGTCCTTCTGCTTGCCGAAGTCGCTGCGCTTGATGTGGGTAGTGCCTTCAAAACCGGCGCGGTAGCCGCCCCATGGATCCTTGCCTTCACCCAGGAAAGTGGCCTTGACCACCACCGGCTTGGTCACGCCCAGCAGGGTCAAGTCACCTGCCACGTCAGCGGTTTCCTTGCCATCGGCATTCTTGCCGGTAGGTTTGACGCTGGTGGACACGAACGTCGCCTTGCCAAACTTGCTCGCATTCAGGAAGTCAGCACTGGTGATGTGCTTGTCGCGCTCGGCATGGTTGGTAAATACGCTGGCGGTATTCACGTTGAACTCGATTTTGCTGGCTTCTGGCTTGGCAGCGTCGAAGCTGAACTTGCCGTCGATGTCCTTGAATGTGCCAGTGATGAAGCTGTAACCCAAGTGGCTGATCTTGAAGTCGACGAAGGCGTGCTGGCCTTCCTTGTCGACAACGTAATCAGCGGCCATCGCCTGACCGGCCGACAACAGTGCAGTACCGATTGCCAGAGCGGCGAGAGTCTTTTTCAACATGCTTTCTATTCCTTTGGAGTCGAGGTTGAACATCAGGCTTTGCGTCCCAGCATTCGTGTCAGGGTCGCATCACGGTCGATAAAGTGGTGCTTCAGTGCTGCCAACGCATGGAGACCGGAAAAAATTACCAGCGCCCATGCCAGATACAGATGAATCGCACCCGCTATGTCTGCCTGGTCCGGTAGACCGGAAATCAGCGCAGGAATTTCAAACAGGCCAAACACCGGAATCCCGACACCGTCTGCGGTGGAAATCAGGTAACCGGCAATCATCACCGCGAACAGGCTGACATACAGAAAGCCATGGCCGAGCCTGGCGCCCAGGCGGGTCATCCGGCTGTAGCTGCTCAGGACCGGTGGCGGCGGGCTGACAAAACGCCAGAGCACCCGCAGCAGCATGACCGCGAACAGTACCAGGCCAATACTTTTGTGCAGGTCCGGCGCGTCTTTGCGCCAGGTGCTGTAGTAGTCCAGACCGACCATCCACAGGCCCAGGGCGAACAACCCAATGACGACGAGCGCCACGCCCCAGTGCAGAAAGATGCTGACTCCGCCGTAGCGGGAGGAAGAATTACGTAGCTGCATTGCCCAAATCCTGTAAGAACTGCGACCAAGACTATCGAGTTATCTATCGAGTTAAAGCGGAAAATTTTGCTTTGAAATATCGAGAAATACGATCAAGAGTCTGAAAGGGGTGGGTTAAGGAAAGATTAACCACGTGTTAAGCCTGTAATCGGCAGAACCTCCAGCGTGCCCCGCCAGCGCCTGCACACGTCAATACAACCATGTGGCGCCCCTGTGTTGCCACCCACAAACCACACAATAGGTTGTCCGCTCGCCTGGCATTGCATAGGCTTGCGCGATTGTTTGCCCGCGCACGACGCGAGCCGCCTCGAGGAGACTGAACATGGGCCTGAATAATCAGTGGATGCAACGCGATCTCGCGGTACTGTGGCATCCCTGCACCCAGATGAAAGACCACGAACAGCTGCCGCTGATCCCGATCAAGCGCGGTGAAGGTGTGTGGCTCGAAGACTTCGAAGGCAAACGCTACCTCGACGCGGTGAGCTCCTGGTGGGTCAACGTGTTCGGCCACGCCAACCCGCGCATCAACCAGCGGATCAAGGACCAGGTCGATCAACTGGAACACGTGATCCTGGCCGGTTTCAGCCACCAACCGGTGATCGAGCTGTCCGAGCGGCTGGTGAAGATCACCCCGGAAGGCCTGACCCGGTGCTTCTACGCCGATAACGGGTCGTCCTGCATCGAAGTCGCGCTGAAAATGAGCTTTCACTACTGGCTCAACCGCGGCCAGCCTGCCAAAAAGCGCTTCGTCACCCTGAGCAACAGCTACCACGGCGAAACCATCGCCGCGATGTCGGTCGGCGACGTGCCGCTGTTCACCGAAACCTACAAGGCCCTGCTGCTGGACACCATCAAGGTGCCAAGCCCGGATTGCTATCTGCGCCCCGAAAGCATGAGCTGGGAAGAACACTCGCGCATTATGTTCACCGCGATGGAGCAGACCCTGGCCGAGAACCACGACACGGTGGCGGCGGTGATCGTCGAACCGTTGATCCAGGGCGCGGGCGGCATGCGCATGTACCACCCGGTGTACCTGAAACTGTTGCGAGAAGCCTGTGACCGTTACGGCGTGCACCTGATCCACGACGAAATCGCCGTCGGCTTCGGCCGCACCGGGACGATGTTCGCCTGCGAGCAGGCCGGCATTCGCCCGGACTTCCTGTGCCTGTCCAAAGCCCTGACCGGCGGTTATCTGCCGCTGGCGGCGTGCGTCACCACGGATGAGGTCTACAGCGCCTTCTACGATGAATACCCGACCCTGCGCGCCTTCCTGCATTCCCACAGCTACACCGGCAACCCGCTGGCCTGTGCGGCAGCGCTGGCAACGCTGGACATCTTCGAAGAAGACAACGTCATCGAGAACAACAAGGCCCTGGCCCAGCGCATGGCCACCGCGACCGCACACCTGGTGGATCACCCCCATGTGTCGGAAGTGCGTCAGACCGGCATGGTGCTGGCCATCGAGATGGTGCAGGACAAGGCCAGTAAAACCGCTTACCCGTGGCAAGAACGTCGTGGGCTGAAGGTGTTCCAGCATGCGCTGGAGCGTGGCGCGCTGCTGCGGCCGCTGGGCAACGTGGTGTATTTCCTGCCGCCGTACGTGATTACGCCCGAGCAGATCGACTTCCTGGCCGAAGTCGCCAGTGAAGGGATCGATATCGCTACCAGCAACAAGGTCAGCGTGGCGGTGCCGAAGGACTTCCATCCGGGGTTCCGCGATCCGGGCTAGAGCCTGACAGAGCTCCCTGTGAGGGGAGCTTGCCTGTGGCGAGGGAGCTTGCTCCCGCTCGGCTGCGAAGCAGTCGTAACCCGGCAGATGCGTATGAACCAAAAAAACGCGGCTGCAGGTTTTGGGGCCGCTTCGCGTCCCAGCGGGAGCAAGCTCCCTCGCCACAAAAGCTTTTCGCCACAGATCATCGCCAAGCCGCACATTCAAATTTTTACAGAGAACCAGAATGAGACTGTCCCGCTTCTTTATCGACCCCCCCCTGAGCCTCGGCGAACATGAGCTGCCCGAAGCCCAGGCGCACTACATCAGCCGCGTGCTGCGCATGGCCGAGGGCGATGCGTTGCAAGTGTTCGACGGCTCTGGCCAGGAGTTCCTCGGCACGCTGGCGGAGGTCGGCAAGAAACGCGTACGCGTGGCGTTGACGGAAAGCTTCGCCGGGCAAATCGAGTCGCCACTGCACATTCACCTGGGCCAGGGCCTGTCCCGGGGCGAGCGGATGGATTGGGCAATTCAAAAAGCCACCGAGTTGGGTGTGAACGAAATCACTCCGATCTTCAGCGATCGCTGTGAAGTCCGGCTCAAGGATGAACGCGCCGACAAGCGTTTACAGCACTGGCGCCAGGTCGCCATCAGTGCTTGCGAGCAATGCGGGCGCTCACGCGTACCGGTCATTCACCCGCCGCTGCTGCTGGCCGATTGGCTGAAACAGACCGAGGCCGAGTTGAAGCTGGTGCTGCACCCGGTGGCCGAACCGCTGGTGAGCCATGCCAAGCCTGCGACCCTGGCATTTCTGATCGGCCCGGAAGGCGGGTTGTCGGATGCCGAAGTCGATCAGGCCAAGAGCGCCGGCTACCACGCCGCCCGCCTCGGCCCGCGAGTGCTGCGCACCGAAACCGCGCCCGTGGTGGCGTTGGCCGTGGCCCAGCAGCTTTGGGGCGACTTTTAGGACCCCATCGCGAGCAAGCTCGCTCCCTCAGGAACAGCGGCGCCTTTGTGGGAGCGAGCTTGCTCGCGATGGCCGCGCCTCGATCTAAAGGACGTAGAACAGGATCGCCACGAAGTGCAGCAGACTGCCGGCAATGACGAACAGGTGCCAGATACCGTGAGCGTGGCGCAGTCGGCTGTCGAGGGCGAAGAAGATGATGCCGACGGTATAAAACACCCCGCCCGCCGCCAGCCAGGCAAACCCCGCGCCGCCCAGCGCGGCCATCAACGGTTTGACCGCCACCAGCACGATCCAGCCCATCACCGCGTAGATCACAATCGACAGGATTCGCGCTTCGGAGCGTGGCTTGATCTCTTGCAGCATGCCGATCACCGCCAGCCCCCAGACGATGCCGAACAACGTCCAGCCCCACGGCCCGCGCAGCGTGACCAGGCAAAACGGCGTGTAACTGCCGGCAATCAGTAGGTAAATCGACAGGTGATCGACCTTCTGCATGATGGTTTTCGCCCGGCCGCGCACGCTGTGGTACACCGTCGACACGCTGTACAGCACCAACAAGGTGAACCCGTAGATCGCCACGCTGACAATCTTCCATGGGTTGCCGTCCATGCTGGCAATCACCAGCAACCAGACCGCCCCGACAAACGCTGCAATCGCACCTAGCAGATGGGTCCAGGCGTTGAATCTTTCCCCGTGATACATGTGTGACTCACCTTAAAAACCAGGACAAACGTGCGCAAGGCTCAGGCTTGTAGCCTGAAAGCGCAATGTTTCAGAAGAATGTTG
Source organism: Pseudomonas purpurea (assembly GCF_039908635.1). Classification (NCBI taxonomy): domain Bacteria; kingdom Pseudomonadati; phylum Pseudomonadota; class Gammaproteobacteria; order Pseudomonadales; family Pseudomonadaceae; genus Pseudomonas; species Pseudomonas purpurea. The sequence continues at coordinate 5,449,359 of NZ_CP150918.1, forward strand.
TTTCCAACGTGGATCGTTCCCCGCGGACGCGTTCGACCCGTCGACATGGCAACGATCAACCTCAGGCCAACCCCGCCCCCACCAGCAACTCCTCCAGCGCCAACAGGTCCGGAACCTTGGCCACTTGTTCGGCGACCTGCACCGCGGCGTGTTCCAGGGTGCACAGCGGCACGTCGACGTAACTCAACTGGCTGTCGAGTTTGTAGGAACGCGGGATACCCTGCACCAGCAAGGCAATGAACTTGAGGTCCGGGCGACCGCCAAGGGCATTAAGCACGACGATGCGGGCGCGGTCGCCGATCACGGTTTTCTGGCCGCACGCCGACTCGAAACTCAACAGCGGGATTTTCCGGTCACGCCAGCTCACCAGCCCCAGGTACCAGGGCGGCGAGTCGAGATCGAAGGTACCGGGCTGGTAGTCGATCAGTTCAGCCACGGCAACGTTGGGCAGGATCAGGTTGCGATCCGCCAACGGCAGCAGCAGCCCGGTGAGGTTGCTGGCGCGATGTTCATGCATGGGTTTTGCTCCACAGGGCGATGCTCTCGAGCAACACCGATTCCTGGTACGGCTTGCCCAGGTAATCGTTGACGCCGATGGCCATGGCGCGGTCGCGGTGTTTCTGGCCGGTGCGCGAGGTAATCATGATGATCGGCAAGTGCTGCAAACGCGGGTCATTGCGTACCTGCATGGCCACTTCGAAGCCGTCCATGCGTGGCATTTCGATGTCCAGCAGCATCAGGTCCGGCAGGTGGTCTTCGAGCACCAGCATCGCGTCGACTCCGTCCTTGGCGGTCAGCACGTTCATGCCGTGGCGTTCGAGCAGACGGCTGGTGACCTTGCGCACGGTGACCGAATCGTCGACCACCAACACCAGCATCGGCCGCTGCGCCTGGGTGTCGTTGCCGGACTCCTGCACGACGATACGCGACGGCACACGGGCCTGCATCGCCCGGATCGGTGCCAGCAGATCAAGAATCAGCACCACCCGGCCATCGCCCAGAATGGTCGCGCCCGACAACCCCTGCACCCCGGCGAACTGCGGCCCGAGGCTCTTGACCACGATTTCCCGGGTGCCGGCCATGGCGTCGACCTGCACCGCGATGTGCCGTTCGTTGCACTGCACCAGCAGCACCGGCAACGGCAGGCTCTGGCCCAGCAGTTTCGGGCGCACGCTGGTTTTCAGCAGTTCACCCAGGTAACACAGTTCATAGTGCTGCCCCGCGTACGTGTAGCGCGGCGGGTCGAGCTGATAGTACGCCTCCAGTTCATTGGGCAGCACGCGCACGATCCCGTCGATGGTGTTCAGCGGAATCGCGTACTGATCCTCCGCACACTGCACCATCAGTGCGCGGTTGACCGACACGGTGAACGGCAGCCGAATGCGAAAATGCACGCCCTGCCCAGGCACAGAGTCGATGGTCATGGTGCCGCCCAGTTGCCGGACTTCTTCGTGAACCACGTCCATGCCGACACCGCGCCCGGAGATCTGGGTGATTTTCTCGGCGGTGGAAAACCCCGGTTGCAGAATGAACTGCAAGACATCGCGGTCACTGATCTCGGTGTTCGGGTCAAGCAACCCGCGCTTGATCGCCTTGCGCCGCACGGCCTCCAGCGGCACCCCGGCGCCGTCGTCGCGGATGTCGAAAATGATGTCGCCGCCCTCGCGGGACAGGTCGAGGGTGATCCGTCCCTGGGCAGGCTTGCCGGCCGCCACGCGCACCTCGGCGGCTTCCAGACCGTGGTCGACGGCATTGCGCAGCATGTGCTCCAGCGGCGCGGCCATGCGTTCCAGCACGTTACGGTCCATCTCGCCTTCGGCGTTGCCGACGATGAATTCGACATCCTTGCCCAGCTCGCTTGAAACCTGGCGGACGATGCGTTTGAGTCGCGGCAACATCCGCTCGAACGGCACCATGCGCGTGCGCATCAGGCCTTCCTGCAATTCGGTGTTGATGCGGCCCTGCTGCTGCAACAGGTTTTCTGCGTCATGGTTGCGTCGGTCGAGGGTTTCCTTGAGGTCGAGCAAGTCGGAGGCGGATTCAAACAGCGCCCGCGACAGCTGTTGCAACTGGGAATGGCGATCCATCTCCAGCGGGTCGAATTCTTCATAACCCAAGCGCTCGGCCTCAACCTGCTGACGACTGAGAATCCGCCCCTGGGTTTCGGTATCGAGTCGGCGCAACTGGTCGCGCATCCGCTCGATGGTGGTTTCCATCTCGCTCAGGGCCACGCGGGCATCGTTGACTTGTTGTTCGATCCGCCCTCGAAAGATCGAGGTTTCGCCCGCGAGGTTGACCAGATCATCCAGCAACTCTGCCGAGACCTTGACCATGTCAGCGGCGATCTCGGCTGGCACAACCGGCGCCTCGGGCTTGACCGGCAGCGGCGCGAGCGGTTCTGCCGCGGGTGCCTCTGGAGCGTTGGCCGCTGGGTGGGTGAAGTCGCGGATCGCCTCGATCAGTTCCTCGGCCGGCAACACCGGTTGACCGGCGCGCGTCGCGTCGAGCATCTGCGCCAGGCGATCCTGGCAGCCCTGCAACAGAGCAAACAGCGCGGCGGTCGGTTGCAGCAGCCCGGCCGACAAGCCTTCGTAGAGAAACTCCAGCTCATGGGCCAGGTCGCCGATCGGGGTGATTTCGACCATCCGCGCACCGCCCTTGAGGGTGTGCAGGTCGCGCAGCAGGGTTTCGACTTCCTGACGGCTTTGCGGCTCGGCTTGCCAGCGCACCAGCGCCGCGCCTGAGCTGTCGATAATGTCGAACCCTTCTTCGAGGAAGATCTCCAGCAACTCCGGGTCGTGCGCCGCCGGGTCGAACTCGGCCGGTGCTTCCAGCGTTTCAGGACTGCCAGCGTTGCCCTGGCGAAACTCGCGAATGGCCTCGATCAGCGCCGTCGGGTCGTCCAGCGATTGCTGGCCTTGCAGTTGCTCTAACAACACCGCGAGCCGGTCATGGCTCTGTTGCAGCAACGACGCCAGGTCCGCGCCGTGGCTGTGGCGTCGGTCCACCAGCCCTTCGTAAAGACTTTCCAGCTCATGGGCCAGGTCGCCGACCGGCCCGACCTCGGCCATCCGCGCGCCACCCTTGAGGGTATGCAAGTCGCGCTGCAGCGACGACAACGGTGCCGCATTGTCCGGGTCGCGCAACCAGCGCTGCAAAGCCTGGCCCGCGCTTTCGAGGATGTCCGCCGCTTCTTCGAGGAAGATCGAGACAATTTCATCGTCCGGGCTGGGTTGCGCCGCTGACGCTTGCTCAAGCGTTGCCGTGGCACTGCCCAGCTCGGTGATGCTCAGGGTTCGGCTGCCGTCGCTGCGAATCAGGCCCATGGCCGAGGGGTCGAGGCCCTCATCGAGCAACTCGCGCAATGCCCGGACACGGGCAGGCTGCGGGCTGACTTCCTGGCCCGCAGCCAGTTCGTCGAGCATGTTGATCAGGGCTTCGTGGGCACTTTGTGCTTCATGGAAAAACCGGTCGCTGACCGCCAGGCTGCTTTCTTCCACCGCGCCATACAGGTCGAGCAACGCCTCGCAGAGCTCATCCACCGGGTGCAGGTCCGCCAGGTGCGCGCCTTCGCCCAGTGTCGTCAGCTCATCGAGCAACGCGCTGAGTTCCAGACGTTCGCCGGGGTGCTGCTGCCAGCGCTGAAGCAGGCTTTCGGCATCCAGCAGGATGTCCATGCCCTGGGCCAGGAAGTTGTTGATGAGCTGCGGATCACGCTTGATTCGCAGCCCGGTATTCGGCGCACTGAGAATGGCTTCAAGCCGTTCGGCGAGCAGGGTCCGGGTGCGTTCGATAAGGCTTTGGGCACCGGCAATCTCGGCCAGCGGGTCGCGGTCCAACTGCTTCAGGCCCCGGCGAAACAGGCCTTCGGCTTCAAGCAGCAACTCGACTTCGTCCAGGTCCAGCGGCATCTGGTGCGCCTTGAACTCGCGGGCGAGGTGGTCCAGCGGTGCCGCCAGTTCAGCAATCGGCAACACGCCGGCCATCGACGCGCTGCCCTTGAGCGTGTGCAGTGCGCGCTGCAACTCGTCGCTGGCCTGCAAGGGCATGTGCTCGGCGGCCTGATCGAGAAAGCGGTTGAGGCTGGCGAGGTGGGTTTCGGCCTCGTTGCGAAAGATCTCCAGCAACTGCGGATCGAGAGCGGCGTCCTGAGGCGAAATGCCTTCTGGAGCCGCATCATCACCCTTGGCCAGTGCGTGGGCACGGGCAGCCAAGCGGTCGACATCATCGCGCTGGCGCTGGCCATTGGCGGCAAACTCGTCCACCAGTTCAGGCAACAACTCCAAAGCATCGGCCAACAGCTGCTGCACCGCCGCGCCGGGTTCGACACTGCGTTCCAGCACACGGTTGAGCAGGTTCTCCATCGCCCAGGCCAGCTCGGCGAGGACCAGCGCACGGACCATCCGACCGCTGCCTTTCAAGGTATGGAAGGCCCGACGCAACTCACCCAGGGCCGAAGCACTGTCAGGGCTGGCGGACCAGCGCGGCAGGTACTCGCGCAGCACATCGAGGACTTCGTCGGTCTCCTCAAGGAACACTTCACGCAGCTCGTCATCCACCGGCTCCTCGTCGAGCGGCGGCGGCAACAGGCTACCCGGCGTATTGAGGGCCGGCGGGTTCACGGCGGACACCGGGCTGGCGAGCACTTCGGCCAGGGATTGCACCACCTGCGGGTCGTCCAGTGGCTGCAAGCCCTGCATCGCCCGCGCTTCGCCGGGGCCGAGCACGTCATTGAGCAGCGGCACCTGCGGCTCGCGAGGGAAATAGCCCAGCGCCGCGAGGCTTTGCTCGGCAACGTCCAGCAGCGCCTCGCCGGGCGCTTCATGATCGTCGCTCAAACGCTCCAGATAATATTCGAGGCTGGTGATCGCATCCGCCAGGTGGTCGAGTTGCTGCCAGCCGGGCTGGGCCTGATCCACCAGCAGGTGCTCGCGGATAAACCCGTTACAGGCTTCCAACAGGCTCGCCGCACGGCTCAACGGAATCATCGCCAGCGCGCCACGCACCTGGGTCAACAGGGCCGGCAGCGGTTGCAGGTGCTGGCGGTCCCAGCCAGCGTCGATGTAGTCGACGATCATGTCCTTGGCCTGTTGCAGGCAGATGCGGGCTTCCTTGATGACAATCTGGTGGATCTGCGTCAGGTCGGTGGTCGGCAGGCGGCTTTCTTCACGGTTTTCCGGTTCGACGGTGCCGACCATTCCGGCCAGGGTCGCCTCGACATAGAGCAACGCACCCGCAACATCCATCAGGATCGCGTCGTTGGGTTCGCGCTGGCCCTGGGCAAGGCTCTGGACCACCGCCAACTGATCGATGATGACCTTGCGCGGCTGGCCGAAACCCAGCACCGCCAAGGTGTCGGCGATCTGCCGCAACGGCGCCAGCAGGCTGTCGAGGTCCGAGGTGTGCTGCCGGTCGCTGCGCACGAACAGGTCGAGCCGTTCCTTGACCCGCACCAGCTCTTCGCACAGCGCGGCAAGCACCGAGCGCATGGCATCGCGGTCAGGGCCGGCCAGGCGGGCGCGTTCCTCATCGACCATGGCGCTGTCCGGCAGCGCCTCATCCAGTCCGTAACGTTCTTTCATGGTATGCATCTGCGCGCTGGGGTATTGGGCCTTGGCAATATAGAACAACAAGCTCTTGAGCAACTCGGGCGGGGGCCGGTTCATTGATCCCGGTCATGCCCTGCTCAAGCAGACGCTTGAGCTCCTTGTCGGCGTCCTTGAACAGGCTGCGCAACGCGGGGCTGTTGGCGATGCAGCCTTGCGCCATGCCTTCGACCAGCGCCGACGCCACTTGCCACAACGGGTTCAGCGGCGAGTTGCGACACAGCCCTTCCAGGCGGGCGAAGACCTTGGCCAGGTAACCGACGTTGGTTTCATCGTCCTGCTCACGTAGCAGGCCGACCAGGCCCATTTGCAGCAGTTGCCGGGCCTTGCGCAGCATGTTCGGCAGGTCGGGGGGCTCGAGCAGCGTCAGCGCGGCGGCATCCAGCGGTGCGATCACCGGCAGGTGCGGGCTGAACAGGCTGGTTTCCGACAACAGGCTCTCGTCCCGGGCGCTGCGCAGGTCGTTGATCAGCGGCAGCACCACCAGCGGTAAATCACGGCGGGCGCTGTGAACACGGTCAAGGTAGATCGGCAACTGGCCCAAGGCCTGTTGCAACACGTGAATCGCTTCGTCACGATGGCTGACGCGGTTCTGCTGCAAGGCGCCGGCCAGTTGCTCCATTTCTTCGGCAAGCAGGGCCGCGCCATAGAACTCGACCATTTGCAGGCTGCCGTGGACCTGATGGATACAGGCCAGGCACTCGTCGATGGCCGGCGTCACCTGCGGGTCCTCGGCCAGGGTGTCGAGGGCCACGTTTTCGAGGGCCAGAGAAGCCTGCTTCAGCGTTTCGGCAATTTCGCCCTTGACCCATTCGAGGGCCACATAGTCGTGCCGATCACCCATAACCACTCCAGTCAATTTCATTCACCGCGTTCAGGGCTCAGGCCTGACCGGCGTCTCGCGCAGGGGCCGTCGGCAAGGTGAAGCCCGACACCGAACGGCGCAACTGGCTGGCCATCTTCGCCAGGTTGCCGATGCTCTCGGCGGTGGCGGTCGAGCCCGACGAGGTCTGTGTGGTGATCTGCTGGATCACGTTCATCGTCAAGGAGATCTGACCGGCCGACGACGTCTGTTGCTGCGCCGCGTTGGAAATGCTCTGGATCAGCGCCGCGAGGGTTTTCGACACGCCTTCGATTTCCTCCAGAGCCACTCCGGCATCCTGCGCCAGCCGCGCGCCGCGCACCACCTCGGTGGTGGTCTGCTCCATGGAAATCACTGCTTCGTTGGTGTCGGTCTGGATCGCCCGCACCAGGGTTTCGATCTGCCGGGTCGCCGCCGACGAGCGCTCGGCCAGACGCTGCACTTCATCGGCCACCACCGCAAAACCGCGCCCGGCGTCGCCCGCCATGGAAGCCTGAATCGCCGCGTTGAGGGCCAGGATGTTGGTCTGGTCGGCAATGTCATCGATCAGGCTAACGATATCGCCGATCTCCTGCGAAGATTCGCCCAAACGCTTGATACGCTTGGCGGTGTCCTGGATCTGTTCTCGAATGTTGTCCATGCCGTGGATGGTGTTGTGCACCACCTCGTTGCCCTTGTTGGCGATTTCCACCGAACGCTCGGCCACCGCCGAGGACTCGGCAGCGTTGGCCGACACCTGGTCGATGGACTGGGCCATTTCGTTGATCGAAGCCGATGCTTCGCAAATCTGCTGGGCCTGATGCTCGGACGCCTGGGCCAGGTGCATGGCCGTGGCCTGGGTTTCCTGCACGGCCGCCGCGACTTGACCGGCCGTGAGGTTGATGGTCGCCACCAGATCGCGCAACTGGTCGACCGAGTAGTTGATCGAGTCGGCGATGGTCCCGGTAAAGTCTTCGGTCACCGAAGCCGTCACCGTGAGATCACCGTCGGCCAGGTCCGCGATTTCATCGAGCAGGCGCATGATCGCGTTCTGATTGCGTTCGTTTTTCTCGGCGGTTTCCTGCAACTGGCGATTGGTCTCACGGACCATCACCAAGCCGATCAGGATGATCGAGGCCAGCGCCAGCAAGCCCAGCACGTAACCGCCGATGGTGTCGGTGGTGTGCCCGCCCACCAGGTTTTCAAAGCTGCTGGCCAGGTGCGACGCTTCGTCGAGCAAGGTCTGGGACAGGCTGAAAATGTTACTCGCCGACTCGCGCACCTTGAACAGTTCGGGGGAGGTTTCGAGGATTTCATCCACGGAGCCGGAGACGAACTCGAACAACTCGGCAATCTCGGTCAGCCGCGCGCGGGCGTCGCGGTCTTCGACCTGGCTGATCTTCAGCGCCGGGTTGCCCTGGAGCATGCCATTGAGCACCTGGCCAAAACGCGCTGCGTCACGGCCGAAGGCGTCGGCTGCCTGCTGGGCGTTTTCGTCTCCGGCCAGCACGGTGTTGACCGCGCCGAGAATCCGTTCGGCCAGCAACGACTGACGCTGGGCCACGGCGACCTGTGTGGCGGGGGCGCCGCGCTGGAGCAGGATGTCGACGACTTTTTCGGACTCGACCTGCAACTGCGGCACGGTTTCGGCCAGGGTCGCGGCGACTTGATGCAAGGACAACACGGTCTGTTCGCTGGAGAGGATCGCGTCGGTGTTCTTCAGCAGGCGCTCCCAGTCCAGCTGCACGGCGCGCATTTCCGGGCGCACGGTCGACGGCGCGGGCGGCAGGCCGGTGGCCGGGTCGCCCTTCTTCAGAAAGCTCCAGCGCTGGGCAAAGTCGTTGCGTGCATCGCTCAGCAGTTTGAACGCCGCAGCCTTGCCGGCCGCCGCTTCGGTGGCGTTCTTGGCAATGCGCTGGGACAGCACGCGCAGCTCACCGGCATGGCCGATGTACTGTTTGTCGTAGGTAGCCTGGGTATTGAGGTAGGCGAAGTTGGCGAACAGCAACACGATGAAAATGATCAGCGCGATGAACAGCACGATGATCTGCGACCGGCTGCGCGACCCTTCCGTTGGCTTACCTGCTTTTGCTTTTGTCATCGATCCTCGCCTGTTAACCAACACCCTTTAGAACTCACCAAAGTACCTGTGGCGAGGGAGCTTGCTCCCCTTGGACCGGTCCGCGCTCGGGCGCAGCAGTCCCCTTCCTTTTTGGAAAAGAGGGCCGCTTCGCAGCCCAGCGAGAGCAAGCTCCCTCGCCACAAAAGCTTGCCCCCACAAAAGTCCGCAGTTACAGGGCTACGTTCATGAAGCTCTGTGAATGCGCGAGGGCAAACGGGCTGAACACCTGCCAGCATTGCTCGCGCTCGAAGCGCCCCTTGATAAACGCCGCCATCGACCCTTGCGCCGTGTCCGCTGCGTCTGGCCTGAAACTGCCTTGGTCAAAGTGCTGCATACCCAGCACTTCATCGACCATCAACCCGGCAAACACTTCGTTATGTTCGACCACCAGCACTCGCCGCTGCTTGCGCACCGTCGACAGCTCGACACCGAAGAGCCCGCACAGGTCCATGACCGGCAGCAACCGCCCACGCAGGTTAGCCACACCGCGAACCCATGGCTTGACGCCGGGCAACTGCGTGAAGCGGGGTTCGTGCAGCACTTCGCTGACCTCGCCCATCGGCGCCACGTACCAGCGCTCGCCGATGCGAAAACCGATCCCGCTCCAGCCGTGCTGGCGGGTGTGCTGGGACGGCAAATCCGCCGCCAGCAAGCGGCAGCGCGCATCGATCTGCAACAGCAGTTCGAACGCCGTCAGCGACTCGGCCATGGCCAACGGCTCAGCTGGCCAGAACGGAGTTCAGGGTCTTGATCAGTGTTTCTTCATCCACCGGTTTGGTCAGGTAATCCCTCGCGCCCTGGCGGGTGCCCCAGACCTTGTCGGTCTCCTGATCCTTGGTGGTAATGATGATCACCGGAATGTGGCCGGTGTCCGGGTCCTTGGTCAGCTGGCGGGTCGCCTGAAAACCGTTGAGGCCCGGCATGACGATGTCCATCAGCACGGCGTCGGGCTTTTCCTGGCGGGCCAGGGCCACGCCATCAGCGCCGTTTTCGGCTTTCAACACTTCATGACCGTGCTTTTCAAGCATGCCGGTCAGTTTGTACATTTCAGTCGGCGAATCATCGACGATCAGAATACGTGCCATGGTCTTCCCCATTCATATAGACGCCTGGCCCGTTGGCCGGGTGTCGCTGTGCGTGTCCTACTGCGGCGAAACGGCGGCAAAGCCCGGAACATGGGCCTGGATCGCGTCCAGCAGTTCTTCCTTGCTGAAAGGCTTGGTCAGGAACTGGTCGGAACCGACGATGCGCCCCTTGGCCTTGTCGAACAGGCCGTCCTTGGACGACAGCATAATCACTGGCGTGGACTTGAACGCACTGTTGTTCTTGATTAAAGCGCAGGTCTGATAACCATCCAGACGCGGCATCATGATGTCGACAAAAATGATCCCCGGATGATGATCGGCAATCTTGGCCAGGGCATCGAAACCATCGACCGCCGTAATCACCTCGCAGCCGACGTTGCGCAACAACGTTTCGGCCGTGCGGCGTATGGTTTTCGAATCGTCGATCACCATGACCTTCAAGGCGTTGGAATGCTGTTCCATATCTGCTCTACCATCGCCACTGGGATTCGATTTTGTCGATGCACGGGTTTTCAACGCGTGAAGCCCTTGATGTTCAAGGCTTCCATGTAGCATGGCAGCCTTTTTAGCACAGTCGCTGGCGGCAATCTATCGAGCAACCGGCGAGGTGGTTTTTCCTTGACCGGGAACACACTGGGCGCCACTCTGACGCCACTTTTTCACGTCATTTTTTGCCCTGCTTTTTACCCTGAGTCGGGCCAGCCCATTTTCGAGGAAACACCCATGAGCGTTCGCGTCGGGATTGTCATGGACCCTATCGCCAGCATTTCCTATAAAAAGGACAGCTCGCTGGCCATGCTGCTGGCCGCCCAGGCTCGCGGCTGGACGCTGTTCTACATGGAACAGCGTGATCTGTACCAAAGCGAAGGTGAAGCCCGGGCACGCATGCGCCCACTGAAGGTGTTCGCCAACCCGGAAAAATGGTTCGAGCTGGAAGCCGAAACCGACGCGCTGCTGAGCGATCTGGACGTGATCCTGATGCGCAAGGACCCGCCGTTCGACATGGAGTTCGTCTACTCCACGTACCTGTTGGAGCAAGCCGAGCGCGCGGGCGTGCTGGTGGTCAACAAGCCGCAGAGCCTGCGCGACTGCAATGAAAAACTGTTCGCCACGCTGTTCCCGCAGTGCACGCCGCCGACCGTGGTCAGCCGCCGCGCCGACGTGCTGCGCGAGTTCGCCGCCAAACACGGCGACGTGATCCTCAAGCCGCTGGACGGCATGGGCGGCACCTCGATCTTCCGCCATCGCGCGGGGGATCCGAACCTGTCGGTGATTCTGGAAACCCTGACGGCGCTGGGCAGCCAGCAGATCATGGCCCAGGCCTACCTGCCGGCGATCAAGGACGGCGACAAGCGCATTCTGATGATCGACGGCGAGCCGGTGGATTACTGCCTGGCGCGGATTCCGGCCGCTGGCGAAACCCGTGGCAACCTGGCCGCCGGTGGTCGTGGCGAAGCCCGCCCGTTGACCGACAAGGACCGCTGGATCGCCGCACAGGTCGGCCCGACGCTGCGTGAAAAGGGCCTGCTGTTCGTCGGCCTCGACGTGATCGGCGAGCACCTGACGGAAATCAACGTCACCAGCCCGACCTGTATTCGCGAGATCGACAACGCTTTTGGCACGAACATCGGCGAAATGCTGATGGCTGCCATCGATCAGAAGCTTAAAGCCAAGTGATGTAGAACAAACAAGCAGGAACCAACATTGCGCTATCATGCGCCGCCTGTGAAACGCGTGATGTTGGTTTTTGTGATGCCTCTTGTGATGTCGAACCGCTGATGACACTCCCTTCCGATCTGCCCCCCGAACTCGCCCACAGTGGCGTGCGCCCGGCCGATCGCCTCGGTTTTACCCTGTTTCTCGCGGCGCTGATTCACCTGGCCTTGCTGTTGGGCGTCGGGTTCTCCCTTGTCGAACCCAAGCAGATCAGCAAAACCCTGGAAATCACCCTCGCCACTTTCAAAAGCGAAACCAAGCCTAAAAAAGCCGATTTCCTCGCCCAGGAAAACCAGCAAGGCAGCGGCACCCTGGATAAAAAAGCGATTCCCAAGACCACCGAGGTCGCGCCGTTCCAGGACAACAAGGTCCAGAAAGTCACGCCTCCACCCTCGGTCAAACCCCAGGTGCCGGAAGCCGCGCCGAAAGCGGCCGTGACCACTGTCGCCCCCGCGCCAAAGAAAGCCGCGACCAAGAAAGAAGAGGTCAAGGCAGAGCCGACGCCCAAGGCCGCGACACCGACATTCGACAGCTCGCAACTGTCCAGCGACATTGCCAGCCTGGAAGCGGAACTGGCCCACGAACAACAGCTGTACGCCAAGCGCCCGCGCATCCATCGCCTGAGCGCGGCGTCGACCATGCGTGACAAAGGTGCCTGGTACAAAGACGAATGGCGCAAGAAGGTCGAGCGCATCGGCAACCTGAACTACCCGGACGAAGCCCGGCGCAAACAGATCTACGGCAATTTGCGCCTGATGGTCTCGATCAACCGCGACGGTTCGCTCTATGAAGTGCTGGTACTGGAGTCCTCCGGCCAGCCGCTGCTGGACCAGGCCGCACAACGGATCGTGCGACTGGCGGCGCCATTTGCCCCGTTTACCGGCGATCTGTCGGATATCGACCGACTGGAAATCATCCGCACCTGGAAGTTTGCACGCGGGGACAAGCTGTCCAGCAACTGACCTCCACAGATTTCCAGGATGGAGGAAACCTGTGGCGAGGGAGCTTGCTCCCGCTGGGCTGCGAAGCAGACCCCAAAAAAGCGAACGCTACGCGCTCAAGCGGGAGCAAGCTCCCTCGCCACAACAAGCTCGCTCCCACATTTGATCTGGGTTGCCAGCTGGAATAAGGGCATTTCCTGCGCATCCCCAGCTTGTCAGTTCGCCCCTCCAACGCCACACTAGCGCACATGAAAAACGTCAGCCCCAGCTACCTCAAGCATCACTTCCTGATCGCCATGCCTCACATGGCCGACCCGAACTTTGCTCACACCTTGACCTACATCGTCGAGCACACCGCCAATGGGGCCATGGGGCTGGTGATCAACCGCCCGCAAGACCTGAGCCTGGCGGACATTCTTGAACAGTTGCGCCCCGACATCGAGCCGCCAGTACTCTGCCAGCACGTGCCGATCTTTACCGGCGGCCCGGTGCAGACCGATCGCGGTTTTGTGTTGCACCCCATCGGTCCGAAGTACCAGGCAACTGTCGAACTCGATGGCCTCGCCCTGTCCACCTCCCAGGACGTGCTGTTCGCCATCGCCGACGGCGTGGGCCCGGCCAAAAGCCTGATCGCCCTCGGTTATGCCGGTTGGGAAGCCGGGCAACTGGAGGCTGAACTGGCCGACAACGCCTGGCTGACCTGCCCGTTCGACGCCGACATCCTGTTCAACACCAGCAGCGAACTGCGCCTCGACGCCGCGGCCAAGCACCTGGGCGTCAACCTCAGCCTGCTCACCAGCCAAGCGGGGCACGCCTGATGGCCCTGCGTCTGATACTGGGTTTTGACTACGGCACCAAACAGATTGGCGTCGCCGTCGGCCAGGTGATTACCGGCCAGGCCCGCGAGCTGTGCACGTTGAAAGCCCAAAACGGCATTCCCGACTGGAATCAGGTCGAAGCCCTGATCAAGGAATGGAAACCCGACGCCGTGGTGGTCGGCCTGCCGCTGAACATGGACGGCACGCCGAGTGACATGTGCGCCCGCGCCGAGAAATTCGCCCGTCGCCTGAACGGCCGCTACAACCTGCCCTTCTATACCCACGATGAACGCCTGACCACCTTCGAGGCCAAAGGCGAACGCCTGGTCCGTGGCGGGCAGAAAGGCAGTTACCGCGACAACCCCGTCGACGCCATCGCCGCCGCCCTGCTGCTGCAAGGCTGGCTCGATGAAAACGGCGCGCTGTTCGGCTCCTGAACACCGAATCCTGAAGAGCCGTGACCGCGGCTCTACTTAGCGACACCCCGCGCCGCACTGTGCACGCATCGGCTCGGGCCCACGAAGGAGCAACCATGAGCCTGCCCAATCCCGCCGACCTGATCAGCCAGATGGCGATCCGGCTTGACGCCTATCTGGCCAAACGCAACATCAGCGAACCGCGTTACATCGGCATTCGCACCGGTGGCGTATGGGTCGCTCAAGCCTTGCTCCAGGAGCTGGGCAGCGATTCGCCGCTGGGCACGCTGGATGTTTCCTTCTACCGCGACGACTTCAGCCAGAACGGCCTGCACCCGCAGGTGCGCCCCTCGGCGCTGCCGTTCGAAATCGAAGGCCAGCACCTGATCCTGATCGACGACGTGCTGATGAGCGGGCGGACCATCCGCGCCGCCATGAATGAACTCTTCGATTACGGTCGCCCGGCCAGCGTCACCCTGGTCTGCCTGCTGGACCTGGACGCCGGCGAGCTGCCGATCCGCCCGAACGTGGTCGGCGCAACCCTGTCGCTGGCCGCCCACGAACGGGTCAAGTTGACCGGCCCTGACCCGCTGCAACTCGAACTTCAAGACCTCGCCATTTAACTCGCCCTTTTAAAGAGTCCATTGCGATGACGCCTCTAGAAACCAAGCGCCCGCTGCAGCTCAACGACCAGGGCCAGCTGCGCCACTTCCTCTCGCTCGACGGTTTGCGCCGCGAGCTGCTGACGGAGATCCTCGACACCGCCGACTCGTTCCTTGAAGTCGGCGCCCGAGCGGTCAAGAAAGTCCCGCTGCTGCGCGGCAAGACCGTGTGCAACGTGTTCTTCGAGAACTCCACCCGCACCCGCACCACCTTCGAACTGGCGGCCCAGCGGCTGTCGGCGGACGTGATCACCCTGAACGTGTCCACCTCGTCGGCGAGCAAGGGCGAAACCCTGCTCGACACCCTGCGCAACCTTGAAGCCATGGCCGCCGACATGTTCGTCGTGCGCCACGGCGACTCTGGCGCCGCGCACTTCATCGCCGAGCATGTGTGCCCGCAAGTCGCGATCATCAACGGCGGCGACGGCCGTCACGCCCACCCGACCCAGGGCATGCTCGACATGCTCACCATCCGTCGGCACAAGGGCAGTTTCGAAAACCTCTCGGTGGCCATCGTCGGCGACATCCTGCACTCGCGGGTGGCACGCTCGAACATGCTGGCGCTGAAAACCCTTGGCTGCCCGGACATCCGTGTGATCGCCCCGAAAACCCTGCTGCCAATCGGTATCGAGCAGTACGGCGTGAAGGTCTACACCGACATGACCGAAGGCCTGAAGGACGTCGACGTGGTGATCATGCTGCGCTTGCAGCGTGAACGCATGACCGGCGGCCTGTTGCCGAGCGAAGGCGAGTTCTACCGCCTGTTCGGCCTGACCACCGCACGCCTGGCCGGTGCCAAGCCGGATGCCATCGTCATGCACCCCGGCCCGATCAACCGGGGCGTGGAGATCGAATCGGCGGTGGCCGACGGTCCGCACTCGGTGATTCTCAATCAGGTGACCTACGGGATCGCCATTCGTATGGCCGTGTTGTCCATGGCCATGAGCGGGCAAACGGCCCAGCGCCAATTCGAGCAGGAGAACGCCCAGTGAAACTCAGCATTCTCGGCGCACGCGTCATCGATCCAAGCAGCGGCCTGGATCAAGTCACCGATATCCACCTGGAAGCCGGCAAGATCCTCGCCATTGGCGCCGCTCCGGCCGATTTCAGTGCCGTGCAAACCATCGACGCCAAAAACCTGGTGGTCGCCCCCGGTCTCGTTGACCTGAACGTCGCCCTGCGCGAACCGGGTTACAGCCGCAAAGGCACGATTGCCAGTGAAACCCGTGCCGCAGTGGCCGGTGGCGTTACCAGCCTGTGCTGCCCGCCTCGCACCAAACCGGTGCTCGACACCTCGGCCGTGGCCGAACTGATCCTCGACCGCGCCCGCGAAGCCGGCAACGCCAAGGTGTTCCCGATTGGCGCCCTGAGCAAAGGCCTGGACGGTGAGCAGCTTGCAGAGCTGATTGCCTTGCGCGATGCCGGTTGCGTGGCGTTTGGCAACGGCCTGGAGAGTTTCCGCAACACCCGCACCCTGTGCCGGGCGCTGGACTACGCGGCAACGTTCGACCTGACGGTGATATTCCATTCGCAGGATCATGACCTGGCCGAAGGTGGCCTGGCTCACGAAGGCCCGACCGCGAGTTTCCTTGGTTTGCCAGGCATTCCGGAAACCGCCGAGACCGTGGCCCTGGCCCGTGACCTGCTGCTGGTCGAGCAAACCGGCGTGCGTGCGCACTTCAGCCAGCTCACCAGTGCTCGCGGTGTGGCCCTGATCGCGCAGGCTCAGGCTCGTGGCCTGAAAGTGACCGCCGATGTGGCGCTGTATCAACTGATCCTCACCGATGAGGCGCTGATCGACTTCAACAGCCTCTATCACGTGCAACCGCCTCTGCGCACCCGCGCCGACCGCGATGGCCTGCGTGCGGCCGTGAAGTCCGGGGTGGTGCAAGCCATCTCCAGCCATCACCAGCCGCATGAGCGCGACGCCAAACTGGCGCCGTTCGGCGCGACCGAACCGGGCATCAGCAGTGTTGAACTGCTGCTGCCGCTGGCGATGACGCTGGTGGAAGACGGTTTGCTCGATTTGCCGACGTTGCTGGCACGCCTGAGTGCCGGCCCTGCCGAGGCCTTGCGCCTGCCGGCGGGCAAACTGGCGGTGGGTGCCCCGGCGGACCTCGTGGTGTTCGACCCTGCCGCGTCCACCGTGGCCGGTGAGCACTGGTTGTCGAAAGGCGAAAACTGCCCGTTCCTCGGCCATAGCCTGCCGGGCGTGGTGCGTTACACCCTGGTGGATGGGCGGATCAGCCACCAGGCTTGAGACCGCGTCGCCGCCATCGCGAGCAAGCCCGCTCCCACAAGGACCGCATCAACCCTGTGGGAGCGGGCTTGCTCGCGAAGGCGTCCTAGAAGGCGCCTCTATTCTGGGCATTGCACTCGGAAATCTGGTCATTAAGCGTCCAGAAGTCATACAGCACACCCAGCAGGAAAAACCCGCCCGTCAGCAGGTACAACAAACCGCTGATCCACTTCCCCTGATACATCCGATGCACACCGAACACCCCGAGAAACGTCAGCAGAATCCAGGCGACGCTGTACTCGATGGGCCCGGCGGTGAAACGCCGGTCGGCTTCACTGTCCATGGACGGAATCAGGAACAGGTCGATCAACCAGCCGATACCCAGCAAGCCAAAGCTGAAAAACCAGATCGTCCCGGTCACCGGCTTACCGTAATAAAAGCGGTGAGCGCCGATAAAACCGAAAATCCACAACAGGTAGCCGATCACTTTGCTGTGGGTGTCGTGGTATGAAACAGGTGGTTGATAGGTGTTCATGAGGGACCTCATTTCACACGATAGATAAATATTCTTGAATTCTTTGTGACTTTTTTACAGGCGGCCGACGTGTGGCAGGTGCTACCTTCACTCCCGTCAAAGCCTTGCAGCGCCTGACCTCTGTCAGACAATTAGGGCAATTTGTCGCGCATTTGACGAAATTGACTCCCAGGTTGAATCGACCAACGGCCTCGGAATAGACAAAAAAGCTGTTATAAAGTTGCGCGCTTACCTACATAGAGCCTTGCCTAATGCGTCCATTTTTCAAGACATGGCTAACCATTTGCCTATTAATGCCACTGGCCGCCCACGCCACCAATCGTGAGCAACGTCTTCCGAACGTTAATGGTTACACCCCCAAATCCCATGTTTCTGCTGTCACCAGCAAAAACAAACAAGCGGTAAAAGGCCCGACTCACCTGAGCAAGGCCAACAGTGCGCTGGTGCCGCCGATGGCGACCAAGCAAAGCAGCAACGTCCTGAGCCGTGCAGTCAACGTGCTGGGCACGCCGTACCGCTGGGGCGGCAGCAGCCCAAGCAAGGGTTTCGATTGCAGCGGGCTGGTGAAGTACGCCTTCAATGACGCGACCTTCGACCTGCCGCGCACCTCGAATGCCATGGCCAGCGGCCACGGGCAAAAAGTCGAGCGCAAGGACCTGAAGCCGGGCGACCTGATCTTCTTCAACATCAAGAGCCGTAAGGTCAATCACGTTGCCATCTACCTGGGCAACGACCGCTTCATCCATGCACCGCGTCGTGGCAAAGCCGTCAGCATTGATACGCTCAAGAAACCGTACTGGGAAAGCCACTACGTGGTTGCCAAACGGGTTCTGCCTAAAGAGCCAAACCAGATGCGGGTTGTTCAGCGCTGATTTGAAAGCTCCCACCTTCTGAGGGCGGGCACTTGTGGCGAGGGAGCTTGCTCCCGTTCGAGTGCGCAGCGCTCGCAGTTTTTTGGGGCCGCTTCGCAGCCCAGCGGGAGCAAGCTCCCTCGCCACAGGTTCGCATTCCAACCTCAGAAATTATCCGGCGTGCGCGCCTTCTCCCGCGCATGCTCGCGACTGATCAAACCCTTGGTCACAAGGTCCTTCAAACACATATCCAGTGTCTGCATCCCCAGCGATCCTCCGGTCTGAATCGACGAGTACATCTGCGCCACTTTGTCTTCGCGGATCAGGTTACGGATTGCCGAGGTTCCCAACATGATCTCGTGGGCCGCCACCCGGCCGCCGCCAATTTTCTTGATCAGGGCCTGGGAAATCACCGCCTGCAACGACTCCGACAGCATGGAACGGACCATCGACTTTTCTTCACCCGGAAACACATCCACCACCCGGTCGATGGTTTTCGCCGCCGACGTGGTGTGCAGGGTGCCAAACACCAGGTGCCCGGTCTCGGCTGCGGTCAGCGCGAGGCGGATGGTTTCCAGGTCGCGCATCTCCCCCACCAGAATCACGTCCGGGTCCTCACGCAGCGCAGAACGCAGCGCCGTGGAAAAACTGCGAGTGTCGCGGTGGACCTCGCGCTGGTTGATCAGGCATTTGCGCGGTTCGTGAAGGAACTCGATGGGGTCTTCGATGGTGAGAATGTGGTGATGTCGATGGTTGTTCAGGTAATCGATCATCGCCGCCAGGGTTGTCGACTTGCCGGAACCGGTCGGGCCGGTGACCAGCACCAGGCCACGGGGCGACTCGGTAATACGGCGAAACACATCGCCCATGCCCAGGTCATCCATGCTCAGGACCTTCGAAGGAATGGTCCGGAACGCCGCGCCAGGGCCACGATTCTGGTTGAAGGCGTTCACTCGAAAACGCCCCACACCCGGCACTTCAAAGGAGAAGTCGAGTTCCAGGGACTGCTCGAACTCTACCCGCTGCTTGTCGTTCATGATGGCGTAGATCAAGTCATGCACCTGCTTGCCGTCCAGCGCCGGCAGGTTGATCCGCCGCACATCGCCGTCAACGCGGATCATCGGTGGCAACCCGGCCGACAGGTGCAAGTCCGACGCCCCTTGTTTGGCGCTGAACGCCAGCAGTTCAGTGATATCCATAGCGCTCCCCAATTCCAGTAGAATGCCGCGAACCTCAGACTGCCGGCGGCCAGAATCCCGGCCTGAAAAGTCGCCGAGCGATGATCAGGCAAGGCAAAAGTTGGCGAAGACGCGCAGTTGACGTTAGTCAATGAGCATTCTGAGTCGACTTTTAACGCAGCATGATCGAGCGTAGGCACTTTTTAAGGCGGGATTGAATGTCCACGATAGCAGACAACATAGCTCTGGTTAGCGCACGCATCCGCGCTGCGGAACAAGCCGCGCACCGCGAATCAGACAGCGTCCGGCTGCTGGCCGTGAGCAAGACCAAACCCGCCGCAGCCGTCCGCGAAGCCTTCGCCGCCGGCCTCCGCGACTTTGGCGAGAATTACCTGCAAGAGGCCCTGGGCAAACAGCTCGAATTGGCCGACCTGCCCTTGAGTTGGCACTTCATCGGCCCCATTCAATCGAACAAGACGCGCGCTATCGCCGAGAACTTCGCTTGGGTGCACTCCGTGGATCGCTTGAAAATCGCACAACGCCTGTCCGAACAACGCCCGGCGGACCTGCCGCCACTGAACATCTGCATCCAGGTCAATGTCAGCGGCGAAGCGAGCAAATCCGGGTGTACGCCGGCAGACCTGCCGGCCCTGGCCAACGCCATCAGTGCATTGCCGCGCTTGAAACTGCGCGGGTTGATGGCCATTCCCGAGCCAACGGAAGATCGCGCCGCTCAGGATGCAGCCTTTGGCGCGGTGCAGGCACTGCAAGCCAGCCTGAACCTGCCGCTCGACACACTTTCCATGGGCATGAGCCATGACCTTGAGTCGGCCATCGCCATGGGCGCCACCTGGGTGCGCATCGGCACGGCCCTGTTTGGCACCCGCGCCCTTGGTCATCAATAGCCGGCCAGCCTTGAACAATGGCTCACACCCCTCTCTATAAGGACCTGTCATGAGCAAGACTCGTATTGCCTTTATCGGTGCCGGCAACATGGCCGCCAGCCTGATCGGCGGCCTGCGCGCCAAAGGTCTGGACGCCGCGCAGATCCGCGCCAGCGATCCGGGCGCTGAAACCCGCGCACGGGTGAACGCCGAACACGGCATCGACGTGTTCGCCGACAACGCCGAAGCCATTCAGGGTGCCGACGTAGTGGTTCTGGCGGTCAAGCCCCAGGCGATGAAAGCCGTGTGTGAAGCCCTTCGCCCAAGCCTTGCGCCCCATCAACTGGTGGTGTCGATTGCGGCCGGGATCACCTGCGCCAGCCTGAACAACTGGCTCGGCGAGCAACCTGTCGTGCGCTGCATGCCCAACACCCCGGCCTTGCTGCGCCAAGGCGTGAGCGGCTTGTTCGCCACCGCACTGGTCACCGCCGAGCAACGCCAGCAAGCGCAAGAACTGCTGTCGGCCGTCGGCATTGCCCTGTGGCTGAACGAAGAACAACAACTGGACGCGGTCACTGCCGTGTCTGGCAGCGGTCCGGCGTATTTCTTCCTGTTGATCGAAGCCATGACGGCGGCGGGCGAAAAACTCGGCCTGCCGCGAGACATCGCCGCCCAACTGACCCTGCAAACCGCGCTGGGCGCTGCCCACATGGCGGTCGCCAGCGATGTCGACGCCGCGGAGCTGCGCCGTCGCGTGACCTCGCCAGCAGGCACCACGGAAGCGGCGATCAAATCATTCCAGACTGGGGGTTTCGAAGCCCTGGTCGAAAAAGCATTGGGTGCCGCGGCACACCGCTCGGCCGAAATGGCCGAACAACTGGGTCAATAAGGAGCCATTCATGATTGGATTGAACACTGCAGCGGTGTACGTGCTGCAAACCCTCGGCAGCCTGTACCTGCTGATCGTGCTGCTGCGTTTCGTACTGCAACTGGTACGCGCCAACTTCTACAACCCGCTCTGCCAGTTCGCCGTGCGCGCCACTCAACCGCTGCTCAAGCCACTGCGCCGGGTCATTCCGAGCATGTTCGGGCTGGACATGTCTTCGCTGATGCTGGCGATCCTTGTGCAACTGGCACTGATGGCCCTGACCCTGCTGCTGACTTACGGCACCACCGGCAACCCGCTGCAACTGCTGGTCTGGTCGCTCATCGGCGTGACCGCGTTGTTCCTGAAGATCTTCTTCTTCGCCCTGATCATCAGCGTGATCCTCTCGTGGGTCGCACCGGGCAGCCATAACCCCGGCGCCGAGCTGGTGAACCAGATCTGCGAGCCGGCCCTGGCGCCGTTCCGCAAACTCCTGCCAAGCATGGGCGGCCTGGATATCTCGCCGATCCTGGCGTTCATGGTGCTCAAGCTGCTGGATATGCTGGTGATCAACAACCTCGCCGCCATGAGCATGATGCCGGAAATCCTGCGCCTGCTGATCTGACCCCGGCCTTTGTGAATGAGCTATTACCGCTGGGACGGCGAGGACCTGATCCTCGAATGTCATCTGCAACCGGCGGCCCGCAGCGATGATTTCTGCGGGCTGCACGGTGACCGCCTGAAAATCCGCCTCACCGCCCCACCGGTCGAAGGCAAGGCCAACGCCTACCTGATGGCGTTTCTGGCCAAGGCGTTTGGCGTGTCCAAAAGCCAGGTGAGCCTGATCAGCGGCGAGCTGAACCGGCAGAAGCGGGTGCGGATTTGTTCGCCGAAGAAGTTGCCGGAGTTGCCCGAGTTAGTGCGACAGCCTGGCTGACCACGCCATCGTTCTTCGCGAGCAAGCCCGCTCCCACACGGGAATACATTCCAATGTGGGAGCGGGCTTGCTCGCGAATGCCGCACCTCGGTCCAACTGAATGAAATGAGCCCGGCCATTGCTTGCCGCTAACCACAGCGGTCTTTAGACTTACGCCTCATTTCAACGAGAGCAGGGTCGATGCCAACTGCCTTTCCCGCCGATTCTGTTGGTCTGGTGACGCCCCAAGTGGCGCACTTCAGCGAACCCCTGGCTTTGGCCTGCGGCCGTTCCTTGCCTGCCTACGACCTGATCTATGAAACCTACGGCACGCTGAACGCCACGGCGAGCAACGCCGTGCTGATCTGCCACGCCTTGTCCGGTCATCACCACGCCGCCGGTTACCACAGCGTCGAAGACCGCAAACCCGGTTGGTGGGACAGTTGCATCGGCCCCGGCAAACCCATCGACACCCGCAGGTTCTTTGTGGTCAGCCTGAACAACCTCGGCGGCTGCAACGGTTCTACCGGCCCGAGCAGCATCAACCCGGACACCGGCAAGCCGTTCGGCGCCGACTTCCCGGTGCTGACCGTGGAAGACTGGGTCCACAGCCAGGCGCGCCTGGCGGACCACATCGGCATCAGCCAATGGGCCGCCGTCATCGGTGGCAGCCTGGGCGGCATGCAGGCGATGCAATGGAGCATCAGCTACCCCGAGCGTATCCGTCACTGCGTGGCCATCGCCTCGGCGCCCAAGTTGTCGGCGCAGAACATCGCTTTCAACGAAGTGGCCCGCCAGGCGATCCTCACCGACCCGGAGTTCCATGGCGGCTCGTTCCAGGAACAAGGCGTGATCCCCAAGCGCGGGCTGATGCTGGCGCGCATGGTCGGGCACATCACCTACCTGTCGGACGACTCCATGGGCGAGAAATTCGGCCGTGGCCTCAAGAGCGAAAAGCTCAACTACGACTTCCACAGCGTCGAGTTCCAGGTGGAAAGCTACCTGCGTTATCAAGGTGAGGAATTCTCGGGGCGCTTCGACGCCAACACCTACCTGCTGATGACCAAAGCGCTGGATTACTTCGATCCGGCAGCGAACTTCGACGATAACCTGGCGAAAACCTTCGCCGGCAGCCAGGCCAAGTTCTGCGTGATGTCCTTTACCACCGACTGGCGCTTCTCCCCAGCCCGTTCGCGGGAATTGGTAGACGCACTGATGGCGGCCCGCAAGGACGTTTGCTACCTGGAGATCGACGCTCCGCAAGGCCACGACGCCTTCCTGATTCCGATCCCGCGCTACCTGCAAGCGTTCAGCAATTACATGAACCGAATTACGCTGTGAGAAAGCCATGAGAGCTGATCTGGAAATCATCCAGGAATGGATCCCCGCCGGTAGCCGTGTGCTCGACCTCGGTTGCGGTGATGGCGAGCTGCTGACCTGGCTGCGCGACAACAAGCAAGTCACCGGCTATGGCCTGGAAAACGACGCCGACAACATCGCCGAATGCGTGGCCAAAGGCATCAACGTCATCGAACAGGACCTGGACAAGGGCCTGGGCAACTTCGCCAGCAACAGTTTCGACATCGTGGTCATGACCCAGGCCCTGCAAGCCGTGCATTACCCGGACAAGCTCCTCGACGAGATGCTGCGGGTCGGTCGCCAGTGCATCATCACCTTCCCCAATTTCGGCCACTGGCGCTGCCGCTGGTACCTGGCCAGCAAGGGCCGGATGCCGGTGTCGGAGTTTCTGCCGTACACCTGGTACAACACGCCGAACATCCACTTCTGCACTTTCGAAGACTTTGAGGCGCTGTGCCGCGAACGTGAAGCCAAGGTCATCGATCGGCTTGCCGTCGATCAACAACACCGACACGGGTGGGCCAGTAAGCTATGGCCTAATCTGTTAGGTGAGATTGGCATTTACCGCGTGAGCAGCCCCGGCCTTGCGGACCATAAGGTCGCGGTGTAACCCACACTATTTCAAGGAGAACGATCATGGGTCGTCTAGCCCTGCTTCTGTTAACCGCCTGCCTGAGCGTCAGCGCCATGGCGGCTGAAGCCATCAAGAGCGATCGCCAGGAAACCTTTGGCGATGTGACGGTGCACTACAACACCTTCAACTCGACGTTCATTCAACCGGACATCGCCAAAGCCGCCGAATTGATCCGCAGCAAGAACCAGGGCGTGATCAACGTCTCAGTGATCAAGGCCGGCCAACCGATGGTTGCCAGCGTCACCGGCACCGTGAAAGACCTGACCAGCAAAAGCGTGACGCTGAACTTCAAACAGGTCACCGAACAAGGCGCGATCTACTACCTGGCGCAATACCCGGTCGACCAGCAGGAAACCCGCACCTTCGAGATCAAGGTGCAGACTGGTGACAAAATCAACACCATCAACTTCAACCAAGAGCTGTTCCCCGGCGAATGATCAACTTCACGCAACTCGTATTGGCCAGCCATAACGCCGGCAAACTCAAAGAACTCCAGGCCATGCTCGGCGAATCGGTGCACCTGCGCTCGATTGGCGAGTTCAGCAGCGTAGAGCCGGAAGAAACCGGCCTGTCGTTCGTCGAAAACGCCATCCTCAAGGCCCGCAACGCCTCGCGCATTTCCGGCTTGCCGGCGCTGGCCGACGATTCGGGGCTGGCCGTGGACTTCCTCGGCGGTGCGCCGGGCATCTACTCGGCACGTTATGCCGACGGCCAGGGCGATGCGGCGAACAACGCCAAACTGCTGGACGCCTTGAAAGACGTGCCGCAAGCCGAACGCGGCGCGCAGTTCGTCTGCGTGCTGGCGCTGGTGCGTCACGCTGATGATCCGCTACCCATTCTGTGTGAAGGCCTGTGGCACGGGCGCATCCTGACCCAGGCCAGCGGTGCACACGGCTTTGGCTACGATCCACTGTTCTGGGTGCCGGAGCGCGACTGCTCCAGCGCCGAACTGACCCCGGCCGAGAAGAACCAGCTCAGCCACCGCGCCCGTGCAATGGATTTGCTGCGCCAGCGTCTGGGCCTGAAATGACCCATGATCCTTCCGCGCTGCCGCTGATTATCGGCGGCGCGCAAACGCCTCGGGCGGCCTTGCCGGTCTTGCCGCCGCTGGCGCTGTACATCCACATCCCGTGGTGCGTACGCAAATGTCCGTATTGCGATTTCAACTCCCACACCGCAAGCGTAGTGCTGCCGGAAGAAGAATACGTCGACGCGTTGCTGGCCGACCTTGATCAGGACCTGCACGCGGTGTACGGCCGCGAGCTGAGCTCTATCTTCTTCGGTGGCGGCACGCCGAGCCTGTTCAGCGCCCAGGCGCTGGGCCGTTTGCTTAAAGGCGTGGAGCAACGCATCCCGTTTGCCCGCGACATCGAAATCACCCTGGAAGCCAACCCGGGAACCTTCGAGCAGGAAAAATTCGTCGCTTATCGCGCCCTGGGTATCAATCGCCTGTCGATCGGCATCCAGAGCTTCCAGCAAGAGAAGCTCAAGGCCCTGGGCCGGATTCATAACGGCGACGAAGCGATTCGCGCCGCCGGCATGGCCCGTCAGGCCGGGTTCGACAACTTCAACCTGGACCTGATGCACGGTTTGCCCGATCAGTCCCTGGACGATGCCCTCGCCGACCTGCGCCAGGCCATCGCCCTGAAGCCGACCCACCTGTCCTGGTATCAGCTGACGCTGGAGCCGAACACGGTGTTCTGGAATCAGCCGCCGACCCTGCCCGAGGACGACACCCTGTGGGACATTCAGGAGGCCGGGCAAGCGCTGCTGGCCGAACACGGTTACGCCCAGTATGAAGTCTCGGCGTATGCCCAGCCCGGTCGTGCGGCGCGACACAACCTCAACTACTGGAGCTTTGGCGACTTCATCGGTATCGGCGCGGGCGCCCACGGCAAGCTCAGCCACCCGGACGGGCGCATTGTGCGCACCTGGAAGACTCGCCTGCCCAAGGACTACCTCAACCCGGCCAAGAGCTTTCAGGCAGGCTCGAAAGCCCTGACCAACGATGAGCTGCCGTTCGAGTTCCTGATGAACGCCCTGCGCCTGACCGAAGGCGTCGAGGCACGCTTGTATCCGGAGCGCACCGGGCTGACCCTGGAAAGCCTTGCCGAAGGCCGTCGCGAGGCCGAACAAAGTGGCCTGTTGCAGGTCGAACCGTCACGTCTGGCGGCGACGATGCGCGGACAGCTGTTTCTCAATGACTTGCTACAGAATTTTCTGACATAAGGAAATCGAATGGATCTGGTACTCGACCTGCTCGCCACCGTGTCCCGCTGGAGCCGCAGCAACCTGTCGGAGATCGCGCTGGCATTGGTGGGGTGTTTGCTGGTGCTCTTTGGCGCGGACTTCAAAGGCTGGGTCGAGCAACGCCTGGGCAACATTGCCGGCGCGTTGCGCGTCCCGTTGATGGCCCTGCTGTGTGTAATCGGCAGCGGCGCCGCCCTGATCTACGCCACGCCATGGATCATCAAGGGCCTGAGCCAGTTCAACAACTACAGCCTGGCGCCGGTGCTGTTGGTGGTGCTGGTATTGATTGGCGTGGTCGCCGACCGCCGCTGAGCTACAACCGAAAACAACTGTGGGAGCGAGCCTGCTCGCGAAAGCGGCCTGACAGTCAACTGAGATGTTGAATGTTATGGCCTCATCGCGAGCAAGCTCGCTCCCACAGTTTGTATTGCGTTAAGGCTTAGGACTGCTTTTCGAGCTTCAAACCCCATACGCCATGCCCGCAACATTCGTCGCGGTTTTTTGCCTGGAAACAAGGAAGATCATGAGTAAAAAGCTGCTAGACGACACCAGCAAATTTCTCAGTTATGTGTTGCGTCACGAACCGCAGGCCATTGGACTGGAACTGGATACTGACGGATGGGCGGATATCGACGCGCTGATAAGCGGCGCAACACGCGACGGTAGAACCCTGGATCGGGAATTGATCCAGCACGTCGTCGACAGCAGCGACAAGAAACGCTTTTCGATCTCCGAAGACGCCCAACGCATTCGGGCCGTACAGGGCCATTCGACAAAGACCGTAGATCTGCAATTCGAAGAGAAGCGCCCACCCGCGACGCTCTACCACGGCACCGCCACGCGGTTCATGGCGTCGATCAATGAGAAAGGTTTGATCCCGGGCTCACGGCATCATGTGCACCTGTCACAGGAAGTCGAAACCGCCAGCGCCGTGGGCCAGCGCTATGGGACGGTGGTCATTTTGCAGGTCGCTGCATTGCAGATGCTGGAGCAAGGCTTCAAGTTCTATCAGGCCGAGAATGGCGTGTGGCTGACAGAACAGGTGCCGGTGAAATTTATCAGCCCCTTGTAGGAAGCAAGGCACTTGAAGAATAGCGGCACAAAACAACTGTGGGAGCGAGCTTGCTCGCGAAGGCGGCGTATCAGGCAACATTAACGTCGACTGACACTCCCTCTTCGCGAGCAAGCTCGCTCCCACAGTTTTTATAGCGTTATGGCTTAGGACTGCTTTTCGAACTTCAGATCCCACACGCCATGCCCAAGACGTTCGCCGCGGCGTTCGAACTTGGTGATCGGACGTTCGGTCGGGCGTGGTACGCACTTGCCGTCTTCGGCGAGGTTGCGGTAGCCCGGCGCGACGTTCATCACTTCCAGCATGTACTCGGCATACGGTTCCCAGTCGGTGGCCATGTGCAGCACACCGCCGACCTTCAACTTGCTGCGCACCAGTTCAGCGAACGACGCCTGAACGATACGACGCTTGTGGTGGCGACTCTTGTGCCACGGGTCCGGGAAAAACAGCATCAGGCGATCGAGGCTGTTGTCGGCCACGCAACGGTTGAGCACTTCGATCGCGTCGCAATCGTAGACCCGCAGGTTGGTCAGGCCTTGCGTCAGCACGCCGTTGAGCAGCGCGCCGACACCTGGACGGTGCACTTCAACGCCGATGAAGTCCTGATCCGGCGAAGCGGCGGCCATTTCCAGCAGCGAATGGCCCATGCCGAAACCGATTTCCAGCGAGCGCGGTGCCGAGCGGCCGAACACCTGGTCGAAGTCCACCGGCGCGTCGGCCAATGGCAGCACGAACAGCGGCGTGCCCTGCTCCAGGCCCTTTTGCTGACCTTCCGTCATGCGTCCGGCGCGCATCACGAAACTCTTGATGCGGCGGTGTTGGCGCTCTTCGCCTTCTTCAGGCGCGATTGGCGTGTCGTTCGATTCAGTCATCAATGGCTCTTACTTGATCAGACCATCCAGCGGCGAGGACGCGCTGGCATAGAGTTTTTTCGGCATGCGCCCGGCGAGGTACGCCAGACGACCTGCCACAATGGCGTGCTTCATGGCTTCAGCCATCATGATCGGCTGCTGCGCATTGGCGATGGCCGAGTTCATCAGCACCGCTTCGCAGCCCAGTTCCATGGCGATAGTGGCATCGGAGGCAGTCCCGACACCGGCATCCACCAGCACGGGGATCTTGGCTTCTTCGAGGATGATCTGCAGGTTGTACGGGTTGCAGATCCCCAGGCCCGTGCCGATCAGACCGGCCAGCGGCATGACCGCGATGCAGCCGATTTCCGCCAGTTGACGGGCAATGATCGGGTCGTCGCTGGTGTACACCATCACGTCGAAACCTTCCTTGACCAGCGTTTCAGCGGCCTTGAGGGTTTCGATCACGTTGGGAAACAGGGTTTTCTGGTCGGCCAGCACTTCCAGCTTCACCAGGTTGTGACCATCGAGCAGCTCACGGGCCAGGCGGCAGGTGCGCACGGCTTCGATGGCGTCATAGCAACCGGCGGTGTTCGGCAGGATCGTGTAGCGATCCGGCGGCAGAATATCGAGCAGGTTCGGCTCACCCGGGTTCTGGCCGATGTTGGTCCGGCGCACGGCGACGGTCACGATTTCGGCGCCCGAGGCTTCGATGGCCAGGCGGGTTTCTTCCATGTCGCGGTACTTGCCGGTACCTACCAGCAAACGCGACTGGTAAGTACGACCGGCCAGGACGAAAGGCTTGTCGCTACGAACGATGCTCATGGGAAATCCTCTGTTGGGGTGAGGTTCTTGCAGAATACGTGTGGGGCGCGGGAATCGCCTGAGCGCTATTAACTAGCCGCCGCCGATGGCGTGCACCACTTCAACCGAATCGCCGTCGTTCAGCGTGGTGTCAGCGTGCTGGCTGCGCGGGACGATATCCAGATTGAGTTCGACCGCCACCCGGCGTCCGGTCAGTTCCAGGCGGGTCAGCAGGGCCGCAACGGTTTCACCGTCGGGCAGTTCAAGGGATTCGCCGTTCAACTGAATGCGCATGCCGGATGCCGCCATCATTTTTAGGGGCCAGCATTCTAGCCCGATCAGTCAGGCCGACCCAAGCCATTCGTCTTGAAATGGACCTGTCGGTCAGATCAATTCGCCGACTGCAACCGCCACGCCGCCAGCCCCAGGCAGAACCAGCCCGCCAGGAAGGCCAAACCGCCGAGCGGCGTGACGATGCCCAGCCTGCTGACACCCGTGAGGGTCAGCAGGTACAAGCTGCCAGAGAACAGCACAATACCGATGGCAAACGAGGCGCCAGCCCAGGTAATCAAACGCCCCGGAACCTGCGCGGCCAACAGCGCCACGCCCAGCAGCGCCAGGGTGTGCACCAGTTGATAGGTGACGCCGGTATGAAAAATCGCCAGGTAATCGGCGCTCAGGCGGTTTTTCAGGCCGTGGGCGGCAAATGCCCCCAGGGCGACGCCGGTAAAACCGAAGAAGGCGGCCAGCATCAGGAAGCCACGCAGCATGGAGAACTCCAGTCAGAATCATTGAGCAGGGTCTGTATAATGGCCCGCTCGACGGGTTCGGCCAAGCCATCTCTATGCTGCGTTTATTTTTCCGCCGTTTCACAAAAGCCCTGCTCTGGTTCGCGGGCGGCAGCGTGCTGCTGGTGTTGGTGTTTCGCTTTGTCCCGCCACCGGGAACCACGCTGATGGTCGAGCGCAAGATCGAATCCTGGTTCGATGGCGAACCTATCGACCTGCAACGTAGCTGGCAGCCGTGGGAAAACATCTCCGACGACCTGAAAGTCGCTGTCATGGCCGGCGAAGACCAGAAATTCCCTGAGCACTGGGGGTTTGATTTCGACGCGATTCAGGCTGCCCTGGCCCACAACGGGCGTGGCGGCTCGATTCGCGGCGCCAGCACCCTGAGCCAGCAAGTGTCCAAGAACCTGTTCCTGTGGTCCGGCCGCAGTTGGCTGCGCAAGGGGCTGGAAGCCTGGTTTACCGGGCTGATCGAAGTCTTCTGGCCCAAGCAACGGATTCTTGAGGTGTACCTCAACAGCGTGGAGTGGGATGAAGGCGTGTTCGGCGCCGAAGCGGCTGCCCGGCATCACTTCGGCATCGGCGCCCGCTCGCTGAGCCGCCAGCAAGCCAGCCTGCTGGCCGCGGTGCTGCCCAACCCTCGCGTCTGGAGCGCCAGCCATCCAAGCCCGTATGTGTTGCGGCGGGCAGGCTGGATCCGGCAGCAGATGAGTCAGTTGGGGGGCAGCAGTTACCTGCTCGGGCTGGATGATTCGCGCCGCTCGCCCTGGGCTCAATAGTCGATCACAATTTTCTGAACACTGAAGATCCCTTGTGGGAGCGAGCTTGCTCGCGAAAGCGTCGGGTCAGTCGATACCAATGTTGAATGATCAACCGTCATCGCGAGCAAGCCCGCTCCCACAGGAGGACGGTGTGAGGCCGGATTATCGGGCACACACAAAAACGCCCCGATCCATGATCGGGGCGTTTTTGTTTGCCTTGCGCGGCGGTTAAGCGGCGATCGACAGTTTGAGCTTGTTCATCGCGCTCTTCTCAAGCTGACGAATCCGCTCGGCCGACACGTTGTACTTCTGCGCCAGGTCGTGCAGCGTGGCTTTTTCTTCTGCCAGCCAGCGCTGGTAGAGGATGTCACGGCTGCGGTCGTCCAGCACTTCCAGCGCTTCGTGCAGGTTGTGGTTCGAGTTGTCGCTCCAGTCGGCATCTTCCAGTTGACGGGCCGGGTCGTACCGGTGGTCTTCCAGATAGTTGGCGGGCGACTGGAAAGCACTGTCGTCGTCCGCTTCGGCGGCCGGGTCGAAGGCCATGTCATGGCCCGTCAGGCGACTTTCCATCTCGCGCACTTCCCGCGGCTCTACACCGAGGCTTTCAGCCACGCGATGGACTTCTTCGTTGTTCAGCCACGCCAGGCGTTTTTTCTGGCTGCGCAGGTTGAAGAACAGCTTGCGCTGGGCCTTGGTGGTCGCGACTTTCACGATGCGCCAGTTGCGCAGGATGAATTCGTGGATTTCAGCCTTGATCCAGTGCACCGCAAAGGACACCAGACGCACGCCCATTTCCGGGTTGAAACGCTTGACCGCCTTCATCAGGCCGACGTTGCCTTCCTGGATCAGGTCAGCCTGGGCCAGGCCGTAGCCGGAATAGCTGCGGGCAATATGTACAACAAAACGCAGGTGGGCGAGCACCATCTGCCGAGCCGCCCCCAAATCCTGCTCATAGTAGAGACTCTCGGCCAGTTCACGCTCCTGCTCCGGTGTCAGCAAAGGAATGCTGTTCACCGTGTGCACATAAGCCTCCAGGTTCGCGCCTGGGACCAGAGCATAAGCAGGTTGCAAAGAAGTGGTCATACGAAAAAACCTCCGACTCACATAACTCGTGCAGTTCAGCACTGCGAAAATTGACCGGGAACCGAAAAACAAGTTCCCCTACACGCTGAAAGGTCATACAAGCAAAAAGACACTACTTCGGCGCAAGCTCTCTCAAGTGGCGTGCTACCGCAATCCAAGCACCGATATACCCTAACAGCACCGCGCCTAGCAAGAGTGACAGACCATCGGCAACCGGTACGCCCGCCAAGGCAAAATCACTGCCATACAAACCGGCCAGCCCGACCACCGCGTCGTTCAGCCAGTTCAGCCCGAACGCCAATACACCCCACGAAAGAATCCCTGCACCGAAGCCATAAAGCGCGCCCATGTACAGAAAAGGCCTACGCACATAGCTGTCCGTGCCGCCGACGAGTTTAATCACTTCTATCTCGGTGCGGCGGTTTTCAATATGAAGACGAATGGTATTGCCTATCACCAAAAGTAATGCAGAAACCAGAAGCACGGTCAGACCGAAGACAAACCGCTCGCCCAGCTTGAGGATCGCCGCCAAACGCTCGACCCAGACTAGATCAAGTTGAGCCTGCTGTACCTTCGGCAACTCGGAAAGTCTTTGTCTTAATGCTTCCAGAGTCGCTTTGTCGACTTCGTTCGGGGTCACCAACACCACGCCCGGCAGCGGATTGTGCGGCAACTCCTTGAGCGCCTCGCCCAGGCCAGACTGTTGCTGGAACTCTTCCAGCGCCTGTTCGCGACTGATGTACTCGGCATCGCTCACACCCGGCAACGCCTTGATCTGATCGCGCAATTGCTCGCCGTCATTGCCGCTGGCGTCAATTTGCAGGTACAGCGAAATCTGCGCCGCGCGCTGCCAGGAACCGCCCAGGCGTTCGACGTTGTTGAGCAGCAGCGACAACCCCATCGGCAGGCTCAGGGCAACCGCCATCACCAGGCAGGTAAAGAAGCTGCCGATGGGCTGCTTGCCCAGGCGTCGCAGGCTGTCGACCAGGCTGGCGCGGTGGCTTTCAATCCACGCCCGCAGCAAAGTGCCGAAGTCAGGACCGTCGTCTTCGTCGCGTTTTTTCTTCGGCGGCTGCGGATCGGAGGCCTTGGGGGCCACGCGTTCGGCCACTTTCGGGCTGCGTGTTGCGCTCATACCCCAGCCTCCCCGTCGCCGATCAATCGGCCACGCTGCAAGGTCAGCATGCGGTGGCGCATGCGCGCGATCAACGCCAGGTCGTGACTGGCGATCAATACGCTGGTACCCAGACGGTTGATGTCTTCAAACACGCCCATGATTTCCGCCGCCAGGCGCGGGTCGAGGTTACCGGTCGGTTCATCCGCCAGCAGCAAGGCCGGGCGGTGAACGATGGCACGAGCGATACCGACACGTTGTTGCTGACCAGTGGACAGGTCACCCGGATACAGGTCGGTCTTGTCCGAGAGCGCAACACGCTCCAGCGCCGAATCCACGCGCTTGGCGATTTCAGCCTTGGACAGGCCAAGGATCTGCAACGGCAAGGCGACGTTGTTGAACACCGTGCGGTCGAACAGCAACTGATGGTTTTGAAACACCACGCCAATCTGCCGACGCAAGAACGGAATCTGCGCGTTGCTGATGGTGCCCAGGTCCTGTCCGGCCAGCAGCAGCTTGCCGGTGGTCGGGCGTTCCATGGCCAGCAGCAGGCGCAGCAAGGTACTTTTACCGGCACCGGAATGGCCGGTGACAAACAAGAACTCGCCCCGACGGACTCGAAAGCTCAGCTCATGCAAGCCGACGTGACCGTTCGGATAGCGTTTACCGACCTGTTCGAAACGAATCATGAACGCTCCCGCTCGGCAAACAATGCCTGGACAAAGGGTTCTGCTTCAAAGGTACGCAAGTCATCGATGCCTTCACCGACCCCGATGTAGCGGATCGGCAGGCCAAACTGCTTGGCCAGGGCGAAGATAACCCCGCCTTTGGCCGTACCGTCGAGCTTGGTCAGGGCCAGGCCGGTCAGTTCGACCGTCTGGTTGAATTGCTTGGCCTGGTTGATGGCGTTCTGGCCAGTACCGGCATCGAGCACCAGCAACACTTCGTGAGGTGCGTCAGCGTCAAGCTTGCCGATCACCCGGCGAACCTTTTTCAGTTCTTCCATCAGGTTGTCTTTGGTGTGCAGGCGCCCTGCGGTGTCGGCGATCAGCACGTCGATATTGCGCGCCTTGGCGGCCT
Organism: Pseudomonas purpurea; assembly: GCF_039908635.1. Taxonomy (NCBI): domain Bacteria; kingdom Pseudomonadati; phylum Pseudomonadota; class Gammaproteobacteria; order Pseudomonadales; family Pseudomonadaceae; genus Pseudomonas; species Pseudomonas purpurea. Next base: position 5,482,830 of record NZ_CP150918.1, read on the forward strand.
GCACGGCGTCGAAAATCACCGAGGCCGAGTCGGCCCCGGTGTGCTGGGCGATCACGGCAATATTGTTGCGCTCGCCCCAGACCTGCAATTGCTCGACTGCCGCTGCACGGAAGGTGTCACCCGCCGCGAGCATGACTTTCTTGCCTTCGAGTTGCAGCTTCTTGGCCAGTTTGCCAATGGTGGTGGTTTTGCCAGCGCCGTTGACGCCCACCACCAGAATCACGAACGGCTTGTTCTGCGAGGTGATTTTCAGCGGCTGCTCGACGGGTTTGAGCATGCCTGCCAACTCGGCCTGCAAGGATTTGTACAACGCATCGGCGTCGGCCAATTGCTTGCGCGCAACCTTCTGGGTCAGGTTCTGGATGATCACCGAAGTGGCTTCAACGCCCACGTCGGCGGTCAGCAAACGGGTTTCAATGTCTTCGAGCAGTTCGTCATCGATCAGCTTTTTGCCCAGGAACAGGCTGGCCATGCCTTCGCCAATGCTGGCGCTGGTCTTGGACAGGCCTTGTTTGAGGCGGGCGAAGAAACCGACTTTATTGTCTTCGGTTTGAGCCGGCTCAGCGACGACCGCAGCCTCGGCAACCGGAGCAACCGGAGCAACCGGAGCAACCGGAGCAACCGGAACGATTGGCGCAACGGGGGCTGCGACCGCAACCGGTGCGGCTTCAGGCACACGAACCGGTTCGGGTGCCACGAATGCCGCAATCACCTGCTCTGGCACATCGGGTTCGGCCACAACCGGCTCAACCACTGGATGCGTCTCGACCACCAGCAGCTCCACGGCTTGCTGCGTATCGGTCGGCGCCGGGATCGGCGGGACAATATGCGGGGTCAACTCGTCTGCAACCAGCGCCACCGGTTCTTCCGCCACGGGCAATGTCAGCCACAGCTTGTGCTCGGCGTGCGGCGCCACTGGCACAACTTCTGGCTCTGGCTCTGGTTCAACAACGGGTTGCACTACCGGCTCGGCAATCGGCAGCACAATCGGTGTCGGTACTGGGGCTGCGGGCGCAGCGTCGATGGCCGCCGCTTCGACGATCGGCTCCGGAGCTGGCTCGGGCATCGGCTGTGGCTGTTCAACGACGGGTTCCTGCGGTTTTTTGCGCAGCCATCCGAACAGGCTTTTTTTCTCGCCAGCCGCAGCTGGGGTCTTCTTGTCGTCGTTGGAACCAAACATGGAGGACGGCTATCTCACGGTAGCGACGCGCCAATCCGGCGCCTCGGCAGATAAGTATTCGATGCAGAACAGACTGCGATTAACCCAGCTTGTTCACGCGCAATATTTTGTCGAAGCGCTCAGCGGCACCTCAAAGATCGATTTCACGAAGGACTGGACTGGCAAAATCGGCGAAAAAGCGGAGTTTAGCTGATAAACCGAGGCTTTCCGCCGGGAACCCATACAACCTGATCAGGCATAAAAGCCGGATAGGCGTGGCCGCCAGTAAAACGGATCGTTATCCTAGCACCTCCTCACCCGTACAGGCTAAGACCAAGCGGGTAGCCCAACAGGTTAAAACACGAATGAATGCTCTAGCCCGCCGCGCCGCAGGCCTGCTGCTCAGCACAGTTTGTCTGCCCCTTTCAGCTTTGGCTGCCGACCCACAACCGACCCACGAATTCACCCTCGACAACGGCCTCAAAGTCGTCGTGCGCGAAGACCATCGCGCGCCGGTGGTGGTTTCCCAGGTCTGGTACAAAGTGGGTTCGAGCTACGAAACACCGGGCCAGACCGGTTTGTCCCACGCCCTGGAACACATGATGTTCAAGGGCAGCGAGAAGGTTGGCCCCGGTGAAGCGTCGCTGATCCTGCGCGACCTGGGCGCCGAAGAAAACGCCTTCACCAGCGACGACTTCACCGCGTACTACCAGGTGCTGGCCCGCGACCGCCTGGGCGTGGCCTTTGAGCTGGAAGCCGACCGCATGGCCAGCCTGCGCCTGCCGGCCGACGAGTTCAGCCGCGAGATCGAAGTGATCAAGGAAGAACGCCGCCTGCGCACCGACGACAAACCCATGTCCAAGGCCTACGAGCGCTTCAAGGCCATGGCCTACCCGGCCAGCGGTTACCACACGCCGACCATCGGCTGGATGGCGGACCTGGACCGCATGAAAGTTGAAGAGCTGCGCCACTGGTATCAGTCCTGGTATGTGCCGAACAACGCCACGCTCGTGGTGGTCGGCGACGTGACCCCGGATGAAGTCAAAGCCCTGGCCCAACGCTACTTCGGGCCGATCCCGAAACGCGACGTGCCACCGGCCAAGATCCCGCTGGAACTGGCCGAACCCGGCGAACGGCAGATCACCCTGCACGTGAAAACCCAACTGCCAAGCCTGATGCTGGCCTTCAACGTGCCGAGCATCGCGACCGCCACCGACAAACGCTCGGTCAACGCTTTGCGCCTGATCGCGGCACTGCTCGACGGCGGTTACAGCGCACGCATCCCGACCCAACTGGAGCGAGGTCAGGAACTGGTGTCCGGCGGTTCGTCGAACTACGACGCCTACACCCGTGGCGACAGCCTGTTCACCCTGTCGGCAACGCCAAACACCCAGAAACACAAAACCATCGCCCAGGCCGAAGCCGGCTTGTGGAAATTGCTCGAACAACTGAAAACCACCGCGCCGTCGGCCGAAGAGCTGGAGCGCGTGCGTGCCCAAGTGATCGCCGGCCTGGTGTACGAGCGTGACTCGATTACCAGCCAGGCCACCTCCATCGCTCAGTTGGAAACCGTCGGGCTGTCCTGGAAGCTGATGGACACCGAACTTGCCGAGCTGCAAAGCGTGACCCCGGAAGATATCCAGAAGGCCGCCACCCTCTATTTCACTCGCGAACGTCTCAGCGTTGCGCATGTACTGCCCGAGGAGACAGCTCATGAGTGAGCGCAAACAATCACGCCTGGCCCTGATCGGGCTGGTGGTCGTCTCGCTGCTCGGCTCGGCGGGTTTCTACCTCAGCCGTTCGGACACCTCCAACGCCAGCGAAGCCCTCGACAAGGCCAAGGCCAGCAAACAGCTGCAATCGCTGGCCGAACTTGACGGCAAGGCGCCAAGCCACCGCGCGCTGGACGTGCAGACCTGGACCACGACCGAAGGCGCCAAAGTGCTGTTCGTCGCCGCCCCCGAGCTACCGATGTTCGACCTGCGCCTGATCTTCGCCGCGGGCAGCAGCCAGGACGGCGCATCGCCAGGCCTGGCCGTGCTGACCAACGCCATGCTCAACGAAGGCGTGGCGGGCAAGGATGTCAGCGCCATCGCTCAAGGCTTCGAAGGCCTGGGCGCGGATTTTGGCAACGGCGCCTACAAAGACATGGCCGTCGCGTCGCTGCGCAGCCTGAGTGCTGTGGATAAACGCGAACCGGCGCTCAAGCTGTTCGCCGAAGTCGTCGGCAAGCCGACCTTGCCTGCCGATTCGCTGGCGCGGATCAAAAACCAGATACTGGCCGGCCTCGAGTACCAGAAGCAGAACCCCGGCAAACTGGCGAGCATCGAACTGATGAAACGCCTGTATGGCGATCACCCGTACGCGAACGCCAGCGATGGCACCGCCAAAAGCATCCCGTCGATCACCCAGGCGCAAGTGCGGGCGTTCCATGAGAAAGCCTACGCCGCCGGCAACGTCGTGATCGCGCTGGTCGGCGACTTGTCGCGCAGCGAAGCCGAAGCGATTGCCGCACAGGTTTCCAGCACCCTGCCCCACGGCCCGGCGCTGGCGAAAATCCCGGCAGCCGTTGAACCCAAGGCTGGTATTACGCATATCGAGTTCCCGTCCAAGCAGACCAACCTGATGCTCGCGCAACTGGGTATTGATCGCGATGATCCGGACTACGCCGCCGTTTCGCTGGGCAACCAGATCCTCGGTGGCGGTGGCTTCGGCACCCGACTGATGAGCGAAGTGCGTGAGAAGCGCGGCCTGACCTACGGCGTGTACTCCGGCTTCTCGCCGATGCAGGCCCGTGGTCCGTTCATGATCAACCTGCAAACCCGCGCCGAGATGAGCGAAGGCACCCTCAAACTGGTGCAGGATGTACTCGCTGACTACCTTGAAAAAGGCCCGACCCAAAAAGAACTCGACGATGCCAAGCGTGAACTGGCCGGCAGCTTCCCGCTGTCCACCGCCAGCAACGCCGATATCGTCGGCCAATTGGGCGCCATGGGTTTCTACAACTTGCCGCTGAGCTACCTCGAAGACTTCATGCGTCAGTCCCAGAGCCTGACCGTCGAGCAGGTCAAGGCGGCCATGAACAAACACCTGAGCACGGACAAAATGGTCATCGTCACCGCTGGCCCGACCGTGCCACAACAGCCGTTACCGGCCCCTACTGACAAACCTTCCGAGCAGCCGCTCGGGGTTCCGGAGCATTAATGGCCCATCCTAAAAAACCTGTTCACAACGTGCATAACGGCGTGAACCAATTGCGCATCATCGGCGGCGAATGGCGCAGCCGAAAGCTGAGCTTCCCCGACGCCCCGGGCCTGCGCCCGACGCCGGACCGGGTGCGCGAAACCCTGTTCAACTGGCTGGCGCCTTATGTCGCCGGGGCCAAAGTGCTCGACCCGTTTACCGGCAGCGGCGCGCTGTTCCTCGAAGCCCTGTCCCGTGGCGCCGCCATGGGCCAGGCGCTCGACGCCAGCAGCCTGGCGGTTTCGAGCCTGAAAGAACATTTGGGAACGCTGCGCTGCACCGTTGGCCAGGTCCAGACCGCCGACGCCTTGCGTTATCTGGAAACCCAGACCGCCACGCCGTACGACCTGGTGTTCCTCGACCCGCCGTTCAACCAGAACCTGCTGCCCACGGTCTGTGCGCTGCTTGAAGAACGCCAATGGCTGGCCGATGACGCCTGGGTGTACACCGAAAGCGAAAACGCCCCGTCGACCCTCGGCCTGCCGGGCAGCTGGCGCCTGCACCGCGAACAAAAATCCGGGCGCGTCTATTACGCGTTGTGGCACCGTGTGGCAGAGATCGCCGGTTAACCGACCGGCCTGAACAAGGTGCGTACCGGGGGTCTACAGTCCAAGGTACGTACCGCTGCATTGAGAACAACCGTGCCCACACCGCCTGACCGCTTCATCCCCGCCCTTGGCCTGGGCAATCCGCACCTGCAAACCTTGTGGGGCCCGCTGTGGCGCAAAACCACTCACCTTGAACGCCCGCGCGAACGCCTGTGGCTGGCGGACGGTGATTTTCTCGATCTCGACTGGCACGGCCCGCACAGCGCCGAAGCCCCGCTGGTGCTGGTGCTTCACGGGTTGACCGGTTCCTCCAATTCACCCTACGTCGCCGGCCTGCAAAAAGCCCTGGCCGACCACGGCTGGGCGAGCGTCGCACTGAACTGGCGCGGCTGTTCCGGCGAGCCGAATCTGTTGCCACGCAGCTACCACTCCGGCGCCAGCGAAGACCTTGCCGAAGCCATCAGGCACCTTCGTGCCTCGCGGCCATTGGCGCCGTTGTATGCCGTCGGCTACTCGCTGGGCGGCAATGTGCTGCTCAAGCACCTGGGCGAAACCGGCAGCAGCAGCGGCTTGCAGGGCGCCGTGGCGGTGTCGGTGCCGTTTCGCCTCGACCAGTGCGCCGACCGTATCGACCAGGGGTTTTCCAAGGTGTATCAGGCGCATTTCATGCGTGAGATGCTCGCCTACATCAAAACCAAACAACGCCAGTTTCAACATGACGGCCGCCACGATGGCCTGGCGACACTCGCCGGGCTGGGCTCGCTGGAGAACATGCGCACGTTCTGGGATTTCGATGGCCGGGTGACCGCGCCACTGAACGGTTTCCAGGACGCCGAGGACTACTACCGACGCGCATCCAGTCGCTACTTCCTGGGAGAAATCCGCACCCAAACCCTGATTATCCAGGCCTCGGACGACCCGTTCGTCTTCCCCCACAGCCTGCCCGAGCCTGGCGAGTTGTCAGCCAGCACCCGATTCGAGTTGCAGCCCAAGGGCGGGCACGTCGGCTTCGTCGACGGTTCCGTGAACAATCCGGGGTATTACCTGGAACGGCGAATCCCGCAATGGTTGACTGATCTGGAGCGTGGTTGAGCGATATCGGGCGAGTCGGCAGAACCTCGTAGGCTCCGGGTCATCTGCAAGATCGTTCAAGACAGGCTTTTTGCGTGTGGTTCAGGATGCCGACACAAGGAGAGTCTCCATGACCCGAAAACACCTCTACACCCTCGGCATCCGCGACAGTTTCGCCATGGCGGTCGGCATCCTGCCCTTCGGCCTGATCTTCGGCACTCTGGCCGGGGCCGCAGGCCTGACACTCTGGCAAGCGGTCGGCATGTCAGTGTTCGTTTACGCAGGCTCCGCGCAACTGATTGTCCTGAGCCTGCTCGGGACCGCTGCCAGTGTGTGGGTGATTCTGTTGACGACCTTCATCGTCAACCTGCGGCACGTGCTGTACAGCGCCACCCTGCAACCTCACACCAGCCAATTGCCGCAACGCTGGCGGATGCTGCTGGCGTTCTGGCTGACCGATGAAACCTTCGCCGTGGTCCAGCGTTTTTACCTGCTGCACGGCGACCGGCCACTGGCCCACTGGTACTGGCTTGGCGTCGCCAGTTCGCTCTACGCCTGCTGGGTGGTCAGTTCACTGGCGGGGGTGTTGTTCGGTCAGGCCGTGCCGGACCTGGCGAGCTGGGGGTTGGAGTTCGCCATGCTGGCCACCTTCATCGGCATTGTCGTGCCGCTGCTGCGCAATCAGCCGCAAATCGCCGCCGCGCTGGCGGCCGGTGCCGTGGCGCTGATGACGTTCAATTGGCCCTACAAACTCGGGTTGATGGCCGCCGCCTTCAGCGGGATAGCCATCGGCGTCGTGCTGGAGCGCCGACAACTGGCCAGCCCTTCAGGCGCGCAGGTTCACTCATGAGTTACGGATGGATGATTGTCGGGATGACTGCGATCACGTTTGCGCTGCGTTACAGCCTGTTCGCCTGGCCCAACCTGAGCTTTGCGCCGCTGGTGCGCCAAGGGCTGCACTACGTGCCCACGGCGGTGCTCACCGCCATCGTCGTACCCGGCATGTTGCTGCCGGACGGTCAGCAGTGGGCCGTGAACCTGAATAACGCGTACTTGCTGGCAGGGTTGGTGGCGATCGCCATTGCCGCGCTGAGTCGCCATTTGCTGGCGACCATCGGCGGCGGGATGCTGGTGTTCTTTTTACTGCGCTGGATGCTGGGCCAGTTACCGGTCTGAACTGGCCCGTACGGCTCAATCGCCCGTGGCGATGCCGCGTTGCGGGTCGTTGATCCATTCGCTCCACGACCCCGCATACAACCGCGCCAGCGGATAACCGGCCAGGCACAGCGCGAACAGGTTATGGCAGGCCGTGACACCGGAACCGCAATACGCCACCAGTTCTGTCGGCGAACGGTCACCCAGCTTCGCTGCAAACCGCTGCTTGAGCTGCGCAGGCGACAGGAAACGCCCATCGCTGCCCAGATTGTCGGTGAACGCTGCACAGTGAGCGCCGGGAATATGGCCGGCGACCGGGTCAATCGGTTCGACCTCACCGCGAAAACGCGGCGCGGCGCGGGCGTCCAGCAAGGTCAGCGTCGGCTGACCGAGGCGCTTGTGCAATTCCTGAGCGCTGAGCAACAGCCCGGAGTCCGGTTGACCGGTGAATGTCCCGCGCATGTTCGGTGCCGAATCAAGACTGAGGGGCAACCCTGCCGCATGCCAGGCCTTGAGGCCGCCATCGAGGATGAACACGCCGTCACGCTTACCCAGCCAGGCCAGCAACCACCAGGCCCGCGCGGCGTAAGCACCCGGGCCATCGTCATACAACACAATGTCGCTGTCGGCATTGATGCCCCACGCCTGCAACCGCTCGATCAGGTGTGCGGGCTGCGGCAAGGGATGCCGACCGGTGACACCCTTGACCACCGGCCCGCTGAAATCGCGTTCCAGATCGGCATGGTGCGCACCGGCAATATGCCCTTCGGCATAGCTGCGATGGCCGTAATCCGGGTCTTCGAGGGCAAAACGACAATCAAGAATCACCCAATCGGCCTGGTCCTTCTTCAGGTCCAGTTCGGCCGGGCTGATCAGTTGCGCAATGGGCATGGCGGGCTCCTCTGAGGGGGTCGAAGGTCGATCCTACTGCACTTCTTCCAACGCTTGGGCCAACGGCACGTAAAACTCCTCGAACAACGCGTCGACGGCCTCACGGGACTGTTCGGTGACGAATCCGGCCTCAAGCACCAACACCTGATACACGCCACGCTTGATGGCTTGCTCGCTCAAGTGACTGGAGTTTTCCCGCGTGGTGCACAGAAACCGTACCCAGGACGTGAGGATGATCCAGGCATTGAGCGTCAAGGATTCGATCTGGACTTTGTCCATGGTGAGGATCCCGGCGTCGACAAATCCTTCGTAGATGGCAGTGCCATGGATCAGGCAGCGCTGGGAAAAGCGTCGATAGCGCGCGGCCAGATCGGCGTCGCTCTCAAGCAGATGCTCAAGGTCGCGGTGCAGGAACCGGTAGCGCCACATGGCCGACAGCAACTCCTGCAAGTAAAAGCGCTTGTCTTCCACGGTCGCGGCCCGCCCTTGGGGTGGGCGCAGGAAACTGTCCACCAGGCTTTCGTACTCACTGAACAACACGGCGATAATCGCCTGCTTGTTGGGGAAGTGGTAGTACAGGTTGCCCGGAGAAATCTCCATGTGCGCGGCGATGTGATTGGTACTGATGCTGCGCTCGCCCAACTGATTGAACAGCTCCAGGCTGTTCTGCACGATGCGCTCGCTGGTTTTTATTCGTGGGGCCATGGCTTGAGCTTTAATTCAATGTGCGGTGGCGGGCATCTTACGACCTATCCGGCGATGGATAAAACACGTCGGGCCGATAAACCCGATTGACATTTTAGAGTATAGACTCTAAAAACTTCCTCATTCCAATAAAACCGGAGCCGACAATGTCTGCCGAAATAGCCTACCTGCAAAACGCTCAGCAGCATCTGGCCGAACTCCAAACCCTGTTCGATACCCAACGTCAGGCGTACGCCGCCAACCCGATGCCCTCGGCCGCCCAGCGCCAGCAATGGCTCAAGGCGCTGCGTGAAATCCTCAGCGATGAGCGTCAGGCCCTGATCGACGCCATCAGCCAGGATTTCAGCCATCGCAGTGCCGACGAAACCCTGGTCGCCGAACTGATGCCCAGCCTGCACGGCATTCATTACGCCAGTAAACACCTCAAGAGCTGGATGAAATCATCCCGGCGCGCTGTAGGCCTGGCCTTTCAGCCAGCCTCGGCCAAGGTCGTTTATCAGCCACTGGGCGTGGTCGGGGTGATCGTGCCCTGGAACTATCCGCTGTACCTGGCCATCGGGCCGCTGGTGGGCGCCCTGTCGGCCGGTAACCGGGTGATGCTCAAACTCAGCGAATCGACGCCTGCAACCGGGCAACTGCTCAAGGAACTGCTGGCCCGGGTCTTCCCGCAGGACCTGGTCTGCGTGGTGTTGGGCGAAGCCGAGGTCGGCATAGCCTTTTCCCGACTGCCGTTCGATCACTTGCTGTTCACGGGCGCCACCAGCATCGGCAAGCATGTGATGCGCGCCGCCGCTGAACACCTGACGCCGGTCACCCTCGAACTCGGCGGCAAGTCGCCGGCCATTGTTTCTCACGATGTGCCCCTCAGCGACGCGGCCCGAACGCATCGCCTTCGGTAAAACCCTGAACGCCGGGCAAACCTGCGTCGCGCCGGACTACGTACTGGTGCCGGAAGACCGCGTAGGTTCGTTCGTCGAAGCCTATCGCCACGCCGTTCGCAGCTTTTATCCGACACTCGTCGACAACCCGGACTACACAGCGATCATCAACGATCGCCAACTGGCGCGACTCAACAATTACGTCAGCGACGCCACCAGCAAAGGCGCGCTGCTGATTCCGCTGTTCGAACAAGGTCAGGGCCGGCGCATGGGCCATAGCCTGCTGCTGAACGTCAGCGATGACATGTTGGTGATGCAGGACGAAATCTTCGGCCCGGTGCTGCCGATCGTGCCCTATCGGGACCTCGATCAGGCATTTGCCTACATCAACCAGCGACCACGTCCGTTGGCGCTGTATTACTTCGGCTACAACAAGAGCGAACAGAACCGCGTGCTCAATGAGACCCACTCCGGCGGTGTGTGCCTGAACGACACGTTGCTGCACGTTGCCCAGGACGACATGCCGTTCGGCGGTATCGGGGCGTCGGGAATGGGGCATTACCACGGCCACGAAGGCTTCCTGACCTTCAGCAAGGCCAAGGGCGTGTTCATCAAGCAGCGTTTCAATGCGGCGAAGTTGATCTACCCGCCTTACGGCAAGTCGATCCAGAAACTGATCCAGAAGCTGTTCATTCGCTGAAAACGACCGTCGGGTAATAACAATAATGAACCCCAGCCTGTCCCAAACGCCCGCGCTGTCACGGCGCGGCCTGCTCAAATTCAGCCTCTGCGCCAGCGCCTTCCTGACGACGGCGGGCCTGGGCGCCAGCCTCAGCGGCTGTTCGGCCAGCACGCCGGCCAGCGGTTACGCGGCTTTGCGCAGCAGCGATTTGCCGTTTCTGCGGGCGCTGATCCCGGTGATGCTCGACGGTGCCGTGGCTCCCGACAAGCGTGCGACAGCCCTGGATGCCACCCTGCAATCGCTGGATTACGGCCTCGATCACTTGTCGCCGCAAATGCTCAAGCTGACCCAACAACTGTTCGATGTCCTCGCCATGGCGGTCACCCGTGGGCCGCTGACCGGGATTTGGGGCAGTTGGGAGAACGCCAGCAGCGATGACATCCGCCAGTTCCTGACGCGCTGGGAAAACAGCTCATTGAGCCTGCTGAAAATGGGCCACAGCTCACTGCTGCAACTGGTGATGATGGCCTGGTACAGCCGGGCCGAGTCCTGGGGGCATTGCGGGTATCCCGGGCCTCCCACTGTTTAAGACCTAGGCGACCCTATCGCGAGCAGGCTCGCTCCCACAGGGACCGAGTAGAGCCTGCTCGCGATGGCGTCAGCCGCCTCACCTCCCTCAATAAAAACAACAAGAGAACCTGAAGATGCCTGTACCCGATCCGTTCCGCGAAGGCCTGGCCCGAGGCTGGAAAACCTACGACGGCTCGCAACTGAGCGAGAACCTGACCCTGGAAACGGACGTTGCAATCATCGGCAGCGGCGCGGGTGGTGGCACCACCGCTGAAATCCTCAGTGCCGCCGGCTACAAAGTGCTGTTGATCGAAGAAGGTCCGCTCAAGACCAGCAGCGACTTCAAGATGCTCGAAGACCAGGCCTACACCAGCCTTTATCAGGAAGGCATCGGGCGCATGAGCAAGGATGGCGCAATCACCATCCTGCAAGGGCGTGCAGTGGGCGGCACCACGCTGATCAACTGGACCTCCAGCTTTCGCACCCCGGACCCGACCCTCACGCACTGGGCCACGGAACACAACGTCAAGGGCCACAGCCCCGCCGACATGGCGCCCTGGTTCGAAAGAATGGAACAGCGCCTGGGCGTCGCTCCCTGGCTGGTCCCACCCAACGCGAACAACGACGTGATCAAAAAAGGCTGCGAACAACTCGGCTACAGCTGGCATGTGATCCCGCGCAATGTGCGTGGCTGCTGGAACCTGGGCTACTGCGGCCTGGGCTGCCCGACCAACGCCAAGCAATCCATGTTGGTGACGACTATTCCCGCCACCCTGGAAAAGGGCGGAGAGCTGCTCTATCTCGCCCGCGCCGAGCGGCTGCTGATCAAGGACGACAAGGTCACGGGCCTGCTGTGTGTGGCGATGGACGCACGCTGCGTGGCACCGACCGGGCGCAGCATCACCGTCAAGGCGCGGCACTATGTGCTGGCCGGTGGCGGCATCAACAGCCCGGCGTTGTTGCTGCGCTCCGAAGCCCCCGACCCCCACGAACGGTTGGGCAAACGTACGTTTCTGCATCTGGTGAACATGTCCGCCGGGCTGTTCGACGAGGTGATCAACCCGTTCTACGGCGCGCCGCAGTCGATTTACTCCGACCATTTCCAGTGGCAGGACGGCACCACCGGCAGGATGTCCTACAAGCTCGAAGTCCCGCCGCTGCACCCGGCGCTGGCCACCACGCTGCTCGGCGGTTTTGGCGGCGAGAACGCCGAACACATGCGCCAATTGCCCCACACCCACGCCATGCTCGCGCTGATGCGCGACGGCTTTCACCCGGAAAGCCCCGGCGGCAGCGTCGAATTGCGCGGCGATGGCACGCCGGTCCTCGACTATCAGGTGTCTGCCTACGCCTGGGACGGTCTGCGGCGCTCGTTTCACAGCATGGCCGAGATCCAGTTCGCGGGCGGTGCCAAGGCCGTGATGCCGATGCACGCGGATGCGCGCTACGTGAAAACCCTGGCCGAAGCCCGCACGCTGATCGACGACCTGAGCCTTGAGCTGTACCGAACGCGGCTGGGTAGCGCCCATGTGATGGGCGGTTGCACCATGGGCGAGGACCCGAAAAATGCGGTCACCGACAGCCTCGGCCGGCATCACCAACTGAGCAATCTGTCGATCCACGACGGCTCGTTGTTCCCCACCAGCATTGGCGCAAACCCCCAATTGTCGGTTTACGGGCTGACCGCCCAACTGGCCACTGCGTTGGTCGAACGTTTAAAAAACACCTGAAAAAGCACAATAATCGTACCGTCTATAGTGCTTTCTTCCCCTAAAGGCGACTTGGCCGACCGGGAAGGCTGCGATACCATCCGACTCCCCAACGGATTCCCGCCAGGACGACGCGATGAACCGAGTGTTGTACCCAGGTACCTTCGACCCTATTACCAAGGGCCATGGCGATCTGGTCGAACGCGCCTCGCGCCTGTTCGATCATGTGATCATCGCCGTCGCCGCCAGCCCCAAGAAAAACCCGCTATTCCCCCTGGAACAGCGTGTGGAGCTGGCCCGCGAGGTCACCAAACATCTGCCGAACGTCGAAGTCGTCGGCTTTTCGACGCTGCTTGCGCATTTTGCCAAGGAGCAGAACGCCAACGTGTTCCTGCGTGGCTTGCGCGCGGTCTCGGACTTCGAATACGAATTCCAGCTGGCCAACATGAATCGCCAACTGGCGCCGGACGTCGAGAGCCTGTTTCTCACGCCGTCGGAACGTTATTCGTTCATTTCCTCGACGCTGGTCCGTGAAATCGCGGCCCTGGGCGGCGACATCACCAAGTTCGTCCACCCGATCGTGGCCGACGCCCTGACCCTGCGCTTCAAGAAGTAACGACCGCTCAAGCGGCGCCCGCGTGCACTGCGGGCGCCAATGCGGCACAATTGCGCGCATTAGTTTTCATGTGCCTGGGTCGACGGCCCCGGCAGGAGTGCCCCATGTCCCTGATCATCACCGACGATTGCATCAACTGCGACGTCTGCGAACCCGAGTGCCCGAACGCAGCCATTTCCCAGGGCGAAGAGATCTATGTGATCGACCCGAACCTGTGCACCCAGTGCGTCGGCCACTACGACGAGCCGCAATGCCAGCAGGTCTGCCCGGTGGATTGCATCCCGCTGGATGAAGCCCATCCCGAGACCGAAGAACAGTTGATGGCCAAGTACCGGGTCATTACTGGCAAGGCTTAAGTCTACTGGCGCCCATTCTGGCCCTATCGCGAGCAAGCCCGCTCCCACAGGGGATGTGTGAACAACACAGATCCAATGTGGGAGCGAGCTTGCTCGCGAAAGCGTCATCAGCCACGTCGAAGATACAACTGACTTCACTCCCGCTGCTCGAACCCCTCCCCGATACACCCCAGGCAACGCACAAACGTCGCTTTCGCCGGGTCGACCACCAACGCCTTGCCTGCATCGCCGATACCGCCAGCCAGCGCGGTAAACGGCAGCGACACCACAAACACCCCCGCACCGATCACCGTCGCCACCGCCAGCAAAGGGCGGGCGATCAGCAGGTCGCCGATCATCGCGTAGGCCGGGGGGTTCTGGAGGGTGTAGTTCGGGTCGCCGCTACCGCCTTCGGACGCCTGAGCGGACAAACCGGCGCTGAGCAGCACCGCAACGGCAAGGATTCGAAACGGATTCATGGCGCGGTCCTTCGGCGGGTCAGTGAGATAACTGACTATAGACCGTGGGACTTTTTCAGCTCTGGCAGCGTGGGCAAAAGACGCTGGTGCGCTGCCCCAGGCGAGCTTCGCGCAACTGTGTGCCACAGACTTTGCAGTGCTCGGCACCGCGGCCGTACACGAACAGCTCCTGCTGGAAGTAGCCAGGCTGGCCGTCACCGCCAATAAAGTCGCGCAACGTAGTACCGCCTTGTTCGATGGCGGCGGCCAGAATGCGCTTGATCTCGATGGCCAGCCTCAAGTAACGCGCCCGCGAAATGCCCCTGGCCTCGCGGCGCGGATCGATTCCGGCGGCAAACAAGGCTTCGGTGGCGTAGATGTTACCCACGCCCACCACCACCGCGTTGTCCATGATGAACGGCTTGACCGCCATCGAACGCCCACGGGACAGCTGAAACAGCCGATCACCGTCGAACAGGTCGGTCAACGGCTCCGGCCCCAACCGAACCAGCAACTCGTGATTGAGCGGGTCGAGGCTCCAGAGCATCGCGCCAAACCGGCGTGGGTCGGTGTAGCGCAGGGCCAGGCCGGACTCAAGCTCGATGTCCACGTGCTCATGCTTGGCCGCCGGCAAGCCGACCTCCACCAGACGCAAATTGCCCGACATACCCAAATGACTGATCAGCGTACCGACCTCGGCGTTGATCAGCAGGTACTTGGCGCGCCGCTCCACCAATACGATGCGCTGCCCGGACAAGCGCACATCGAGGTCTTCGGGAATCGGCCAGCGCAGCCGCCGGTCACGCACAATCACCCGGCTGACGCGCTGCCCTTCAAGGTGCGGCGCGATCCCGCGGCGGGTGGTTTCGACTTCTGGCAGTTCAGGCATGGCGTTCTCGGATCAGGCGGGAGCCAACACTCAATGGTGAGCGCCGAGCTCGCGAATCGTCTGCTTGAGGTTCTCGAAATCGTAGTCCGACAAGCCCACATAATCGAGCACCATGGCCCCGACATTGTTCCATTCGTGGTCTTCGGCCTGGTTGCCCAGTACCCGGTAAGACGCGCAAATGTGCTCGGCCATCTTCAGGATCGCCAACAGGTTTTTCAACTGGCTGTTGCGCGACGACTCATCGCTGAAAATCGCCAGCGCATTGTGGTGATTGGCGATGGCGTTGGTAACGTGTTCCGGCAACCGCCAGGACTTGGCGGTGTAATAGCCGACCACGGCGTGGTTGGTGTTGAACGCATGGTTCTCGGTGTCCACCACCCGGCACTCGGGGCTGGCACTGGCGTAAGCCTGTTCCAGCACCGTCATATAGTCGGGAAAGCGCTTGAGCATCAGCGGCACGCCACAATCGTGGAACAACCCCAGGGCGTACGCCTCGTCCACTGCTTGCGAGCCAATGCGCTTGGCCAGGCTGAGGCTGGTCATCGCCACGTCCTGGGCGGTGTCCCAGAAACGGTTGAGCGTGACGATGGTGTCGTCGTTCATCTCGCCCTTGATCGACTGCGCGTTGATCAGGTTGATGATCGAACGGCTGCCCAGCAGGTTAACCGCCCGCTGGATCGAGGCAATCTTGTTGCTGAGGCCGTAATACGGCGAATTGACGATCTTCAACAGCGCCCCAGAGAGGCCGGGGTCCTGGGAGATCAACTTGGCGATCACTTCCAGATCCGGGTCGGGCATGTACTGCTCCATCTGCAAATCCACCATGATTTGCGGCTGGGGCGGCACGCTGATGCCTTGCAGGGCCTGTTGAATCTGCTCGGAAGATAGCTCTTGGGACATAAGTACTCACTCTGGGCCAGGCGGGGATTCTAGCGGAAATTTTCCGCGCCATGGGCGATCTGTCCGACGCAATGTCCAGAAACAACCGCGCTGCGCCAGGCCGACTAACGCTATAATCCCGCTCTTTTTTTCACCTGGAGCGACGTCATGTCCCTGCCAAGCCTGCGCCTCAAAGCCAACGCCGACCGTCGCCTGCGCAACGGCCACCTGTGGGTCTACAGTAACGAAATCGATGTAGCCGCCACCCCACTGCATGGCTTCAAGGCGGGCGATCAAGCAATCCTCGAAGCAGCCGGCGGCAAACCGCTGGGCATCGTCGCCATGAGCCCGAACAACCTGATCTGCGCACGCCTGCTGTCGCGCGACATCAAGTTGCCACTCGACAAGTCGTTGCTGGTGCACCGCATCAACGTGGCACTGTCCCTGCGCGACCGCCTGTTCGACAAGCCGTTCTATCGTCTGGTCTATGGTGATTCCGACCTGCTGCCAGGCCTGGTGGTCGACCGTTTCGGCGACATCCTGGTGGTGCAGATCGCTTCGGCGACCATGGAAGCCCATAAAGAAGACGTGATTGCCGCGTTGACCCAAGTGCTCAAGCCAAGCGGCATTCTGTTCAAGAACGACTCCGCCGCCCGTGATGCCGAAGGCCTCAACCGCTACGTCGAAACCGTGTTCGGCCTGGTGCCGGAGTGGGTAGCGCTGGAAGAAAACGGCGTGAGATTCGAAGCGCCGGTCATCCAGGGGCAGAAAACCGGCTGGTTCTACGACCACCGCATGAACCGCGCGCGCCTGGCACCTTATGCCAAAGGCAAACGCGTGCTGGACCTGTACAGCTACATCGGCGGCTGGGGCGTGCAGGCTGCCGCTTTCGGTGCCAGTGAAGTGTTCTGCGTCGACGCTTCGGCCTTCGCCCTCGACGGCGTCGAGCGTAACGCCGCCCTGAACGGTTTCGCCGACAAGATGACCTGCATTGAAGGCGATGTGTTCGAAGCCCTGAAAGAGCTGAAAGCCAGCGAAGAACGTTTCGACGTGATCGTGGCCGACCCTCCGGCATTCATCAAACGCAAGAAAGACATGAAGAACGGCGAAGGCGCCTACCGTCGCCTGAACGAGCAAGCCATGCGCCTGCTCAGCAAGGACGGCATCCTGGTCAGCGCTTCGTGCTCCATGCACCTGCCGGAAGATGATCTGCAGAACATCCTGCTGACCAGCGCCCGTCACCTGGATCGCAACATCCAGATGCTGGAACGTGGCGGTCAAGGCCCGGACCATCCGGTACACCCGGCCATCGCTGAAACCCGCTACATCAAGAGCATCACTTGCCGACTGCTGCCTAACAGCTAAGGCCGTTGAATCCGTGGGGAGCCAGCAGGCTCCCCACTGCTGCTTTCCCCGCCGCATCCGTCCTGTATCTTAAGCACTCCGTAAACTTTCTGACTCTCCAGGCCCTACTAACCTGCGGGAAGTTTCCGTTCGGCCACTGTTTGCCTCAGAAAGTTCTCAGATATCTTAATAAGTAAGATCACTCCCACATAACTACTGGATAAGTCCTACTCAACTAATCCTTGATAAGGCCCCGCTACAAACTACTCTTGGAATGTCACCACGAAGGTGACATCCGCCACATAACAACAAGGAGCAATAAAAATGAAAGCCATTACTCTGGAAGCAAAAAAAATCGCCAACCTGGCTTGCCTGGTTGCCGCTAAAGCCCGCTAAGTAAACGAAGAGCTGGGGAGTGCCGGCTACCCAGCTCTATCCTGAGGTTCTCAAGAGCACCCCAAGAACCATGCATATAAATCCTTATTTGTTCATTCTTGCCCGCACACCTTATCAAGTTGTATGGAACTACAAAAACCATACACAATTTGAACTGGACGAAGAACATTCGGCTCGACTGGCACACCTTATAAGTACTCCCGAACACTTCGACAGCCACAACAGTATAGATGCAGCCTTTCTGGAGGCCGGGATCATGACTTCACACCCCAGCCCCGAGATTGATTGGGGATGGGACGACTTATCAAAAATATTCCATATCGGCACCAAGGACATCCCCTTTGAGCAGATGCCCGAAGATGCCCACCAATGGTCCGCGTACTACCTCGCCCACTGCGACGAAGTGCTCACCACTGAACAGCCCCGCGCCGGTTTGCATGCGGGTAACAGCGACACGCTGATATTCCTCCCTCATCCCTCGCCGGCCGCCGACATTTCAGCCACGCTCGCCAGCACCCTGCTGACCCGAAAAACCTCCAGGTCCTTCACTGGCGAAGCCATTGCCCTTGACGAGGTCGGCACCCTGCTCTACCTGTCTCTGGGCTACCTGAAGGCGCGCGAAGACGCTGTCGACGCCTGTGTCCCCGAAAACCTGCGGGCGCGGCGCAGCAGCCCTTCCGGCGGTGGCCTCAATGCCTGCGAAGGCTATCTGTATGCCCGCAACATCGACGGCCTGGCCCCGGGCCTTTATGCCTATCACCCAGACGCGCACGCCCTGAGCCCGGTCAATCCACTGCCCGATCAACCCTTGGGGCAATTGCTCTGCGGCCAGCACTTCATCGACAACCTGCCTTGCGGGCTGTTCATCACCTCGCGGTTCGACAAGCTCTGGTGGAAATACCCACACTCGCGCGCCTACCGAATGGCCTACGTCGAGGCTGGCCATATTTCCCAGACGTTTCAACTACTGGCCACTGCCATGGGCCTGGACACCTGGTTGACCGGCGCACTGACGGACCAGCGAGTCGAAACCCTGCTGGGGCTTGAGAACAACGCAGAGCAGCCATTATTCTTTGTAGGCTGCGGGCCGGGGAACGGGCATGCGCAGTGCCAGGAACTCAACGCACTGATCAACACCCGGGAGCCTCGATAATGCCCGGCACCGCCACGCAATCACTGCCGCTACGTTTCACCCTGGGGGACTGGGACACCAAAGCAGCGGTACGTAATCACCGACATGCCTATGTGCTGCCCGACGCGCTGGAACAAGCACTGGAAACCAAAGACTGGTTCCCACCGGCCTTCCTGCCCTACCTGCAACACCCGAGAGTCGAAGCAATGGGACAGGGCGCCTGCCAGCGGCTGGCGGCCAACCACCTGGTGTACTTCCTCGACTACACCACCCGCCTTGAACACAAAATCGTCAATCGTGCGGTCGAAACCCTCGTCCACGGCGAACTCGATATCGTCGTCCCCTCCGCCATGAAAACCGCCGCCCTGCAGCTCTACACAGACGAGGGTTATCACGCGTTGTTTTCCAACGCGATCGCCGAGCAAGTGGCGAGCCATTACGGCATGAGCCTGCGCGGCACGTCCCCGCGCCGCATCAGCCGTTTACTTGGCGTGATCAGTCATACACCCAACCGACATACCGCGCTGGCGTGGTTGTTGATGGGTTTTGTCAGCGAAACGATCATCGCCAAAGAACTGCTGAACATCACCCGGCAAAGCCTGGTAAGCGGCGTCTATGAAATGCTCAGGGACCACCTTGAAGACGAGGCCCGACACAGTCGTTACTTCTGCGAGGTGTTCGAGCACCTGTGGCCGACCCTCGACGCCCGTCAGCGCACATTCGCTGCGGACCTGTTGCTGGAAATCATCATGATTTTCTTCGAAATCGATGAGCCGTGGCTGAGCAGCAGCCTGCACAGCGTCGGCCCTGCCGGCTGACACCATCGCCGACCTGCTCGGCAACCTCTCAACAGCAGCGGCGCAGCTCCAGCGTGCGCGATCAGGCGCAACGGCTACGCTGTTGGCGATGAAAAAAGCAGGCTTCTTTGACCTTTCCCACAACCGGCTACTGTTCTTGAAGGCGGGCCTTATCGATGGCTGAAGTGAACACTGCGAAAGACCTCAACAAACGCCGCGCGGCCACGGTGCTATTGATGACCATGGTCATGCTCGGGGTGTTTCCGGTGGATGTGCTGCTGCCATCGTTTCCAGCGCTGTCGGAACATTTTGGTACTTCACCCGCCGACATTGCCTTTTCCATCAGCCTGTTTGCCATCGGCATTTCCGTCTCGCAACTGCTGATCGGGCCACTCTCGGATGTCATCGGCCGCAAACGCCTGCTGCTGGCGGGCATGGCGGTGTCGGTTGTCGGCTCGGTGGGCTGCGTGATGTCCACCGAATATGGCTACTTCCTGTTGTTCAGGGTCGTCCAGGCACTCGGTTGCGGTTGTTTCGTGTTGTCCCAGGCGTTGGTCCAGGACCTGTTCGAGGGCAAGGAGCGCGATCAGTTGCGCATCCTGATGGTCACCGCGAGCGGGATCTTCATTTCCGTCTCACCACTGGCCGGCACACTGTTGCAAGAACTGCTGGGCTGGCCCGGTAGCTTCCATGTTTTTATTGCCCTTTGCGCCGCCGTCTTCCTGAAAGCCTGCCTGTTCCTGGAGAACTCGCACACACCCCAGGGGCCCCGCCACGGCATCATCGGGGCTTACCGGCTGGTCTTCAGCAACTTCACGTTCGTGGGCTATTGGTTGATCGCGGCAATCGTGTTCGCCTGCCACTTTTCCTTCATCGTCATTTCGCCCCTGATCTTCATGGAGCAGTTGCAACTGACGGCCTATGAGTTTTCCCTGACCCTGCTGCTCTATGGCGCGGCCTACATTATTGGCGGAATCGTTGCCCGGGTGCTCGGCAACCGAATCACCCCGAATACACAAATCGTCGTCGGGCTGAGCCTGATCGGTTTCGCCGGTGTAACGTTGTTGTACCTGTGGCACCAGTTCAGCCTGTCGACCGCGACCATCCTGCTGCCGATGATCATCTGCACCGCCGGTACCACCATCGCCCGCCCGGCGGCGACTTCGAAAGCCATGAGCCTGTTTCCCGACAATGCCGGTGCATCAGCGTCGGCGGGTAACACGCTGATCTTCATATTCGGCGGGTTGATCAGTGCACTGGTCAACCTGAGCACCGCCGACCTGCAAGTCACGCTGGCCTTCAGTTTCCTGGTGCTCAGTACCTTGGGCCTGTTGCTGAACTGGCGTATCAGTCATCGGGGCAGGGTTCTGAGCCCGGCCTGAATCGTGTCAGGGCCCGGCGACAGGCGCGAGCAACATGCCATCGACATCCAGGCTCTTGTAGTGGGGCGAAACACGTTTGACCCGACCATCACGAATGCGGTCGATCAGCGCCTGTGAATCGTATTGCCCACCCTCGTTAATGCCCATCATGATCCCCACTGCCTCCCATTTGTCGCTGGCAGCACGGGAGAAAATGCGAACGGGCTCGTTGTAGTCACTGCGGGGGATCTGCACGACTTCATGGCGCCCGTCCCCATCAAGATCAACCCCCCACAACACGCAACCCAAGAGCAAACAACGGTGCTCGCTACCATTGAGCTGCACGAACTGTTCACTGCCCGGCTCCTCGGGGCCGACCCATTCCAGCACCGGCACACTCTCCTCGGTAGTTAACGAGTCGTACCATTTGCCCGAACCCTTTGCCTCTCTCATTTTCCGGTCCAGAGCCCGACGCGAATCCGCGTCGAGAATGCTCTGCGCTTTCAGCGCTTCTTCCAGTGCCGAGAAAGCCGAATCACCAAATTCACCGAGGTTGTAGTGCAGGTAGTAAGGGTCGAAGTTCTCGACTTTCAGACGGCCGTCCAACAGTTGTTGCACCTGATATCTGGCGCTGATTTCCAGTGGGTTGAGCCATGGACTGTTGAGAAGCACCAGCACTACCGCACACATCACGCCCATCAACGGGTTGCTGACACGCAAACTGCCCAGCCAGGACGACGAACGCAGCGCCACCGCCCAGACCACCAACAGGCTGTAGATGCCCAGCAGCAATGTCAGCAACAGCGCGACAAAACGCACCGGTGTCAGGCCGTACTGATCGACCCGCAACCCGCTCGAATAAGCCGCCAACCCCACCAGCAAGGGCGGGCACAGCAGGCTCAAATTGATACCGCGCATCATCCAGCGGGGATAAGGCTGCGGTTGTTGACCGCCCTGAAACACACCGTTGAGCAGCAACAGATGAACCCCTGCCAACAACAGCAGAATGGGGGTCGAGTAACCGGTAAACCAGATCTGCCGCAAGCCGGTAAACGGCAGGGCCAGGGTAAACAACACGCTGATCAGGGCGATCAGCGGCAACAGATAGCGGCAGGCATTGAACAGCAGCGAACTCAGCAGAGCAAAGATCTTCTCATTGCGCCGCCCCAGCCACATGGCCAGAGAAAACACGACGCCGATGCTGACACAGAGAAAGCCTGCGCTGAGGAGATGCGTGGTAAACCATTCAATGCCCACCATCAGGAACAGCTTGTTCCACAATGCCACCAACAGGCCGAACAGTACGGTCATCGCCAGGGCAAAGCCCACGATGAACACGTTGCTCCAGGCATGCAGGAACAGCGCTTCATAGCGCACGCGACGATCTGCCGACGTCGCCCAGGCGACAATGAAAATGCTGGCGATGTAACTCAGCAAGACCAGGCTGAAGAGCCAGGACCAACTCGCCCACTGCCACTGCATGAGGCTTTTGCCATGGGAGGTGAGTACCCAGGCGCTGATGCCCGCCACCAACAGGGTGAATCCCAGCCCTGCCAGCAGCGCACGCGGCTTGCTGGCCTTGTCGCCCAACAGTTGCAGCAGCGTGCCGCCCACCAGCAGCGCGGTGACCACGGCGGCCAACAGGCGGTAGTCGCCCGACATGTCCAGGGCATCGGAGTGCCAGATCACCACGCCCTGCACCAAACCGATGATCAGGTAAAACCATAACGAACGACTGAGGACCTGCATTCCAACTCCCTTTGGTGGCGACTGCGCGAAGGGCGGCAGTCTAACCAAGCGCGCCACCCGCCGATATCCCCGCCAACGCCATTCGGGCGATGCCTGCAGCGACCGGTCATCAGCCATCCCAAGGCGTCAGCCCTGCATCGGGCTTTCCCGGCATTCCTTCCTGACGCCAGCGGTGTAGAATCGCGAGATTCATCGCCAGTCATCCCCCGGCGGGTTTATGAGCTCAGGCTGAGGCGCGCGGCGATCCCGCAAAGTCATCGGCATCTTCAGGGCATGCGGTTATTGCTGCGTGTTACCGAGGTCAATAGAAGCTCACTCCCCTTTTGATACCTGATTAGCCGCCCGGAGTGCTCCAATGCCTGATTACCGCTCGAAAACATCCACTCACGGCCGCAACATGGCCGGCGCCCGCGCACTGTGGCGTGCCACGGGGATGAAAGATGACGACTTCAAGAAGCCGATCATCGCCATTGCCAACTCGTTCACCCAATTCGTACCGGGCCATGTCCACCTCAAGGACCTGGGCCAACTGGTCGCCCGCGAGATCGAACGCGCTGGCGGCGTAGCGAAGGAATTCAACACCATCGCCGTGGATGACGGCATCGCCATGGGCCACGACGGCATGCTCTATTCGCTGCCGAGCCGCGAGATCATCGCCGACTCCGTCGAGTACATGGTCAACGCCCACTGCGCCGACGCCATCGTCTGCATCTCCAACTGCGACAAGATCACCCCTGGCATGCTGATGGCCGCCCTGCGCCTGAACATCCCGGTGATCTTCGTCTCCGGCGGCCCGATGGAAGCCGGCAAGACCAAACTCGCCAGCCACGGCCTCGACCTCGTCGACGCCATGGTGATCGCCGCCGACTCCAGCGCCTCTGACGAGAAGGTCGCCGAGTACGAGCGCAGCGCCTGCCCGACCTGCGGTTCGTGCTCCGGCATGTTCACCGCCAACTCGATGAACTGCCTGACCGAAGCCCTCGGCCTGGCACTGCCGGGCAACGGTTCGACCCTGGCCACCCACAGCGACCGCGAACAACTGTTCCTGCAAGCCGGCCGCACCATCGTCGAGCTGTGCAAACGCTACTACGGCGAGAACGATGAATCGGTGTTGCCGCGCAACATCGCCAACTTCAAGGCGTTCGAAAACGCCATGACGCTGGACATCGCCATGGGTGGCTCGACCAACACCATCCTGCACTTGCTGGCCGCAGCGCAAGAAGCCGAGATCGACTTCGACCTGAAGGACATCGACCGTCTTTCGCGCCACGTACCGCAACTGTGCAAAGTCGCGCCGAACATCCAGAAGTACCACATGGAAGACGTGCACCGCGCTGGTGGGATCTTCAGCATCCTCGGTTCGCTGGCCCGTGGCGGCCTGTTGCACACCGACCTGCCGACCGTGCACAGCAAGACCCTGGCCGAAGGCATCGCCAAGTGGGACATCACCCAGACCGACGACGAAGCTGTGCACCACTTCTTCAAGGCCGGCCCGGCAGGCATTCCGACGCAAACCGCGTTCAGCCAGTCGACCCGTTGGGAAACCCTCGATGACGACCGTGAAAACGGCTGCATCCGCAGCGTCGAGCACGCTTACTCGCAAGAAGGCGGCCTGGCCGTTCTGTACGGCAACATCGCACTGGACGGTTGCGTAGTGAAAACCGCCGGCGTCGACGAATCGATCCACGTGTTCGAAGGCAACGCGAAGATCTTCGAAAGCCAGGACAGCGCCGTGCGCGGCATCCTCGCTGACGAAGTGAAGGCCGGCGACATCGTGATCATCCGTTACGAAGGCCCGAAAGGCGGCCCGGGCATGCAAGAAATGCTCTACCCGACTTCGTACCTGAAATCCAAAGGCCTGGGCAAAGCCTGCGCCCTGCTCACCGATGGTCGTTTCTCCGGCGGCACCTCGGGCCTGTCCATCGGCCACGCTTCGCCAGAAGCCGCCGCTGGTGGTGCAATCGGCTTGGTACAGGACGGCGACAAAGTGCTGATCGACATTCCGAACCGCTCGATCAACCTGTTGATCAGCGATGAAGAGCTGGCCGCGCGCCGGGTCGAGCAAGACAAGAAAGGCTGGAAACCGGTAGAGGTGCGCCCACGCAAAGTGACCACCGCGCTGAAAGCCTACGCCCTGCTGGCAACCAGCGCCGACAAGGGCGCGGTACGCAACAAGGCGATGCTCGACGGGCTGTAAGGCTTAACCGTCGGCCATAAAAATGCCCCGCCAAGTGCGGGGCCTTTTTTTGCGCTTCAGAAGACCTTGTCGGCGCCTAAAGCTGCGCAGCCGCAGCAAGGCTCACGGCATGCGCTCGCCCAACTGGCCCCGCAGGAAGCGATACAGCCCCTCGGCGCTTTTGCGATAACCGTCCGCGGTCAGGTGCACCAGATCGTTGCGGGCCAACTCACTGGCCTGCCACTGGCGGATGGAACAATCACCACCCATGAAGGCCTGCCAGTCCCAGAACAGTACGCGATTGCGCTGCGCCACCGCTTTCTGGATCTGGATAACCTGCCGCAAGGGCGGCGGCTGCGCGGCGGCGCAGGCACTCGCGCCACGGCGCTTGATGGAGTCTGGCGCGCCGACCAGCAGAATCACTGCCTTGGGCACGGTTTTACGCAACAGCGTGATTTTGTCCTGCAACTGGCTACGGTATTTATCCAGGTCCAGATCGTCGTCGAACGCCTCGTTGGTGCCATAGGCCCAGGACAACCATGTCCGGGCGCAATGCCTTGAGCGTGTCCGGCCAATCGGCCTGCCACTTGTCCAGCACATCCAGCCGCGCACCGTTGATGCCCAGCGCCGAATAAATCACCCCGGCGCTCTTCTGCCCGAGGATATTCCAGCCACCCAGGGCCAGCCCCTGGGGGTTGGCGACACTCATCTCCACCGGCAGCGTCAGGTTGTTGAACGGCGGGCTGAAGCGCCACTGTCCACCCGTGGCCGCAAGCATGCGGCTGGCCTGAGTGAGATTGGTCTGGGCCTTGAGGCTGCTGTTGGCCGTCGCCTGATAGAGTGCGGAAATCCGGTATTGCTGGCGACTGCCCTGGCGCTCGGCGATCTGCACCTTGGCCCCCGGAGTCATCGGCAATGACAGATAACCGCCCAGCGGGAACTGCGTGCTCTGTTGATTACGCGCCGAGACCAGCGACCACTGGCGCTTGGCGGCGGTGAGGATGACGCGCTCATAGCGCGTGCCGGGCACCGGCGTTGCGGCGACAAACCCTATCCCGCCGTCACCGTACTGGGCCTGCAACAACCGCCGCACCTCACCACTGAACAGGTCGGCCGCCGTGTGGGAGTCGCCCAACTGCACGATGGTGATCGGCGTGCGATCCGCCGTATTGAACTTGCGCGCCAGTGCCACCATGTTCGGATCGCCGCCCGCCACCGGCACGACTTTCTTTGAGGTGTAGCCCGGTTTTTTCAGCGCCGGCACCGGTGTGGCCTGGACCTCGGCCGTGGGGCTGCAACTGCTCAGCAGGGTAATGCTCAACAACAGCGCAATGCCGTGCAGTCGCCGCATGTCAGTGCTCCGTCAATTGTTGGCTGGGAAAGTTGATCAGCGACAACACGTGTTCGGCGATCAGCCTTTGCCCGGTCGGTGTGAAATGGATGCCGTCATCGACCCGGGTCTTGACCTTCCGGCTCCCGTCGACCGTCAGGTAATAGGAGAACTCATCGGTTTGATAGCCCAGAATCTCGTTGGCCGACACAAAGTGCTGGTGATAGGCCTCGAGCTGGCTTTTGTAGAGCCCGTTCAGGTAGGCCATGGCCGTCGACAGCTTGGCCTTCTCCATGTTCGGCGGGCCGACCCAGATCACCTGTACCTGGTGCGCCCGGGCAGAGTCGAGAATGGAATCAATACGCTGACGATAGGCCACTTCCCATTCCGGGGTCTTGAAGCGCAAGAACGGTTTGCCCTTGCCTTCGGGCATGTCCCAGGGATCGTTGGGGCCGAGGAACATCACCATCAGGCGAATCTTCCGGTTGCCCTGCAAGGTGCTTTCGACGGTCTTCGGCCAGTTGAAGAAGCTCGGATAGGCCAGCCCGGTACTCTGCCGACTGAGATTGATGCTCTTGACCTTGTAACGCTTGAGCAAGGTGTTCGCCATGTGCGGGGCGACCCCTTGCATCAGCGAGTCGCCGACAAAAAACACTTCGTCACCGAGCGCCAGCGTCGCCATCAACGGAGTGTCCGGCGCGGCGCCGACCGGTACAGGATTAACCGGCGCGGCCGGTGCGCTGACTACCTCGACGGGCGGCGCAGGCGTCACCGCCGGATGAGTCACAACCTGGGACGCAGCGTCTACCGGTGCCGGTTCGAGCGTCGGCAATGGCGCAAGCGTCTCGCCAAGCGGTTCCTCTTCATTCGCTGCGGCTTGAGCTTGCGCGATCAGTTTGACGTCACCCAGGCCCTCAAGCCGGGCGACGATTTCGGATCGCGCATCCGCCAGCGTCTGGTTCAACTGAGCCCCCAAACGCCACTGCGGGTTCTGCGCCAGGCCCGGAATCTCGCAGCCGTCGTGATACTTCTGCTGGCAGTACAGGCGAATCGAGTCCTGGTTGAACCAAAACAGCAGCGCGCTGATGACGAGGATCGCGTACAGCACTTTAAGTGCGCCGCTCAGGTTCGTGGACAGTGGCGACGCATTAGAAACTGGCATAAATAAACCCCGGTACGCCCGATGGTGAAGCAAAGATAACCACGCAAATGAACAGTCCCAACGGCACCGGATACAGCAGCCATGGCAACCGGATGCTGGCGTCGAACAGCCGACGCGTCAGCGCCACGATCTGCGGATAGAGCGCCACGAACAACAGGCAGCCCAGCAGCGACAGACCGTTGCTGACCAGCCCCGCCCGCGACATCCCGCCCAGGCCGCTGAGCATCTCGATGGCATCGCCCAGGGACGCACAACGGAAGAAGATCCAGGCAAACGCCACATAGTGGAAGGTCAACAACCGCGCCAGCAGACCGGCGCCCAACCAGGTCGGACGCGCAGGCAACCAGTGGCTGAAGAGCTTGTACAGCGCCAGCCCCACGCCATGCAGTGCGCCCCAGATGATGAAGTTCACACTGGCGCCGTGCCACAGCCCGGAAATCAGCATGGCCAGCAGCATGTTCAGATTGCCGCGCCAGACCCCACGGCGGTTGCCACCGAGCGGGATGTACACGTAGTCACGGATAAACGTCGACAGGCTGATGTGCCAGCGTCCCCAGAACTCCTTGAGGTTGCGCGCGGTGTACGGGAAGTTGAAGTTCAGCGGCAAACGGAAGCCCAACAGCAAGGCGATGCCCGTCACCAGGTCGGTGTAGCCGCTGAAGTTGAAGTAGATCAGGAACGAATAACCGTAAACGCTGCGCAGGATCTGCTCGGCCGAAAAGCTGACAGACGACTCGAACACCGGGTCGACCCATTCGTTGGCCAGCCAGGAGCTGAGGAAGAACAGCTTGACCACCGCCAGCGCAATCAGCCCCAACGCCCGCTGCGGTTCCAGCACCTGCCGGGCTTGCGCCGGGCGAATCTGCGGCAGCATGTCGGTGGCCCGGTTCACGGGGCCGGCGATCAGGCTCGGGAAAAACGCCAGGTACAGCGCCAGGTCAAACGGCGAACCCGGTTTCAGCTCGCCGCGATTGATCGACACCAGGTAACTGACCGAGTGAAACGTGTAGAACGACAGGCCGACCGGCAGCAGCACTTCCAGCAGCGGCAGCGAGACGTCCAGCCCTAGCTGAGCGAAGGCGCTTTGCACCGTGCTGGTAAAGAAGTCCTGGTACTTGAACAGGTAAAAGCAGCCGAGCACCAGCAGCAACATCAACCCGTTGACGAATGAACGCCCCGGAAAACGTTCACTCAACAGCCCGAGCAGGTACACCAATGCGGTGTAGCCCAACAGGATGTAGAGGAAGTCCAGACTGAAACTGGCGAGGATCGCGTAACTGGCGGCCAGCAACAGTACGTTCTGTAGACGCGTACTCCAGCACACCGACCAGTAAACGAGGAAAAAGAGGATGAAACACAAGCCGAATTCAATCGAGAGATAGCTCACAACGTAGTCCATTACGTACAGCAGAAACCAGAGCCCGGCACTGAAAGAACAGGCCGGGGCGCAAAGGGCCGCGAGTATGGCAGAACGCCTTTAGCCGTCACAAGTTGAAACACTCTCAGGAATGAACAAAGCACCCGGACTCGCCGGTGACGGGGGTGCAATCCCCCGCAACCGGCCGAGCCAGAGCGCTATTGGCGATGCAGGCTACCGGGTTTTACTGAATATCCTCCGGTTTGACGATCACCCAGTTCTTGTCCGCCGTCACCGGCAAGCCTTCTTTGGCCTGGGCCGCTGCGTGCTTGGCCATCATGCCGTTAATCTGGGTCATGTATTTGTCCTTGCGGTTGACCCACAAGTGCACGCCGCCCTTGGCCACGTCGACGCTGTGGAACAGCATGTAGCCGTCACTGCTCGGCGTATCGCCGCCCACCAGCACCGGTTTTTTCCACTCGTCGATGTAGGTCAGGATCGCCGCTTGCTTGCCGGCCATCCAAGTCGCGGGCGTCCACAGGTACGGGGTCAGTTCCAGGCCCAGGTTGGCCTTCTCGTCATATTTGCCAGCGGCGATCTGCTTGCGTGCAGTGGTCAGCTCGCCGGTCTTGCGGTCCTTGAGCAGCGTGGTCACGCCGATGACGTTTTGCGGTTTGACGTTGTAGCCGTACTTCGGATCGGCGGCGACCATGCGCACCAGCTCTTCAGACGCGGCCGTCATCACGTAGACCTCGATGCCGTTCTCCATCAGCTTGTTGTACAGCTCGGCTTGGCCGGTGAAGACTTTTGGCGGCTGAACCTCGATGGTCTTGACCACATCGCCTTCGTAATACGTGCTCGGCACCGGTTTGCCGGACGCCATCAACTCATCGACGTAGCCTTTGAGTTCCTTGAGGGTGAAGCCCGAAAACACCTGCGCGACCCATGGATAGCAGACCATGTCGTCGACTTCACACAAGCGGTAGTAATAGCTGAACAGGCTTTCCTTGTGGTCGGCGGTGTCCTTGAACGGCATCAGTTTCAGGGACGGATCGAGGGTTTCACGGGTGATCAGCCCCTTGTTTTCCATGAACGGCAGCAGGGACTCTTCGAGGTCGTAGCGGTAACTGGTGTTGTCCATGTCGAACACCGCAAAGTTACCTTTGTTGGCGTTGGCCGCGATCATGGCGTCCAACTGCTTGGCCTGATCCTGGGGCCAGTGCTTGAGTTCGGTGGCAAACGCCTGACCGGCAAGGCCCAGGCACATCGCAACGGCTAACATTTTCGGAGCGAACTTCATGTGCATTTCTCCCTGACTGAAAGCCATCGACGCTAACAAATAAGTGTGACAGCCCTCGTCTGCGCACGACCGCTTGCGTCCCGATTGCGTCACCGGCATTCGCCACAGCGTCAGGGCCTTATTCCAAAAACGACAGTTGCCATGCGTTTTTGTTATTAAATCAATAAATATCAAGCTGTTAGGCTTGCCGGTTCGCGGTTGCCCAAGCGTGCGACTGGCAAAGACTTAACGGAGCCTCAATGAATCTGCCGCTGATCCTCAATCTGCTGGTGTTCCTCGCCCTGCTGTTCGGCCTGGCACAAACCCGCCACACCACCTGGAGCCTGGCCAAGAAGGTCTTGCTCGCGCTGGTACTCGGCGTGGTGTTTGGCGTCGCGCTGCACACGATCTACGGTGCCGGCAACCCGGTGCTCAAAGCCTCGATCGGCTGGTTCGACCTGGTCGGCAACGGTTATGTGCAGTTGCTGCAAATGATCGTGATCCCGCTGGTGTTCGCCTCGATCCTCAGCGCCGTGGCCCGTCTGCACAATGCCTCGTCACTGGGCAAAATCAGCTTCCTGACCATCGGCACCCTGCTGTTCACCACCGCCATTGCGGCGCTGGTCGGCATCGGCCTGACCAACCTGTTCGGCCTGACCGCCGAAGGCCTGGTGGCCGGCACCCAGGAAATGGCGCGCCTGCAAACCATCCAGACCGACTACGCCGGCAAGGTCGCGGACCTGAATGTGCCGCAACTGCTGCTGTCGTTCATCCCGCAGAACCCGTTCGCCGATCTGGCCCGGGCCAAGCCGACCTCGATCATCAGCGTGGTGATCTTCGCGGCATTCCTGGGGATTGCAGCGCTGCAACTGCTCAAGGATGACGTGGAAAAAGGTCAGAAAGTGATCAACGCCATCGACACCCTGCAAGCCTGGGTGATGCGTCTGGTGCGTCTGGTCATGAAGCTGACCCCGTACGGTGTGCTGGCGCTGATGACCAAAGTGGTCGCCGGTTCCAACCTGCAGGACATCATCAAACTCGGCAGCTTCGTGGTGGTGTCGTACATCGGCCTGGGCCTGATGTTTGTGGTTCACGGCGTATTGGTGTCGCTGGCCGGGATCAACCCGCTGCGCTTCTTCCGTAAAGTCTGGCCGGTACTGACCTTCGCCTTCACCAGCCGCTCCAGCGCCGCGAGCATTCCGCTGAGCATCGAAGCGCAAACCCGTCGCCTGGGCATTCCACAGTCGATCGCCAGTTTCGCCGCCTCGTTTGGCGCGACCATTGGCCAGAACGGCTGCGCCGGTCTTTACCCTGCGATGTTGGCGGTGATGGTAGCGCCGACCGTAGGCATCAACCCGCTGGACCCGCTGTGGATCGCGACGCTGGTGGCGATTGTGACCTTGAGTTCGGCAGGAGTTGCCGGGGTTGGCGGCGGCGCAACCTTCGCCGCGCTGATCGTGCTGCCGGCCATGGGCTTGCCGGTGTCACTGGTGGCGCTGCTGATCTCGGTTGAACCGTTGATCGACATGGGCCGTACCGCGTTGAACGTCAGTGGTTCGATGACGGCCGGTGCGATTACCAGCCAGATGATGCAGCAGACCGACAAAGCACTGCTGGATGCCGATGAGCATGAGGATCTGGCGCACGCTTAACGGGTAGAACAACTTTGTGGCGAGGGAGCTTGCTCCCGCTGGGCTGCGCAGCAGCCCTAAAACCCGGCGCCGCGTTCTTTCTGAAAGACTGCACCAGCCTTATTGGGGCAGCTTCGCGACCCAGCGGGAGCAAGCTCCCTCGCCACAGTTTCTAGGCCTTCTCCCAGACTTCGAAGTTGAATGCCGGTTTGTCGCCTTCCGCCGGGTTCGGCACATTCGACACCAGTTTCCACTGGTTCAAATCAAACGCCGGAAACCACGCATCCCCTTCCGGGCTCAACGCCACGCGGGTCAAGTACAAGCGATCGGCCTGCGCCATTCCTTGCGCATACAACTGCGCGCCGCCAATCAGCATCAGCTCATCGACGCCCTGTTCTTTCGCCCATTCTTCTGCGCGAACAACGGCAGCTTCCAGCGACGGATAAACCTCCGCCCCTTTCAACACCAGATCCGCCTGACGGCTGACCACGATGTTCAACCGACCCGGCAGCGGACGACCCAGGGAATCCCAGGTCTTGCGGCCCATGATGATCGGCTTGCCTAGCGTGGTGGCCTTGAAGTATTTGAAATCCCCCGGCAAGTGCCAGGGCATGCTGTTGTCGACGCCGATCACACGGTTTTCACCGAGGGCTGCGATCAGGCTGAGAGGGAGAGTTTTTTTCATGTCGGCGAGGATACCAGAGGCTCGCTTACCCCGATAAGCGCCACAGCGGTTATGCTCACGGCTCATTTGAGCGACGGGATGGCGCGTGACTGAACTGACAACACTCTGGTTGACTGAAACCGTGCGCCTGCGCGAGGAACATGCAGGCCCACTGGAAGATCAGGAAGCCAACCGACTGGCCCGCAGCGCTGGCGGCGACCTGCCGGGCCGCATCCAGGCCCGCGCCCGGTGGCTGGCCGAACGCGATGGCTTGACCGGCGCCCTGCGCCACTGGCTGCAAGGGGCGCGACTGGCGTTGATCGTGCTGGCCGTGGTCGCAGTCATCAGCGGCGCGGGCCTGGCGTTGGCCGCGCTGAGCGATGGCCGGCAACCGGTGAATGTGTTCTGGGCCCTGGGCAGCCTGCTCGGGCTGAACCTGATTCTACTGCTGAGCTGGGCCTCGGGCCTGATCTTCGCCGGCGACTACGGCGCCACCCTCGGACGCTTGTGGCTGTGGCTCAGCGAGAAATTCGCCCGCGACGCCAAAGCCGCACAACTGGCGCCAGCCCTGCTGCTGTTGCTGCAACGCCAGAAACTCAATCGCTGGGTGCTCGGCATTCTGGTCAACGGCTTGTGGCTGCTGGCAATGCTCAGCGCCCTGGCGATGTTGCTGATACTGATGGCGACCCGACGCTACGGCTTTGTCTGGGAAACCACGCTGCTGAGCGGCGACACTTTCGTGACCATGACCCAAACCCTCGGCGCCCTGCCCGCGCTGCTGGGTTTCAATGTGCCCACCGTGGAGATGATCCGCGCCAGCGGTGACGCCGCGCTGAACATCGAAAGCGCCCGGCAAGCCTGGGCGACGTGGTTGGTCGGTGTGTTGCTGGTGTACGGCGTGTTGCCACGCCTGTTGCTGGCGCTGTTTTGCCTGTGGCGCTGGAAAACCGGCCGTGCGGCGCTGGGGCTGGACCTGAAACTGCCCGGCTACGCACAGCTGCGCGAACGGCTGATGCCCAGCAGCGAGCGCCTCGGCGTCAGCGATGCCGCGCCCGAGCGATTGCATCAGGTCGAGGGCGGCGCCCACGCGCTGGACAGCAACGGCGCGCTGCTGGTGGCCATAGAGCTGGACGATCAGCGCCCATGGCCACCGCAGCTGCCGAAAAACGTCAACGATGCCGGGATTCTCGACAGCCGCGAATCCCGACAGAAACTGCTCGAACAACTGACCCGTTTCCCGCCGGCACGCCTGGCCATTGCCTGTGACCCTCGGCGTTCGCCGGATCGCGGCAGCCTGGCATTGATCGCCGAACTCGCCCGCAGCGCCGCCGCGACACGGGTCTGGCTGCTGCAAGCGCCACCCGGCCAGGCGCTGGACGCCGAACGCCTGGGCGACTGGCATGCCGCGCTGCAACAGTTGGAACTGCCGTTCGCCGACTGCGCACCCATGAACTGGCTGGAGTCGGGCCATGACTGATGCTGTAAACAAGCCGCTGAAACTCGCCGTGGTCGGCCACACCAATGTCGGCAAGACCTCACTGTTGCGAACCCTGACCCGCGACGTCGGCTTCGGCGAAGTGTCCCATCGCCCCAGCACCACGCGGCATGTCGAAGGGGCGCGGTTGTCGGTGGACGGCGAAGCCTTGCTGGAGCTCTACGACACGCCTGGCCTGGAAGACGCCATCGCCCTGCTCGATTACCTGGAGCGGCTGGAACGCCCCGGCGAACGCCTCGACGGCCCGGCGCGGCTGGCGCGCTTCCTTGATGGCAGCGAGGCGCGCCAGCGTTTCGAACAGGAAGCCAAAGTGCTGCGGCAACTGCTGGCCTCCGACGCCGGGCTGTACGTGATCGACGCCCGCGAGCCGGTGCTGGCCAAATACCGTGACGAACTCGAAGTATTGGCCAGTTGCGGCAAACCGCTGCTGCCGGTGCTGAATTTCGTCAGCAGCGCCAACCACCGCGAGCCGGACTGGCGCGAAGCCCTGGCGCGCTTGGGGCTGCATGCACTGGTGCGTTTCGACAGCGTGGCGCCGCCCGAGGACGGCGAGCGCCGACTCTATGAAAGCCTTGCGCTGCTGATGGAAAGCGCCCGCGGACAACTGGAGCGCCTGATCGCCGATCAACAGGCGCAACGTGAAGCGCGCCAGCAAAGCGCGGCACGCTTGATCGCCGAACTGCTGATCGACTGCGCGGCGTGTCGGCGCAGCGTGGCCAGCGACGCCGAGCAGGAACGCCAAGCCATCAGCGAGCTGCGCAAAGCGGTGCGCCAGCGCGAACAACGCTGCGTCGAAGCGCTGCTCAAGCTCTATGCCTTCCGCCCACAGGATGCCGCCGCCAGCGATTTGCCGCTGCTGGACGGTCGTTGGGGCGATGATTTGTTCAACCCTGAAACTCTCAAACAATTGGGCGTGCGGGTCGGCGGCGGAATCGCGGCGGGCGCGGCGGCGGGTGCCGGCGTGGATTTGCTGGTGGGCGGCCTGACCCTGGGTGCAGCGGCGCTGGCCGGGGCGATTGCCGGGGGCGCGCTGCAAACGGCGCGCAGTTACGGCAGCCGTTTGCTGGGCAAGATCAAAGGCCAGCGCGAACTGACCGTCGACGACAGCGTACTGCGCTTGCTGGCCTTGCGTCAGCGGCAACTGGTGCACGCCTTGAACCTGCGCGGACACGCGGCGATGGACAGCATCCAGGTCGCCACGCCACAGGACAAGAGCTGGCGCGAAGGCAAACTGCCGGAGGCGCTGAGCAAGGCACGCGCGCATCCGCAGTGGTCATCGCTCAATTCTCATGCAAGGTTGAGCCAGGCGGAACGCCAGGAGCAAGTTGAAGTGTTAGCGCGGCAGTTGTAGCCCATACCGAAGCGTCTTTAGTGCCAATTGAGTTTCAGAAATTCGAGGGCCAACGACTTCACCCGGCTTCGGTCCGTTCTGTCTGCACGACCGTCATTGTCCACATCCGAACTCAGGATCAATTCGAAACGCCCGTCAATATCCCGGTCAAGCGCTGACGCCTTGTAAGCAATCGTGCTCCCGGGCGGGGGCAACGATCCATCATGGAAATGCAGCCGCACCGCTTCGGGGGTTCCGTCGCTGACAGGGTTTTGCGCAAATATCTGCAGGTACCGCTCCGAACCATCTCCCACGTTGAGCCATCCGAGCTTCAAATAGGTCCTGGCAAGCTTCACCAGTGGCTGACGCCCAGAGTCCGTAGCAGTCACCATCGTCTCCCTTGTCAGGAGTTCATCTTCATAGAACTGGAAGTGAACAGTGTCTGCCTTACCCGTCCTGTTCCGGTCCTGAGCGGTTACTTTTAAATAGCGCATAAGCGTTCCTTGCGAAGTAAAGAGTCTGGAACACTAACCACTCGAGCAAAACGCCTCTACGGCATCAGGCCACCACGGCCCGTAAGGATTTTCCTCAATTGGCGCCTGTTTGCGGGACGGCGTCGACGAGGTTGAAAAATGCGGCATTCGGACAATGCCGAAGCCGCATCAATGACGCTTCAAGGCGACGTTGAAAACGTTGCCGATCGACCGGTCATTTCCATTTGAACTTCAAGTACTCGTTACTCAGCAACGTGACAAGTTTCTGATCCACCGCATCAACGTCGCCATCGTTGTCGACATCAAAATGCACGAGCCAATCCAGCTTCCCGTCATTGTTGGTGTCATAAGCCGACGCGGTATAGACGATGGAGTTATCCGTCGGCTCGCCCTCGCCCTCATGAAAGTGCAAACGGACCGTATCGGGAGAGCCGTCCTGAGCAAAGTCCTCGACAAAAATCTTCAGGTAGCGCGCCGAAGTGTCGCCAGCGTTGAACCAGTTCAGTTGCAAAAAAGCATCTGCGAACTTCTTGAGCAACCGTTCATCCCGGGTGTTCTCCTTGCCGTCGTTATTGACGTCACCGACCTGAAAATCAACCTTGCCATCAGCCGTGATATCCAGCGCATACGCCTTGTGAATCAGTGTGTCTTCGCCATCTTTCACTGCTTCGAAAAAATGCAGAAGGAGCGTATCTGCACGATGGTTGCCACTGCGATCCTGAGCGGTAATTTTTAAGTAACGCATGATGGTGTCTCTTACGCGAAAAGGTCAGCAAAGCTAGACAGCCCCTTGCGAAGCGACTAGTCAGCCTCGTCCTGATATCTCGTAGGAAACGTCTAGATTTGCTGACTTCCACCATTCCATCCGTAAAATCCAAACAAGGGTCAGAACGCTAACACTCCCAAAGCCTTCGCCTTCAACACCTCAAGATCAATCACCGGCACCCAGATCTCCTTCGCCTGTTCATCCCACTCGCGCATCCGCAAACTGATGGCGCACAACGGATCCTGCTCAAACACCTGCGCCTCGGTGGCCGTCATCACCCCGCCCTGATACTCCAGCGTGCGCCGACTGGCCTCGCTCAAGCGTTGGTAGTAGCCCGGTTCTTTGAACGTCAGGTAACGCTTGGCCTCAACGTGATACTCCACCAGCCGCGCCAGGCGTTCGCTAAAACCCAGACGACGCAGGTAGTCAGCGCCGAGGCGTTCATGGCTGACCACGCCAAAGCCGCCCATGTGTTCGGCGTTCTCAACGCAGAGATGCCCGATGTCGTGGAAGAACGCGGCCAGCACCACTTCATCGTCGAAACCTTCGGCCATGGCCCGTTCGGCGGTCTGGGACATGTGCTCGATCTGCGACACCGGCTCGCCGATGTAGTCGCTGTCACCGAAGCGCTCGTACCAGCCGAACACTTCGGCGATCACCTGTTCGTTGCGGCCCATCAGTGTTCTCCCAACAAGGTCCTGACGTTACGTTCAGCCATCGCCGGCCCCACGCTCATGCCGACACCCGTGTGCATCAACGCGGCATGCACGCCCGGTGCGGCCTGCAAGAACGAAAACGGCACCGCCCCGCGCGCCCCATAAACGCCCTGCCAACGCTCGATCACCTGCACCTTGCAACCCAGCGTCTGCTCGACCAGTTCGAGCATCCAGTTGTCCACCTGTTCAGCGTTGAACGGCGACGGGTCCCTGCCGTAATCGTGGGAATCACCGATGATCAGCTCGCCGTGAGGCGTCGGGCTGATCAACAGGTGAATGCCATGCTCATGCAGGTGCGGCGCCTCGCGCAGAATCTGCGCCTGCACGGCTTCCGCTTCCGGCAAATCGGCGAAGGCACCGTAGTGCACACAGCTCAGACCGGTGAGCAGCGCATGTTGCAGGTTGAGGTTGATCTGCGGCCGGGCACGAAGCATTTGCAGGCGACAGATTTGCGGGTTGAGGGCGGCAATCGGCTCGGCCAGCAGGGTCTGATAATCGTGGCCCGAGCAAACGATGATTTGCTCCCCGGTGAAACTGCCCGCGGTGCTGTGCAAGCGGCCGGGCTCGATATCGCGCACCAGGGTGGAGAAGTGAAACGCCACGCCGAGTTCGCGGCGCAAGTAATCGATCAGCGCCGGGATGGCTTCACGGGAATACAGTTGCTGATCGTCCATGCCGTGCAACGCGGCGCGGTGATGGCTGAACTGGCCGCCGTACAGATCGCGCAGTGCAGCACCGCGCAGCAGATCGACGCGGTAGCCGTGCTCGATGGCGCGCCCTTTGCAGAAAGCTTCCAGCAGGTGTTCTTCAGCCTCGGTGCGGGCAAACAGGTACGAACCGTTACGTTTGAGTTGCAAACCCGCGAGCTGCGCCCATTGGCCCCAGATCTCGCGGCTGGCCTTGGCCAGTTCAAGCATCTGGCCCGGCGGTTGGCCGGTGACGAGTGCTTGACCAAAGTTGCGCACCGAAGCGCCCAGCGGCGTGGCGCTGCGTTCGAAAACGCTGACCTTAAGGCCGCGTTTGGCGGCGGCATAGGCGTGGGACAAGCCCAGAATGCCGGCGCCGACGATCAGCATGTCGCTGTGGTGTGTCATTGAGCTTTGTCCTGCAAAAA
The DNA here is from genome assembly GCF_039908635.1 of Pseudomonas purpurea. Taxonomy (NCBI): domain Bacteria; kingdom Pseudomonadati; phylum Pseudomonadota; class Gammaproteobacteria; order Pseudomonadales; family Pseudomonadaceae; genus Pseudomonas; species Pseudomonas purpurea. The sequence goes on from NZ_CP150918.1 coordinate 5,520,911, forward strand.
TCCTGCGTACAACACAGTCCTTTGTGGCGAGGGAGCTTGCTCCCGCTGGACCGCAAAGCGGTCCAAAAACCTTGATACCGCGATTATTCAGATACCACGCGTCAACCGGTTTACGACTGCTACGCAGCCGAGCGGGAGCAAGCTCCCTCGCCACAGAGGGTTTCATCAGTTACTTGGCAACGACCTTCTCGGACTTGCCGTCATATCGCTTGCGCCATTCGGTGAGGATCTCGTCGCGGTTTTTCGAGGCCCAGGCGAAGTCGTTCTTGATCAGGCGTTGCTCGTAGTCGGCCGGCAGCTCGGTCTGTGGCTTGGCGATGCCAGGCTGGGCGAGGACGGCGAAGTTTTCCTTGTACAGCTCCATCGCGGCAGGGCTTGCGGAGAAGTCGGCGAGTTTCTTCGCGGCGTCTTCATGGGGCGTGCCCTTGATCACGGCGGTGGCTTCGATTTCCCAGCCCAGGCCTTCTTTCGGCAACACGATGTCCAGCGGAGCGCCCTGGCGTTTGAGCTGCACGGCCGGGTACTCGAAGGAAATGCCAATCGGGAATTCACCCGCAGCCGCCAGCTTGCATGGCTTGGAACCGGAGTGAACGTACTGGCCGATGTTCTGGTGCAGGTCGTCCATGTACTGCCAGCCCTGCTTCTCGCCGAAGGTTTGCAGCCAGGCGCTGACGTCGAGGAAACCGGTGCCGGACGATGCCGGGTTCGGCATGACGATCTTGCCTTTGTATTCAGGCTTGGTCAGGTCCTGCCAGCTCACCGGTTTGGTCAGGCCTTGCTTCTGGGCTTCGACGGTGTTGAAGCAAATGGTCGCGGCCCACACGTCCATGCCCACCCAGGCTGGCGGGTTGGCGGCGTCGCGGTAGTTGCCGCCGATCTTGCCCAAGTCCTTCGGCGCGTAGCTTTGCAGCATGCCTTGCTGATCAAGGATCGCCAGGCTCGACGCCGCCAGGCCCCACACTGCATCAGCCTGCGGGCGGGCTTTTTCGGCCAACAGTTTGGCGGTGATGATCCCGGTGGAATCGCGCACCCACTTGATCTCCACGTCCGGGTTGGCCTTTTCGAAGGCTTCTTTGTAGGTCTTCAGTTGCTCGGCTTCAAGGGCGGTGTACACCGTCAGTTCGGTTTTCGCGGCAAAGGCGTTCAGGCTGAAAGCAGTGAGGACAGCAGCGGCAAGAGCCAGGGGCTTGAACATGGTGCGGTTCCTGTGTGAATGCAGATCAGTGTGGAGGGATGGGCAAATCAGTTGCCGGGCACGGTTTGCCGCCAGGCCTGGGAGCGGCGCAGCAAGCCGCGCGAAGCCCAGGCCAGCAGCAGGGAAACGCCCGCCGAGGTGAACAGAATCAGGGTGGACATGGCGGCCGCGCCGCCGACATTGCCGGCGTCGTCCATGTTCAGCACCGCCACCGCCGCGAGGAGGGTGTCGGGGCTGTAGAGGAAGATCGCCGCTGAAACGGTGGTCATCGCCGAGACGAACAGATAGCGCACGATGTCCAGCAGCGCCGGCAGACAGATCGGCACGGTGACGCGCAAGTAGTGGCGGTACAGCGGCGCCTTGAGCGACAGCGCGGCGGCTTCGAATTCGGCGTCGAGCTGGCGCAGCGCAGTGGTGGCGGTCATTTGCGCGGTGGTCAAATAGTGCGCAATGGTGCAGACCACCAGCAGGGTCATGGTCCCGTAGAGCACATGCAACGGGTTGCCGGTGAGGTTGAAGAAGAACACGTAGCCCAGGCCCAGCACCAACCCCGGCACCGCCATCGGTACGAAACTGAGCATGCGCAGCGCCAGGTTCAAGCCGCGCTGGCCTTTGGTTTTTTCCATCAGGTAGGCACCGGTGAAGATCAAGCCGCTGCCGATCAACGCCGTGCACAGGGCCATCTTCACGCTGTTGCCGTAGGCCAGCCAGCCACCGCCGGCGGTGTCGCCGAACTGGTAGTGATTGAGCGACAGCGACAGGTTGTACGGCCAGAACTTCACCAGCGAGGAGTACACCGCCATGCCGAACACCAGCAACAGCGCGGCGCAGATCAGCAGCACGACAGTCAGGTAGCAGCCATCGCGCAGCCGCGACGGCGCCGGTTGGAAGACTTGCGCCCGACCGCTCATGGAATCGCCATGACGACGGCGCAGCCAGGCATCGACGCCAAAACTGAACAGGGCCGGCAGCAACAGCACCATGCCGATCAGCGCGCCGCGACCGAATTGCTGCTGGCCGACCACGGCTTTGTAGGCTTCCAGCGCCAGTACTTGATAGCCGCCACCGACCACCACCGGCACACCGAAATCGGTGATGGTCAGGGTGAACACCAGACAGAATGCGGCGAATACCGCTTGCCGGGTCGCCGGCCAGGTAATGCTGTGAAACGCCTTGGCCGGGCTGGCACCCATGCTCGACGCGGCGTCGAACAACCGCGCATCGGCCAGGGACAGCGCCGACAGCAGAATCATCAAGGCGTGGGGAAAGGTGTAAATCACCTCGCCCAGCACAATGCCCCAGAAGCCGTAGATGTTCTCCGAGAGCAAACCGCGCAACATGCCTTGGTTGCCGAACAGGTAGACCAGCGCAATGCCCGGCAGCATCGACGGCGCCATCAACGGCAGCAACGACATACCGCGCCAGATCGCTTTGCCGGGAATCAACGTGCGTTGCAGGGCGTAGGCAAACAGGTACGCCAACGGCACGACAATAGCCGCGACGCTGAGGGAGACTTTCAGGCTATTGCCCAGCAGCCAGTGGAAATTGGCGCTGGTCACCAATTCACGGGCGGCGACCAGGCCACCGCCCTGCCCGGCTTCGGAGCTGAAGCCACGCCAGAAGATCGCCAGCAGCGGCATCAACACCGCGACGCTGAGCAGGCACAGCAGCAGGACCTTGCCGCCGACCACGAACACCCGGTCACCGATTTCTGCGCGGGAGGCCTGCCGAACCTGCTTGTGCGGTATCGGCAGCGCGATGGGCGCGCTCATCAGGCAAACACCTGCAAGCTGCGCGGCGGCAAGGCGACCATGATGTCCTGGGCACCGAGGCGCGGCATGGCTTCGGGCGACAGTTCGGCGAGCAGTGCATGACCGGGCAGATGGTTTAACTCGAAGCTCATCCGGCAGCGGTTGCCCAGGAACGTGATCTCGCGGACCTTGGCCGGGAACAGGTTTTCTTCATGCACCAACGGGTTGATGCTGATGGCTTCCGGGCGACAGAACAGTCGGCCCGACGCGGCGTTGCCGCTGTTATCGGCCAGGCGCAGGTTCATCCCGCCGACCTGCGCATGGCTGTCGCTGTTGCGTTGGAACGGCAACCAGTTGCCCTGCCCGACGAACTCGGCCACGAACGGCGTGGCCGGGCGATTGTAGATTTCCTGGGGCGTGGCGTACTGCTCGACCTTGCCGTTGTTCATCACGGCGATACGGTCGGCCATCAGCATGGCCTCGTCCTGGTTGTGCGTGACCATCAACGTGGTGATGCCGAGGTTGCGCTGCAACTGGCGCAACTCGGTGCACAGGTGCTCGCGAACCCGGGCGTCGAGGGCCGACATCGGTTCGTCCAGCAGCAACAACGACGGGGCCGGCGCCAAGGCCCGGGCCAGTGCGACCCGTTGCTGTTGACCGCCGGACAATTGGCCGGGGTACTTTTTCTCACTGCCGATCAGGCCCACCAGTTCCAGCATCTGGCCGACACGCTTGCGCACTTCATCGCGACCACTGCCAGCGAGGCCGTAGGCAATGTTGGCTTCAACGGTGAGGTTGGGGAACAGCGCGTAAGACTGGAACAGAATGCCGTAGTCCCGAGCCTGCGGTGCCAGCAGGGAAACGTCGCGATCACCTAGGTACAACTCGCCGCGATCCTGACGTTCCAGCCCGGCGATGCAGCGCAGCAAGGTGGTTTTGCCGCAACCCGAAGGCCCGAGCAGGCATACCAGTTCACCGGCCTCGACATCCAGCGACACGTTATCCAGCGCGGTGAAGGCGCCGAAGCGTTTCTCGATACCGCGCACCTTCATCGGCGCGCCGGGAAAGACCTGGGCAGTTGCGTTCGGGTGGTTCATGGACGGACCTCATCTAGCAGATGCAGGCCATCCTAGAGCTGTAATGCGTCCGTCATGTGGCAGTGAGGCAAAAACGGCCGATAGTGGTATTCGGGGATTTGGGTTGTTGGAGACTTCAGGAGCTACCTGCGGGTACATTGTGGCGAGGGCGCTTGCTCCCGCTGGACCGCGCAGCGGTCCAAAATCAGCAGCAGAGTACTGTCAGGTAAAACGCATTCGCTGGGTTTACGACTGCTGTGCAGCCGAGCGGGAGCAAGCTCCCTCGCCACAAAGTGGAACGATCTCTAGGCCGGGGACATTTCCTGGGCCAGGCCGAGGAATGCTGCCGGCAGACGGGCGTTTTTGCGTTCCTTGAGGCAGTACAGGTATTCGGGGATCTGCGGCGCGTTTTCGAGGGTCAGCACCCGCAACTGCGGATCGTGGGGCACTTCCTGGCGGGCGATGATGCTGATGCCGATGTTGCGCAGCACCGCTTCACGGATCGATTCACGGCTGCCGATCTCCAGCAACGGGCCAAAACTCACCCCCGCGCTGGCCAGCAGTTCTTCCGTCAGGCGCCGGGTGGTCGAGCCGGTTTCACGCATCAATAAAGTGTGCCCGGCCAGCGCACTGAGCTGCACATGATCATGCACCGCCAGCGGATGGTTGCGATGCACCGCCAGCACCAGCGGGTCGGTGCCGAGTACGCGGCGGATCAATCGCGCGTCCTCCAGCAACTGCGAAGACGCGGCCAGGTCGACCCGGTAGTCCTCAAGCGCTTCGAGCACCTGCTGGGAGTTGCCGATTTCCACCGAGACTTCCACCTGCGGCAAGCGCTCACGGAACGCCTTTACCAGATCCAGAATGTAATACGGTGCGGTCGCGGCGATGCGCAACGCGCCCTGGACCTGGCCGCTGTTGCGCAGGAAAAACTCGATGTCGGCCTCCTGCTGCATCAGCGTCTTGACCATCGGCAGCAACCGCGCCCCTTCGTCGCTGACTGTCAGCCGACGACCGCCGCGATAGAACAACTCAACCGAATACTGGCTTTCCAGATGCCGAATCTGAGTCGTTACCGTGGGCTGGCTCAGGCCAAGCTTTTTCGCCGCCAGGGTAATACTGCCCAAACGCGCGACCATGTAAAACGCCTTCAGCTCGGCACTCAGCACAACACCCTCACTTCATTTATTTGCGCAACAGGCGCAGACCATTGAACACCACCAGCAGGGCCACGCCCATGTCGGCGAACACCGCCATCCACATGGTGGCGAGCCCTGCGAAGGTTACCCCAAGAAAGATCGCCTTGATGACCAATGCCAAGGCGATATTTTGCGTGAGGACCGTAGAGGTCTGGCGCGACAGGCGAATGAAGGCGGGAATCTTGCGTAGATCGTCGTCCATCAGGGCGACATCGGCGGTTTCAATCGCCGTGTCGGTGCCAGCGGCGGCCATCGCGAAACCGATCTGTGCACGGGCCAGCGCCGGGGCGTCGTTGATGCCGTCGCCGACCATGCCGACCCGGTGTCCTTGGGCGTACAGCGCTTCGATGGCGTTGAGTTTGTCGGTCGGCAGCAAGTCGCCCCGGGCCTGATCAATCCCCACCTGCGCGGCAATCGCCTGGGCGGTGTGTGGGTTGTCGCCGGTCAGCATCAGGGTTTTGATACCCAGGTCATGCAACTGCCGGATGGCTTCGCGGCTGGATTCCTTGACCGTGTCCGCCACGGCAAACAGCGCCAACGGGCCCGAGGTGTCGAGCAGCAACACCACGGTCTTGCCCTGTTTTTCCAGGGCGAACAGTTTTTCTTCCAGCGCGGGCGAGCACAGGCCCAGTTCTTCGACCAAGCGATGGTTGCCCAGGTGGTACACCTGACCGTTGATCTCGCCGCGCACGCCCCGGCCGGTCAGTGCTTCGAAGTTATCCACAGCACGCAGCGCCAACTGTTTATCCACCGCTGCGTTGGCGATGGCCAGCGACACCGGGTGATCCGAACGCCCGGCCAGGCTGGCGGCGAGCACTTGCGCGGTGGCCTCCACCGTTGGGTCCAGGGACAGGTAATCGGTCTGCACCGGTTTGCCGTGGGTGATGGTGCCGGTCTTGTCGAGCGCCAGGTAATCGAGTTTGTAACCGCCCTCCAGGTACACGCCGCCCTTGATCAGGATGCCTTTGCGCGCCGCCGCCGCGAGGCCGCTGACGATGGTCACCGGGGTGGAAATCACCAGTGCACACGGGCACGCGACCACCAGCAACACCAGCGCACGGTAGATCCAGTCAAACCACGCCGCGCCCATGAACAGCGGCGGGACAAGCGCCACGCCCAAGGCGAAGATGAACACCACCGGGGTGTAGATTTTCGAGAAGCTGTCGACAAAGCGCTGGGTCGGCGCCCGTGCGCCTTGCGCCTCTTCCACGGCATGAATGATCCGCGCCAGGGTCGAGTTGTTGGCCGCCGCAGTCACGGTGTATTCCAGGGAACCGGCCTGATTGATGGTGCCGGCGAAGACTTTGTCGCCGACGGTTTTCTCCACCGGCAGGCTTTCACCGGTAATCGGCGCTTGGTCGATGGTCGAGTTGCCGGACACCACGACACCGTCCAGGCCAATGCGCTCGCCGGGACGCACCCGCACCCGCGCACCCAGTTCGATGTTTTTGGCTTCTGATTCGACCCAGTTACCGTCCTGTTGCTGCACGGTGACCTTTTCCGGTGTCATCTGCATCAGGCCGCTGATGGCATTGCGCGCGCGGTCCAGGGATTTGGCTTCGATCAACTCGGCCACGGTGAACAGGAACATCACCATCGCCGCTTCCGGCCACTGCCCAATCAACACCGCACCGGTCACCGCGATGCTCATCAGTGCGTTGATGTTCAGGTTGAGGTTCTTCAGGGCGATCCAGCCCTTTTTGTAGGTACCCAAGCCACCGCTGAGGATCGACACCAGCGCGACGATGGCCACCACCCAGGTCGGCGCGGCGCTGGTGAAGTGAATCACTTCAGCCGCCAAGGCACCGACACCCGAGAGCGCCAACGGCCACCAGGGCTTTTTCACCGGGGCCAGGCTGCCGGCTTGCGCGTCGGCGCCCTCCTCGATCGGTTCGGCAACCATGCCGATGGACTTGATCGCGGCGATGATCGACGCGGTAGTCGGCAGGTCGTGGGTCACGCCGAGTACGCGGTTGATCAGGTTGAATTCCAGTTGCTGCACACCCGCTAGTTTGCCGAGTTTGTTCTGGATCAGCGTCTGCTCGGTCGGGCAGTCCATGGCCTCGATCCGGAAGCGGCTCAGGCGCGCACCGTCGGTTGGCGTTTCACTGAGTTTGATCAGTGAGGGCGCCGCCGCGCTGGAACAGCAAGAACCGCCATGGCTGGCGTGATCGTGTTTCTCCACAGGCTTGAGCGTGTGGCTGTGATCGTGATCGTGATCAGCGTGGGGCTTGTGGGTGTGCAGGGAATCGCTCATCGGGTTGCGTCCATGAAGGTGCCTGTTGCCAAGTAAAGACCCTGTAGCCACTATAGGGTCAAGCACCCAATCGGAGATTGCCACGATGAAGATCGGCGAACTGGCCAAACTGACCGACTGCGCGGTCGAAACCATCCGCTATTACGAACGCGAAGGCCTGCTGCCGGAACCCGCCCGCAGTGACGGCAACTACCGTGTCTACACCCAGGCCCACACCGAACGCCTGACCTTCATCCGCAACTGCCGCACCCTCGACATGACCCTCGAAGAAATCCGCAGCCTGCTGGCCCTGCGCGACAGCCCGCAGGATCAGTGCGAAAGCGTCAACGCGCTGGTCGACGAGCACATCCTTCACGTCAAGGCACGGATCGACGGTTTGCTGGCCTTGCAGGCACAACTCATCGACCTGCGCCAACGCTGCAGCGAAGGGCCGGATATCGAACAGTGCGGGATTTTGCAGCGGCTGGAAGTCAGCGGCGGAGTGGTGGCCAGTGAGACCGAGCCTTCCCATGTCGGGCGTAGCCACGGGCACTGATCAACACCACAAAACGACTGTGGGAGCGAGCCTGCTCGCGAAAGCGCTGTGTCAGCCAACATTGATATCAGCTGACCGATTGCATTCGCGAGCAGGCTCGCTCCCACATTGGGCCAGTGTTAAGGCTTAGACCGCCATCGGCGCGGTCATTGGCGCATGGTGTTCGTAGCCTTCCAGCGAGAAGTCGCTTGGCTCGATCTGTTCCAGCCACTCCGGCTGGTACACACCGGTCTTGGCAAACTCCGGCACGCGGTCGGAGATCACCAGTTTTGGCATCGGGAACGGCTCGCGCTTGAGCTGTTCGTTGAGCATGTCCAAATGGTTTTCGTAGACGTGGGCATCACCGATGAAATAGGTGAACCAGCGTGGCGTGTAGCCGGTCAGGCGACCGATGAGGCTCAGCAGCGCGGCGCCTTCGGTGAGGTTGAACGGCGTGCCCAGGCCCAGGTCGTTGGAACGGATGTAGAGGGTCAGGGAAATTTCCCTGGTCTCGACATTCGGGTGGAACTGATACAGCAGGTGGCACGGCGGCAGGGCCATTTCATCCAGCTGCGCAACGTTCCAGCCGTGGAACAGGATCCGGCGGCTGCCCGGGTCCTTGATGATGGTGTCGACGCACTGGCGAATCTGGTCGATGGCCTTGTACAGCACCACGTAGGCCTGGCCGTTTTCTTCGCCTTCGGCGATCTGCCGATAGCCCTGGCTCAAGGTCTGCTCGATAGCCGCCTGATTGCTGACCGGGATCTGCTTGTACGCCGGCCATTTGCGCCATTGCACGCCGTAGATCTCGCCCAGGTCGTCTTCGCCCTGACGGAACGGGTTGGCCAGCCACTGGGCGTTTTCGTTGGCGTTCTGGTCCCAGACCTTGCAGCCCAGCGCACGGAACTCAGCTGCATTGTTCACGCCGCGCAGGAAACCGCACATCTCGCCAATGGCCGATTTGAAGGCCATCTTGCGGGTGGTGATCGCCGGGAAACCTTCTTTCAGGTCATAACGCAGCATCGCGCCGGGGAAGCTGATGGTGTTCACGCCGGTACGGTTGGCTTGTTTGGTGCCGTTCTTGATGACGTGGGCGACCAGATCGAGATATTGCTTCATGAATTACCTGTGTCCTTGAACGCAGGGCCGCAGCCCTGCGTTTCGAATGTAGAGCGCGGCGCGTCAAGGCGCCGGAGTAGCGGGAGTCGCCGGGGCGCGGTTGTAGGCCAGCCAGATCAGATACAGGCCGCCGACGATCATCGGGATGCACAGCACCTGACCCATGGTCACCCAGCCGAATGCCAGGTAGCCGAGTTGCGCGTCCGGCACCCGCACCAGTTCAACGACGAACCGGAAGATCCCGTAGAACAGCGCGAACATCCCGGAGACCGCCATGGTCGGCCGAGGCTTGCGCGAGTACAGCCAAAGGATGACAAACAATGCCACGCCTTCGAGGGCGAACTGGTACAGCTGCGACGGGTGGCGCGCCAGCTGCGCCGGATCGGTCGGGAAGATCATCGCCCACGGCAGGTCGGTCGGCTTGCCCCACAGCTCGGCGTTGATGAAGTTGCCAATGCGCCCGGCACCCAGGCCGATCGGCACCATCGGTGCGACGAAGTCCATCAGCTGGAAGAACGACTTGCCGTTCTTTTTGCCAAACCACAGTGCCGCCAGCATCACGCCGATGAAGCCTCCGTGGAACGACATGCCGCCCTTCCACACCTCGAAAATCAGCAGCGGGTTGGCGATGTAGGCGCTCAGGTCGTAAAACAGCACATAACCCAGGCGGCCGCCGACAATCACGCCCATCGACATCCAGAAGACCATGTCGGAGAGCTTCTCCTTGGTCCAGGTCGGGTCGAAGCGGTTCATCCGGCTCGACGCCAGCAACCACGCGCCGCCGATACCGATCAGGTACATCAGGCCGTACCAGTGGATTTTCAGCGGGCCGATGGCCAGGGCCACCGGGTCAATCTGCGGGTAAGGCAGCATTACGACTCCTCGTTAGAGTTGAAACCTAAAATTCCTGGCGCGACCGTGCCACGCCGGGATTAAGCCAGGATTGCGCCACGGCTCGAAGCAAAGGGCTCAGAGCAAAAAGCTGGTGCCCACGCACAACAGCAAAGCGGCAAACAGTCTTTTGAGCAAACGCGGCGACAGCTTGTGGGCCAGTCGTGCGCCGAAACGGGCGAACAGCATGCTGGTCAGGGCAATGCCCAGCAGCGCCGGTAAATAAATGAACCCCAGACTATGGGCGGGTAACAGGGGATCGTGCCAGCCCAGAATCATGAAACTTAATGCACTGGCCAATGCGATCGGCAGGCCACAGGCCGATGAAGTCGCCACGGCTTGCTGCATCGGCACGCTGCGCCAGGTCAGGAACGGCACGGTCAACGAACCGCCGCCAATCCCGAAAATCGCCGAGGCCCAGCCAATTACGCTGCCGGCCAGGGTCAGACCCACCTTGCCGGGAACGGTTCGGCTGGCCTTGGGTTTGAGCTCCAGGGCCATTTGCACGGCGATCACCAGGGCAAACACGCCGATGATTTTCTGCAAGTGCGGGCCGGAGATCGCTTCGGCGGTCATCGCACCAAAGCCTGCGCCGAGGAGAATCCCCAGGGTCATCCAGACAAAGATCGGCCAGCGCACCGCGCCTTTGCGCTGATGCTCGCGAACCGCATTGACCGAGGTAAAGATGATGGTCGCCAGCGACGTGCCGACCGCCAGGTGGGTGAGTACCGACGGATCAAAGCCCTGCAAGGAGAAACTGAACACCAGCACCGGGACAATGATGATCCCGCCACCGACCCCGAACAGCCCGGCCAACACGCCTGCGCAGGCACCCAGCACCATGTAGAGCAGAAATTCCATGACCGTCCTTATCCGCTTCTCAAAAATAGCCGCCGCATGGTAACGGATGCATGGCACCAAGCTCCACTGGATGGCGATGGATACCCGGCCGATGTCTGCGTAGAGTGGCAAAAAAACACCAAGGGACAGCCTTATGTGCCTGATCGTTTTCGCCTGGCGCCCCGGCCACGCAACGCCGCTGATCGTCGCGGCCAACCGCGATGAGTTTTATGCCCGCCCCAGCCTGCCGCTGGCCCAATGGCCCGAAGCCCCGCAGGTGTACGCCGGTCGTGACCTGGAGGCCGGTGGCACCTGGCTCGGCATTGGCGCCAACGGGCGCTTTGCCGCGCTGACCAACATCCGCAACCCGCACCAACCCCCCGCGCGTAAATCCCGAGGCGAGTTGGTGGCGCGTTTTCTCAGTGGTGACATGTCGATTGATGACTATTTGACCGACGTTTCTCGACGTTCACTGGAATATGCCGGCTTCAACCTGTTGGTCGGCAACGCCAGGGAGCTCTGGCACTACCACGCGCTGGCACCTGAACCGGTGTTGCTGGCGGCGGGTGTCTATGGCCTGTCGAATGCCGGCCTCGACACCCCTTGGCCGAAAGTGCTCAAGGCCAAGGCTGCGTTGAGCGAAGTGCTGGCCGACCCTCAACCGCAGGCGTTGCTGGACTTGTTAAGCGACCCGCACACCGCACCATTCGCCGAACTTCCGGACACTGGAGTCGGCTTGGCGACCGAGAGTTTGTTGTCGAGTGTGTTCATTGCCAGCCCAAGTTACGGGACACGAGCGAGTACCGCGCTGATTGTTCAGGCGGATGGGACGCGGGTGATGGTCGAGCGCAGCTTCGGGCCGTATGGCGGGCATTTGGGGGAGGTGGAGTTGAGAATTTAAAGGCAGGTCATAAATAGTGGCGAGGGAGCTTGCTCCCGCTGGAGCGCGAAGCGCTCCCAATTCGGCCAATGCGCTCTTTCAGAAAGATCGCATTGGCCGGCTTACGACTGCTTCGCAGCCGGACGGGAGCAAGCTCCCTCGCCACAGGGGCCGCCAGCGTTTCAGAGGGTCTTGATCGCCGCCGGATTGATCATCCGCGCCAACCCAAGGTTCTTCAGCGCCAGTTGCAGCGAGCTGTGGATAACTTGCGGGTTGTCGATGGTCATCAGCTCAGCGAGCAGGTCCTTGGCCCACGTCAGGTTGATCTGGCGCAGCATCCACTTCACTTTCGGCAGGTTGGTGGCGTTCATCGACAAGCTGTCGAACCCCATCGCCATCAACAGCACCGCCGCTGCCGGGTCACCGGCCATCTCGCCACAGATGCTCACAGGCTTGCCTTCGGCATGGGCGTCGCGCACCACGGTTTGCAGCGCTTGCAGCACTGCCGGGTGCAGGTAGTCGTAGAGGTCGGCCACTCGCGGGTTGTTGCGGTCCACGGCCAGCAGGTACTGGGTCAGGTCGTTGGAGCCGACCGACAGGAAGTCCACCTGCCGCGCCAGTTCCTTGGTCTGGTACACCGCCGCCGGAATCTCGATCATCACACCAACCGGTGGCATCGGCACGTCGGTGCCTTCGTCGCGCACTTCACCCCAGGCGCGGTGAATCAGGTGCAAGGCTTCTTCGAGTTCGTGAATGCCGGAAATCATCGGCAACAGAATACGCAGGTTGTTCAGGCCTTCACTGGCCTTGAGCATGGCGCGGGTCTGTACCAGGAAAATCTCCGGGTGGTCGAGGGTGACGCGAATCCCGCGCCAGCCCAGGAACGGGTTGTCTTCCTTGATCGGGAAGTACGACAGTGACTTGTCGCCGCCAATGTCCAGGCTGCGCATGGTCACCGGTTGCGGGTGGAAGGCGGCGAGTTGCTCGCGATAGATCGCCAGCTGCTCCTTTTCACTCGGGAACCGTTGATTGATCATGAACGGCACTTCGGTGCGGTACAGGCCCACACCCTCGGCGCCGCGCTTTTGCGCCCGCGCCACGTCCGCCAACAGGCCAGTGTTGACCCACAGCGGCATGCGGTGGCCGTCGAGGGTCACGCACGGCAGGTCGCGCAGTGCATCCAGCCCGAGGGCCAGTTGCTTCTCTTCCTCGACCACCTCGGCGAACTGCTTGCGCAGCACGTCGCTGGGGTTGGTGTAGACCTCGCCGTGGTAGCCGTCGACGATCATGTCGATGCCGTCGACCTTGGAATACGGCAGGTCGACCAGGCCCATCACCGTCGGGATGCCCATGGCGCGTGCCAGGATCGCCACGTGGGAGTTGCCGGAACCGAGTACCGACACCAGACCCACCAGCTTGCCTTCCGGCACTTCGCCGAGCATGGCCGGCGTCAGTTCTTCGCTGATCAGAATGGTGTTGTCGGGGTAGACCAGGGTTTGCTGGCGCTCTTCCTGCAAGTACGCCAGCAGACGACGACCTAGGTCCTTGACGTCCGAAGCGCGTTCGCGCAGGTAGGCGTCGTCCATCAGTTCGAAGCGGTTGACGTGATCGGTGACCACCTGACGCAACGCGCCCTGGGCCCACTGGCCGGTCTTGATGATGGTCGTCACTTCGCTGCCCAGCGAGGCATCATCGAGCATCATCAGGTAGACGTCGAACAGCGCCCGCTCTTCGGGCCGCAACTGGGTGGCGAGCTTGGCGGACAAGGCGCGCATGTCGGCGCGCACGCCTTCGATGGCGGTCTTGAACAGACCCAGCTCGGCGTCGATGTCGTGGATGGTTTTATCGGGCACCACGTCCAGGTCGGCCGGTGGCAGCATGACCACCGCGGTCCCGACCGCCGCGCCGGGCGAACCTGGTACGCCGACGAACTTTGCTTCCTGAATGCCTTTGCCCTGGCGACCCAGGCCACGGATCGAGCCGGTGGCCTCGGCGTGGGCGATTACGCCGGCGAGCTGGGCGCTCATGGTCACCAGGAAGGCTTCTTCACCTTCGTCGAACTGGCGACGTTCTTTTTGCTGGATGACCAACACGCCGACGACGCGGCGGTGGTGAATGATCGGTGCACCGAGGAACGAGGCATAACGCTCTTCACCGGTTTCGGCAAAGTAGCGATAGCGCGGGTGATCCGCGGCATTTTCGAGGTTCAGGGGTTCTTCACGCGTGCCGACCAGGCCGACCAGACCTTCGTTGGGTGCCATGCTGACCTTGCCGATCGAGCGCTTGTTCAAGCCCTCGGTGGCCATCAACACGAAACGGTTGGTCTCGGGGTCGAGCAGGTAGACCGAGCAGACCTGGCTGCCCATGGCCTCTTTGACGCGCAACACAATAATCCCCAACGCCGCCTTGAGATCCTTGGCGGAGTTAACTTCCTGGACGATCTTGCGCAGCGTATTGAGCATGGCTCGGGGTCGAACTCCGTCGTCAGTCGCGCGCTAAAAGGCGCGGGGCAAGCTCTTTGAGAGCGCGGCGATACACCTCGCGCTTGAATGTCACCACCTGGCCCAACGGATACCAATAACTGACCCAGCGCCAGCCATCGAACTCCGGTTTACCGGTCAAATCCATCCGCACCCGCTGCTCGTTGGAGACCAGGCGCAGGAGAAACCATTTCTGTTTCTGGCCGATACACAGCGGTTGGCTGTGGGTTCGGACCAGACGTTGCGGCAAACGATAGCGCAACCAGCCCCGGGTGCAGGCGAGTATTTCAACATCTTCGCGCTCCAGACCCACTTCTTCGTTCAGCTCGCGGTACAAGGCGTCTTCCGGCGTCTCCTGCGGGTTGATCCCCCCTTGAGGAAACTGCCAGGCATCTTGATTGATACGGCGAGCCCATAGCACCTGGCCAGCATCATTCGTGAGAATAATCCCGACATTGGGGCGGAAACCATCGGGGTCGATCACGGCAACAACCTCGCAAACGCATGTCGCCGCATTGTTCCACAAAGGTTGTGAATGCGGCAACGAAGCTTCCTACCTTATGTGCACTCTTGTGAAAAGACCGTATTCTTGTGGCCTTTTTACAGACTTTTCAGCGGGTAACTGCAATGCGCCTGGCTTTATTCGACTTGGACAACACCCTTCTGGGCGGTGACAGTGATCACGCTTGGGGCGATTACCTGTGCGAGCGCGGAATTCTCGACCCCGTCGCCTACAAGGCACGCAACGACGAGTTCTACCAGGATTACCTGGCTGGCAAGCTGGATAACGCCGAGTACCTGAACTTTTGCCTGGAGATCCTCGGCCGCACCGACATGGCCCAGCTCGATGAATGGCACCGCGACTACATGCGCGACTGCATCGAGCCGATCGTGTTGCCCAAGGGGCTCGAACTGCTGGCCAAACACCGCGCTGCCGGCGACAAACTGGTGATCATCACCGCCACCAACCGCTTCGTGACCGGGCCGATTGCCGAGCGCCTGGGGGTTGAAACCCTGATCGCCACCGAATGCGAAATGGTCGACGGCCGCTACAGCGGGCGCAGCACCGACGTGCCGTGCTTTCGCGAAGGCAAGGTGACGCGTTTGAATCGTTGGCTGGAAGAGACGGGGTTGTCGCTTGAAGACAGCTATTTCTACAGCGACTCAATGAATGACCTGTCGCTGCTGGAGCAGGTGACTCACGCTGTGGCGGTCGATCCTGATCCGAATTTGCGCGCTGAAGCCCAGAAGCGTGGCTGGCCGGTCATATCGTTGCGCGACTGAGGTCAGCGCTTTACCTGTGGCGAGGGAGCTTGCTCCCGTTCGGTCGCGCAGCGGCCGCAAATCAGGCCAACGCGTTCCGTCTGAAAAAACGTCCTTGCAGACTTCAGGAGCGCTTCGCGCTCCAGCGGGAGCAAGCTCCCTCGCCACAGTTGATAGCGTGAATCAGGTTAAACCGGCTTGGCGCCCATCAATCCCGCAATCGCGATAAAACACACAAAACTGAACACCGCCAACGCGAAGGTGAACTTGCCGCCGCCCACCTTAGCCTTGCGCAGCTTGTTCAGCCGCACCACTAGCCAGAACCAGGCCAGCGCCGCCACGGTGTAGATCACGCTGGAGGCCAGCAACCAGGTCTGCCCCAGCGGCCAACCCACCAGGTGGACCAGCCACCAACCGGTGAACGGCATGCTCAGCAACGCCAGGCCCATCAGCAACCAGACAAAGACCCAGGGCCGCTGCAACGTCCGCGCAGGTGCCGAGGCGTCACCGTTGCGTCGCGTACGCCAGACCCAGATCGCCAGCCCCAGTGCACTCAGCAACAGCACAACCGTCGCCGCGACATGCGCAGCCTTGAGGGCGGTTAATGTTTCCATGGTTTGATTTCCTTAAAGGCTGCTCATCAGCGTAGCCGTTCAGCCGAGAAACAGCTTATAGGCCGGGTTGTTGCTCTCATCCCAGTACGGATAACCGATTTCTGCCAACGCCGCCGGCACCAGGTGACGCTCGTCATCAGGCACTTGCAGGCCGGCGACCACCCGGCCATCGGCCGCGCCATGGTTGCGGTAGTGGAACATCGAAATGTTCCAGCGCCCGCCAAGCTTATGCAGGAAGTTGAACAACGCACCCGGGCGCTCCGGGAACTCGAAGCGCAACACCACTTCATCCACGACATGCGCCGCGCGACCACCGACCATGTGACGGATGTGCAATTTGGCCAGTTCGTTGTCGGTCAGGTCGAGCACCGGGAAACCCTGCTGCACCAGGCTCGCGATCAATGCGCTGCGCGGGTCGGTCTCCGGATGCGTCTGCACGCCCACGAAAATATGCGCCTCGCTGCCGGTGCTGTAGCGGTAGTTGAATTCAGTGATCTGGCGTTTGCCGATGGCTTCGCAGAACGCCTTGAAGCTGCCCGGTTTCTCGGGGATGGTCACGGCGATGATCGCTTCGCGGCCTTCGCCCAGTTCGGCGCGCTCGGCCACATGGCGCAAACGGTCGAAGTTGACGTTGGCACCGGAGTCGATGGCCACCAGGGTTTGCCCGGTAACACCACGCAGCTCGACGTACTTCTTGATCCCGGCCACGCCCAGTGCGCCGGCCGGCTCGGTGATCGAGCGGGTATCGTCGTAGATATCCTTGATCGCCGCGCAGATCTCGTCAGTGCTGACGGTGATCACTTCATCGACATAGTCTTTGCAGATATCAAACGTGTGCTGACCGATCTGGGCCACCGCCACGCCATCGGCAAACAGGCCCACTGTCGGCAACACCACGCGCACACCGGCCGCCATGGCCGCTTGCAAGCAGTTCGAGTCGTCGGGCTCGACGCCGATGATTTTGATTTCCGGGCGCAGGTATTTCACGTACGCCGCGATCCCGGCAATCAGGCCACCGCCGCCCACCGGCACAAAAATCGCGTCCAGCGGCCCTGGGTGCTGGCGCAGAATTTCCATCGCCACAGTGCCCTGCCCGGCAATGGTGTGGGGATCGTCGTAAGGGTGAATGTAGACGTAGCCTTTTTCGTCGACCAGTTTCAGCGAGTAGGCCAGCGCTTCCGGAAAGGAATCACCGTGCAGCACCACTTTGCCGCCGCGCGAGCGCACGCCTTCGACTTTGATTTCCGGGGTGGTCTTGGGCATGACGATGGTCGCTTTCACGCCCAACACCTTGGCCGCCAGGGCCAGGCCCTGCGCGTGGTTGCCCGCCGAAGCCGTGACCACGCCACGGGCGCGCTCTTCAGCACTCAACTGGGTCAGCTTGTTGTAGGCGCCACGAATCTTGAACGAGAACACCGGCTGCAAGTCTTCACGCTTGAGCCAAATCTTGTTGCCCAGCCGCTCGGAGAGCTGGCGAGCAGTCTGCAATGGGGTTTCTACGGCAACGTCATAAACGCGCGAGGTGAGGATCTTTTTGACGTACTGTTCGAGCATCGGAAAGCATCACTGAGCGGGTTGGGCAGGGCCAACGAGTCTAACCCGGCTTTTGGCCGGGCGACCACACGAATCCAGAGGTTTTAGCCCTCTTCCGGCCACCATTGATTCATTGTGGCGAGGGAGCTTGCTCCCGCTGGAGCGCGAAGCGCTCCCCTGCGGTCCAGACCGCAAGACAAACCAGAAAGATCTTGCACACTGATTTTACGACCGCTGCGCGGCCGAGCGGGAGCAAGCTCCCTCGCCACAAAAGCCAATGTGCGCCGCCGCCCCGCCAATCGGGCAATGACCTTCACCACCTCGGGGCTTATAATGCGGGCCTTTCGTTACCCTTTGGCACCTCGGAGCCCGCATGACCCAGGATCAACTCAAACAGGCAGTAGCCCAGGCCGCTGTCGACTTCATCCTTCCGAAACTCGACGACAAAAGCATCGTCGGGGTCGGCACCGGCTCCACCGCCAACTGCTTCATCGATGCGCTGGCGTTGCACAAAGGCGCGTTCGACGGTGCGGTCGCCAGTTCCGAAGCCACCGCTGCACGGCTCAAGGGCCATGGCATTCCAGTGTATGAACTGAACACTGTCAGCGACCTGGAGTTCTACGTCGACGGCGCCGATGAAAGCGACGAACACCTGAACCTGATCAAGGGTGGCGGCGCAGCCCTGACCCGCGAGAAGATCGTCGCGGCCGTGGCCAAGACCTTCATCTGCATCGCCGACGCCAGCAAACTGGTGCCGGTACTCGGGGCGTTCCCGCTGCCGGTCGAAGTGATCCCGATGGCCCGCAGCCACGTGGCCCGCGAGCTGGTGAAACTGGGCGGCGACCCGGTGTATCGCGAAGGCGTGTTGACCGACAACGGCAACATCATCCTCGACGTGTTCAACATGCAGATCACCAACCCGGTGGAACTGGAAACCCAAATCAACGCCATCGTCGGCGTTGTCACCAACGGCCTGTTCGCCGCCCGTCCGGCTGACTTGCTGCTGTTGGGTACCGCTGAAGGCGTGAAAACCCTCAAGGCCTGAGCCTGACACGCTGATCGACCCCGCACGCCCTGCGTGGGGGTCGATCACGTAAGCATTTCGATACATCCCCGCCACACTCCCTCCCCGGCTCAATCACAAGTGCTACTTTTCGCAGCATTTCGGCGAACTAATGCCCGATTTTGCGCAGTGCATCGCAGCCCGGCGCGCGACATTCAGTATCAAAACCGTTACAAATTACAGCCATGCGACGCTCCCTATAAGCCATGCGCCAAACCACGGCCGCCCACGGAATGAGGCGCGCATTGTGCAAACGTCCCGACTTTTCCCACCATGCTCAAGGAAGATTCCTGTGATTAAGCCCCTCGCGCTTGCTGTCAGTGTTGCCAGCGCCCTGCTCTCCCTCCCAAGCCAGGCCTACGAGTACGGCGAACATGCCGCCACCACCCTGGATCGCCTGATCAACGATTACCCCGGCCGCTATCGCGGCACCGCCAACTTCGCCGGCGCTGCCGACTGGATGCAAAGCCAGATGGGCAACGCCTACAGCATCAGCCGTCAGGATTTCAGCTGGAACAGTGGCAGCCGCCGTTCGCAGAACGTGGTCGCCTACGCTGCCGGCACGAAACCGCAGTACGTCGTGGTCGGTGCGCACTTCGACACCTACTTCGGTCGCCCGACCCTGCAAGGCCTGGACGACAACGGTTCCGGCGCCAGCGTACTGACGGAAATCGCCCGCAACCTCGGCGGCCTGAAACTGGAGAACGGCTTGCAAGTGGTCGGCTTCGGCGCCGAAGAAGAAGGCCTGCGCGGTTCCAAGGCGTTTGTCGAATCCCTGAGCGCCAGCCAGCGCGCCAACATGCTGGCCATGATCAACCTCGACAGCCTGATCACTGGCGACATGATGTACGCCCACGCGGGCCAGAACAGCATCGACAACCCGGCCTTGGCGTCCTTGCGCGAACACACCTTGAAAATCGCCAGGGAACTGAACATCAACCTGTTCACCAACCCTGGCCTCGACCCGGCCTACCCCAAAGGCACCGGTTGCTGCAGCGACGGCGAGGCCTTTGAAAAGCTCAACGTCCCGATTCTCTATATAGAAGCCACCAACTGGGAACTGGGCGCCATGGACGGCTACACCCAGACCAGCAACCCGGCGATCCCCGGCGGTTCGACCTGGCATGACCCGGCCGAAGACAACGAGAAAGTCCTGACCAACGCCTTCGGCCAGGAACGCATCGACCAGCGCCTGCGCGATTACTCGCGCCTGCTCAGCCGCCTCGTGCTGGAACTGACCAACGCCGACCTGCTGGCTTCCACCGCCTCGGGCGGTGCGGTAGCACGCAATCAGCAGGACAACCTGCAACGCCAGCATCAAGCCATGGTGCGCCTGCATGACCGCCGCTGGCTGACGCTGCAAGCCATGAGCCGCGAGGTCGGCAGTTTTGATGGCGAAATCGGCGTCGACGGCGAATACAACCCCGACAGCGGTTTCGACACGGCGCCCAACCCAGAAGCACGTCGCCTGGGCGTGCACGCACTCGGCGATTATCAGTTGAGTTCAAGCCTGAACATCGGCGCCAGCCTCAGCTACCTCAGCGGTCGCGACAAACTGGAGCACGGCGGCAAACTCGACAGCGACACCTGGCAGGCAGCGGTCTACGCCTTGCTCAACGATGGCGGGCCGCAATGGCTGGCGGGCGACCTGAGCGCCGGCCGTACGCGTTTCGACTCGAAACGTAACCTGGTGATCCAGGCCAATGGCGGCCCGGTGTTGCTCAATCAACAGCTCACCGGTGACACCGACGCCCTGACCCTCGGCGCGCGGGTGCTCGGCGGTTATGACTTCGACTTCGGCCCGGTCAAGAGCGGCCCCTTCGCCGGTCTCGACTACAATCACTACCGCATCGACGGCTTCCACGAGAAACAGGACTTGCGCACCGCCCTCGGCTATCAGGAACAACGCTTCGATTCGCTGGAAGCCAGCCTCGGCTGGCGCGTACGCGGCACGCTGGGCCTGCCTTACGGCATGAGCCTGCTGCCTTACGGCGACATCGCGTGGGTCAAGGAGTTGGGTGACGGGCGCCTGGAAGACCTCGACCTCACCAGCCGCGCCGACAGCCAGGTGCGCGTCGCCGAACTGGGCTCCGTGGACAAGAGCTTTGGCCGCGCACAAGTCGGCAGCCAATTGGCAATCACTCCACAGCTTGGGGTGTTCGCGGAGGTCAACAGCCGCATCGGTCACGACGAAGGCAGCCAGACCGGTTACTCCCTCGGCGTGCAGTGGATGTTCTAAGCCTTAGCGAGCCGGCTGCTTGAAGACGTAGAACAGGTTCGGCTCGCTCACCAGGTACACCGTGCCGTCATCGTCCATGGCGATCCCTTCCGCTTGCGGCACGGTTTCACGCAACCCCTGGCGGCCCTTGAGCAATGACATCGTACTCAGCGGCCGACCATCGACATCCAGCTCGATCACCAGCCGCGACTCATCCGACAATGCCAGCAAATGACCGCTGCGCTCGTCGTATTGCAGGCTCGACAAATCGCGCACGAACAACCCGGCATCGCGCTTGGGGTTGTTGATCACATGCACGGCGTAGGACTTCTCCGGGTTGTAGTGGGGAAACCCCTGCACCTCATAGATCAGCATCGGGTCGCGTTCCTTGGCCACGAACAACCTTTTGCCCACCGAATCGTAGGCCAACCCTTCGAACCCTTTGTTGCTGCGCATGTGCACACCGAGGCTGATTTGCTCGGCGTCCGCGGCATCGAGAAACACCGTGTCGTCTTGCAGGTGAATCTTGATCAGGCGTTGCTGGCGCTCGTCAGTGATGACATAGGTGTTGGCGCTGATGAACTCAACGGCTTCTGGATCACCGAAGCCGACCAACGCCACGCGGCGCAGAATGTGGCCGTCGAGGGACAGCTCGATCAGCTCGGCGTTTTGATTGGTGACGGTAAACAGGCTTTTTCGCACCGGGTCGTAGGTCAGGGCCGACACGTCATCGTCCAGCCCGACGATGGGTTGCGCCTCAAGGGTCACCCGATACTGAGCCAAGCCCATGGACTGCTCGTCGACCGGCCCCAGCCAGGATTGCCAGTTGAACCAGGCCCGCTCGAACAGACGGTAATGCTGCCCGGCGAACCCCGAAACCAACAAGGCAACGCAGCATACGATCAGCAGTATGGGGGTGGGGCGGGCAAGTCGGCGCATTCGCAGAAAGCTCAAAGTCAAAAAGGGTGGGATGAAATACCACGATTTCATGAATTCAAACTTAATCCTGAATCAGATTGGCTGCCGATGTTTATCCAAACATAACGGCCAACAGCCAAAACGCGAGGGCCCTACTTCTTTTCGAACCGATAGAACAGGTTCGGCTCACTCACGATATAGAGCGTCCCGGCCTCGTCCATGGCCACGCCCTCAGCCCGCGGGATGGTGTCTTTCAAGCCATTAAAGCCACCCAGCAGGGTCATGAAGCTGACCTGCTCGCCCTGCTCGTCGAGTTCGAGCAGCAGGTGAGAGTCGGCGGACAACACCAGGGTATGTCCGGTGCGTGGATCAATCGCCAGGGCCGACAGGTTGCGCAGGTCCAATTCGTCGCTGGGCAGTTTCTGCTTGTCGCCCGTCAGCGTCTGGCTGCCGTCGCTTTTCCAGGTAAACAGCGCCGGTGGGCGCTCTTCACCCAACAGCAATTGCTGCTTGCGCGGGTCCCAGGCAATCGCCTCGAAGGCCTTGTTCTGATCCTTGGACGGACCGAGGTCGTACTGGGGGAAGTTGTTGATGTTCAGCTCAAGGGTGTCGGGCTCGACCTTGACGATGGACAGCACGTGCTTGCGTTCATCGACGATGGCGATCAGGCCGTTTTCCATCACCGCCACGCCTTCAGGGTTACCCCAGCCCACCAGTTTGATCTTGCGCAGTACATCACCTTGCAGCGTCAGCTCAGCCAGGAACGGCTTTTTGCCCATGACCGAGAATAGGGTCTTGCTCAACGGGTTGTAGGCCAGGTCCGATGCTTCATCGCCTTCCATGCCCGGCAACAGTTTCGCGTCGACTACCGCACGGTAATCCGGCAACCAGATACTTTCCTTGCGTGCAGCCGGGCTTTCAAAGCGCTCCGACACCCAAAGCAGGCCACGATCATCCCAATGCATCGCCACCGATACGCCATACACCACCACCCCGACCAGCAACAGCCAGGAATACCAGCGCATGGAGAAACGCGAGCGGCGAGAAATCTTGAGTTCGGGCAGCGGTTGAGTGTCCATCAAGGAAAGCGTTCCAGAAATTCAGGCTAAGGGTAATAGCACAAGGAGTCAGGCTAAGACGCCCAGAAGCGAAAATTATCCAGATTTGATGTAAAAAAAATGGCAAATGGCGGGATTGCCCTTTTACTGCAGATCACAAAAACCAGTGTGGGAGCGAGCAGACTGAACGCCTGCCCGACTCTCTCCCACGGGGTTTTTCGGTGTTTGGGCTAGCGAACGCGGCTGGTGAAACGGCTGACGCCGGGCAGTTCCAACACCAGTTCATCGCCGACATTCAGCGGGCCGACGCCCACTGGCGTGCCGGTGAGAATCACGTCACCGGCCTGCAGCGAGAAGCAGCCGGCCATGTGCTGGATCATCGGCACAATCGGATTGAGCATGGCGCTGCTGTTGCCGTCCTGGCGAACCTCACCGTTGATGGTCAGGCGAATGCCAATGTCGGCCAGGTCGGCAAACGTACCGGCGGCCACAAACGGTGCAAATACCGCCGCGCCGTCGAACGACTTGGCGATTTCCCACGGCAGGCCCTTGGACTTGAGCTCGGCCTGTTTGTCACGCAGGGTCAGGTCCAGCGCGGGCGCGAAGCCGGAGATGGCATCGAGCACTTCTTCGCGGCTCGGCTTGGTCGACAAGGGCTTGCCGATCAACACCGCGATTTCCGCCTCGTAATGCACCGAGCCACGCTCGGTCGGAATGGTAAAACCGCCTTCCAGCGGTACCACGCAACTGCCCGGCTTGATGAACAACAGCGGCTCGGTCGGTACCGGGTTATCCAGTTCCTTGGCGTGTTCGGTGTAGTTACGCCCGATGCACACCACTTTCCCGAGCGGGAAGTGAATACGCGTACCGTCGACATACTGGTGCTGATAGCTCAT
This sequence comes from Pseudomonas purpurea, assembly GCF_039908635.1. Taxonomy (NCBI): domain Bacteria; kingdom Pseudomonadati; phylum Pseudomonadota; class Gammaproteobacteria; order Pseudomonadales; family Pseudomonadaceae; genus Pseudomonas; species Pseudomonas purpurea. The sequence continues at coordinate 5,544,676 of NZ_CP150918.1, forward strand.
TACCGACTCCCTTATGGATTCATCAGGTGCAGCAGTTTCAAACAGCGAAGATCTTGCCCGGGTTCATGATGCCGTTCGGGTCGAACACCGCCTTGACCGCTTTCATGTACTCGATCTCAACCGGGGAACGGCTGTAGGTCAAGTAATCACGCTTGGTCATGCCCACGCCGTGTTCGGCGGAAATCGAGCCGTTGTACTTCTCGACGGTTTCGAACACCCACTTGTTGACGGTCGCGCACTTGGCGAAGAACTCATCCTTGCTCAGGTTTTCTGGTTTGAGGATGTTCAAGTGCAGGTTGCCATCGCCGATGTGCCCGAACCAGACGATTTCGAAGTCCGGGTAGTGCTCGCCGACGATCGCGTCGATTTCCTTGAGGAACGCCGGCACTTTCGACACGGTGACCGAGATGTCGTTCTTGTACGGCGTCCAGTGGGAAATGGTTTCGGAGATGTATTCGCGCAGCTTCCAGAGGTTTTGCAGTTGCGATTCGCTTTGGCTCATCACGCCGTCCAGCACCCAGCCCTGCTCCACGCAATGCTCGAAGGTTTCCAGGGCGTGGTTGGCCACTTCCTCAGTGGTCGCTTCGAATTCCAGCAGCGCGTAGAACGGGCAGTCGGATTCGAATGGCGCCGGCACATCGCCGCGCGCCAGGACTTTGGCCAGGGCCTTGTCGGAAAAGAATTCAAACGCCGTCAGGTCGAGCTTGCTTTGGAAAGCGTGCAGCACCGGCATGATCGAGTCGAAATCGGCGGTGCCAAGCACCATCGCGGTGAGGTTTTTCGGCGCACGGTCCAGGCGCATGGTCGCTTCGACCACAAAACCCAGAGTGCCTTCAGCGCCGATGAACAGCTGACGGAGGTCGTAACCCGTGGCGTTCTTGATCAGGTCACGGTTCAGCTCCAGCACATCGCCCTTGCCGGTCACGACTGTCATGCCAGCGACCCAGTTACGGGTCATGCCGTAGCGAATAACCTTGATCCCACCGGCATTGGTGCCGATGTTGCCGCCAATCTGACTGGAACCGGCAGAAGCGAAGTCCACCGGGTAGTACAGGCCATTTTCTTCGGCGCGGTTTTGCAGTTGTTCAGTGACCACGCCTGGCTGGCAGACCGCCGTGCGGTCGGTCAGGTTCACGTCGAGGATCTGGTTCATGTAGTCGAACGACACCACCACTTCGCCATTGGCGGCGACGGCGGCAGCGGACAGACCGGTGCGACCACCGGACGGCACCAGCGCGACCTTGTGTTCATTGGCCCAACGGACAATGGCCTGGACCTGTTCGGTGGTCTTGGGAAACACAATGGCCGTCGGGGCCGGGGCGAAATGCTTGGTCCAATCCTTGCCATAAGCATTGAGGGAGTCGGCATCGGTCAGCACCTTGCCAGGCTCAACCAGGGTCTTCAGCTCATCAATCAGGGCAGGATTGGTCATCGACAGAACTCTCGAACAATTCATGGTCATCCTGAGAACGCTTCACGTCGCAGGAATGAGTGTTTAGCGGGGAGCGTATGCTAGCATACCGACCCCGCAGGATAGTGCCCAAGGGCGTTCTGCGGTGACGGCTTTCCTGCCGTCCGGGTCAGCTTGCGCTGCTCGATTCCCTGCCATTTTTCTCCGGGATACAGGTTTACGCAGATGAGCAAGACTTCTCTCGATAAGAGCAAGATCAAGTTCCTTCTTCTCGAAGGCGTCCACCAATCAGCTGTCGACGTCCTCAAGGCGGCGGGCTACACCAGCATCGAGTACCTCACAGGTTCTCTGCCGGAAGCCCAGCTGAAGGAAAAGATCGCTGATGCTCACTTCATCGGCATTCGCTCCCGTACTCAACTGACCGAAGAAATCTTCGATCACGCGAAGAAACTGGTCGCCGTGGGCTGTTTCTGCATCGGCACCAACCAGGTCGACCTGAGCGCTGCCCGCGAACGCGGTATCGCCGTGTTCAACGCGCCGTACTCCAACACCCGTTCGGTGGCCGAGCTGGTATTGGCCGAAGCGATCCTGTTGCTGCGCGGCATCCCTGAGAAAAACGCTTCCTGCCACCGTGGCGGCTGGATCAAGAGCGCAGCCAACTCCTTCGAAATCCGCGGCAAGAAGCTGGGCATCGTCGGTTATGGCTCGATCGGTACTCAACTGTCGGTCCTGGCTGAAGGCTTAGGGATGCAGGTGTACTTCTACGACACCGTGACCAAGCTGCCGCTGGGCAACGCGACCCAGGTCGGCAACCTGCACGAACTGCTGGGCATGTCCGACATCGTGACCCTGCACGTTCCGGAAACCGCTGCCACCCAGTGGATGATCGGCGAGAAAGAAATCCGCGCCATCAAGAAGGGCGGGATCCTGATCAACGCCGCTCGCGGCACTGTGGTTGAACTGCAAGCCCTGGCGGACGCGATCAAGGACAAGCACCTGATCGGCGCGGCCATCGATGTATTCCCGGTGGAGCCACGCTCCAACGACGAAGAGTTCGAAAGCCCGCTGCGTGGCCTGGACAACGTGATCCTGACCCCGCACATCGGCGGTTCTACCGCTGAAGCGCAGGCCAACATCGGTCTGGAAGTGGCAGAGAAACTGGTCAAGTACAGCGACAACGGTACGTCGGTGTCTTCGGTCAATTTCCCGGAAGTGGCCCTGCCGGCTCACCCTGGCAAGCACCGTTTGCTGCACATCCACGAGAACATCCCGGGTGTGATGAGCGAGATCAACAAGGTTTTCGCCGAAAACGGTATCAACATCTCCGGTCAGTTCCTGCAAACCAACGAGAAAGTCGGCTACGTGGTCATCGACGTCGACGCCGAGTACTCGGACCTGGCGCAAGAGAAGCTGCAACACATCAACGGCACCATTCGTTGCCGCGTGTTGTTCTAACGCTCAAGCGTCAATAAAAAGGGAGACCCGCGGGTCTCCCTTTTTCATGCCTGAAAACTGCTTACTTGACCGTCACGGTGATTTTTTCCGACACGATGGGTGGATCGAACGGCACGTGGTTCTTGTCACCCAGCTCCAGTTGCAGTGTATGTTTGCCCGGAGCCAGTTTGATGTCGGCTTCGGTTTGCGCCTTGCCGAAGTGCATGTGATTGGCGTCCATCGGGATGGGCATGTTCTCGGCCGGCAGTTTGTCGACATCGATCAGCAAGTGGTGGTGACCGGTGTTTTTGGTCTGGTCGCCCGCTGGCGCCAGGGCAACGCCCTCGACCGCGAACTTGACCTTGAAAGATTCGCCGACCGTGGCGCCGTCAGCCGGGGAGACGATATACACTTTCGCATCCTTGGGGGCCGGGGTACGAGGAATCCCGTCTGCAGCACCCGCGAGCATCGAGGCACTCAGGAGCAAACCGGCCAAAGCGGCACGTGACATAAAGGGTTTCATACTATTCTCCAGTTTTTCGCAAAATCCGTGCGGTTATGACAACTTCGTAGCAATTCGTTGTCGAAGGCAACCACCACCATAGCAAAGCGAGCCGCAACGGCGCATCGCCCATCAAAATACAAAGGAGTGACCATGCGTTTTTGGCCTGGCCTGTTACTGTCTCTGCCGCTTGTAAGCACCTGTGCTTTTGCCGAACTGATCGACGATGTGAATGACCGAGGCGAACTGCGTATCGCCCTGGAAGCCAATACCCCACCGTTCAATTTCAAGGATGACGGCAAACTCACCGGTTTCGAGGTGGAGTTGGGGCAATTGCTGGCCGGTGAACTCGATGTGCGGGCCGACTTCGTCGTCGCCGAAGAGTCAGACCTGCTGCCAGGCGTCGAGAGCGGCAAGTACGACATCGCCATCAACCACATAGCAATGACTCCGGAACTCAAAGACCGTTTCGACTTCAGCGAGCCTTACAGCTATTCCAGCGCACAATTGATTGTGCGCAAGGAAGAGCAACGCCCACTCGGCACTTTGCAGGCACTCAAGGGGCAGGCGCTGGGCGTGGCGCAAGGCAGCCAGTTCGTTGACCAGGCACGCACCGTGGAAGGCATCGACCTGCGCAGCTACCCCGACGCCCAGCAACCGATCAAGGAAGTGGCCGACAAGCAAATCGACGCGGCCATCAGTGATCGCCTGCTGATTCCCTACGCGATCCGCGAAAGCCGTTTACCGGTCAAGGAAGGCGCCAAGGTCGGGCCGACCCTGAGTCTGGGCATTCCCTTCCAGAAGGGTAACCCGGCCTTCCAGGCCAGCCTCGACAGCGCTTTGCAGCGGATCAAGGCTGATGGCCGGTTGATGGCATTGTCCGAGAAGTGGTTCGGCATGGACGCGAGCTTGCCGCCAAAACCGTAAGGCAAGGGGATTCCCAATGTGGGAACGAGCCTGCTCGCACCCACAGGAACAGGTGAACCCTATTGGATGAGCGCTGCCAACGCGACCGCCGCCTCAGCCAACTCCAGCTCGCTGAACACCTGCACGCCATGGCGGGTCAACAAGGCTGCGGTAACACCCTCGCCGCTGACCTTGACCCCACTGAAGGTGCCATCATACGTCAGCAGGTTGCCGCAGGACGGGCTGTTGGCCTTCAGCACGGCGATCCGGATGGCGTGTCTTTGCACCAGCTCCAGTGCCTGCCGGGCGCCCGAGAGGAATTCGGCGCTGACGTCCTCGCCCTCGCTCGTCATCACCCGTGCACGGCCGTCGAGGACTTCAATACCCTGCCCGCCCGGAATCTCCGCCGCAGCCCTTGGCGTCGGCAAGCCGCCGGCGACCTCCGGGCACAGCGGCACTACCCGGCCTTCGGCAATCCACTGCTCCAATTGGTTGAACGGCCCGCTCGCCCCGCCGTCGTAACGCACGCGGTGGCCGAGCAGGCAGCGACTCACAAGGATTTTGTGCATAGTCAGAACGGCTCGTTGCCCCGCCGCCGAAACCAGCCGGTCAACGACAGGCGATCCCGGGTCGCGGGCATGACTTCATGGGGCACTTCACCCGACAGGAACACCACCAGGCAACCGCCGGTCGGCACCACGTCGTGTTCAACACCCTCTTCCAGGTACATGCGCAACTGGCCGCCATGTTCCGGCAGCCAGGCGTCATTGAGGTAAATCACCGCCGAGACCATGCGCCGGTCGTCGTCGCGAAAGCGGTCGACGTGCTTGAGGTAGAACGCACCGGGCGGGTACAGGGCGAAATGGCTTTCGAAATCCTCCAGCCCCAGGAACAGCCCGCGATTCATGGCCTCGCGCAGGCTGTCCATCAGCCCCAGGTAGCTGTCGCACGGCTCGGCCTGGCCGGGTTCGAGCCACTGAATGTGGTCGCCGCGAATCCCCTCGCGAATCTCCGAAAAAGGCCCGCGTCCCACCGCCGCCGGGGCGAGTTCACCCTCAGCCGCACGTTTACGGCACTCGGCCGCCAGCTCCAGGGTCAGGTCCTGGGGCAGGAAAATATTCTGCTGCGACCAGCCGCGTTCAGCCAGGTCGTCGACGATACGTAACAGCAGCGGGTGATCAGAGGGTATTTGCATGCCGCGCATAGTATTCCTGTGCCTGAAAATCCGACAGAGCCGTGTAGCGGGCTGATACGAATTCTCGACAACGTGTGTCTGGCCCCGGAGAATGGTCGCCTGCTGACAGGAGTCCCTATGCGCCGTTTGCTTTTCTCACTGTTGATGTTCTGCACGTTGCCCGCCTGGGCAGACGGCCACGACCAGTTGTACAAGGTCGCCGGTTGGCCAGAACAACGCGCGCATTTCAGTGATGCCCTCACCGCCGCCCAGCAACGTTATCAAAACAGCCTGCCGCCCGCCGTGTTCCAGGCGCTGGTGAATAACAGCAATCAGCGCTTTTCGCCCCAGGCCATGGATCGTCGCGCCGAGGCGCAGTTGCGCCAGAACCTCAGCGACCCGAAACCGGCGCTGGCGTTCTTTCAGTCGCCGCTGGGACGCAAGATTATCGCCGCCGAGCTGCTGGCGACCCGTCGCGATCAATTGGCCAAGAACGCCAAGGGCCTGCCGAAGATGGAGGCCAGCGACACTCGCCAGCTCATCATCGGCCATCTGGCCCAGGCATTGCCCGCACGCGAAGCAGGGGCCGAAGTCAGCCTGGCCATCGCTGGCGTGGCTGCCGACAGCCTGAGCCAGATGATCCCCGGCCTGCTCGGAGGCGGTCAGGCCCAAGGTATGCTGAACGGTCAGCGCCAGCGCTTGATGGAACAGATCGGCGCCGACCTGAACAACACCCTGCTTTACGTGTACCGCGACTTGTCCGACCCGGAGCTGGAAGAGTTTGCCACCTTCGCCGAATCGACCGAGGGCAAGGCTTACTATCAGGCCGCGTTGGCCGCCATTCGCGCAGGTCTGGCGGTGGGGCAAAGCGCGTCGAACCTCAGCCAGTAACCTTTGGCGCCTGATAAATCGCCTTCGCGGGCAAAGAGGCCGGAACTACCGCTAGGGATTCAGCCCTTTGATCCGCTGGGTCAAATAGCCGAAATATTGATCGCGAAACGCCTGGGTCTCATTGGCCAGGTGATGCCGCGCCTCGGGCATCATCAGCACCTGCGGCTGATCGAACTTGCCCTCGAGCACGCCCAGGTTGTGCTGCCAGTCCACCGTCATGTCCGCCTGCCCCTGCACGATAATCGGCCGCCGGGCGCTGCGCGGCGCCGCTTCAATACGCTTGATCCAGCGGCCCAGCGCACCGACCCACGCCGTGGGCAACCGCTGTGGCTGCAACGGATCGGCCAGCAGGAACGGCAGGAAACCCGGATCGTTGGAGTTCTCGCTGAACCGTCGGGCAATGCCGTTGACGAACGGCCTGAGCAGGTAGTAACTCAATTGCGACCAGCCCCAGGCTCGTGGCCGCACCAGCGGTGACAGCAAAATCGTCAGCCCCTGCGCCGGGCTGTCGAGCCCATGATGAAGCAAGTGATCCACCACAATCGCCCCACCGGTACTTTGCCCGCACAGGTGCCACGGCTGCGGCAGGTCCAGAGACCGGGCCTCGTTGAACAGGCCCTGCAACGCGGCCTGATAGTCGGCGAAGTCGTCGATGCTGGCACGCTCGCCACTGGACAGGCCATGGCCCGGCAGGTCGCAGGCGATTACCACGAAACCCTGCTCCAGCGCCCATTCGATCACATGCGTGTAGAGCCCCATGTGATCGTAGAAACCGTGCAGCAGAAACAACGTCGCTACTGGCTGCTGCGGCCACCAGACCTGGCTGACCACCTCGAAATCGCCCACCGCGAAGCGTCCCAGGGCACGTTTGACCGGCACGCTGTGCCGGGCAAAGTCCAGCCCATAAAAACGCTGGTAAGCCAACGCCTCTTCCGACAACGGCTGCCGCTCGGCCAATGGTCGCAGGCTGGCACGCAAGTGATCGGGGTTGAAGGTCGCTGACATGAGGGGGATTCCAGGCAAACGCGCAGTGCGCAAAACAGACTTTATAAGCCTGCGATATTCATCTGTCGCGGCAAGCATGGCAAGCTACGCGACCTTCGAGGACCGATCCGTATGCGCCCGTCTTACCGCACGACCCTGCTTGCCAGCCTGCTCGTTCTTGTGTGCGCCGGTGCGCTGTGGGCAGCGTATGACTGGTTTGAGGGGCGCTATCTGCGGGCATTCAGCTCCCACACGGCAGTGTTTTCCGGCGACCCGCTGCGCCTGCCCGATGAACTGGCCGGCCCCGGCGCCGTGCGGCTGGTGCACTTCTGGGACCCGGCCTGCCCATGCAACGTCGGCAACCAGCAGCACCTGGCCGAACTGATCGAACACTATGCACCGCAGGGCGTGGAGTTTTACGCGGTACAAAAACCCGGCACTCACGGTCAGTTGCCTGGCACCTTGAGCAGCCTGAAACACCTCGAAGCGCTGCCCGGCAGTGAACAGATCCCCGCCAGCCCAGCCGTGGCGATCTGGGACCGCAGCGGCAAACTGGCGTACTTCGGCCCGTACAGCGAAGGCCTGACCTGCAATTCCAGCAACAGTTTTATCGAACCGATCCTGCAAGCGTTGAACGAAGGCCGTGCGGTGGATGCCACGCACACCCTGGCGGTGGGCTGCTATTGTCCGTGGCCGGGCGACACGCACTAAGGCATTGCAGACTTTTCCAGGACGCCGATGCCCGGCACCGCAGGTCTGTGCTAACTGTTTGTAGCCACGAGGGCTGCACCCCCGATCGCACAAGGAGTCACCATGAAACGCGTCCTGACCGTCCTCGCCCTGCTGCTGGTCGCCCTCGCCGTCGCGGCGGGCGGCTACCTCTACAGCAAGCAGCCCACGCGTCAGGGCCTGGTGGAGTTGCAGCAACTGCAAGGTTCGGTGACCGTGCGGTACGACGAGCGCGGCATCGCGCATATCCGCGCCGAAAACGAAACCGACCTCTATCGCGCCCTGGGTTACGTGCATGCCCAGGACCGGTTGTTCCAGATGGAAGCCATGCGTCGCCTGGCCCGTGGCGAGCTGGCCGAAGTCCTCGGGCCGAAGCTGCTCGACACCGACAAACTGTTCCGCAGCCTGCGCATTCGTGAACGCGCCGAAACCTATGTCGCCGCACTCGACCGCCAGTCCCCGGCCTGGAAGGCCCTGCAAGCCTATCTGGACGGCATCAACCAGTATCAGGACAACCACGCGGCGCCCGTGGAGTTCGACGTGCTGGGCATCCGCAAACGCCCGTTCACGGCCGAAGACACCATCAGCGTCGCCGGGTACATGGCCTACAGCTTTGCCGCGGCGTTTCGTACCGAACCCTTGTTGACCTACGTACGCGATCAACTGGGCAGCGACTACCTGAACATCTTCGACCTCGACTGGCAGCCCAAGGGCGCACTTGCCAAAGGGCGCGCCGCCACGCCACCGCCCCTGGCCAACATGGACTGGCAGGACCTCAACGCCATCGCCCGCCTGAGCGAGCAGGCGCTGGCCGACAATGGCCTGCCGCAGTTCGAGGGCAGCAACGCCTGGGCCATCTCCGGCACCCGGACCCAAAGTGGCAAGCCGCTGCTGGCGGGCGATCCGCACATCCGGTTCTCGGTGCCATCGGTGTGGTACGAAGCTCAACTTTCAGCGCCGGGTTTTGAACTCTACGGCCATCATCAGGCGCTGGTGCCCTTCGCCTTCCTGGGCAACAACCTGGAGTTCGGCTGGAGCCTGACGATGTTCCAGAACGATGACCTCGACCTGATCGCCGAGAAGGCCAACCCGGACAACGCCAATCAGGTCTGGTATCGCGGCAAATGGGTCGACCTGATCAACACCGAGCAGCAGATTGCCGTGAAAGGCCAGGCGCCCGTCACCCTGACGCTGCGTCAGTCGCCCCACGGGCCGATCATCAACGACGTACTCGGGGCCAACGCCGGCAAGGCACCGGTCGCCATGTGGTGGGCGTTCCTGGAGACCCAGAACCCGATCCTCGAAGGTTTCTACCAGTTGAACCGCGCCGACACCCTGGCCAAGGCCCGCGCCGCCTCGGCCAAGGTTCAGGCGCCGGGGCTGAACATTGTCTGGGCCAACGCCAAGGGTGATATCGGCTGGTGGGCTGCGGCGCAATTGCCCAAGCGCCCGGCCGGGGTCAAGCCGGGGTTTATCCTCGACGGCAGCAGCAACCAGCCGGACAAGGACGGTTTCTACCCGTTCAGCGCCAACCCGCAGGAAGAGAACCCGGCACGCGGCTACATCGTCTCGGCCAACTTTCAGCCGGTGTCGCCCACCGGCATGGAGATCCCCGGTTACTACAACCTGGCCGACCGTGGGCAGCAGCTCAATCGCCAGCTCAGCGACAAAAGCGTGAAGTGGAACATCGAGGCCAGCCAGGCCCTGCAACTGGGCACCACCACCGCTTATGGCCCGCGCCTGCTGGCGCCTTTGCTGCCAGTGCTGCGTGAGGTGGTCAGCGATCCGCTGGAACTGAAACTGGTTGAACAACTGGCGCAGTGGAAAGGCGATTACCCGCTGGAGTCCACCAGTGCCACGGTGTTCAACCAGTTCCTGTTCAACCTGGCCGACGCCGCGCTGCACGACGAACTCGGCGACGGCTTCTTCGACACACTGCTGTCGACCCGGGTCATCGATGCGGCGCTGCCAAGGCTCGCCGCTTCACCCGACTCGCCGTGGTGGGATAACCGTAACACCCTGGGCAAGGAAAGCCGCGCCGACACGGTCAACGCCGCGTGGCGAGCAACCATTGCCCATTTGAAAACAACCCTGGGCCCTGACTCGGCGCAATGGCAATGGGGCAAGGCCCACACCCTGACCCACGGCCATCCACTCGGCACGCAAAAGCCGCTGGAGCGGATCTTCAATGTCGGCCCCTTCGACGCCCCCGGTGCCCACGAAGTGCCGAACAACCTCACCTCGAAAATCGGCCCGGCGCCGTGGCCGGTCACCTACGGCCCCTCGACCCGGCGCATCATCGACTTCGCCGACCCGGCCCACAGCCTGACCATCAACCCGGTGGGCCAAAGTGGCGTGCCGTTCGACGCACACTTCGACGACCAGGCCGAAGCCTACATCGAAGGGGTCTACCATCAGGCTCACTTCAGCGACGAAGAAGTGACGGCCAACACCCGCAGCACCTTGAAGCTGCTGCCGGCTCGAGCCCGATAGTCGGCACTCGCCTTCCCGCGCACCGCACGGGAAGGCGCCTGAGGCGCTCAGTACGCTCTAGATCCCGCGCTGAAGCCTTCCCGGCGCCTCGGCCATAGGTTTGCTTGAACTTCTTGCTGAGCGCGGGCTCAGGCTCAAGCACGCCTGCCCCGCAAGCGTTCGGCCCGGCATTCTCCCGCCGGCACGATGGGTACGGCGTCCAGTCGTCCTGAAACTGACAACGCAGGTTCAGGCTGCCGCGCCGCTTGGCCAGGCCGATGAAGGTATCGATCGGGCTCATTTGCGCGTTGTGGACAAGCAACTCAGCGGATCGGGCAAACGCAAACCGCCTGGATGGACAAGACTGTATGTGTTGCAACAGCGCCCCTCAACCTGTTCAGGAGTTAACGCTATGTTCAATAACTGGTCCGAACTGCTGCCTACCATCCAGAAAGCCTTTGGCGCCCTGGGCAAGAGCAACCCGAAGATGGTCAAGGCCTACATGGCCCTGGAGGATGCCGCCGCTGAAAACGATGTGCTGGATGCCAAGACTCGCGAGCTGATTTCCATCGCCGTGGCGATCACCACCCGCTGTGACGGTTGCATCGGCGTGCATACCGATGCCGCGATCAAGGCCGGCGCCAGCCGCGAAGAAATTGCCGCTACGCTGGCGACAGCTATTTCACTGAATGCCGGCGCGGCGTACATCTACTCGCTGCGAGCACTTGAAGCGCATGACGCGCTGAAAGGCTGAGCACCAAACCTGTGGCGAGGAAGCTTGTTCCCGCTGGGCTGCGAAGCGGCCCAAAAACCTGCAACCGCGTTGTAACAGGTGTACCGCACCCACCGACTTTGGGAGTGCTGCGCACTCCAGCGGGAGCAAGCTCCCTCGCCACAAAAGCCCACTTCATTCGCCAACCGTCCCCATAAAAGAACCTCGCTCTCTTTGCAGGGAGCGAGGTTCTTTTGTGCTGCCAGGCTTAAGCGGCTTCCGGTGCCTGCGCGCGGCGCACGTCCGGTTGTTTCCAGGAGTCGGCGGCGCTTTCTTCGATGGCTTGCTGGATCGCACGCTTGCGCGCTTCTTCGGCGCGGCGGCTGAAGAACCAGACCAGGAAGGTCACCAGCGACACGGCCAGCAGAATCAGGCTGGCCACGGCGTTGATCTCGGGCTTCACACCCAGGCGCACCGCCGAGAACACTTCCATCGGCAAGGTCGTGGAACCCGGCCCCGACACGAAGCTCGCCAGCACCAGGTCATCCAGCGACAGGGCGAACGACATCATGCCGCCCGCCGCCAGCGACGGCGCGATCATCGGGATGGTGATCAGGAAGAACACCTTCCACGGCCGCGCACCGAGGTCCATGGCCGCCTCTTCGATGGACAGGTCCAGCTCACGCAGGCGCGCCGACACCACCACCGCCACATACGCGGCGCAGAACGTGGTGTGGGCGATCCAGATCGTGACGATGCCACGTTCCTGCGGCCAGCCGATCATCTGCGCCATTGCCACGAACAGCAGCAACAGCGACAGGCCGGTGATCACTTCCGGCATCACCAGCGGCGCGGTGACCAGGCCACCGAACAGCGTGCGGCCCTTGAATCGGGTGATCCGGGTCAACACGAACGCGGCCAGGGTGCCCAGCGCTACGGCGGCAATCGCGGTGTAGCAGGCGATTTCCAGGGAGCGTACCACCGAGCCCATCAGTTGGGTGTTATCCAGCAGGCCGACGTACCACTTGATCGACCAGCCGCCCCAGACTGTCACCAGTTTCGAGGCGTTGAACGAATAGATCACCAGGATCAGCATCGGCAGGTAGATGAACAACAGGCCCAGTACCAGCATCACGCTGGAAAAACCGACGCGTTTCATTCTCTGCCCTCCATTTCTTTGGCCTGGCTGCGGTTGAACAGGATGATCGGCACGATCAGGATCGCCAGCATCACCACGGCCAAGGCGGACGCCACCGGCCAGTCACGGTTGTTGAAGAACTCTTGCCAGAGCACTTTACCGATCATCAGGGTTTCCGGGCCGCCCAGCAGTTCCGGGATCACGAACTCGCCCACCACCGGGATGAACACCAGCATGCAGCCGGCGATGATGCCGTTTTTCGACAACGGCACGGTGATCTTCCAGAAGCTGTTGAAGGTGCTCGAACCCAGGTCCGACGCCGCTTCCAGCAAGCTGTTGTCATGCTTCACGAGGTTGGCATACAGCGGCAGGATCATGAACGGCAGGTAGGAATACACCACGCCGATGTACACCGCGAGGTTGGTGTTGAGGATCTGCAAGGGTTCGTTGATCCAGCCCATCGACATCAGGAAGCCGTTGAGCAGCCCGTTGTTGCTGAGGATGCCCATCCACGCATAGACGCGGATCAGGATCGCCGTCCAGGTCGGCATCATGATCAGCAGCACCAGCACGGTCTGGATTTCCTTGCGGGCGTTGGCGATGGCGTAGGCCATCGGGTAGCCGATCAGCAGGCAGAGGATGGTGCTGAACAGCGCCATCTTCAGCGAGCCCAGGTAGGCGGCGATGTACAACTCGTCGTCGCCCAGCATCGTGTAGTTGCCCAGGTTCAGCAGCAACTGAACCTTCTGGTCAACGTAGCTGTAGATCTCGGTGTACGGCGGGATGGCCACGTCGGCTTCGGCAAAACTGATCTTCAGGACAATGAAGAACGGCAGCATGAAGAACAGAAACAGCCAGATGAACGGCACCCCGATGACCAGATGACGGCCACCGGGAATTATTCGACTGAGTTGGCGTTTGAGCTTTCGCAGGTTCATGAGCGCAGTACCACGCCGCTGTCGTCTTCCCACCAGACGTAGACCTGATCGCCCCAGGTCGGACGCTGCCCGCGACGCTCGGCGTTGGCGACGAACGACTGCACCAGTTTGCCGTTCGGCAGCTCGACGTAGAACACCGAATGACCACCCAGATACGCAATGTCGTGGACCTTGCCGCTCGACCAGTTGTACTCGCAGGTCGGCATGTCAGAGGTCACCAGCAGTTTTTCCGGGCGAATGGCGTACGTCACCGACTTGTCCTGCACCGAGGTCGCAATGCCGTGGCCCACATAGATATTGCGGTCCAGGTCCTTGCAGGTCAGCAGGGCATGACCTTCGGCATCGTCCACCACTTCGCTTTCGAAGATGTTGACGTTGCCGATGAATTCGCAGACCAGGCGACTGGTCGGGGTTTCGTAGATGTCGATCGGGCTGCCGATCTGGGCGATCCAGCCCAGGTGCATGATCGCGATGCGCTCGGCCATGGTCATGGCCTCTTCCTGGTCATGGGTCACCATCACGCAGGTCACGCCGACGCGCTCGATGATCTCCACCAGTTCGAGCTGCATCTGCGAACGCAGTTTTTTATCCAGCGCGCCCATCGGTTCGTCGAGCAGCAACAGCTTTGGCCGCTTGGCCAACGAGCGGGCCAGCGCCACACGCTGACGCTGACCGCCAGAGAGCTGGTGCGGCTTGCGCTTGGCGTACTGGCTCATCTGCACCAGTTTGAGCATCTCGGCCACGCGGGCGTCGACCTCGGCAGACGGGATCTTGTCCTGCTTGAGGCCGAAAGCGATGTTCTGCGCCACGGTCATGTGCGGGAACAAGGCGTAGGACTGGAACATCATGTTGATCGGCCGTTCGTACGGCGGCATGTCGGTGATGTCCACGCCATCAAGCAGAATGCGCCCCTCCGTGGGCCGTTCGAAACCTGCGAGCATTCGCAGCAAGGTCGATTTGCCCGATCCCGAACCGCCGAGCAAGGCGAAGATTTCACCTTTCTTGATTTCCAGGGACACGTCGTCCACGGCAATCGTCTCGTCGAACTTTTTCGTGACCCGTTCGATTTTGACCAACACCTGTTTAGGTGTCTGGTCGCCCTCGAGGGCTTTCTTATAGGCGCCGGAGGCAACTGCCATTTGCGAAACTCCCAACAAAATTTGCAGTTCGCCCAACGCAGGCGAACCTTGGATAGTTTGAGCCTTGAAGCTATTTGCCCGACTTGACCTTGGTCCAGCTACGGGTCATGAGACGCTGAATCTTGGGTGGCAACTCCGAGTTGACGTACAGCTTGTCGACGATCTCTTGCGGTGGATAAACCGCTTCATCGGTGCGTACGGCCTGGTCCATCACATCGCCCGCTTTCGGGTTCGGGTTGGCATAGCCCACGGCATCGCTGACCTGCGCAATCACTTCAGGCTTGAGCAAGTAGTTGATGTACGCGTGCGCCTCTTTGACGCTGGTGGCATCGCGCGGGATCGCCAGCATGTCGAACCACAGGTTGCCGCCTTCCTTGGGAATGGCGTAGGCAATGGTCACGCCTTTGCCGGCCTCGGCCGCGCGGGCACGGGCCTGGAACACATCGCCGGAGAAACCGGCGGCCACGCAGATTTCGCCGTTGGCCAGGTCCGAGATGTACTTGGACGAGTTGAAGTAGGTCACGTAAGGCCGCACCGCCAGCAGTTTGGCTTCGGCCTTTTTGTAGTCTTCCGGGTTCTGGCTGTTGGGCGACAGGCCCATGTAATTCAGCACGGCCGGGAGCATCTCGTCGGCAGAGTCGAGGAACGCAACGCCACAACTGGAGAGCTTCTTGATGTTTTCCGGCTCGAAGAGCATCGCCCAGGAGTCGATCTTGTCGACGCCCAGCACGGCTTTTACTTTCTCGACGTTATAGCCGATGCCGTTGGTACCCCACAGGTATGGCACGGCGTACTGGTTGCCCGGGTCGTTCTTCTCCAGGCGCTTGAGCAGCACCGGGTCGAGGTTCGAATAGTTGGGCAGTTGCAACTTGTCGAGTTTCTGGAACGCCCCGGCCTTGATCTGCTTGCCCAGGAAGTGGTTGGACGGCACGACCACGTCATAACCGGTATGCCCGGCCAGCAACTTGCCTTCCAGGGTCTCGTTGGAGTCGAACACGTCATACACCGGCTTGATGCCAGTGGCTTTTTCAAAATCTGCCAAAGTGGTCTGACCGATATAGTCCGACCAGTTATAAATATGCACGGTGGGCGCGGCTTGAGCACTGACGGCCAACGTCAGGCCGGCACCGACCAGCATGGCGTTGCGAAACAAAGAAATAGGCAAGTGGAGGTCCTCTAAATAGTTGGGCCCAAGTTGCCCCGCGTCACATGACAGCCGAGGCTGCCCAGCAACAAAACCGGCGCGCAACTTACCCTCGATAAACCGTTCCAGCAAAACTTTCTGTCATTTAATTATTCCTGCTGCCGTCACGCGGGCGTCGACGGCAGCAGGGGGAGGCCTCAAATCGGCTTATTTACCGGATTTGATCTTGGTCCAGCTGCGGGTCAACTCACGCTGAGTAGCCGCTGGCAAATCGGCGATTGCGTAGAGCTTGGCCTGCACTTCGGCTGACGGGTAGATGCCCGGGTCCGAGGTAATTTCCTTGTTCACGTACTGAGTGGCTTCGGCGTTGCCGTTAGGGAAGCGCACGCTGTTGGTGATTTCAGCCATCACTTTTGGCTGCAACAGGTAGTTCATGAACTTGTAGGCACCGTCGACGTTTTCCGCATCCTTGGGGATCGCGACCATGTCGTAGAAGCTGCCAGCGCCTTCTTTCGGAATGGCGTAGCTGACTTTCACCTTGTCACCGGCTTCGGCAGCACGGGATTTGGCCTGCTGGACGTCACCCGAGTAGCCGACCGCTACGCAGATGTTGCCGTTGGCAAGGTCGGAGATGTACTTGGATGAGTGGAAGTAGGTGATCGAAGGACGAATCTTCAGGAACAGCTCTTCGGCTTTCTTCAGGTCTTCTTTCTTCTGGCTGTCGGTTGGCAGGCCCAGGTAATGCAGGGCGACCGGCAGCATTTCGGTCGGCGAATCGAGGAAGCTCACGCCGCAGCTCTTGAGCTTGGCAATGTTCTCGGGCTTGAACAGGGTGTCCCAGGAGTCAATCGTGTCGACGCCCAGCGCGGCCTTGACCTTCTCGGCGTTGTAACCGATACCGATCGAGCCCCACATGTAAGGGAAGGCATGTTTGTTGTCCGGGTCACTGATCGAAACCGCTTTGAGCAGCGACTTGTTCAGGTTGCCGTAGTTGGACAGTTTGGACTTGTCCAGCTCCTGGTAAACACCGGCCTTGATCTGTTTGGCCAGGAAGTTGTTGGACGGCACAACAACGTCATACCCGGACTTGCCGGCCAGCAACTTGGCTTCCAGGGTTTCGTTACTGTCGAACACGTCGTAGACGACCTTGATCCCGGACTCTTTCTCAAAGTTCGCGATGGTGTCCGGTGCGATGTAGTCAGACCAGTTGTAAACATGCAGGACCTTATCATCGGCCTGGGCAGCCCCTGCCATCACGCCCATCAGGGACAAGGCGAGCAGGGTCATGCCAGTTTTTTTCAAACCTAATGCCTTCATGCGTAACGCTCCAATTATTCTTTTTGACCACATTTTTGTTAGCCAAGAGCCAACGGCCGATTCCTGGACAACTAAAACAGAGGGTAGTCTGGCAAGTTACAAGGCCGGCTTTCAAGGCAAGACCCACTCTTTAATCTGCCCTGCGCGGAACAGCCGCTTCGCTACCCCGCTCAAAGCCTAGCACTCAGGCTTGCAGCGCACCCAATGTGAGGTCCAGGCACTTGCGCGCCTTGGCCACCAATTCGTCGATCTCGGCCTCGCTGATCACCAGCGGCGGAGCGATGATCATGGTGTCGCCAACGGCGCGCATGATCAGGCCGTTATCGAAGCAGAACTGCCGGCAGATCATGCCCACACCCTTGCCTTCGTAACGCTTGCGGGTGGCCTTGTCCTGAACCAGTTCAATGGCACCCAGCAGGCCTACACCCCGGACTTCACCCACCAGCGGGTGATCATTCAGCTCCCGCAGACGTTTCTGCAAGTACGGTGCCGTTTGGGCATGCACGCGCTCGATAATTTTCTCGTCGCGCATGATGCGGATGTTTTCCAGTGCCACCGCCGCCGCCACCGGGTGCCCGGAGTAGGTGAAGCCGTGGTTGAAGTCGCCGCCCTCGTTGAGCACCGCCACCACTTCGTCACGCACGATCAGGCCGCCCATCGGGATGTAGCCGGACGTCAGGCCTTTGGCGATGGTCATCATGTCGGGTTTCAAGCCGTAGAAATCGGCACCAAACCACTCGCCGGTACGGCCGAAACCGCAGATCACTTCGTCGGCCACGAACAGGATGTCGTACTTGGCGAGGATTTCCTTGATGCGCGGCCAGTAGCTGTCAGGTGGAATGATCACACCGCCCGCGCCCTGGATCGGCTCGGCAATAAAAGCCCCGACGTTGTCGACGCCGATTTCGAGAATCTTTTCTTCCAGCGTGTTGGCCGCCCAGATACCGAACTCTTCGGGGCTCATGTCGCCGCCCTCACCGAACCAGTAAGGCTGCGGGATGTGAACGATGCCCGGGATCGGCAAGTCGCCCTGTTCGTGCATGTAGGTCATGCCGCCCAGGCTCGCGCCGGCCACGGTGGAGCCGTGGTAGCCGTTCTTGCGGCTGATGATGACTTTCTTCTTCGGCTGGCCCTTGATCGCCCAATAGTGGCGGACCATGCGCAGCATGGTGTCGTTGCCTTCGGAGCCGGAACCGGTGAAGAACACGTGGTTCATGCCTTGCGGCGCGATGTCAGAGATTGCCTTGGCCAACTCCAGCACCGGCGGGTGGGCGGTCTGGAAGAACAGGTTGTAATAAGGCAGTTCGCGCATCTGTTTGCTGGCGGCATCGGCCAGCTCATCGCGACCGTAACCAATCGCCACACACCACAACCCCGCCATGCCATCGAGGATCTTGTTGCCTTCGCTGTCCCAGAGGTACACGCCCTTGGCGCGGGTGATGATGCGCGGGCCCTTCTCTTTGAGCTGCTTGAAATCGCTGAACGGCGCCAGGTGATGTTCGCTGCTCAGGGTTTGCCATTCACGGGTTTGCGGGTTGTTGCTGGTCATAAAGCTCTCCTTGATAAGGTGAGAGTGCGGCGTTTGACCGCCGCACCCGGCGTTGTCAGACGGCGAACAGCAGGAATTCCCGCTCCCACGAACTGATCACGCGCTTGAAGTTTTCATGCTCGGCCCGCTTGACCGCGACGTAGCCAGTGATGAATTTCTTGCCCAGGTACTTCTCGATGGTGGCGCTGTTTTCCATGCGCTCCAGTGCGTCTTCGATGGTCAGCGGCAAACGCAGGTTGCGTCGCTCGTAACCCCGACCGACCACCGGTGCGCTCGGGTTGATGCCTTCGACCATGCCGATGAAACCGCAGAGCAGGCTCGCGGCAATCGCCAGGTAAGGGTTGGCGTCCGCGCCCGGCAGGCGGTTTTCCACCCGACGGTTTTGCGGGCCGGCGTCTGGAACCCGCAGGCCCACGGTGCGGTTCTCTTCTCCCCATTCCACGTTGACCGGCGCCGAGGTGTCGGGCAGGAAGCGACGGAACGAGTTGACGTTGGGGGCGAACAGCGGCAACAACTCGGGGATGAACTTCTGCAAACCGCCGATGTGGTGCAGGAACAGCTCGCTCATGCTCCCGTCTTCATTGGAGAAGACGTTCTTGCCGGTTGCGATGTCGATGATGCTCTGGTGCAAGTGCATCGCACTGCCCGGCTCGCCGGTCATGGGCTTGGCCATGAAGGTCGCCGCCACGTTGTGCTTGAGCGCTGCCTCACGCATGGTGCGCTTGAACACCAGGATCTGGTCGGCCAGGGACAGGGCATCGCCGTGACGGAAGTTGATTTCCATCTGCGCCGTGCCATCCTCATGGATCAGCGTATCCAGGTCCAGCTCTTGCAGTTCGCACCAGTCGTAGACGTCTTCGAACAACGGGTCGAATTCGTTGGCCGCTTCAATAGAGAACGACTGCCGACCGGTTTCCGGGCGACCGGAGCGGCCAATCGGCGGCTGCAACGGGAAGTCCGGGTCTTCGCAGCGCTTGGTCAGGTAGAACTCCATCTCCGGCGCCACAATCGGCTGCCAGCCTCTGTCGGAGTACAGCTTCAACACCTTTTTGAGGACGTTGCGCGGCGACAGCTCGATCGGGTTGCCCTGCTTGTCGTAGGTGTCGTGAATTACCTGGGCGGTCGGCTCGATGGCCCACGGCACGAGGAACACCGCGTTCGAGTCCGGGCGGCAGATCATGTCGATGTCGGCCGGGTCGAGCAGCTCGTAATAGATGTCGTCTTCAACATAGTCGCCCGTCACGGTCTGCAACAGGACGCTTTCGGGAAGACGCATGCCTTTTTCGGCAATGAACTTGTTGGTCGGCGAGATCTTGCCGCGGGTGATCCCGGTCAGGTCGCCAATCATGCATTCGACTTCTGTGATCTTGTGGTCTTTCAACCAATCGGTGAGCTGGTCGAGGTTGTTACTCATAAATGCCTCTGGGCTGAGTTTCCTGACTTTTATAAGTCAGGCGTTGTTTGACGCATCCGCGTCGCGTTGTGCTGCACGCTTTCGACAGGCATCGCCAAATGCCTGGAAGATGGCGAGGTAGTGCGGGTTGGAGCTTACCTGCCATTCGGGGTGCCATTGCACTCCTAAAGCAAAAGCCTTGCCTTCGGTGACCGAGACAGCCTCGATCAGGCCATCCGGCGCCACGGCTTCGACACGCAGGCCCGGGGCCAGGCGCTCAACGCCCTGGGCGTGGATCGAGTTGACGGGTATCTCGCTCGGCAGGCCCAGACCTTCAAGGATGCCGCCCGGCTGGATGTGCATCCCGTGGGCCGGGGCATATTGCACCTCGACTGGCTGGCTATCGTCTTCACGGTGGTCCATGAAGCCAGGCACCTCGTGGACCTTCTGATACAGGCTGCCGCCGAATGCCACGTTCATTTCCTGAAACCCCCGGCAGATGCCGAGCACCGGAACGCCGGCCACAACGGCGGCACGAATCAACGGGAGGGTAGTGGCATCACGTGCAGGATCATGAGCAGTCCCCGGCGCACTGGCAGGACCGCTATAGTGAAAAGGTTCTACATTGGAAGGAGAGCCGGTAAAGAGGATGCCGTCCAGACCGTCAAGAATATCGGTCGGACTGAACAACTCCGCCAGTGACGGAAGGATCAATGGCAAGCCCTTGGCAGCGATGGCCACTGCTCGGACGTATTTGTCGCCACTGATGTGATAAGCATGCAAGCCGACCTGTTTGGAGCAGGCGGTGACGCCGATTAACGGCAGGCGAGACATGAAGCACCCCGGTATTATTGCTGTTATGGGTTTGAATCGAGCTTAGCCTTGTTCATTTTTTTACACAACACCCCCGTAAAAAATACAACACGGCCCGCTCAAGCCTGCGGGCGCCCACGATGGCAACGGCATAAAAAAGGCTTAAACCGCCCCAAAAATGCCCTCGCGGCGCTTTTTCAGGGCAAAAAATGCCTCGCTTGACTTCGGCATGCCGTTCGGGTTGACTGGAATCTGAAGAGATCAATGATTGATATTTTTAACAACAAAGGTGTTGCATCATGTCGGTACCCCCGCGTGCCGTTCAGCTTAACGAAGCGAACGCGTTCCTTAAGGAACATCCTGAGGTTCTGTACGTTGACCTTCTGATTGCGGATATGAATGGTGTGGTGCGCGGCAAGCGCATCGAACGCACCAGCCTCCACAAGGTTTACGAGAAAGGCATCAACCTGCCGGCCTCTTTATTTGCTCTGGATATCAATGGCTCGACGGTGGAAAGCACCGGCCTGGGCCTGGACATCGGCGATGCTGACCGAATCTGTTATCCAATCCCTGACACCCTGTGCAATGAACCCTGGCAGAAGCGCCCTACCGCGCAACTGTTGATGACCATGCACGAACTTGAAGGTGAACCTTTCTTCGCCGACCCTCGCGAAGTCCTGCGTCAAGTGGTAACCAAGTTCGACGAACTGGGCCTGACCATCTGCGCCGCATTCGAGCTGGAGTTCTACCTGATTGACCAGGAGAACGTGAATGGCCGGCCACAACCTCCGCGCTCGCCGATCTCCGGCAAACGTCCGCACTCGACACAGGTCTACCTGATCGACGACCTCGACGAATACGTCGACTGCCTCCAGGACATTCTGGAAGGTGCCAAAGAACAAGGCATCCCGGCCGACGCCATCGTCAAGGAAAGTGCCCCGGCGCAGTTCGAAGTGAACCTGCACCACGTAGCCGACCCGATCAAGGCCTGCGATTACGCGGTACTGCTCAAGCGTCTGATCAAAAACATCGCCTACGACCATGAAATGGACACCACCTTCATGGCCAAGCCTTACCCGGGCCAGGCGGGCAATGGTCTGCACGTCCACATCTCGATCCTTGATAAAGACGGCAAGAACATTTTTGCCAGTGAGGATCCCGAGCAGAACGCCGCACTGCGTCACGCGATCGGCGGTGTGCTCGAGACCCTACCGGCGCAGATGGCTTTCCTCTGCCCGAACGTCAACTCGTACCGTCGTTTCGGCGCACAGTTCTACGTGCCGAACTCGCCGTGCTGGGGCCTGGACAACCGTACCGTGGCGATTCGCGTACCGACCGGTTCCTCCGATGCCGTACGCATCGAGCACCGTGTGGCCGGTGCCGACGCCAACCCGTACCTGCTGATGGCTTCGGTGCTGGCGGGCGTGCACCACGGCCTGGTCAACAAGATCGAACCTGGCGCCCCGGTCGAAGGCAACAGCTACGAGCAGAACGAGCAGAGCCTGCCGAACAACCTGCGCGATGCACTGCGCGAGCTGGACGACAGCGAAGTCATGGCCAAGTACATCGATCCGAAATACATCGACATTTTTGTCGCCTGTAAAGAGAGCGAGCTGGAGGAGTTCGAACACTCCATATCCGACCTCGAGTACAACTGGTACCTGCATACCGTGTAAGCGGCTGCAGTAAAAAACAACGCCGTTGGCTGATAAGGTCGACGGCGTTTTTTATGGCCGGCATCAAACCTGTGGCGAGGGAGCTTGCTCCCGCTGGAGGCCGAAGGACTCTCTGTATTGGCCATACGGTTCTGCCAGGCACACCGCATGGACGGATTTAGGGCCGCTTCGCGACCCAGCGGGAGCAAGCTCCCTCGCCACAGGGGATATGGAACATCTGCCCGCTCTGCGTACAATGCCCGCTGCCCCGCAGGAGACTTCAATGACGCGCACCGCCACTGTTCGAAAGCCTCGCGCACGCAGCCAGGCCCGGATCGATTCGATACTCGATGCCGCCCGCACGCTGCTGGCCGCCGAAGGCGTGGCCAGTTTGTCGATCTATAGCGTGGCCGAGCGCGCCGAGATCCCGCCCTCCTCCGTCTACCACTTTTTCGCCAGCGTCCCGGCGCTGCTTGAAGCCCTGACCGCGGACGTCCACGCCGCGTTTCGCGCGTGCCTGCTGGCGCCTATCCAAGCGGATTCACTGAGCCATTGGCGCGACCTGTCGCGGCTGGTCGAGCAGCGCATGCTCGCCATCTACGACGAAGACGCCGCCGCCCGCCAACTGATCCTCGCCCAGCATGGCCTGACCGAAGTCACCCAGGCAGACCGTCAGCACGACATCGAACTGGGCGATCTGATGCACAAGCTGTTCGATCAGCATTTCGAGTTGCCGACGTTGCCCAACGATGTCGATGTCTTTGCGTTGGCCATGGAACTGGGCGACCGCGTTTATGCCCGCTCGGTGCAGCAACATGGGCAGATCACCCCGCGCATGGCCGAGGAAGGAATGCGCGTATTTGATGCCTATCTGGGCCTGTACCTGCCGCCCTATCTGCCCAGACGTGCTATTGCGGCCTGATTTTCTATTGTTTTCTCGGACCTCATCGCGAGCAAGCTCGCTCCCACATTAGCGCTTCAGCGGACACAGATTTTGTGTACGACAGAAATCCCCTGTGGGAGCGTGCTTGCTCGCGATGGCCACACCACTGATTCCATGACAGGCACACATGAAAAAACCCCGAAGGGCTCACACCCTTCGGGGTTGTTCGTTATGCACGACTTACAACTTGGCGATCGACACCTCGGTGGATTTCACGAAGGCAATCACTTCGCTGCCGATCACCAGTTCCAGCTCTTTGACCGAGCGCGTGGTGATCACAGAGGTGACGATGCCGGACGCGGTCTGCACGTCGATTTCCGACAACACATCGCCTTCGACGATTTCCTTGATGGTGCCTTTGAACTGGTTGCGGACGTTGATGGCTTTGATAGTCATGAGGCTGATTCCTGTCTTGAGGATGAAGTACGGTTATTGAGCCCAGCGCAATTGCGTGGGCAACGGTGAAACGGGTTCCGGCTCTGGCGGTACGCCAGGCAGCGACAGAACACGGTTGAGGACTTCGGTTTCCAGCGCCGCCAGCCGATGGGAGCCACGGACGCGAGGACGCAGCAGTTCGACGTGCAGGTCCAGGCCAATCTCGCCCTCTTCGATCAGCAGCACCCGGTCAGCAATCGCCACCGCTTCGCTGACGTCGTGGGTCACCAGCAACACGGTAAAACCGTGCTGCTGCCAGAGACGCTCAATCAGTTGCTGCATCTCGATCCGGGTCAGCGCATCCAGCGCGCCCAGCGGCTCATCGAGCAACAGCAAACGCGGCTTGTGGATCAGCGCCCGGGCCAGTGCAACACGCTGCTTCTGCCCACCGGACAACGCCGCCGGCCACTCATCGGCGCGATCCGCCAGGCCCACGGCGTCCAGCGCATCCAGTGCCTGCTGACGCCAGTGGCCCTTGAGCCCGAGGCCGACGTTGTCGATGACCTTTTTCCATGGCAGCAAACGCGCTTCCTGGAACATCAGCCGGGTGTCTTCCCGGGCTTCGCTGAGCGGGGCGGCACCGGCCAGCAACTCACCGGCCGTGGGCTGATCAAGGCCCGCAAGCAGCCGCAGCAAGGTGCTTTTACCGCAACCGCTGCGCCCGACCACCGCGACGAACTGACCGGCCGGAATGTGCAGGTCGATCTTGCGCAGCACCTGCCGCGCCCCGAAGATTTTTTGCAGCGTGTGCACCGCCAGCGGAATCCCGCGCAGCAAGCGCGGTGGTTGTTGAGCCGTCATGCTGCACCGCCCTTGGCCACTTGATAGGCCGGATGCCAGCGCAACCAGATGCGTTCCAGCGCACGGGCCGCGAGGTCGGCCAACTTGCCGAGCACCGCGTACAGAACAATCGCCAGCACCACCACGTCGGTCTGCAAGAACTCCCGGGCGTTCATCGCCAGGTAACCAATGCCGGAGCTGGCGGATATGGTTTCCGCGACAATCAGCGTCAGCCACATGAAGCCCAGTGCGAAGCGCACGCCTACCAGAATCGAGGGCAACGCCCCCGGCAGAATCACCTGGCGGAACAGGCTGAAACCGGACAAGCCGTAACTGCGCGCCATCTCCACCAGCGCCGGGTCAACGTTGCGAATACCGTGATAGGTGTTGAGGTAGATCGGAAACAACGTGCCCAGCGCCACCAGAAAAATCTTCGCCGACTCGTCGATGCCGAACCACAGAATCACCAGTGGAATCAGCGCCAGGTGCGGCACGTTGCGGATCATCTGCACCGAACTGTCGAGCAGGCGTTCACCCCGCTTCGACAGACCGGTGATGAAGCCCAGCACCAGGCCAATACCGCCGCCGATCACAAAACCGATGCCGGCGCGCCAACCGCTGATAGCCAGGTGTTTCCAGATTTCACCGCTGCGCACCAGGCTCACGCCAGCCTCGATCACGGCGCTGGGGGCCGGCAGGATGCGCGTCGACAACCAGCCCGCCGACACCGACAACTGCCACACCGCCAGCAGCAGCACCGGCAACGCCCAGGGCGCCAGGCTGTGGATAACCGTTTCCCTCTTCATGACGCGCCTCAGCTCTGCGACGCGGCTTTGGGAAGGATGTCGTTGGCGACCATTTCACCGAACGGGCTGACGTAACCACCGGTTTTCGGCAGCTCCGGGCGCTCGATGTCCAGGTGCGGGAACAGCAATTCAGCCACCCGGTACGCCTCCTCCAAGTGCGGATAACCGGAGAAGATGAACGTGTCGATGCCCAGGTCTGCGTATTCCTGCATGCGCGCCGCCACGGTCGGACCGTCGCCGACCAGTGCCGTACCCGCACCGCCGCGCACCAGGCCGACACCGGCCCACAGGTTCGGGCTGACTTCCAGGTTGTCGCGGCTGCCGCCGTGCAGGGCAGCCATGCGTTGCTGACCCACCGAATCGAAGCGCGCCAACGAAGCCTGGGCGCGGGCGATGGTGTCGTCGTCCAGATGTGAGATCAAACGGTCCGCCGCCTGCCAGGCTTCAGCGTTGGTTTCACGCACGATCACATGCAGCCGAATGCCGAAGCGCACGGTGCGGCCGAGCTTCGCGGCTTTGGCTCGCACTTGTTCGATTTTCTCGGCGACGGCGGCCGGTGGCTCGCCCCAGGTCAGGACCATCTCGACCTGCTCTGCGGCCAGGTCCTGAGCGGCTTCCGAGGAGCCGCCGAAGTACAGCGGCGGACGCGGTTGCTGAATCGGCGGATAGAGCAATTTCGCACCCTTCACGCTGATGTGCTGGCCGTCGTAATCGACGGTTTCGCCTTCCAGCACCCGGCGCCAGATGCGGGTGAATTCCACCGAGGCCTGATAGCGCTCTTCATGGCTGAGGAACAGACCATCACCGGCCAGTTCATCAGGATCGCCGCCCGTGACCAGGTTGAACAACGCACGGCCACCGGACAGGCGATCCAGGGTCGCCGCCTGACGCGCCGCCACCGTCGGGGAAATGATCCCGGGGCGCAGCGCGACCAGAAACTTCAACCGCTGGGTGACCGGAATCAGCGACGCGGCCACCAGCCACGAATCTTCGCAGGAACGCCCGGTGGGAATCAGCACCCCGCCGAAGCCCAGGCGATCCGCCGCTTGGGCGATCTGCTGCAAGTAACCGTGATCAACGGCGCGAGCGCCCTCGGAGGTGCCCAGGTAATGGCCATCGCCATGGGTAGGCAGGAACCAGAAAATATTGAGGCTCATGGAGTTGTCTCCTAAGGAAATCGAATTACGGCGCGGTGGCAACGGCTGCCGGCGGCGTCCAGATCACGTCTTTGATGCTCAAGGGCTTGGGAATCAACTTGAGCTGATAGAAGCTGTCGGCGATTTTCTGCTGGGCCGCGACCACGTCGGGCGTGAGGAACAACGCGCCGTAGCCCTGGCGTTTCACCGAGGTCAGGGTGATGTCTGCCGACAGGCCGAGCAGCGGCGCGACTTGTTTGGTCACCTCGACAGGGTTGGCCTTGGACCACTCGCCCACGGCGCGCACTTCTTCCACCAGCGTCTTGATGACCTGCGGATTTTTTTGCGCGTAGGGCTTGGTCGCCAGATAGAACTGATGGTTGTCGACGATGCCGCTGCCATCACGCAGGGTACGTGCTTGCAGTTGCTGTTCGGCAGCCGCCTGGTACGGGTCCCAGATCACCCAGGCATCGACGCTGCCACGCTCGAACGCGGCGCGGGCATCGGCCGGTGGCAGGAACACGGTTTGGATGTCGGTGTACGTGAGGCCGGCGTCTTCCAGGGCGCGCACCAGCAGGTAGTGCACGTTGGAGCCTTTGTTGAGGACGACTTTCTTGCCCTTGAGGTCCTGCACCGATTGGATCGTGGAGTCCTTCGGCACCAGGATCGCTTCGCTGGTCGGCGCCGGTGGCTCGTAGGCGACGTAGAGCAGATCGGCGCCAGCGGCCTGGGCAAATACGGGTGGGGTTTCGCCGGTCACGCCAAAATCGATGGAGCCGACATTCAGCCCTTCGAGCAACTGCGGGCCACCAGGGAACTCAGTCCATTGCACGTCCACGCCTTGGGCGGCGAGGCGTTTTTCCAGTGTGCCGCGAGCTTTGAGCAGCACCAGGGTGCCATACTTTTGGTAGCCGATACGCAAGGTCTCGGCCGCTTGAGCTTGAACAATGACGCCGAAGGACACAGCCGCAGCAAACAGAGCGACCAGACCACGACGCAAAATGACAGGGCGCATAGCGCTCTCCTTTTTGCAGTTGGGTTTTGGCTGCACCTGCTTGCCCGTTGTCGGGCGAGTAAGGCCAGTACATCACGTTCGGCTGGGGCTCAGATGCTCCAGCGAGCGCTCAACAAACGTTCATTCAACAGATGAGGGTCGAGCGGTTTTGGCCGTCGGGCCATGGCGCTCAAAAACTGCTCCAGGGCTTCGCTCAAACGCTGCTCCAGCTCGGGAGCCAACTTTGCCTGGGCACTGCCTTCGCCGTACGCGATCTGGCTGTCTTCGGCGAAAATCCCGTGGAGCATTTCCTGGGCCTTGAGGGCCGAGAGCACCGGTTTTAGCGCGTAATCCACTGCCAGCATGTGGGCGATGCTGCCGCCCGTGGCCATGGGCAATACAACCTTGTGGCTCAGGGCGCGTTCGGGCAGCAGGTCCAGCACGGTTTTCAGCGCGCCGGAGAACGAAGCCTTGTAGACCGGTGTGGCAATCAGCAGGCCATCGGCGTTTTCAATCTGTTGCAGCAGATGGATGACCTTCGGGCTGTCAAAGCGGGCGTGCAGCAAGTCTTCGGCCGGGAAGTCCCTCACCTGGTAACTCACCACCTCCACCCCGTGCTGTTGCAGCCAGCGTTGGGAGCGATCCAGCAGCACCCCGGAACGGGAGCGTTGGCTGGGACTGCCACCGAGTGAGACGACCAACATGTGGCGATTCCTTAAGCGGTGTTGGCGATTCGCGGCTTGCGATCTCGCGGTGTCGGGTAGACCTTAACAGCCGATTTATATATCTATAAATCATATTTATTCATTTGGTTATTCGTTAAATGAATATAAGAAAAACTGAACACCAGGCAAAAAAAACAGGCCGTCGAAACGGCCTGAAATCCCCTGCTTTGTGGATGTGGTTGACTCTGAATCTTGCGGTGCCTGGTATGGCGCTATCGCGAGCAGGCTCGCTCCCACAGTGGATTTAGCCTGACCACAGATTTCAAGCCAAACACAAAACTCTGTGGGAGCGAGCTTGCTCGCGATTGGATTTCAGCCTCAGCGAAGTCGTTGAAGCTTATTTATTGGGTTGCGGGGTCAGACGCAAGTACGGCTTCACCGCACGGTAGCCCTTGGGAAAGCGTTTCTTGATTTCGTCTTCGTCCTTGAGCGACGGCACGATCACCACGTCGTCACCGTCCTGCCAGTTGGCCGGGGTGGCCACTTTGTAGTTGTCGGTGAGTTGCAGCGAATCGATCACCCGCAGGATTTCATTGAAATTGCGCCCGGTGCTGGCCGGATAGGTGATGGTCAGGCGAATCTTTTTGTTCGGATCAATCACGAACAGCGCACGCACGGTCAGGGTGTCGTTGGCGTTGGGGTGGATCAGGTCGTAAAGGTCGGACACCTTGCGGTCGGCGTCGGCAAGGATCGGGAAGTTGACGAGGGTGTGCTGGGTTTCGTTGATGTCTTCGATCCACTTGTGGTGCGAGTCCACCGGGTCCACCGACAGGGCGATGGCCTTGACCCCGCGCTGGGCGAACTCGTCCTTGAGCTTGGCGGTAAAGCCCAGCTCCGTGGTGCAGACCGGCGTGAAGTCCGCCGGATGGGAAAACAGCACGCCCCAGCTGTCGCCCAGCCACTCATGAAAACGAATGGTGCCGGCGCTGGAATCCTGTTCGAAATCGGGGGCGATGTCGCCAAGTCTGAGGCTCATGGTGCTGCTCCTGGTGAGTGCGTGATGAGCCTACTGTGCCTGCCGCATGAATTTATTAAAAAGAATAAATATCGATTTATTAAGATCCAAAAGGAATATTAAAAACCTGTTCACTGGACCTGCGAATGCGTGCAGACGATCCTGCTTCGCAGGGTTCGAGAAGGCCTTGAGCAGCTGAGAAGAGAGAACCGAGGGAGGGCTTGCGGGGGCGGGCCCGGCTGCAAACGCAAAAGCCCCGCACGGCTTGCGCCGGGCGGGGCTTTTTGATGCAGCGTTACACGAAGTCGCTCTTACAACAGCGGGATCGAGTAGCTGACGATCAGGCGGTTTTCATCCTGGTCGCGTTGACCCGGGATGTCGTTGCGCCACATGGCGTTTTTCCAGGTCAGGCCGAGGTTTTTCAACGGGCCTTCCGGAATCACGTAAGCCACGGTCAGGTCGCGTTCCCACTCGCTGGTGCCGGAGCCAACAACTGTTTTCTTGTTAACCGTTGCAGCGGTGTCAACATTGTCACCACGCAGGTAAATCACGCCAGCGGTCAGGCCAGGGACGCCCACTTTGGCGAAGTCGTACGAGTAACGAGCTTGCCAGGTACGCTCGCCGGCACGGGCGAACTTGGATATCTGCATGTCAGTCGTCAGGTACGCCGACGAACCGTCACCCTGGTTCAGCCACGGGAAGTCGCTGTCACCGTTGCTGACCTGGTAACCGCCACCGAAGGTGTGACCGGAAACCGAGTACAGGAACAAGCCGCTGTACAGGTTGTTGTCGACCTTACCCTTGGTGGTGGTGCCACCGTAGTAGCCGGAAGTGAAGTAGTTCTTGTCGTGACCATTCGCACCGTCGTCACGGCTGTTGAAGTAACGGAAGTCCGACTTCAACACGCCCGGGCCGATCGACCAGTTGTGTACCAGGCCCAGGAAGTGTTGCTTGTAGAAATCGTCCAGGTTGCCGTAGTAGTACTGGGCAGTCAGGTCTTTGGTGATCTTGTAGTCACCGCCACCGTAGATGAACTTGTTGCTGTCACGGCCCGATGCAGTGCGACCGTTGGCACCGGCAATCGACAACTCTTCGTTGTTGCTGGAGTTACGACCTTTAACGTGCTCGATCTGACCACCGACCAGGGTCAGATCTTTGATCTCGTTCGAGGTGATCTGACCGCCCTGGAAGGTTTGCGGCAGCAGACGACCATCGTTGTAGGAGATGACTGGCAGTTTCGGCATCAGGGTGCCGAGCTTCAGTTCGGTCTGGGAAACCTTGGCTTTGGCGGTCAGGCCCAGGCTGGAGAACTCGTTCACTGCCTCGCCGTTGGACTCGCTCGGGAAAACTGTGCCGCCATAAGAACCATAGTTGGTCTTGGTCTTCGGGCTTGCGCCGTTGGTGCCACCGCCGGAATCCAGACGAACGCCCAACAGGCCAATGGCATCAACACCGAAGCCTACAGTGCCTTGGGTGTAACCGGAGGTGAAGTTCAGCTGGAAGCCTTGGCCCCATTCTTCCTGCTTGTTCTGCGCGCCTGCGGCTTTGGTGCCGGAGTCACGGTTGTCAGTGTTGATGTAGAAGTTACGCAGACCCAAGGTAGCCTTGCTGTCTTCGATGAAACCGGCGGCGCTTGCCTGCTGCGCCAAAACCCCTAGGGCCACAGTCAGGGCCAAGGTGGACTTATTCATGTTTCGCTCCTCTCGTTTCTAATTTTTGTGTTTCTTTGGTCCGGAGTCGAATGCCCTGGATCCACAGATGCGCGATTAGCGCCAGACCGTGACTGATTAGTCAATCGTAACCAATCGTGTCTACGACCTTGGTCTAACCACCGTAATTTGGTCCTTGCAGGGTAATGAATTTCTCATAAACCCAAAAAGAATTATTTCATTCTTTTTCATACCATTAAGGAATATAGCTCGGCACAACTTAACCGGACCGAGGCATAGCGTATCGGCTAACAAGCTAATTCCTAAATGCTATTCGTCCGATGCTTTTTAGATCGTTATGGATTGATACATCCCGCATACGTCAATCCCGATCAAAAATGCGACGCCATCATGGCGAAGCGCGCATGATCCCGTCAAATTGTTACAGTTTGTATATCGTCGGAAATTTTTGTTTGCCTGTCCGGGAGCCGCGCTTTTGCGCATTTTCACGCCCGCGCACGGCACAGAAAACCGCAGCCTACCCAGGGGATAGGCAGGCTGCGGTTATCGGATCAGAGGGCTTTTTCGAAGATCTTCGAATTACGCTGATAGTTGTACAACGACGCCCGGGCCGACGGCAGGCGCTCGACGCTGCTGGGCACAAACCCGCGTTCACGGAACCAGTGGGCAGTGCGCGTGGTGAGAACGAACAGGGTTTTCAGGCCTTGGGCGCGGGCACGGGTTTCGATCCGTTCCAACAGTTCATCACCCCGGCGACCATGACGGTACTCAGGGTTCACCGCTAGGCACGCCAACTCACCCGCCTCGGAGTCGGCGATCTGATACAACGCCGCGCAGGCAATGATCATGCCCTCACGCTCGACCACGCTGAACTGCTCGATCTCACGCTCCAGCACTTCACGCGAGCGCCGCACCAGAATCCCCTGCTCTTCCAGCGGACTGATCAGATCCAGCAATCCGCCGACGTCTTCGATGGCCGCTTCGCGCAGCAGTTCGAATTGCTCTTGCGCCACCAGCGTACCGCCGCCGTCACGGGTGAAGAGTTCGGTCAGCAGCGCGCCGTCTTCGGCATAACTGACAATGTGGCTACGGCCGACACCGCCACGGCAAGCCTGCGCCGCCGCATCCAGCAGTTCCGCCTGATAGTTGCCGCCCAGGCGCGCCAAGTGCGCGGGCACCTGTTGCGGACGCAGTTCACGCACCAAACGGCCGTTCTCGTCGATCAACCCCAGGTCCGCGCCGAACAGCAGCAGCTTGTCGGCACCCAGGTCGATGGCGGCGCGGGTGGCGACGTCTTCGCAGGCCAGGTTGAAGATTTCCCCGGTCGGTGAGTAGCCCAACGGCGAGAGCAGCACGATGGAGCGCTCGTCCAGCAGGCGGTTGATGCCCTTGCGGTCGACCCGACGCACTTCGCCGGTGTGGTGATAGTCGACGCCTTCCAGCACGCCGATCGGCCGTGCGGTCACCAGGTTGCCGCTGGCCACCCGCAGACGCGAGCCCTGCATCGGCGAGGACGCCATGTCCATCGACAGCCGAGCTTCGATGGCGATGCGCAGTTGGCCGACAGCGTCGATCACGCACTCCAGGGTCGCGGCATCGGTGATGCGCATCCCGTGGTGGTAATGCGGGGTCAAGCCGCGCGCGGCGAGGCGGGTTTCAATTTGCGGGCGCGAACCGTGAACCAGCACCAGCCGCACACCCAGGCTGTGCAGCAGCACCAGGTCGTGGACCATATTGCCGAAGTTCGGATGCTCCACGCCGTCGCCAGGCAGCATGACGACGAAGGTGCAATCGCGGTGAGCGTTGATATAAGGGGAAGCGTGACGAAGCCAATTGACGTATTCGGGCATAACACCTGCGCCTGTAATAAATAGCAGCCGATAAAAGGACAAAACTGAACGCACAGCGGGCTGATGGTTATCGTCGGAACAGGCTTGGCGACACGCTCGCTCTCCTCATGAATACGGGTTGGGGCACTGGCAATTTATACGGTTAGTTAGCCAAAACACAGAACCTGTGGGAGCGGGCTTGCTCGCGAAGGCGGCGTATCAGTCACATTAGTATCAACTGACACTCCCCATTCGCGAGCAAGCTCGCGCCCACATGAATTGCGCTTAACTAACTGACATTGGGGTTTGGGCCGGTGTCAGGCAGTAATGCTCAATCAATGAACGTAATAGATGCACGGTAGGCTGTAAACGTGACATTTCGAGGTACTCCCCCGGCTGGTGCGCGCAGGCAATGTCGCCAGGCCCCAACACCAGTGTTTCGCAGCCAAGGCGCTGAAGATAAGGCGCTTCGGTGCCGAACGCTACTGCTTCGGCAAGGTGGCCGGTGAGCTTTTCAGCGACGCGCACCAGTTCCGAGTCTTCCGGTTGCTCGAACGGCGGCACTTCGGGGAACAGCGGCGCGTAATCAATCTTCACCTGATGGCGCTCGGCGACCGGGCCAAGCTTCTGCCGGATCGCGTCGCGCAGGGCCGCCGGGTCCATGCCCGGCAAGGGCCGCAGGTCGAATTCCAGCGAACATTGGCCGCAGATCCGGTTCGGGTTGTCGCCCCCGTGGATGCAACCAAAATTGAGCGTCGGTTGCGGCACGCTGAACTGCGGGTTACGGAACTCGCGCTGCCATTGCAGGCGCAAACCGCGCAGTTCGCCCATGGCGTCGTGCATGGCTTCCAGGGCGCTGTGGCCCAGGCTTGGGTCCGACGAATGGCCGCTGCGCCCGAGGATGTCGATGCGCTCCATCATCACGCCCTTGTGCAGGCGAATCGGCTTGAGCCCTGTCGGCTCGCCGATCACCGCGGCGCGCCCCAATGGCCTGCCGGCCGCGGCCAAGGCGCGAGCGCCGGCCATGGAGCTTTCTTCATCGCACGTGGCGAGGATCATCAGCGGTTGCTTGAACGGTTTGTCGAGCAGCGGCAGCACGGCTTCGATGGCCAGGGCGAAAAAGCCCTTCATGTCACAACTGCCCAGCCCGACCCAGCGACCGTCGACTTCGGTCAGCTTCAGCGGATCGGTTTGCCACAGCGCGCCGTCGAACGGCACCGTGTCGCTGTGCCCGGCCAGCACCAGGCCACCGGGGCCGGAGCCGAAACTGGCCAGCAAGTTGAACTTGCCGGGGCTGACCTGCTGGATCTCGCAGGCAAAGCCCACGTCGCCAAGCCAGGTCGCCAGCAGATCAATGACCCCACGATTGGATTGGTCCAAGTGGGGTTGGGTGCAACTGACGGATGGTGCGCCAATCAGCGCAGCGAACTGGTCTTTCATGGACGGCAAAGGCATCGCTGACTCCCAACTCCCAAGATGAACCCCATCATAGAGCCATCCTGCGGCAGGAATAAACCGTCGCGGCACGTCAACGCAGCGAGTCCTGTACACTGCACGGCCTTGGCAGCCACACATTCCCCCGGCTGCGCTCCCGATCCTGGATTTTCCGGCCATGCAGAAAGAAACCGAAATCAAACTCCGCGTCAGCCGCGAAACCCTCGCTGCGCTGCGCGAGCATCCGTTACTGAAAAAACGCAACAAAAGTGGCTGGGAACGCCGTGAGTTGATGAACCAGTACTTCGACACGCCAGAGCGTGACCTGGCCCGCGCCAAGGTTGCCCTGCGCCTGCGCCGCGATGGCGAAGAAGTGATTCAGACCCTCAAGACCCGTGGCCAGAGCGTCGCAGGCCTGTCCGAGCGCAACGAATACGACTGGAACCTGCCCAAAGCCAAGCTCGACGTGAAAAAGCTCGATGGCGAATGCTGGCCTGAAGAACTGGCCGAGCTGGACAAAAAGACCCTCAAGCCAATCTTCACCACCGATTTCGTCCGCGAACGCGCCGAAATCGCCTGGGGCCGTGGCAAGACCAAAGTGGTCATCGAAGCCGCACTGGACCTGGGCCACGTGGTCGTCGGCAAGCAGAAAGAAGAAATCTGCGAGTTGGAACTGGAACTGCGTGAAGGCGAACCTGCCGCACTGCTGGAACTGGCTGCCGAACTGGCCGCGACCCTGGCGCTGATGCCGTGCGATATCAGCAAGGCCGAGCGTGGTTATCGCCTGTTCGACGCCAACAGCTATTCGCTGAGCCTGCCAGCGCCGGAACTGACCTTCGAACTGCCGCTGGACGACGCGTTCGCCGCACTGAGCTGGCACTTGCTGGGCAGCAGCCAGCGCCTGGCCGAGCAGTATCGCTTCAATGGCCACTGGCGCCTGTTGCTGGACTGGGTCGAAAACCTCGCCGAACTGCGCGCCTTGATCGGCAGCCTGGGCCAGGCCGCGCCACGTCAGTCGACTCACGACTTGCGTGTCGCACTGGACGCCTTGCTGGAAGACTGGCGCCCGCTGGTTCAGGCCGGCCAGGACGACGAAGACGTGCGTAAAGCCGCACCCGAGCAGTTCCTCGAAGAGCTGGAAGACCCGCGCTGGGGCCAGTTCTCGTTGAGCGCCTCGCGCTGGTTGCTGGCCCGTACCTGGACAGCCGATCGCAACACCCGTGGCAATCGCCAGGGCGCCGCGCAGCTGGGCAACTGGTTGCCACGCCTGCTGGGCGAGGAAGCCACGTCCCTGCAATTGCAACGC
This sequence comes from Pseudomonas purpurea, assembly GCF_039908635.1. NCBI lineage: Bacteria > Pseudomonadati > Pseudomonadota > Gammaproteobacteria > Pseudomonadales > Pseudomonadaceae > Pseudomonas > Pseudomonas purpurea. The sequence continues at coordinate 5,579,990 of NZ_CP150918.1, forward strand.
TACCAGCAACAGCCGGAAGACCTGGCCGAGCAACTGCCGCGTATCGAGCGCATTCAGGCCTGGATGCACCACGCCCGCAACGTGCTGGACATCCCGGAAATGGATCGCCTGTACGGTGAGCTGAACAAACTGGCGCAACTGGCCAACGAACCGATCACCGACGAAACCCTGGATGCGCGCAAGCAGCAGGCGATTGCGGTGTATCAGAACCGTGCCTGGAAGATGCTGCTGCGTATGTAACAACCCAATACCTGTGGCGAGGGAGCTTGCTCCCGCTGGGGCGCGAAGCGCCCCCAAATCCGACAAACGCGTTATGCCTGATTCACCGCGTTGCCGGGATAGGGAGTCCTTCGGCCTCCAGCGGGAGCAAGCTACCTCGCCACAAGGTCACATGCTTTAGCGCAACACCGGCAAACTCGTCGTGGACTTGATTTCGGACAAGGCCACGATGGAGTTCACCTCCTGAATCCCCGGCACCATCGACAGCTTTTCAAAGAAGAAACGCTCATACGCTTCGATGTCCGCCGTGACGATGCGCAGCAGAAAGTCCACCGCCCCCATCAGCACGTAACACTCCAGTACCTCCGGAAAGCCGCGAATCGCCTCGGTGAATTCCGTGAAGTTCGAACGCCCATGGGCGTTGAGTTTGATCTCGGCAAAAATCTGCGTGTTCAGGCCAATCTTCTTGCGATCGAGCAACGTTACCTGACCGCGAATCACGCCTTCCTCTTTCATCCGCTGAATCCGCCGCCAGCACGGCGACTGCGACAAACCCACCTGCTCGGCAATCTGCGCACTGGAAAGGGAAGCGTCCTCTTGCAGCAGGGCCAGAATTCGTCGGTCGTAAGCGTCCAGCTCGCTGTGCATAGAAAAACCCCGAATATCTATATTTGAGAGTCGATTGATTCGATTAACCGCCAATTCGCTCCATCTTAGATAAGAAATGCCCGGCGTCGAATGTAAAAATTTCTCCACTGTTCTGGAGACCCATCATGCCCCCGCTCGAAGCCGTCAGCAGCACCCCCACCCGCGCCGATGTATGGAACGTCAACAACGCGCATTGCCGCGTGCACTACCAATTGCAGGCCGAGGCGGAACCCGACCTGCTGTGCCGGGCGCTCAACCTGTTTGCCTTGCAGTTTCTGGTGCCGCAGTCCGTCAACGTCGTACGTCAGGACGAGTGGCTGTCGATCGACATCGTCATGGACGGCCTGAGCTGGCACCGCGCCCAGGTGATCGCGGAAAAACTGCGCAACCTGATCAGCGTCTGCTCGGTGGAGCTGCAAGCGGCTGATGCTTCCAGGCTTCATGCGCAACAGGCGGCGGGCTGAGGCACGGCGGTAAAAACTCGAAACGGCTTGCTCGCTCAATAGCCGAACGGTCTCCGGGACCGGGACTATTCTTTGCAATCTGTGGTCAGAGGCGCACACCTCCAAACCGCATGGTGCAGGATCGTTCTCAAGGAGCCCGCATGTCCGTTCAACTCGTCACTCAGGACCGCTGGCTGGATCTCAATGATCTGCTGCGCGAACTGGTCGCCCAAGGCTTTATCAGCCAGGACTCGGCCGAACACGCCCTCAACACTCGCCGCCGTCATACGCCCAACAGCCAGTTGCATCCGCTGGAGTTCATCGCCGGCCAACACCTGGACGACCTCAGCCGCCCCGGTAAACGCCTGGACCTGGAAAGCCTGACCCTCTGGCTCTCGCAACAGGCCGGCCAGCCGTATTTGCGCATCGACCCGTTGAAAATCAACGTCGCGCAAGTGATGCCGCTGATGTCTTACGCCTTTGCGCAACGCCACAAGATTCTCGCGGTGGCCATCGACCGCGACGCCGTGACCGTGGCCAGTGCGCAGCCTTATGTGCGGGGCTGGGAGGCCGACCTGACGCACGTGTTGCAGTTGCCGATCAAACGGGTGGTCGCCAACCCGGTGGACATCCAGCGCTTCAGTGTGGAGTTCTTTCGCCTGGCCAAATCGGTCAGCGGCGCAACCCATGCCGATCAGCAGATGAGCACCCTGGGCAACTTCGAACAGTTGCTCAACCTCGGCGCCAGCGACCAGGAGCCGGATGCCAACGACGCGCACATCGTCAACATCGTCGACTGGCTGTTCCAGTACGCCTTCCAGCAGCGCGCCAGCGATATCCACATCGAGCCGCGTCGCGAGCAGGGCACCGTGCGTTTTCGCATCGACGGCGTGCTGCACAACGTCTATCAATTCCCGCCGCAAGTGACCATGGCCATCGTCAGCCGCCTCAAAAGCCTGGGGCGGATGAACGTCGCGGAGAAACGCAAACCCCAGGATGGCCGGGTCAAGACCAAGACCCCGGACGGTGGCGAAGTCGAGCTGCGGCTGTCGACGCTGCCCACCGCGTTCGGCGAAAAACTGGTGATGCGGATCTTCGACCCGGAAGTGCTGCTCAAGGACTTCGACCAGTTGGGGTTCTCGGCCGAGGACCTGCGCCGCTGGCAGGACATGACCCGCCAGCCCAACGGCATCATTCTGGTCACCGGCCCCACCGGGTCGGGCAAGACCACCACGCTCTACACCACCCTGAAAAAACTCGCGACGCCAGAGGTCAACCTCTGCACCATCGAGGACCCGATTGAAATGGTCGAACCGGCGTTCAACCAGATGCAGGTCCAGCACAACATCGACCTGACCTTTGCCAGCGGCGTGCGCGCCCTGATGCGTCAGGACCCGGACATCATCATGATCGGTGAGATCCGCGACCTCGAAACCGCCGAAATGGCCATTCAAGCGGCGCTTACCGGGCACCTGGTGCTCTCGACCCTGCACACCAACGACGCGCCCAGCGCCATCAGCCGCTTGCTGGAACTCGGCGTGCCGCATTACCTGATCAAAGCCACGGTGCTGGGCGTGATGGCGCAACGGCTGGTGCGAACCTTGTGCCCGCATTGCAAGGCGCCGCTGACCCTCGGCGAAGAAGACTGGCAAACCTTGACCCGCCCCTGGCAGGCACCGCTGCCAAGCAACGCCCAGCGCGCCATCGGCTGCCTGGAGTGCCGCGACACCGGTTACCGCGGGCGGGCCGGGGTGTATGAAATCATGCAATTGAGCGATGCGATCAAGACGCTGATCACCCCCGACACCGACCTCACCGCCGTGCGCCGCCAGGCGTTCAAGGAAGGCATGCGCAGCCTGCGGCTGTCTGGCGCGCAGAAGGTCGGCGCCGGGTTGACCACCCTTGAGGAGGTGTTGCGGGTGACCCCGCAAAGCGAGCAGAAATAGCGGCGTTACCAGTCGGGCACGCCCAGCTCGGCATTGGACTTGATCCACAGGGTGCTGCCGTCGGCCCGGCGTTGCAGGATCGAGCGCCCGGCCGCCAGGGTTTCACCCGTGCGCAGGTTACGCGCGGCATAGTCGCTGCTCGGGCTGAACAACACGGTGGGCACCTCGTCCTGGCGCACACTCATGCCTCTGGGGTATTCCCAGTCGCCCAGACTCATTGGGTCCGCCAACTGACCTGTCCAGTATCGGCGCTGGCGTTGCTCATTGAGCTTGAGGGTCAGGGACACCAACCCGATGCCCTCGATGACCACCGGAGGATGAGCGGCGCCGAGGGTCTGCACAATGTATTCGTGGGTGTGGTGACTGACCAGGCTGTCGGCAGGCCAGGTCACGCCTTGCACGGTTACCTGCGGCGCCAGGGTGCAAGAGTCCAGCGTCCAGCGCTCGGGTTGCAGGCGAACCTCGGCTGCCGCGTCCAAAGTCACCCAGCTCCCGCCCGCACAGGGCCAACCGTCGACGACCTGATCGCTGGCCAGTTGCAGACGGACATAGTCACCGTGCTCAGGCAATTCAAGCGCGGTCACCTGCACGCCCATGACCGGCTGCGGCTCGGCGAACTCGGCGTACTTCAGGCTTTGCAGGCCATGGACCTGTGGCTGATCGTAGATGTCGAGGGGTTTCCAGGTCGCGAGCTTCACCTGCGTCCCGGCCGGAAAGCGCAGGCCGCCCAGTTGCAGGTCCTGTTCGAGGCGCGGGTTCAGCGCTTGTGTGTCTAAAAACTCACGCGCCTCGGACCACAGCGTACCGGCCACCACGGTCGAGAAGACCAGCGCCAACACCCCGAACGTGCGCGGATGCCGCAGCAGGACACGCCGCCAACGCTTCACGAAACAGGCGATCAACAGGGCCGGCAAGCCGACGAAAGACACCAGCACCAGTTGCAACAGCACACCGGCCAGCAGCATTGCGATAAAACTCGGTCCGAAAATCAAGGCAGGCATCCATGCAGGTGGGGCGCACATGTTACCCGAGGCGCTGAGGGCCGCGTTTACACAACGAATGCTCGTCCCCGGACCGCGCCGCTACACTCCTTGTACTGAAGCTTCTTTGACCAATGACTCGAACAGGGATTTGTCATGCAAATAGGCAGCGTGCTTCTACTTTTTGTCGGTTTGGTCGTCGCCATTCTGTTCATGGGATTCAAAGTGGTGCCCCAGGGCTATCAATGGACAGTCGAGCGTTTCGGCCGCTACACCAACACCCTCAAACCGGGCCTGAACATCATCATTCCGGTGATGGACCGCATCGGCCGCAAGATCAACGTGATGGAAAATGTGCTGGATATTCCGCCCCAGGAAGTCATCACCGCCGATAACGCCACGGTGCAGATCGACGCCGTGTGCTTTTTCCAGGTGGTCAACACCGCCCAAGCGGCTTACGAGGTGAACAACCTCGAACACGCTATCCGCAACCTGCTGCAAACCAATATCCGTACCGTGCTCGGCTCGATGGAACTGGACGCCATGCTCAGCCAGCGCGACGCCATCAACGAAAAACTGCTGCGCACCGTCGATGAAGCCACCGCGCCGTGGGGCATCAAGATCACCCGGATCGAGATCAAGGACATCAGCCCGCCGGCCGACCTGATGGCGGCCATGTCCGGGCAAATGAAAGCCGAGCGGATCAAACGTGCGCAGATCCTTGAAGCCGAAGGCCTGCGCGCCTCGGCGATTCTGACGGCCGAGGGCAAGAAGCAGGCGCAGATTCTCGAAGCCGAAGGCAGTCGACAGGCGGCGTTCCTCGAATCCGAAGCCCGCGAGCGTCAGGCCGAAGCCGAAGCGCGAGCAACCAAAGTGGTGTCCGAGGCGATTGCCAGCGGCAACGTGCAGGCGGTGAACTACTTCGTCGCCCAGAAATACATCGATGCCCTGGGCAAACTGGCCTCAGCCAACAACAGCAAGGTGATACTGATGCCGCTCGAAGCCAGCCAGGTGATCGGCGCCGTCGGCGGCATCGGCGAAATCGTCAAGGCCACGTTCGACGGCAAGAAGTCCTGAGGGTCGGCCATGTGGGCATTTCTGCAACATTTGTCGTTCTGGGACTGGCTGGCGCTGGGCACCGTTTTACTGATTCTCGAAGTGTTCGGCGCTGGCGGCTATCTGCTGTGGATCGGCATGGCCGCGGCCGCGGTGGGCGTGCTGACATTCCTGATCCCGAACCTGTCGTGGGCGGTGCAGTTCCTGCTGTTCGGGCTGCTGTCGATCACCACTGCGCTGTACTGGTGGCGACGCCAGCGCAGTGCGGTCCGCGACAGCGACCAGCCGAACCTCAACCTGCGCGGCCAGGAACTGGTCGGCAAGGTCTTCGTGGTGCATCAGGCGATCATCAACGGACGCGGCAAGATCAAGGTTGCCGACGGCGTGTGGATGGCCAAGGGGCCGGATTCCCCGGCTGGCGCACGGGTGCGCGTGGTCGGCCAGGAAGGCGTGATCATCGTGGTCGAACACGCAGATTGAACGTCATGGAACTGGAACAGGTGATCTGCAATCAAACCCGTTAGATCACCTACATCGGAGTCACCCACCATGCGTTTCAAACTTGCTGTCGCCACACTGGCCCTGCTGTCTCTTCCTGTTGGTTCAGCCATGGCCGACAGCTTCTGGCGTAATGTCATTTCGTCAGGCGCAACCACCGCGTCCACCTACCTGACCTTCAAGGATCACAAGCTGATCGTCGCCGCCCAGGACGACGCCGGCAGCTTCGTTGCCAGTGATGGCAGTATTCGCGGCCCGTACCTGGAAGCCGCGATGCAGAAAGTCCGCGCCGACAACCCGGGCCTGAAAGCCACCGACATGGACCTGGCCAACGCCATCCTGGCCAAGAATGCCGTGGCCTCGGAATAAGCTTCATCGCTGAACAAAAATGCCGCTCTCATGAGCGGCATTTTTTTGCCTGCCCCGCTCCCACATTGGACAGGTGTTAACCGTTACTTCAGCGGTATTCATCCACCGGCACACAAGCGCAGAACAGATTGCGGTCGCCATAGACGTTATCCACACGGTTCACCGTCGGCCAGTACTTGTGCGCCTTGGTATGGGCATCGGGCGTGACGGCTTGCTCGACGCTGTAGGGTCTGTCCCACACGCCGATGACGTCCGCCAGCGTGTGGGGCGCGCGTTTCAGCGGGTTGTCCTCGGCCGGCCAGCTGCCGTTCTGCACCTCGGTGATTTCCGCACGAATGCTCAGCATGGCGTTGATGAAGCGATCCAGCTCCGCCTTGGACTCGCTTTCCGTCGGTTCGACCATCAAGGTACCCGGCACCGGAAACGACATGGTCGGCGCGTGGAAGCCGTAATCCATCAGCCGCTTGGCGACATCTTCTTCACTGATCCCGGTCTGCGCCTTGAGCGGACGCAGGTCGAGAATGCACTCATGGGCCACCCGCCCGTTGCGTCCGCTGTAGAGCACTGGGAACGCGCCCGACAAGTGCCGGGCCAGGTAATTGGCCGACAGAATCGCCACTTCACTGGCGTCCGCCAATTGCGGCCCCATCATTGCGATGTACATCCAGCTGATCGGCAAAATACTCGCACTGCCCCAGGGCGCCGCGCTGACCGCACCGTTCTGCGGGTGGGGGCCGTCAATCGGCACCACCGGATGATTGGCGACGAACGGCGCCAGGTGCGCCCGCACGCCAATCGGCCCCATGCCCGGCCCGCCGCCGCCATGGGGAATGCAGAACGTCTTGTGCAGGTTCATGTGGGACACATCCGCGCCAATGTCCGCCGGCCGCGCCAGCCCGACCTGCGCGTTGAGGTTGGCGCCGTCCATGTACACCTGGCCGCCGTGGCTGTGGATAACTTCACAGATCTGACTGATGCCCTCTTCGTACACACCGTGGGTCGAGGGATAGGTGGCCATCAGGCAGGACAAGTGCTCACCCGCCGCCAAGGCCTTGGCCTTGAGGTCTTCAAGGTCGACGTTGCCAGCATCGTCGCAGTCGACGATCACCACCCGCATCCCGGCCATCTGCGCCGACGCCGGGTTGGTGCCGTGGGCCGAGGCCGGAATCAGGCAGATGTCCCGCGCGCCCTGCTGGCGGCTCTCGTGGTATTTACGGATTGCCAGCAACCCGGCGTATTCACCCTGGGCGCCGGAGTTGGGTTGCATGCAGATCGCGTCGAACCCGGTGATTGCACACAACCAGCGCTCCAGTTCGCCGATCATCAGCGAATAACCCACGGCCTGCTCTTTCGGCGCAAACGGGTGCAGGTTGGCGAACGCCGGCCAGGTGATCGGGATCATCTCGCTGGTGGCGTTGAGCTTCATGGTGCAGGAACCCAGCGGGATCATTGACTGGTTAAGCGCCAGGTCCTTGTTTTCCAGTTGCTTGAGGTAGCGCAGCATCTCGGTTTCGCTGTGGTGCGCGTTGAAGACCGGGTGACGCAGGTACGGCGATGTGCGCAACAAAGCGTCGGGAATGCCGGATTCAAGCCGTTCAGCATCCAGATCGGCGACGCTGAGCCCATGATCGGCTCCCAGGAACACATCGAGCAGCGTGGCCACGGTGCGTTCATCACAGCTTTCGTCGAGGCTCACCCCGACTTGCCCGCGCCCGAGAATCCGCAGGTTGATTTGCGCAGCCTTGGCACTCTCAAGGATCGCGGTCTGACTGCCTCCGACGTCGAGGGTCAAGGTGTCGAAAAACTGTTGGTTGAGTCGGGCAATGCCATGGCGTTCCAGTGCCGTGGCGAGGATGCAGGTCAGCCGATGCACACGCTGGGCAATACGCCTGAGGCCTTCGGGGCCGTGGTAAACCGCATAAAAACTGGCAATGTTGGCCAGCAGGACCTGCGCGGTGCAGATGTTCGAATTGGCCTTCTCGCGGCGGATATGTTGCTCGCGGGTTTGCAGGGCCATGCGCAACGCAACGTTGCCGCGTGCGTCTTTGGACACGCCGATGATCCGCCCCGGAATCGCTCGCTTGTATTCGTCGCGACTGGCGAAAAACGCCGCGTGGGGGCCGCCGTAACCCATCGGCACGCCGAAGCGCTGGGAAGAACCGAACACCACGTCGGCACCCAGTTCGCCGGGGGGCGTGAGCAGCAGCAGGCTCAACAGGTCCGCCGCCACGCAGGCCAGCGCTTGCCGGGCGTGCAAGTGATCGATCAACGGTCGCAGGTCACGGATCTCGCCGTGGGTGTCGGGATACTGCAACAGCGCACCGAACACCTCGTGCTGTTTCAAGTTATCCACCGTGTCGACGATCAACTCGAAACCGAAGCCCTCGGCGCGGGTGCGCACCACCGAAATAGTCTGTGGGTGGCAGTGTTCGTCGACGAAGAACCGGTTGCTTTTGGACTTGGCCACGCGACGGGCCAGCGCCATGGCTTCGGCCGCTGCCGTGGCTTCGTCGAGCAAGGAGGCGTTGGCCAGTTCAAGGCCGCTCAGGTCGATGGTCAGTTGCTGGAAGTTGAGCAAGGCTTCGAGCCGACCCTGGGCAATTTCCGGTTGATAAGGCGTATAGGCCGTGTACCAACCGGGATTTTCCAGCACGTTGCGCACAATCACTGCAGGCGTCAGGGTCCCGTGGTAGCCCATGCCGATCAGGCTGGTCCAGACCTGGTTCTGTTCGGCGTAACCCCGCAGCTTGGCCAGCGCGGCTTCCTCATCAAGGGCCGGGGGCAGGTCCAGCGCACGGTTGAGGCGAATGCCCGGCGGCACGGTTTGCTCGATCAGTTCGACTCGGCTACCGAGCCCGAGGCTGTCGAGCATGGCTTGCTGTTCGCCGGCATCGGGGCCCAGGTGCCGCCGCAGGAAGGCATTGGGGTCTCGCAACTGGCTCAAGGATGGCAACTGGGACATGACGGGCTCTCTCTTGAATGGCGCTCAGCGTCTGTTCAACTCGGTTCTGGCAGCATAGCTCCCCTGCGCGCACGGTATGGCGTCTTCGACCAATCGGAGCCATTCTGTGTCGCGCATCACCAACGTCCGCCAACCGGGTGCACCGATCGTTATGAGCCAACTGCCTTTTCTACCGTTTTCCAAACCCGTCATCGATGAAGCCACCATTGCCGCCGTCGGCGATGTGCTGCGCTCCGGCTGGATCACCAGCGGGCCGAAGGTCCAGGCCTTCGAAGCCCAGCTCTCGGAGTTCTTTGGCGGCCGCCCGGTGCGGACCTTCAATTCCGGCACCTGCACCATGGAGATTGCCTTGCGCATCGCCGGCGTCGGGCCGGGCGACGAAGTCATCACTACGCCGATTTCCTGGGTGGCCACGGCCAACGTGATTCTTGAAGTCGGCGCCACCCCGGTGTTTGCCGACATTGACCCGATCACCCGCAACATCGACCTGGCCCAGCTGGAAGCGGCCATTACTCCGCGCACCAAGGCCATCATCCCGGTGTTTCTCGCCGGGTTGCCGGTGGACATGAGCCGCTTGTACGCCCTCGCGAAGCAACACGGTTTGAGGATCGTCGAAGATGCCGCCCAGGCATTGGGTTCCAGCTGGAATGGCCAGCGCATCGGCGCTACCGGCGACTTCGTGTCGTTCAGCTTCCAGGCCAACAAGAACGTCACCTCCTCGGAGGGCGGTTGCCTGGTGCTCAACAACGCTGAAGAAGTGCGACTGGCCGAGAAGTACCGCCTGCAAGGCGTGACCCGCAGCGGTTTCGATGGGCTGGACGTTGATGTACTGGGCGGCAAGTTCAACATGACGGACGTGGCGGCCGCCATCGGCCTGGGGCCAGTTCGCCCACATCGACGCCATCACCGCACACCGCCGGGAACTGGCCAGGCATTACTTCGCCTGTTTCGGCAGCGACTTCGAAGCCACTTACGGCGCGCAACTGCCACCCGCGGACTTCACCCAGAGCAACTGGCACTTGTTTCAATTGGTGTTGCCGGAGCGCACGGACGGCAAACCCGCCCGCGCCACGTTCATGGAACAGATGCAGGAACGGGGCGTCGGCATTGGTTACCACTACCCACCGATCCACCTGCTGAGCCTTTACCGCGAACGCGGTTTCAAGGAAGGCCAGTTCCCGGTGGCCGAACGGGTCGGCCGCCTGATCGTGTCATTGCCGATGTTCACCAGCATGAGCAAAAGCGACGTCGAGCGCTCGGTGGCGGCGGTGAAGGCCGTATTGCAAGACGCTTGACCGTTGCTGCCCCGTAACCGGATAGCACCCCCTGGCACACAAAACGCCCAATGCACTGCATTGGGCGTTTTTATTTAGGCGATAAGTACAACGACTAATTGCTCTATATCGACAGATCGGAAGTGAGCACCGAACGCCAAATAAACTCTGCTTTCACTCTTCCATTCCGGCAGCACCAGCAAGCGGGTGATTAATCAACTATTAATGAAATGCCCTGCTGCTTTTGCAAAAAAAGCTATCGCCATTCGCAAGCGCGCATCATAGCCAATAGGTCTATGAGTAAAAAAACCGCATGCTATGTTTTCAGAGGGTTATTGAGCGACCCAAAAAACGCACACATGACCTACACAACTTTCGCTTGCCGATTCGAAATGGAGTTCAAAAATGAGCACTCAACAAATTGTTGTTTTCATCGAAGAAGAACAACTGATCGCACAAAAAAATAACAACTACAGTCTCTACCTGGCAAAAAAAGTAAACAACGATTTTACCGTCGTATGGCAATCAAAGGGTCCTATTGCCACTGTCAACAACCCTAGTTATGGCTACAGAAACGTATTCGACATTACCACGCCTTCTTTCATGGTCAATTACACCACCGACCCGGTCACCTCCGGCGCAGTCACCTTTACATCCGGTGGTAAAAGCCAGGGTATCAGCACCGGCCAAACAACCATACTGGACCAGAACGGTGTATTTTCCCCCGCAAAAAATGATGGCGCCTCTGGAGACGTTGTCATCAAAAACGCATTACAAGGAAATCCACGCGCTATCTTGCAAGATGCCAATGGCAATAACCTCTGGGTGAACCGTCAGAGCGGCATGAATATTGGTACTGCCACACTCACCCCCATCAGCCAATACCAACTGTGGTTCGGGAATATCCAGGTCACTGGCTCGCTCATCGCCACCAACTTGTCTAACCCTACCGTCGTCACCATGGTCGATGGCGATGTCAAGACCATTACCTACAACAACAGTGGGGTATGGGTCACTGGCGAGCCCGCCAAGCGCCTGTCGGAATCGGAAGTCGCCGCGCTTCACGCCAGAGTGCTCAAGGCTGCCGCATAAGCGGGGCCTGCTGCACGGAGCGTGAGCACTACTGAAAACGTCACGCTCCACAAGCCGATAAAACCCTGCAAATCCCTGGTCTGCAGGGTTTTATCCCGATGGTGTTGACGCCGTAATCAAGCGGTACCAGGCGGACTCACAATCGCGACATAAAACCGATTGTTTGAGTAACGGGGTATTTACCATGAGTAACCAGCAAATCGTCGTTTATATTGAGGAACTCCAACTAGTTGCACAAAAAACCAACAACTATAGCCTCTATCTGGCCAAGAAAGTCAATGACAGCTTTACCGCAATCTGGTTAGCCAAAGGTCCTGTGTCCGTCCCTGGCCAATCCAGTTACCAATATAAAAATATCTTTGATATTTCGACTATCTCTTTCATGGTCAACTTCGCAAGCGCTCCGATAAAAGAAGGTGATATCACCTTCACTTCCGGCGGCAAAAACCTGGCGATCCAGACAGGGCAAACAACGACATTGAATCAGTACGGTGTTTTTTCACCCCCCAAGAACAATGGAACCCCAGGAGAGATCATTATTGACAACCAACTGGACGCCGACATCCATGAAATATTACTGGACTCGACAGGCCAAAATATCTGGGCAAACTGTACAGAACCCATGAGTGTTGGCATCTCCACCATGACCCCCAAAAACCAGTTCCAGTTATGGTTCGGAAGTTTTCAGGGGCTAGGCTCGTTGATTCGGGGAAATGTATCAAACCCAATCATTGTCGACGTAAACGATGACGAAACCAAGACCATTACTTATAACAACAGCGGAAACTGGGTCGCAGGCGAACCGGCCATACGTTTGAGCGATACAGAAATATCCGAACTTAACGCCAGGGTAAAGAGAGCCGTAATGCGCGCTGCATAATAAGTACGCAACCGCGTGAAGAATTTCCAAACAGTGCTTCAACAGTGCTATCGACGATGATTGAAACACCGTTTATCCCAGAGGGAAAAACGGTGTTTCGGGGTGTTCGCCGCAACCAGAAAAAGGAAGCCATGCGGCCAACGGCTTGATCGAGACGACGTCGACCCTGCCAGGCGTCACTCGCCGATGGCAGCCTTGTAGCCTGCAGCGTCGAGCAGCTTCTCAAGGTCGGCGGTGTTCGATGGCTTCAACTTGAAGATCCACGCACCGTACGGGTCGGTGTTGAGCAATTCCGGGGAGCCGCTCAGGTCTTCGTTGACGGCAATCACTTCACCGGCCACTGGCGAGTAGATATCGGAGGCGGCCTTGACCGACTCGACCACACCCGCCTGAGAGCCTGCTTCGAACACGTTGCCAACTTCGGTCAACTCCACAAAAACCACGTCGCCCAGGGCTTCCTGAGCGTGGTCGCTGATCCCTACTGTCACGGTGCCGTCGGCTTCCAGACGGGCCCATTCATGACTTTCGGCAAAACGCAGGTCGGCAGGGATATCGCTCATGTTCTGTGTCCTCAAGAAGAAATGTCAGCGGTCATTGGTCCGCCAGAAAAAGTTAGATCAAGGTTTTGCCATGACGCACGAACGTCGGTTTGACCACCCGCACCGGGTACCATTTACCGCGAATTTCCACTTCTGCCCGGTCGGCGGTCGCCATCGGCACCCGCGCCAAGGCGATCGATTTGCTAAGCGTAGGAGAGAAACTACCACTGGTGATCTCCCCTTCGCCAACATCCGCGATGCGAACCACCTGATGGGCGCGTAAAACCCCACGCTCTTCGAGTACCAGGCCGACCAGTTTGTGTTTCACGCCACCGGCCCGCTCGACCTCCAGCGCCGCCCGGCCGATGAACTGGCGCGTGGCCGGCTCCCAGGCAATGCTCCACGCCATGTTGGACGCCAACGGTGAAACATCCTGATGGATGTCCTGGCCGTACAGGTTCATCCCGGCTTCCAGCCGCAAGGTATCGCGAGCGCCGAGGCCAATCGGTGAAATGCCGGCGCCCACCAGGTCGTTGAAAAAACCGGGGGCCTGATCGGCCGGCAGGGCGATTTCCAGACCGTCTTCGCCGGTGTAACCGGTGCGTGCGATGAACCAGTCGCCGTCGCTGTGGCCTTCGAAGGGTTTGAGGTGCTGGATCAGCGTGCCGCGAGACTGGCTCACCAGCTCGGCAATCTTGTGCCGGGCCTGCGGGCCCTGGATCGCCAGCATCGCCAGTTCGCTGCGCTCGTGCAGGTGCACCTGATAGTTGCCGACCTGAGCCTGCATCCAGGCCATGTCCTGATCACGGGTGGCGGCGTTCACCACCAGTCGGTAGGCGTCCGCGAGACGGTAGACGATCATGTCGTCGACCACCCCGCCCCGTTCGTTGAGCATAGTGCTGTACAAGGCACGGCCGGGGCTGTGCAGGCGTTCGACATCGTTGGCCAGTAAATGCTGAAGCCAGGCCTTGGCCTGGGGGCCGCTGACGTCGATCACGGTCATGTGGGATACATCGAAAACCCCGCAATCGCGGCGCACCTGATGGTGTTCCTCGACCTGCGAGCCGTAATGCAATGGCATATCCCAACCGCCAAAATCGACCATCTTCGCGCCGAGTGCGAGATGAAGGTCATACAGAGGCGTGCGCTGTCCCATGGGTTTCTCCTTCCGGGCGTGGCGAAGGTACGGACAGGCACTGCACCGCCGAAAGCCTTGTAATAGAAGGCTCTCAGCCGATTTCAGTTACCTGGTCTGAAAGACGAACCGCACCGAATGCCGCGCATTGTAGCCGCAAGGTGTAGGACTGGCACCTAACCTCTTTGCCGGGCCGACCGCCTGATCAACCCGATGACCGGCAACAGTCCGACGAGCACCAGGGTCAGCGCTGGCAACGAAGCCCGCGCCCACTCGCCTTCGCTGGTCATCTCGAAGATCCGCACGGCCAGCGTGTCCCAGCCAAACGGGCGCATCAGCAGGGTCGCGGGCATTTCCTTGAGCACATCGACGAACACCAGCAACCCGGCGCTCAAGGTCCCGGGCAGCAGCAACGGCAGATACACTTTGAAAAACAGTCGCGGCCCACTGACACCCAGACTGCGTGCTGCTTCGGGCAATGAAGGCCGAATCCGCGCCAGGCTGTTTTCCAGCGGCCCGTAGGCCACCGCGATGAAACGCACCAGGTACGCCAGCAGCAACGCCGACAGGCTGCCCAGCAGCAACGGCTTGCCTGCGCCGCCGAGCCAGCCCGACAGCGGAATCACCAGTTCGCGGTCCAGGTAACTGAACGCGAGCATGATCGACACCGCCAGCACCGAGCCGGGCAAGGCGTAGCCGATATTGGCCAGGCTGACCCCGGAACGAATGGCCCGGGTCGGCGCCAGTCGGCGGGCAAACGCCAGCAACAGCGCCACACTGACCGTGATCAGCGCCGCCATGCCGCCAAGGTACAAGGTGTGCAGGATCAGCCCGGTGTAACGTTCATCGAGGTCGAAACGCCCACGCTGCCAGAACCACGCCACCAGTTGCAGCATCGGAATCACGAAGGCACAGGCAAACACCAGCCCACACCAGCTCGTGGCGGCCAACGCCTTGAACCCGCGCAGGTGATACAACGCCTTGCTCCGTGGACGCTCGTTACTCGCTCGGCTGGCGCCTCGGGCGCGCCGTTCGCCGTAGAGCAACAGCATCACCACCAGCAACAGCAGGCTGGCCAGTTGCGCCGCGCTCGACAGGCTGAAGAAGCCGTACCAGGTCTTGTAGATGGCCGTGGTGAACGTGTCGAAGTTGAACACCGACACCGCACCGAAGTCCGCCAGCGTCTCCATCAACGCCAACGCCACGCCGGCGCCGATAGCCGGGCGGGCCATGGGCAGCGCCACGCGCCAGAATGCTTGCCAGGGTGATTGCCCAAGGACTCGCGCCGCTTCCATCAGGCCTTTGCCCTGCGCCAGAAACGCGGTGCGCGCCAACAGGTAGACGTAGGGATAGAACACCAGCACCAACACCAGAATCACCCCGGCGGTGGAGCGCACACGGGGCAATCGCAGGCCCGTGCCGAACCATTCGCGCAGCAGGGTCTGAACGGGGCCGGCGAAATCCAGCAGCCCGACGAAGACAAACGCCAGCACATAGGCCGGGATCGCAAACGGCAGCATCAGCGCCCAGTCCAGCCAGCGCCGCCCGGGGAACTCGCAGAGGCTGGTCAGCCACGCCAGGCTCACGCCCAGCAGCGTGACACCGACACCGACGCCGAGGATCAGCGTCAGGGTGTTGCCCAGCAGGCGCGGCATCTGGGTGTCCCACAGGTGCGACCAGATCTGCGCGTCGATGGTCTGCCACGACAGCAGCAGCACGCTCAGCGGCAGCAACACCAGGGCGGCGACGGCGAAAACCAGGGGATACCAGCGGCGTTGGGCGGGATGGGCCAAGGAAGTTCTCTAGACAATGTTGGGGCCGACCCAAATCTGCAGTCGGTCCCTATTCTGTGGCAAGCCACTCACCACAGTGGGCTCAGTTCCAGCCAGCGCGGTCCATCAAGCGGATGGCTTCAGCCTGACGCTTGCCCGCCACTTCCACCGGCAGGGTGTCGGCAACGAACTTGCCCCACGCGGCCACTTCAGCGGATGGCTGCACGGTCGGGTTGGCCGGGAACTCCTGGTTCACATCCGCGAAGATCTTCTGCGCTTCGGGGGTGGTCATCCACTCCACCAGTGCCTTGGCCGCTTCCGGGTGCGGCGCGTGTTTGGTCAGGCCGATGCCCGACAGGTTCACGTGTACGCCACGGTCAGCCTGGTTAGGCCAGAACAGTTTGACCCCCAGGTCCGGCTTCTGCTTGTGCAGGCGACCGTAGTAGTAGGTGTTGACGATGCCCACGTCACACTGCCCGGCGTTGATCGCTTCCAGCACCGCCACGTCGTCGGAAAACACGTCGGTGGACAGGTTACGCACCCAGCCCTTGACGATGGCTTCGGTTTTTTCCGCGCCATGGGTTTCGATCAGGGTGGCGGTCAGCGATTGGTTGTAGACCTTCTTCGCCGTGCGCAGGCACAGGCGACCTTCCCACTGCTTGTCGGCCAGGGCTTCGTAAGTGGTCAACTCACCGGGTTTTACCCGCTCGGTGGAATAGGCGATGGTCCGCGCCCGCAGGCTCAGGCCGGTCCAGGCGTGGGACGCCGCACGGTACTGAAGCGGAATATTGGTGTCGATGACCTTGGAGGTGAACGGTTGCAGGATGCCCATTTGCTCGGCTTGCCACAGGTTGCCGGCATCGACAGTCAGCAGCAGGTCGGCGGTGGCGTTCTCGCCTTCGGCCTTGATGCGCTGCATCAGCGGCGCTTCCTTGTCGGTGATGAACTTCACCTTCACGCCGGTCTTCTGGGTGTAGGCATCGAAGACTGGCTTGATCAGCTCGTCGATCCGCGAGGAGTAGACCACCACCTCGTCGGCGGCCTGGGCGGTGGTGCCGATCAAGGTCAGTGCGAGGGCTGTCAGTAGACGCTTCGGTGCCAACATGGGAGCGGACTCTCGAAATAGGAAAATGAGGGCAAATGATAAGGACTCACATTTACCACCTCAACCGAACAGTTCGCGGAGGAGTTACCAGATGTTGCACAGCCGGGGATTGATGGTGAATGGGCCGCCGCCATCGCGAGCAAGCTCGCTCCCACAGGGGATTGCATTCCAATGTGGGACCGAGCTTGCTCACGATGAGGGCATCAGCGGCGACGCAAATCTCAGGCCTTGGCCAGTTCCGGCAGATCCCCGGTCAAACCCAATGCCTGACGCACAAACAGCGCCTTGGCCTCGGGCATCTGCTCAATCACCTTCAACCCGGTGTTGCGCAACCAGCGCAGCGGCAGCGGATCTGCCTGGAACAACCGCTCGAAGCCTTCCATCGCCGCCATCAACGCCAGGTTGTGAGGCATGCGTCGACGTTCGAAACGGCTGAGGACTTTCACGTCCGCCAGGCGTTCGCCACGGCTGGCGGCTTGCAGCAGCACTTCAGCCAGCACCGCCGCGTCGAGAAAGCCCAGGTTCACGCCCTGCCCGGCCAGCGGGTGAATGGTGTGGGCGGCGTCGCCGATCAACGCCAGGCCTTCGGCCACATAACGTTTGGCGTGACGCTGACGCAGCGGCACGCACAACCGAGGGTCGGCGCTCAGCACCGTGCCCAGGCATCCTTCGAAGGCGCGCTCCAGCTCACGGCAAAAGCCTTCATCGTCCAGCGCCATCAGGCGTTCGGCTTCGGTTGGGGTGGTCGACCAGACGATCGAGCACCAGTCTTGCTGGCCGTCGCGCTCAAGGGGCAGGAACGCCAGCGGACCGGTGTCGGTGAAACGCTGCCAGGCCGTCATCTGGTGCGGCTTTGAGCTGCGCACGCTGGTGACAATGGCGTGGTGCAGGTAATCCCACTCGCGGGTCGCGACGCCGGTCAGGCGACGCACCGCCGAATTGGCGCCATCGGCGGCAATCACCAGCGGCGCACGCAACGTGCGGCCGTCGGCCAGGGTCAGCAGCCAATCGTCGCCGGAACGGCGCATCTGCTCCAGCCGGGCGTTGGCGAGCATGCCCAAGTCACAGTCGTGCAAGCGATCCAGCAAGGCATCCTGAACCACTCGGTTCTCGACGATATGCCCCAGCGCATCGGCATGCACGCTGGCCGCCGAGAAATGGATCTGCCCGGTGCCACTGCCGTCCCAGACTTGCATCTGGTTGTAAGGGCTGCTGCGTCGGGCAGCAATGCCGTCCCACGCTCCCAGGCGTTCGAGAATTCGCTGGCTGGCCGCCGACAATGCGCTCACCCGAGGTTCGAACGGCGCCTGGCCATCGAAGGGTTTGACACTCAACGGGCTGCCGTCGATCAGCAGCACTTCCAGGCCGCTGCCTTGCAACGCCAGCGCCAGAGCGCTCCCGACCATTCCGGCCCCGACAATCAGCAGATCTGCGCGCATTTCCATGCTTTAAGCCTGTCTCGCTTGCGGCTTGCGCCGCACGTAAAGGGTTTTATCGACCCGCGCCACCAGGGTGCCGGCGCCGTCGTGAATCTCGACTGGGTTCGCCAGCCACTCAAGCATCGGGACGTGTTCCCAGCCCCATGGCTTGTCGGGCGAACCAGCGTTTGGCCGGCGGCAACAGATCGAGCCCCAACAGGCCGATGTTGCGGCCCAGCGACACCAGCGGCTGAGTGCTGCCGAACAAACGGGTCACTTGATCGGAGAAGCCGACCGTGAGGTTTTGGTCCAGGCGCTGACGCTCGCGATACGCCTGCAAAGTGGCGAAGTCGCCCGGTGTTTTTTCACTGGCCAACAAGGCCTCGGCCAACGCCTGGGCATCGCGCAACGACAGGTTGAAACCCTGGCCGGCAATCGGGTGCAGGCTATGCGCCGCATTGCCCAACACCGCCAGATGGGGGCGAACCTGTTCTTCGGCCTCAACCAGCGTCAACGGATACAAATGTCGCGCACCAACTTGCTTGAGGGTGCCGAGGCGATACCCGAACACGCCCTGCAATTCGCTGAGAAAGCTGCGTTCATCGAGCGCCGCCAAGCGTTGCGCGTCCATCCCCAGACGGGTCCAGACTAGTGCGCAGCGGTTTTCCGGCAGCGGCAGCAACGCCATCGGGCCGTCATCGGTGAAGCGTTCGAAGGCCATGCCGTTGTGGGCTTCGCTCGGCGTAATGTTGGCGATCAGCGCACTCTGGTTGTACGGACGCTTTTTCACGCCGATGCCCAGTTGCTCGCGCAAGCCCGAACGGCCGCCATCGGCCAGCACCGCGAGGTCGCATTCCAGCGTGGTTTCATCGTTGAGGGTCAGGCGGTAGCCGTCTTCCAACGGCTCCATGCGCGTGACCTCGGCCGGGCAGCGCCAGCTGATGACGTCCTTGTCCAGACCTTGCCAGAGGCATTGGCCCAGCCAGGCGTTTTCCACCACGTAGCCCAGGGCCGGCACGCCCTCCTCCATGGCCGACAGCCGCGCGGTGGAAAACCGCCCACGGTCGGACACGTGAATCTGCTTGATCGGCTCGGCACGGCGGGAGATTTCCTGCCACAGGCCCAGCCGTTGATAGATTTGCCGAGCGCCAAAGGACAGCGCCGAAGAACGCGCGTCATAGCTTGGCTGGTAAGTGTCGCCGGGGGCGAACGGTTCGATCAGCACGATCTTCCAGCCGCGCGCCTTGGCCCCGGCCTGCAACGCCAACGCCAGGCTTGCGCCAACGAGGCCGCCACCGATAATCGCCAGATTGACCCGACTCATGCCGCGCACGTCCGCGCAGCGGCCATCAAGGCCTCGATTTCGGCGACCGTTCTCGGTACGCCGTTGGTCAGGATTTCACAGCCCGTTTTGGTTACCACCACGTCATCCTCGATGCGCACGCCAATGCCGCGCCATTTCTTCGCCACGTTCTGATTGTCCGGGGCAATGTAGATACCCGGCTCGACGGTCAACGCCATGCCGACTTCCAGCACGCGCCATTCGCCGCCGACCTTGTACTCACCGACGTCATGCACATCCATGCCCAGCCAGTGGCCGGCGCGGTGCATATAAAACGCCTTGTAGGCTTCGCTGGCGATCAACTCGGCGACGTTGCCCTGCAACAAACCGAGCTCGACCAGCCCGGCGGTAATCACCTGGACCGTGGCCTCGTGCGCCTGATTCCAGTGTTTGTTCGGTGCAATCTGGGCAAAAGCCGCTTCCTGCGACGCCAACACCAGTTCGTAGATCGCCTTCTGTTCCGGCGAGTACCTGCCATTGACCGGCCAGGTGCGGGTAATGTCGCTGGCGTAGCAGTCGATCTCGCAACCGGCGTCGATCAGCACCAGGTCACCGTCCTTGAGCACCGCGTCATTCTGCTGGTAGTGCAGGATGCAGCTGTTGCGCCCCGAAGCGACGATCGACCCATAGGCTGGCATCTTCGCCCCGCCCTTGCGGAATTCGTAGTCGAGTTCGGCTTCCAGGCTGAACTCATGCAAACCGGCACGGCTGGCCTGCATGGCCCGAATGTGGGCCTGGGCGGAAATCCGGGCGGCTTCGCGCATCACCTTCACTTCTGCCGCCGATTTATACAGGCGCATGTCGTGCAGCAGATGATCCAGGGCAACGAATTCGTTCGGTGGCTGGGCGCCAAGGTGCGCTTTAGAGCGGATCACGTTGATCCACTCCATCAGGTGGCGGTCGAATTCCGGGTTGCTGCCCATGGCCGAATACACCCGGTCGCGGCCTTCGATCAGGCCCGGCAGGATGTCGTCGATGTCGGTGATGGGAAACGCGTCGTCCGCACCAAAATCACGGATCGCGCCTTCCTGGCCGGCACGCAGGCCGTCCCACAGTTCCCGCTCGGCATTACGCTCGCGGCAGAACAGCACGTACTCGCCGTGTTCACGGCCGGGCATCAACACGATGACCGCCAGCGGCTCGGGGAAGCCGCTGAGGTACTGGAAGTCGCTGTCCTGGCGATAGACATGCTCGACGTCGCGGTTGCGGATCGCCACCGCGGCGGCCGGCAGGATGGCGATGCTGTTGGGCTCCATCTGCGCCATCAAGGCCTTGCGGCGACGGCTGTATTCCGCTTTCGGGATATGAATCATGGGCAGACGGACGTCCCTTCGAACGATCAGTGCAGAGACGGTTTGGCAGCCGCCGCTTCAGCAGGCTTCTTGGTCTCGGTGAACAGCAACAATGGCGCGACCCGCAGGTACTCCATGACTTCCATATAGTCGCTTTCGCCGTCATCGGACTCTTCCAGGGCATCTTGCACCTGGGCGATGGCCGCCAGATCCTGCAAAACCTCGGTGGCTTCAGTGCTCAGGGCATTGTCGCGGTAGGTCAGGCCGAAACCGGCGAGGAAGCCCTGGCACCACTGGCCCAGCGCGGCGGCACGCTCGGTGAGCGGCGCGTCATCGGTCGGCAACAGCAGAACGACGGTCATGTCGTCGCCGGTCAGTTCGCCCTTGACCATCTCTTGCAGGCCGATCAAGGCGTTGCGGACGTTGTCTTGTGGCTCGCCTTCGAGCAGTTCGGCGGCATCGGCCAACCAGCTGTCGGCTTCAAAGCCTGCGCCGGCGCAACTGCGGCCAAGCAACAGGCCATGCAATTCGGCAGGCGAGACAGGGTGGCCGCTGGTGCTCAGCAGGGTGGCGAAGGCTTGGTACGGAGAATTCTGAATGGGCATGGGCAGCTAGGCGCCAAGCGGCGCTATGTCTAGAATGAAGGCCTTGTATCCTACATCGACAGACTCGCCAAGACTATTAAAGGCTGTCCCCCGTCGGGTCTGTACGAAACTCGCCGAACGGCGATCAGGCAAGGCAGAAATAGGCGAGTACGCGCAGTGCAGGGTCCTACATGAGCATTGCGAGCCTGTTTATAACGCAGCATGATCGACGCGCAGGCAGTTTCTTACAGAGCCTACCGCCCATCAGACACAATCCAGTGGATACAATGGAAGACACCGACCTGCAAACGCTGATGGCCAGACTCGAGTTGCTAATTACCCGGGTCGAGCAACTTAAGAGCCAAAACGGACTCCTACTAGCTCAGGAAAAAACCTGGCGCGAGGAACGCGCGCACCTCATTGAAAAAA
Organism: Pseudomonas purpurea; assembly: GCF_039908635.1. Lineage (NCBI taxonomy): Bacteria > Pseudomonadati > Pseudomonadota > Gammaproteobacteria > Pseudomonadales > Pseudomonadaceae > Pseudomonas > Pseudomonas purpurea. The sequence goes on from NZ_CP150918.1 coordinate 5,601,973, forward strand.
ACGAAATCGCCCGGCGTAAGGTCGAATCGATGATTTCGCGCCTCAAGGCCCTGGAGCAAGACTCATGAGTTCAAGCAATAGCGTCACCGTGCAGATCCTCGACAAAGAATATTCGATCATTTGCCCTCAGGAAGAGCGCAGCAACCTGGTGAGTGCTGCCCGTTACCTGGACGGCAAGATGCGCGAAATCCGCAGCAGCGGCAAAGTCATCGGCGCCGACCGCATCGCCGTGATGGCCGCGCTGAACATCACTCACGACCTGCTGCACACCCAGGAACGCCCTGAGGTGCAGGCCAGCGGTTCGACCCGCGAGCAGGTTCGCGACCTGCTGGAACGCGTGGATCTGGTGCTGGCCACCGATCCGGATGTCAGCAAGGGCTGATTCCTCGGGGTGGTTGCGGTATACTCGCGCCACTCCCTGGGGTGCTTGCCAGTTGACGATGTCCCTGAGCCGATTCGCACTACCCTGGAAGTTGCACGTTGGGCCGGTGTGCATGTCCGCTAGACGGAAAGCCTTAAGGTCTACTGCTTCTTCCACCTTGAACTTTCGGGTTCAAGGGCTAAGTTGACAGCGGTTCATCCGGGGAGCCTGATTCAAGCCGATGCCGGTTCTTGCCGGCATCGGCTTTTTACGAAGCCATCGTCCTGATGCCTTCGACACGCGAACAGCCCATGACCATGACCGAACCTGCGCCGCTTTCCCGCCCGCAACTTCGACGCATGCTGCGCAAAGCCCGCCGCGCGCTAAGCCCCTGCGAACAACGCCAGGCCGCCCGCGGGCTGTATCGGCAATTGGCGCAACAACCGCTGTTTCGCCGCGCCAAACATATCTCGCTCTACCTGCCTACCGACGGTGAAATCGACCCGCGCCTGCTGCTGCGCGCCGCTCAGCGTCGGGGCAAGGCCACCTATCTGCCGGTGCTCAGTGCCTGGCCCCGCACCAAAATGGTCTTCCAGCGCGTTCGCCCCGGCGAAAAACTGCGCCCCAACCGCTTCCGCATTCTTGAGCCACGGGTCAACCGGGCACAGCAACGCAAGGTCTGGACCCTGGATCTGGTGCTGTTGCCGCTGGTGGGGTTTGACGATGTTGGCGGACGACTGGGGATGGGCGGCGGTTTCTACGACCGCAGCCTGGCGTATCTGGCGCGACGTAAAACCTGGCGCAAGCCGACGCTGTTGGGGCTGGCCCATGAATGTCAGAAGGTCGAGAAACTGGCTCAGGCGAGCTGGGATGTCCCGTTGCAGGGAACGGTGACGGACAAGGCGTGGTATTTCGCAGACTAGACGCCACTGCGCTCAGCGACGTCGCTTACCGGTGGTTCAGCGTTTGAAAGGTTGCTGTTGTTGCGCGACTTCAATCGGTGCATCGGTTTTGCTGGCCCACAGGCTCTGCGCATAACCGGTGGTCACGACGCCCAAACCGAACAGAATCACCAGAATCCAGAGTAAATCCGGTTTGCGTTTCATCGATTGCCCCCCTCAAGGCATGTTGCACACGATGACAGCAACGGTCGCGCCGGCAGCTCGTGTGGCTGGTTCTGTTAGTCAACTTCTGCGCCAGAAACCCATACCCGGCGTTGCTGCTCCTCGCCATAGCAGGCTATGACTCGTCGCAGCGCCTTGGTTATAGGCTTCTGGCATCCGAACTTGAACTAACGAACCAACCGTACGAGCTACTAGGCCGTACTTGCCGCGTCTCGCTTAAAAGTCCGGCATTTTGCGGTAACGTGCACCGACACGCAAACGCTGACGTCAACCGACCGTCGGTTTGTCATAAATTGGCCGAACAACCCTTTCGACCACTGTTTTCGGAGCAACAAAGATGGCCTATTGGCTGATGAAATCCGAGCCCGACGAGCTCTCGATCAAGGGCCTGGAAAAGCTCGGCGAAGCCCGCTGGGACGGCGTTCGCAACTACCAGGCACGCAACTTCCTGCGGGCGATGGCGGTGGGCGATGAATTCTTCTTCTATCACTCCAGCTGCCCTGAACCGGGCATCGCCGGTATCGGCCGCATCGTTGAAGCCGCCTACCCCGACCCGACGGCCCTGGAACCCGAAAGCATCTACTTCGACCCCAAGGCCACCCCGGAGAAAAACGCCTGGAGCGCGATCAACGTTGCCCACGTTGAAACCTTCGCCAAGGTCTTGCGGCTCGATTACCTGAAACAGCAAACCGCGCTGGCCGATTTGCCACTGGTGCAAAAAGGCAGTCGGTTGTCAGTGATGCCGGTCACCGCCGAGCAATGGGCGGCGGTGCTTGCACTGCGTTGACAGGACAGAACCGCACAGTCAGCTTTTCGACACATGCATTCATCGACCCAATTGGGTTAGGCTGCCCCTTCATTTGACGGGCATCAAGTCGCCAACGCGCTGAAACCGTCAGACTAGGACGCTACAGTTGCAGGATGCATACATGTCGACGAACCATCGCTCATCCCGTCTTTTCGCCATGATGTTAATGGTGCTGCTCGTGGCCGCTGGCGGCTTCGGTTATTGGAAATCCCAACACGACCGGCTGCCTGAAGGCCTGAGCATGGGCAACGGCCGACTCGAAGCCACCGAAGTGCAGATCGCCAGCAAGATCCCTGGTCGCCTGGCCGAGGTGCACGTCGATGAAGGCGACAAGGTGCTCAAGGGCCAGCTCCTGGCACGCATGGACACCCGCACCCTCGAAGCCCAGCGCAACCAGGCCGAAGCCGAAGTGCTGCGCGCCCGCCAGAACTACTCCGCCGCCGAAGCCAACGTGCAACTGCGCCAAAGCGAACTGCTGTTGGCCAATCAGGAAATCAAGCGTTCTCAGGAACTGTTCAAGCGCGGTTTTGCCAGCCAGCAGATCATCGACCAGCAACAAGCCCGCATGAACACCGGCAACGCCGCGGTCCTCGCCGCGCGAGCCCAGGTCGCGGCAGTTGAGGCGGCCATCGGTGCCGCACAGGCGCAAGTCGCTCAACTGACCAGCGAAATCGATGACAGCAGCCTGCGGGCGCCGATCGACGGCGTGATCCAGTTGCGCCTGGCAGAGCCCGGCGAAGTCCTCGGCGCCGGTGGCCGGGTGTTGCTGCTGATCGACCCGAATGACCAATACATGAACCTCTATCTGCCCGCCTCGATCACCGGTCGCCTGACCGTCGGTGGCGAAACACGAATCCTGCTCGACGCCCTGCCCAATCAACCGCTGCCGGCGAAAATCAGCTTCGTCGCGGCCAAGTCGCAGTTCACCCCCAAAGAGGTGGAAACCCGTGACGAGCGGCAAAAACTGGTGTTCCGGGTCAAGCTCAAACTGACTCAGCCCAGTGCTGCGCCCCAGGCCAAGCCTGGCATGCCCGGCGCAGGTTACGTGCGCACGGCGACCGTGGACTGGCCGGCCAACCTGCAATGAGCGCCCCGGCGCTGCAAGCCGTCGGCCTGCGCCATGCCTACGGCCAACAGCAAGCGCTGATCGACATCGCCTTCAGCCTGCCCAGCGGCACGCGTTGCGGGTTGATCGGCCCGGACGGAGCGGGCAAGTCGAGCCTGCTGGGGCTGATTGCCGGGGTCAAAAAGCTGCAACAGGGACACCTGGAGGTACTGGGCGGCTCCATCGACCAGCGCCGCCATCGCAACAGCCTCTACCCGCGCATCGCCTTCATGCCTCAGGGCCTGGGCGGCAACCTGTACCCGGACCTGTCGATCAATGAAAACATTCGGTTCTTCGCCACCCTGTTCGGCCTGTCGAAATACGAATGCGACCAGCGCATGCACAGCCTGCTGCTGGCCACCGACCTGGCGCGCTTCGCCGATCGCCCGGCGGGCAAACTGTCTGGCGGCATGAAGCAGAAGCTCGGCCTGTGCTGCGCGCTGATCCACGAGCCGGACCTGCTGATCCTCGATGAGCCGACCACTGGCGTCGACCCGCTCTCGCGTCGGCACTTCTGGGAACTGGTGGAAGACGTTCGCCGCCAACGTCCTCAACTGACCCTGCTGGTCGCCACGGCCTACATGGAAGAAGCCGAGCAGTTCGAACACTGCCTGATGCTCGACCGTGGCACGTTGATCGCCGATGGTCTGAGCCGCGAACTGGCCGCCGTCACCCCGAGCGGCAAACTCGACGACGCCTTCACCCACTTCCAGGGCGATAACGGGCACAGCAACGAGCCGCTGGTGATTCCGCCCAGAAGCAACGACCAGCATGACATCGCCATCGAAGCCCACGAGTTGACCCTGCGTTTCGGCGACTTTACGGCGGTGAACAAAGTCAGCTTCGCCATCGGGCGCGGCGAGATCTTCGGTTTCCTCGGCTCCAATGGCTGCGGCAAAACCACCACCATGAAAGTCCTCACCGGCCTGATGCCCGCCACCGAAGGCAGCGCCACGCTGCTCGGCAACCCGGTGAACGCCAAGGACCTGGCCACCCGCAAACGGGTCGGTTTCATGTCACAAAGCTTCTCGCTGTATGGCGAACTCAGCGTGCGGCAGAACCTGGTGCTGCATGCGCGACTGTTCGACCTGCCCAAGGCCGACAGCGCCCAGCGCATCGAAGAACTGATCCAGCGCTTCGACCTGGGCAGTATCGCCGAACAACAGTCCGGTGCCCTGCCGCTGGGCCTGCGTCAGCGGTTGTCGCTGGCCGTCGCGGTGCTGCATCGCCCGGAAGTGCTGATCCTCGACGAACCGACGTCCGGCGTCGATCCGGCGGCCCGCGATGATTTTTGGCGATTGCTGATCGAGCTGTCCCGCGAACAAGGGGTGACGATTTTCCTGTCCACCCACTTCATGAACGAAGCCCAACGCTGCGACCGCATCTCGTTGATGCACGCAGGCAAAGTGCTGGCCTGCGATACGCCTGCGGCGCTGCAACAGCAGTTTGAGGGCGACACCCTGGAAGACGCCTTCGTCCGCTGCCTCGAGGACGCCCAAAGCGCCAGCCCGACGCCGCCTGCGCCCGAGTCGGTGGTAGCAGGCCCGGCGCCCGTCAGCAAACGCGGTTTCAGCCTGAGCCGATTGATTGCCGTGGCCAGCCGCGAAGGCAAGGAGTTGCTGCGCGACAAGGTGCGCCTGGCCTTCGCCCTGGCCGGCGCGTTGTTCATGATGGTGATTTTTGGCTACGGCATTTCCCTGGACGTGGAAAAACTCGCTTTCGCCGTCTACGACCAGGACCAGACACCGCAAAGCCGCGCCTACCTCGAGGCGTTTCGCAGTTCGCGCTACTTCGCCGAACAGACGCCGATCCGCGATGCCAGGGAGCTGCACAAACGCCTGCAACGCTCGGAAATCAAACTGGCGCTGGAGATTCCACCGGGATTCGGTCGCGACTTGTACGCCGGTCGGCAACCGGCCGTGGCTGCGTGGCTGGACGGCGGCATGCCGTTTCGCGCCGAGACCAGCCGCAACTATGTCGAAGCCGTGCATCAGGCCAACCTCGAACAACTTGCGGCGCAAAGCAGCCCGGCGCTCAATCAACGAGTACCGGCGAAACTGGAAACCCGTTTCCGCTACAACCAGGATGTGGTCAGCGTGAACGCCATCGGCCCCGGCGTGATGGCGCTGATCCTGGCGTTCATTCCGGCCATGCTCACGGCGCTGGGGATTGTTCGCGAGAAGGAACTGGGCTCGATCACCAACTTCTACGCCACGCCGCTAACGCGCCTGGAGTTTCTGCTGGGCAAGCAAACGCCTTATCTGATCGTGAGCCTGATCAACCTCGGTTTGCTGGTGGCGATGAACCGCTGGCTGTTCGGTGTGCCGTTCAAGGGCAGCGGCCTGACCCTGGCGTTCGGCGGCCTGCTGTATGTGCTGGCGACCACCAGCCTGGGCCTGCTGATTTCCGCGTTCACCCGCACCCAGATCGCAGCGATCCTGGGCACCATGATCATCACCAGCCTGCCGACTATCCAGTTCTCCGGGCTGATCGTGCCGCGCTCCTCGCTTGAAGGCGCCGCCGCGCTGATGGGGCAGTTGTTTCCGGCCGGGTATTTCCTCGATATCGCCGTCGGTACATTCACCAAGGCCCTCGATATCCGCCAGTTGTGGCCACAGTGCCTGGCGCTGTTCGGGTTTTTCCTCGGGTTCACCGGGCTGAGCCTGGTCATGCTCAAGAAGCAGGAGGTCTGATGCATCAGCTCGCGCACATCCTGCGTCTGGGAATCAAGGAACTCACCAGCCTGCGCCACGACAGCGTACTGCTGCTGTTTTTGCTGTACGCCTTCAGCGTGGCGATCTACATGCCCGCCGCCGGCTCGGTGATTGGCGTGCACAACGCCAGCGTGGCACTGGTGGACGAAGACCACAGCCACCTGTCCCGGCAACTCGCCGAAGCCCTGCAACCGCCGCAGTTCCAGAACGCCGTGCCCTTGCCGTATGACCAGTTGGACAAGGTCATGGACAGCGGCCAGTACACGTTCGTGATTAACGTACCGGCCAACTTCCAGGCCGATTTGCTGGCGGGGCGCTCGCCGGCCGTGCAGGTCAACGTCGATGCCACGGCCATGAGCCAGGCGTTCATGGGCGCCGGGTACATCGGGCGGATCTTCCAGCGTGAACTGCTCAACTACGGCGGCCAGCCCGACAGCGCCAGCAAGGCCCCGGCGCTGCTGACCACCCGGGCGCTGTTCAACACCAACCTGCAGGGCGGCTGGTTTCTGGCGGTGATTCAGATCGTCAACAACATCACCATCCTGGCCATCGTACTGACCGGCACTGCGCTGCTGCGCGAACGTGAGCACGGCACCCTCGACCATTTGCTGGTGCTGCCGCTGACGGGGCTGGAAATCATGCTGGCCAAAATCTGGAGCAACATGCTGGTGGTGGTGCTGTGCACCTGGGTGTCGCTGGAAGTGGTGGTCAAGGGGTTGCTGGGCGTGCCGCTGGCCGGCTCCCTGGGACTGTTTTTGCTGGTGACCGCGCTGTACCTGTTTGCCAGCACCGCGTTGGGGATTTTCCTCGCGACCCTGGCGCGCTCGACGCCGCAGTTCGGGCTGCTATCGATTCCGGTGATCATCCCGATGCTGCTGCTCTCGGGCGGCAGCACGCCGCTCGACAGTATGCCGCAGTGGCTGCAATGGGTGATGCAGGGTTCACCGTCGACCCATTTCGTCAGCCTCAGTGCCGCGATTTTGTTCCGCGATGCCTCGGTCAACGTAGTCTGGCCGGACTTGCTGGCACTGGCAGTGATCGGCCTGGCGTTCTTTGCAATCTCGCTGGCGCGGTTCCGCAAAAGCCTGGCGTCCTGACCTGTGGCGAGGGAGCTTGCTCCCTCGCCACAAAAGCCAGTTTGTCTCAGGAATACTTATTGAATGATCAGGTTGTTGAACAACAGGTCTTCAACCACCGGCTTGCCGGTTTCGTCATTCATCACTTGCTGGGTCTGCTTCAAGGCCTCCTGGCGGAGTTTTTCCTTGGCTTCGACATTGTTCATGGTCTCGGTGGTTTGCTGGGCGAACAGCGCCACCAACTGATTACGAATCAACGGCTCATTGGCTTTCACCGCTTTGGCGGCCTCGTCGCCAGTCACCCGCAACGCCACGTCAGCCTTGTAAACCTTGAGTTTCGGGCCGCCATCAAGACCGTAGTTACCCACGAACGGCGGGCTCAGGCTGATATAGCTGACCTTCGGGGCTTCACCTTCTTTGGCTTCTTCGGCCATCGCTGCCGTCGGCAGGGTCAGGGCCAGCATCAACATGATCCACGCTTTCACAATTCGCTCCTTATCCGGTTTGCGGCCTAGCATAACGACCTGCCCGCAACAGCCCAAGCACAAAGCTTATGGCGGATTATCAGGACAGGGCATGCTCGTTGACCGCTTGACTTGCACACCTACACTTATCGGCCATCACTCCCAAAGGAATAGCCCTGATGAAAGCCGTGCTGTGCAAAGCCTTCGGCCCTGCCGAAACGCTGGTGCTGGAAGACGTCGCGAGTCCAATGCCTGCAAAGAACGAAATCCTGCTGGACGTGCACGCGGCCGGGGTGAACTTCCCGGACACGCTGATCATCGAGGGTAAATACCAGTTCAAGCCGCCGTTCCCATTTTCACCGGGCGGCGAGGCCGCCGGGGTGGTGAGCGCGGTGGGCGAGAAGGTCAGCCACCTCAAGGTCGGTGACCGGGTCATGGCGCTGACCGGGTGGGGCAGCTTCGCCGAGCAGGTCGCGGTGCCGGGCTACAACGTGCTGCCGATCCCGCCTGCCATGGACTTCAACACCGCCGCCGCTTTCAGCATGACCTACGGCACCTCGATGCACGCCCTCAAACAGCGCGGCCACCTGCAACCGGGAGAAACCCTGTTAGTGCTCGGCGCGTCGGGTGGCGTTGGCCTGGCGGCCGTGGAGATCGGCAAAGCCATGGGCGCCCGGGTGATCGCCGCTGCCAGCAGCGCCGAAAAACTGGCGGTGGCCAAGGCTGCCGGTGCCGATGAGTTGATCAATTACAGCGAAACCAGCCTCAAGGACGAAATCAAGCGCCTGACCGACGGCAACGGTGCCGACGTGATCTACGACCCGGTTGGCGGCGACCTGTTCGACCAGGCCATACGCGCCATCGCCTGGAACGGCCGCCTGCTGGTGGTGGGTTTCGCCAGCGGACGCATCCCCGAGCTGCCGGTGAACCTGGCGCTGCTCAAGGGTGCAGCGGTGGTCGGGGTGTTCTGGGGGTCTTTCGCCCAACGCCAGCCGCAGGACAATGCAGCCAACTTCCAGCAGCTGTTTAGCTGGTTTGCCGAAGGCAAGTTGAAGCCACTGGTGTCGCAGGTGTACCCGCTGAGTAATGCCGCGCAAGCCATCAACGACCTCGGCCAGCGCAAGGCGGTCGGGAAGGTGGTGGTGCAGGTTCGCTGAATCTCACTGGACACGCCTAAAAAGGTCAGAACAATTGATGAAGTTGTTCTGGCCTTTTCATTTACAGCACCAAACTGTTAAAACTTCATTTAGCAACCATCAACCTAGAATTAATTTAGCAGTAAATATGTAACGCATTCACTGCGAAAAATTACGCTAGCTTACTTCCTTACAGATCAGTACATCGATCAAGGTAGCCTCGTAACCAAATTTGCCAGCCCCTCACAACAATCTGTAAGAAGCGTCGCCGCTGATTTTAGAGGGCGTTATTTAAAACATGGAACAATCGACATGGATAAGTCATATGTTTAATGTCACTGATTACTTGGGGCCTCATAAAAAAACGGGGCCAAGCTCATACGAACTAGCCCCGGTACCGGTCAGAGCGGAAAGATTATCAAGCCCCCATATAGAAAGATATTTTTCAGGAAGTTGGGGCCTGAATGAAGGCCCCCATAGAGGCACCAGTCAAGGATCAGGAAAGCTCAGCCCGCTCACGCCCTTTATATGGGATGACCTGATGCAAGAACAGAGAATAAATAGCACACACATTGACAGTGAATACATCGACACATTCAACAGACTTACAGAGACTACCATTGGTGAACTAGAGCACGCGAAACAGATAGCCAGGGGGAACCATGCTCTCTCGCCGACGGAGAAAGCAAAAATAGAGCAAGAAACAACCATCAAAGCTATCCAATCCAAAACGTCAGAATATGAAGCTCGGACCCAGAGCGCTTACTCGCTCTACGGTCACAACCCATTCTTTCTAATGAAGGAGTTATCCTTCAGGAAAATATTGGAAAGCCTGGAGACATCACCTCCCGACGTCTCCGCCGCTTATACAGCAATAGACAATACGTATCGCTCGGCATTGGAGCTGAAACGGATTTCACTGCAGATGAATATTCTGGCCAAACAGCTGGAAGCATTGTCTTTAAGAAGAGGTCAGGCCGACACCGGACTCCAAGCTGCAAACAATATTTCGGCATCCAGAGCGGATGAGAGATTTACGGTTATCAATCAGGAAGTAAATATTCGCTTCCAACTTTTACCTTTTTTTCTTGTAGAGAAAATCGCTACAACAACAGGCTCAGCAAGAGAATTTACCCTCTCTCAATCTCTCTCACATTACAAAGCAGCGATAGATAATATTATCGTAATTGAGCAAGCAGCTATCAGCCCCTATGCAAAGGCCAACCCCAATATTAATCCGCCATTAAGTAAATCTGAACTTGAGGCGCTTAAGAACTTGGTGAATTTACAGGCCACCACTAATCTGGGTAACCGCTGGAATGACTACCATGTATCACTCCTTCATTCTGAAACCGTTCAATATTTGACCCAGGCAACAAACGCTTTTGGAGGTCTGATCACTCGTAGCCAAGAAGCCGAACGTTTGCAAGAACAGTCGCGCATTGCGTCTGAAGCTCAGGCAAGACATCTTGCCGAGCAACAGGCCCAAGAAGGAGCACGCCGACACGCAGAAGCACAACTTCATGCCAAGCAACAAGAAGCAAAGGCTGCCGCAGAGGCACGAGCAAAAATCGCGGCTGATAAAATCAGGGTATATAAAGCAGAAAAACGAGCCGAGCGAATAAGAAACCAGCAAGTAGCAACGAGATTGGCGGAGCGCTTTACCGAGATACTTGAAAATTTCAACCAATACCAACCCAAAGGCATCGACCAAAAACTGCAGTGGATGAAAGAGAAGCAAGACGAACTGTTATCCGCAGATCTCAATGCGGACAAAGCGGAAGAAAAGGCAGGAATGTTCTTTGGTTCATTAAAAAGGAGCCAACGAAAAACTTCACTACGAAAAGTGCAAACACAGATCGATGCAGTGGCTCGAACGATTGAAAACATAAGCCTTTCCACCGTGAGCGGCGCTGCGGCATCCTCACGGGCGTTAGTGATAACGCCTGACGGGCTTATTGCCGGGTATGAAGGCCTCCCAATCTCCTTGGCAGGGGCCATTGATTCGCTGAGCAACGCGAGAGCGGCGATAGGAGGCGGCCCCGCTGGCAGTACTCGCCGCAACGTTGTTTTACACGCCAACCTTGGGAAACGGCGAACTTCAACGCAATCCCGTGGTGCTGACGATTCCGCTGGCGCAGCTTGTCGGTGATGACGATTACTATGCAGATCTGCACCTTTACAGCTCCGTTTACATGCCGTTTCGAGTGGTGTCCTCGGTTCGCGGAGCGCACACCCAGCTCTACCTCTCCCCGACCGGTGAGCACCTGCCCGACATGGTCAGAATCAGGGATGTAGAACTTGATCCACTGACGAACCTCTTCACCTTCACGACCGAAGGCATTCCCTCAAGAACGCTGACGTGGACACCAAACAATGCGCCCGGCAATGACACCTTAGGCTCAACGGAGTTACCTGCCGATCAACCTGAAATCAAGATTTATCCCGGTGCCCGAGTCACACAAGTAGAGGGACGCACTGACGAACATCCGATGTGTGATGAGGCCGACACTGACGATTACATCCTGATTTTCCCGGAAGAGTCGGGGATAGATCCCGTCTATGTCATGGCGAGCCGCTCGGGACCGCGTTACGAGCCGGGAACGGTGACTGGAACAGGGCAGGCTGTCGGACAGAATTGGCTGGGGAGCGCAGGGGAACGCGGTGGTTCTCCGATTCCCGTTCAAATCGCGGATAAATTGCGTGGTCAAGCGTTCAGGAATTTTGATCAGTTTAGAGAAAGTTTTTGGAAAGCTGTCGCGGCCGATAAAGCACTTAGTGCCCAATTTGGGAAAGCCGACTTAAAATTGTTACACAGAGGTGTAGCGCCCACCGTTGATGCCGTTGACTATGCTGGCAAGAGAGATAAATTCGAAATCCATCACAAAGAAACAATCGCCAATGGCGGCGCTGTATATGATATCGATAATTTGACAATCATGACCCCAAGAGCACATATCGAACTTCACAGGAATGGTGGCAGGCTATGAAACTTAAAGATCGAATTGAAGACTATACGGAGTCGGAGTTCCTACTTTTTGTGACTGAGTTTTTCGAGGATACCAACGGCCTGACCGGGGATGCACTGAGTCAATACACAAGTAATCTGGCACATCACTTTGAAAAAATCACAGAACACCCTAGAAAGCGTGCAGTCATCTTCCGACCAACGGGTGACCGTGAAGACAGCCCTGCTGGCGTAGTACAAGAGATCAAGGAGTGGCGTGCCCAAAATGGCAAACCCGGCTTCAAACCAGAGTAAACCGCACCAGCAAGCAGCATCGCCGAAGGTGAAGCTGCTTGCTGGTAGCCTAAAGCAACTTACGAATCTCCTCCGGCAGAACCCTCATGTACCTCGAGGCTGGGTAGTCCAGACATAGCCTGGCGATACTCCGCACACTTCTATTCAGCTTGGCGATCATCGCCAGACGTTGCTCAGTCGACAATTGTCTTTGGAAAAAACCATTCGACAGATAAGCACGGGTGTAATGAAACACGGCTAAATCGACCCACCGGTAATCTGCTGTACGAACAAAGCCATTGTTGATCTCGCGACATTTCAGTTCTTTGAGCCACTGGTTGATGCCACTCGGCGCATCCAGTAAAAAAACCATCGGCACAATAACTTCCTGCTCGGCCGACTTGTCACCTTCCACCGTCCACGGTTTGAATCGCCACTGCCCTATCGCTACCCTGGTCGCTTCGGCGAGCCCCGGATGGTCGCTTTGCAAAATGTTGATCTTGCTGACTGACCCATCGGCATGAACGGTGAAACCGGCCCGCACATCGCCGGTAATCCCTGCTCTGTAAAGCGCCCTGGGGTAAAGCGGCTCTGGATTGCTTTCCGGTATCAGAAACACCTCTGCGGCCCAGGTAGCACCAGACAACACAAGCAGAAAAAACATAAGCCACCGCATAACCCGACTCCCCCGCAACTGAAATGCCGAATTTGGCATCCGCACGAAGGTTAAGGCTCAAACCCCAGAATCTAAATGCGGCGACCTCTCATTAGAGCCAAGGAAATTTCCCAAAACTGCGCCCTACGTTGCGCGCAAGAACCGCATTCAGGCCTGCGGGTAATGATTCCCACAACGCCCTTCCCTTACACCCAGGCGACATGTTCATAAAAGAACATGCGATCTGGCGCACTTCTCCCTGTTTCGTGGACGACAAGCGGTGCTATTTTCGGTAACGAAACTGTAACATTCGCATCCGCAGTCAAAACAAGAAATTTGGAGCTCTTGAATGTTTGCTTTCTTTCGACCTGCCGCACATCAGGCTCCATTGCCTGAAGAACACGTAGACAGCACGTACCGGCGCTTGCGCTGGCAAATTTTCGCAGGGATTTTCATTGGCTACGCGGGTTACTACCTGCTGCGCAAGAACTTCTCCCTGGCCATGCCGTACCTGATTGAAGAAGGCTACACCCGGGGCCAACTGGGCCTGGCCATGTCGGCAATCGCGATTGCCTATGGCTTGTCGAAATTCCTGATGGGGTTGGTCTCCGACCGTTCCAACCCGCGTTACTTCCTGCCGTTCGGCCTGCTGGTGTCGGCCGGGGTGATGTTCGTGTTCGGTTTCGCACCGTGGGCGACCTCCAGCGTAACCATGATGTTCATCCTGCTGTTCATCAACGGCTGGGCCCAGGGCATGGGGTGGCCGCCAAGTGGCCGGACCATGGTGCACTGGTGGTCGCAGAAGGAACGCGGTGGCGTGGTGTCGGTATGGAACGTCGCGCATAACGTCGGCGGCGGCCTGATCGGCCCGCTGTTCCTGATCGGCATGGGCTTGTTCAACGACTGGCACGCTGCGTTCTATGTTCCTGCTGCCGTGGCGCTGCTTGTGGCAGTGTTTGCCTTCATCGTGATGCGCGACACCCCACAATCGGTAGGGGCCTGCCTCCTATCGAGCAATACAAGAACGATTACCCGCACGGCTACGATGCCAGCCACGAAGAAGAATTCAGCGCCAAGGACATCTTCGTCAAATACGTGCTGCGCAACAAAATGCTCTGGTACATCGCCCTGGCCAACGTGTTCGTCTACCTGCTGCGCTACGGCGTACTGGACTGGGCACCGACCTACCTGAAGGAAGCCAAGCACTTCGACGTGGATAAAACCTCGTGGGCGTACTTCCTCTACGAGTGGGCCGGTATCCCGGGCACGCTGCTGTGTGGCTGGATGTCAGACAAGGTGTTCCGTGGCAACCGTGGCCTGACCGGCATGGTGTTCATGGCACTGGTAACCGTCGCGACCCTGGTGTACTGGCTGAACCCGGCCGGCAACCCGACCGTCGACATGATCGCCCTGTTCTCCATCGGCTTCCTGATCTACGGTCCGGTCATGCTGATCGGCCTGCAAGCGCTGGAGTTGGCACCGAAGAAAGCGGCCGGTACGGCTGCGGGCTTCACCGGTCTGTTCGGGTATCTGGGGGGGTCGGTCGCGGCCAGTGCAGCCATGGGCTACACCGTGGACCACTTCGGCTGGGACGGCGGTTTCGTGCTGCTGATCGGCGCCTGCCTGTTGGCTATGGCCTTCCTGGCGCCGACCTTGTGGCACAAGCAAGTCGCCAGCCAGAGCCGCGAAGCTGTCGCTTAATGCGCAGCTGATTTACACCGCTTGAGCCGCGCCTCCAGATTCCGGTCTGGCATGGCGTGGCTGCGCAGGGCGTTGACGGTCTGCTCGACATAATCGCGAGTCGTGCCGTAACGCCCGCAAGCGCTTTCAAATACCTGGCTCAGCACATGATCCGGCAAGTTGCCGGCGTAGCTCGGCAAGTGTCGCTCCAGCACAAACCCCAAGGCCTGTACCTGGCTTCCGTCTTCGAGGCGGCAGTTGAGCCAGTGTGGGCGATACGAAGGGTAAGGCATCTCGCGCTGCCACAAGGCGTACAAGGACGCCTCAAGCTGTTCTTCCGGCAAGCGGTACGCGAAACCGCTGCACGAACCGCCACGATCCAGACCAAACACCAGACCGGGCATTTCCGGCGTACCCCGGTGCTCGTGAGACCACAGGTACAAGCCGCGATGGTAGCCGTGCACTCGCCCACGCACCCGCTCGACCGCCGAGCATTCCGGGCGCCAGATCAATGAACCGTAAGCAAATAACCAGACCGGCCCGCCCTTGTGCCGGGCCATGGTGGCCTGCATCGAGTCGAGCAATTGTTCGTGCGTGAGTTGCGCGCCCAGATCGAGCTGCGGAGGGTAAGCCAGGTTCAGAAAAGCAGATTCAATGGCGGTCATGGCGAATAGCGTTCAGCTCCCCGCGAGTAAGGAATTACTTAATAGAACGCACAGCTGTAACCCTAAGGCACATTCGTTTTAAGGTAAGTTGAATGCCGCGAACGTCGGCGAACACGTCGATATACCCTAACGATATTTATCCTTGATAGATAAATACCGAAAGGCTATATAGCGCGTTATAAGAGGCGGCTTGTCAGGCTTCGGGGCGTGGCGCGTAGGCAAATACGTCGGCGCGCATCTGGTGCGCGTCCATTCCGGCATTCACCAGCGCGTCGAGGGTGGCGTAGATCATGGCCGGTGAGCCGCTGGCGTAAACGTGCACCGCCGACAGGTCGCCGATGTCTTCGCTGACAGCTTCATGCAGCAAGCCGCAGCGCCCTTCCCAGCCGCAGAGGTCGCTGACCACTTTGTGCAGGTACAGGTTGGGGGTTTGCAACCACTGATCCCAGTGGTCGATCTGATAAAAGTCGTCTGGGCGGCGCACGCCCCAATACAGGTGCACCGGGTGTTTGAAACCCTTGGCCCGGCAATGTTCGATCAGGCTGTGCATCTGCGCCATGCCGGTACCGGCGGCAATCAACACCAGCGGGCCGTCAGGCAATTCAGACAAGTGGGTATCACCGAACGGTAACTCGACCCGCACCATGGCACTGCGTTGCAGTTGTTCAAGCAAGGTTTGCGCACTGGTTTCGCGTACCAGCACGTGCAGCTCCAGGTCACGCCCCGAATGCGGGGCCGAGGCCAGCGAGAAGGCGGACTTCTCGCCACTCTCACGCTCCAGCAACAGATACTGGCCAGCGTGATAGCGCGGTGGCTTGCCGGCCGGCGCACGCAGGCGCACCCGCCAGACATCGCCGCCGACTTCAAGGCATTCAGTCACCTGACACGACAAACTGCGCACCGGCAGTTCTCCCAGCGCAAGGACGCCATCCCACAACACGATGCAGTCTTCCAGCGGCTCTGCTATGCAAGTGTAGAACTCACCGTGGTCGCGCACATCGCCAGCCTGCTCGACCCGGCCTTCAACCAGCAACGCCGCACAGACGTGGCAGTTGCCATTGCGGCAGCTTTGCGGACAGTCATAGCCCAGCCGCCGCGCTCCATCGAGTATCCGCTCGCCGGGCAGTATCTCAAGCACTGCTCCGGAGGGCTGCAAGGTTACACGCATCAATCTATTCCTAACTGATTCCAGATGGCATCGATCCGGCGTGTCACCGCCTCATCCTTGACGATTACCCGGCCCCACTCGCGGGTGGTTTCACCGGGCCATTTATGCGTGGCATCGAGCCCCATCTTCGAACCCAGGCCGGAAATCGGCGAGGCGAAGTCGAGGTAGTCGATCGGCGTGTTGTCGATCATCACCGTATCGCGCTTGGGGTCCATGCGCGTGGTGATGGCCCAGATCACGTCGTTCCAGTCGCGGGCGTTGATATCGTCGTCAGTGACGATAACGAACTTGGTGTACATGAACTGTCGCAAAAACGACCACACACCCAGCATTACCCGCTTGGCATGGCCTGGGTACTGCTTCTTCATGGTCACAATGGCCATGCGGTACGAGCAGCCTTCGGGCGGCAGGTAGAAGTCGGTGATCTCCGGGAACTGCTTTTGCAGGATCGGCACGAACACTTCGTTCAACGCCACGCCGAGGATCGCCGGCTCATCCGGTGGACGGCCGGTGTAGGTGCTGTGGTAGATCGGCTTGATACGGTGGGTGATGCGCTCGACGGTGAACACCGGGAAGCTGTCGACTTCGTTGTAATAGCCGGTGTGGTCGCCATACGGACCTTCGTCGGCCATCTCGCCCGGATGGATCACGCCTTCCAGGATGATTTCGGCCGTTGCAGGCACTTGCAGGTCGTTGCCACGGCACTTCACCAGCTCGGTGCGGTTACCGCGCAGCAGGCCGGCAAAGGCGTACTCGGACAGGCTGTCCGGCACTGGCGTCACGGCTCCGAGGATGGTCGCCGGGTCGGCGCCCAGCGCCACGGACACCGGGAATGGCTGGCCAGGGTGTTTTTCGCACCACTCGCGGTAGTCCAGCGCGCCGCCACGGTGGCTCAGCCAGCGCATGATGACTTTGTTGCGGCCAATCACTTGCTGACGATAGATGCCGAGGTTCTGACGGTCCTTGTTCGGACCTTTGGTGACGGTCAGGCCCCAGGTGATCAGCGGGCCGACATCGCCCGGCCAGCAGGTCTGCACCGGCAGCATCGCCAGGTCGACGTCATCACCTTCGATGACCACTTCCTGGCACACCGCGTCCTTGACGACTTTCGGCGCCATGGAAATGATCTTGCGGAAGATCGGCAGCTTGGACCACGCGTCTTTCAGACCTTTCGGCGGCTCGGGCTCTTTGAGGAAGGCCAGCAACTTGCCGATCTCGCGCAGTTCGCTGACGGCTTCGGCGCCCATGCCCAGGGCCACGCGCTCAGGCGTGCCAAACAGGTTGCCGAGGACAGGGATGTCGTAACCGGTCGGGTTTTCGAACAGCAACGCCGGGCCTTTGGCCCGCAAGGTGCGATCGCAGACCTCGGTCATTTCCAGCACTGGGGACACCGGAACCTGGATGCGCTTGAGCTCACCGCGCTGTTCCAGGCCGCTGATAAAGTCGCGCAAGTCGCGATACTGCATGCAAAAGCCTCGTTTTGGCCGTGGCGTACGGGGGCATGAGTGTAGCCTCGAACCCACCTGTTCAGAAGAGTGACCTGCCAGTTCATAAAAGGTCAGATAGCAAAAAGCCGGGTTTCCCCGGCTCTTGCTGGCCTGCTCGACTTACTTGCGTTTCATCGACAGGAAGAACTCATCGTTGGTCTTGGTCTGTTTCAGCTTGTCGACCAGGAACTCGATGGCAGCCACTTCATCCATAGGATGCAGGAGCTTGCGCAGGATCCACATGCGCTGCAACTCGTCGTCGGCAGTCAGCAACTCTTCGCGGCGGGTGCCGGAACGGTTGATGTTGATCGCCGGGAAGACGCGTTTTTCAGCGATCTTGCGGTCCAGAGGCAGTTCCATGTTGCCGGTACCTTTGAACTCTTCGTAGATCACTTCATCCATCTTCGAACCGGTTTCAACCAGCGCGGTAGCGATGATGGTCAGCGAACCGCCTTCTTCGATGTTCCGGGCAGCACCGAAGAAACGCTTTGGCTTCTCAAGGGCGTGGGCATCGACACCACCGGTCAGCACCTTGCCGGAGCTCGGGATCACGGTGTTGTAGGCGCGAGCCAGACGGGTGATGGAGTCCAGCAGGATCACTACGTCTTTCTTGTGCTCGACCAGGCGCTTGGCCTTCTCGATCACCATTTCGGCAACCTGCACGTGACGGGTTGGCGGCTCGTCGAATGTCGAGGCAACCACTTCGCCGCGCACGGTGCGCTGCATTTCGGTAACTTCTTCCGGACGTTCGTCGATCAGCAAGACGATCAAGTGAACTTCAGGGTTGTTACGCGCAATGTTGGCCGCGATGTTCTGCAGCATGATCGTCTTGCCCGCTTTCGGCGGAGCAACGATCAGGCCGCGCTGGCCTTTGCCGATCGGGGCGCACAGGTCGATGACACGACCGGTCAGGTCTTCGGTGGAACCGTTGCCGGCTTCCATCTTCATGCGCACGGTCGGGAACAGCGGGGTCAGGTTCTCGAAGAGAATCTTGTTTTTCGCGTTCTCGGGACGATCGTAGTTGATCGTGTCGACCTTGAGCAGGGCGAAATAACGCTCGCCTTCCTTCGGAGGGCGGATCTTGCCAACGATGGTGTCACCGGTGCGCAAGTTGAAGCGACGGATCTGGCTCGGCGAGACGTAGATATCGTCCGGGCCGGCCAGATAGGAAGCGTCAGCGGAGCGCAGGAAGCCGAAGCCGTCCTGGAGGATCTCCAGCACGCCATCACCGGAGATTTCCTCGCCGCTTTTCGCGTGCTTTTTCAGCAGGGAGAAAATCACGTCCTGCTTGCGCGAACGGGCCATATTTTCTATGCCCATCTGTTCGGCCAATTCGAGCAGTTCGGTAATCGGCTTTTGCTTGAGTTCAGTCAGATTCATATAGGAATGACGTAATCATTTATGGAGGGGGGAAATTAAGCTTTTGGCTTAATGAGGCCGCGCCGCAGAGAAGGCGACAGGATCGCGTACTAATTCGAAAAGGAGAGCGTCGGCGACGGCTTGCAGGGGGCATTGGAGAAACCAGTGCGGGGCCGAATGTAACACCTGAGTTTCGGAGCGTCTAGCCCTGAATAATGAAAAAGCCCCGCAGTTTGCGGGGCTTTTTCAGGACACTCGTAACGACGCTTAGATGTTGGCGTCGAGGAAAGCAGCCAGTTGCGACTTCGACAGCGCGCCAACCTTGGTCGCTTCGACATTGCCGTTCTTGAACAGCATCAGGGTCGGGATACCACGCACGCCATGCTTGGCCGGGGTTTCCTGGTTTTCGTCGATGTTCAGCTTGGCAACGATCAGCTTGCCTTCATACGTCGAAGCAATTTCGTCCAGAACCGGGGCGATCATTTTGCAAGGGCCGCACCATTCAGCCCAGTAATCGACCAGCACAGGGCCGTCGGCTTTCAGTACTTCCTGCTCGAAGCTAGCGTCGGTGACGTGCTTGATAAGATCGCTGCTCATGGATGTCTCCGGGGTTGTAAGCAAAAAAACGTGGCCCATCATAGCCGCCCTGCCCGCGTTCAGGAAGCCGCAGATGATTGAGTCTCACTATGGCCGCCCATGACGTTGGGTATAGCTCAAGTCACGGCGCGACGGGAGCCATCAAGCCGATTGCGCTGCTGTTACGCACGCCGGGACGTGCTCTGGATCAAGGATCGCGGCCATCGGCGGCGGCTGCGCGTTGGCGGCGGCGGTTGATCGTGGCACGATGGTCGGGTTATCGACCGAGATCCTTTAACCATGCCGCAATCCCAAGCCAAGAATCTGTCCCTGATCGCCGCCATCGACCTGGGCTCCAACAGCTTCCATATGGTCGTGGCCAAGGCCCAGAACGGCGAAATCCGTATCCTTGAGCGGCTCGGCGAGAAGGTTCAGCTGGCCGCCGGGATCGACGAAGAACGTCGCCTGAGCGAAGAATCCATGCAGCGCGGGCTCGATTGCCTGAAGCGGTTCGCCCAACTGATCAACGGTATGCCCCTGGGCGCCGTGCGGATCGTCGGCACCAACGCCCTGCGTGAAGCGCGCAACCGCGTCGAGTTCATCCGCCGCGCCGAAGAAATCCTCGGCCACCCGGTGGAAGTCATCTCTGGCCGTGAAGAAGCGCGCCTGATCTACCTGGGCGTTTCCCATACCCTCGCCGACACCCCGGGTAAGCGCCTGGTGACCGACATCGGCGGCGGCAGTACCGAATTCATCATTGGCCAGCGCTTCGAACCGCTGCTGCGCGAAAGCCTGCAAATGGGCTGCGTAAGCTACACCCAGCGCTATTTCAAGGACGGCAAGATCACCCCGGCCCGCTATGCCCAGGCATACACCGCGGCACGGCTGGAGATCATGAGCATCGAGCACGCCCTGCACCGCCTGACCTGGGATGAAGCCATCGGCTCCTCGGGCACCATTCGTGCCATCGGCCTGGCGCTCAAGGCGGGCGGCCACGGTACCGGCGAGGTCAACGCCGAAGGCCTGGCCTGGCTCAAACGCAAGTTGTTCAAGCTCGGTGACGCCGAGAAAATCGACTTCGAAGGCATCAAGCCCGACCGCCGGGCGATTTTCCCGGCGGGCCTGGCCATTCTCGAAGCGATCTTCGATGCCCTCGAACTGCAACGCATGGACCACTGTGAGGGCGCCCTGCGCGAAGGCGTGCTCTACGACCTGTTGGGCCGGCATCACCACGAAGACGTCCGTGAACGCACCTTGAGCTCCTTGATGGAGCGTTATCACGTTGATCTGGAACAAGCGGCACGGGTCGAGCGCAAGGCGCTGCATGCCTTCGATCAAGTGGCCGAAGACTGGGACCTGGAAGACGGGATCTGGCGCGAGCTGCTGGGCTGGGCGGCCAAGGTGCATGAAGTCGGGCTGGACATTGCCCACTACCATTACCACAAGCACGGTGCCTACCTGATCGAGCACTCGGACCTCGCCGGGTTCTCCCGCGAAGACCAACTGATGCTCGCGCTACTGGTACGCGGGCACCGCCGCAACATTCCCAGGGACAAGTTTGCCGAGTTCGGCGACGAAGGCATCAAGCTGATTCGCCTGTGCGTGCTGCTGCGCTTTGCGATTCTGTTCCATCACATCCGCGGCACCCAGGCGATGCCGCAAGTGGAACTGCACGCCGATGGCGACAGCCTGGATGTGCTGTTCCCGGAAAACTGGCTGGATGACAACCAACTGACCCAGGCTGACTTCGCGCTGGAAGCGGAGTGGCTGACACGGGTCGGCTTCGTGCTGAACGTGCGCTAAAACACCCGCAAGGGCGAACACAACCCCCGTGGCGAGGGAGCAAGCTCCCTTGCCACAGGTATGTCGCTAAAACAAAAATGGCGATCCGCAAGGATCGCCATTTTTTATTGCGCCAACACCTTCGCGTTAATTCACGGTCAGAATCGGGCTGCCCAAACGCTCGAGCAAGGTCGCCTGGGCGCTGCGCGGGTTCTGGTTGCCGGTCGGCGTGTTGCGGATGTACCGGCCGTCCGACTGCAAGCTCCAGCTGTGGGTGTTATCGGTGAGATAACTTTCCAGCTCTTTCTTGACCCGCAGAATCAGCTTCTTGCCTTCGACCGGGAAGCAGGTCTCGACGCGCTTGTCGAGGTTGCGCTCCATCCAGTCGGCACTCGACAGGAACATCTGCTCCTCGCCACCGTTGAGGAAGTAGAAGACCCGCGTGTGCTCCAGGAACCGCCCGATGATCGAACGCACGTGGATGTTGTGCGAAACCCCGGCAATGCCCGGCCGCAGGCAGCACATGCCACGCACTACCAAGTCGATGCGCACCCCGGACTGACTGGCCTTGTACAGCGCGCGGATGATTTTCGGATCGGTCAGCGAGTTGAATTTGGCGATGATGTGCGCCGGTTTGCCGTCGAGGGCGAACTGGGTTTCGCGGGCAATCATGTCGAGCATGCCCTTTTTCAAGGTGAACGGCGCATGCAGCAGTTTCTTCATGCGCAACGTCTTGCCCATGCCGATCAACTGGCTGAACAGTTTGCCGACGTCTTCACACAAGGCGTCATCGGAGGTCAGCAAGCTGTAGTCGGTGTACAGGCGAGCGTTGGCCGCGTGGTAGTTGCCCGTGCCCAAGTGCGCGTAACGGACAATTTCGCCGGCCTCGCGACGCAGGATCAGCATCATCTTGGCGTGGGTCTTGAAGCCGACCACGCCGTAGATCACCACC
Source organism: Pseudomonas purpurea (assembly GCF_039908635.1). Taxonomy (NCBI): domain Bacteria; kingdom Pseudomonadati; phylum Pseudomonadota; class Gammaproteobacteria; order Pseudomonadales; family Pseudomonadaceae; genus Pseudomonas; species Pseudomonas purpurea. Next base: position 5,624,326 of record NZ_CP150918.1, read on the forward strand.
GCACCGGCCGCTTGCAGACGGCTGGCCAGTTGCAGGTTGGACTCTTCGTCAAACCGCGCACGCAACTCGATCACCGCCGTGACTTCCTTGCCGTTACGCGCCGCGTCCACCAGGGCATCGACGATTTCCGAGTTGGCGCCGCTGCGGTACAGCGTCTGGCGCACGGCCAGAACATGCGGGTCCTTGGCGGCCTGACGCAGCAGGTCGACCACCGGGGTGAAGGACTCGAACGGGTGCAGCAGCAGGATGTCCTGCTTGCTGATCACGCTGAAAATGTTCTCGCTGTTTTGCAGCAGTTTCGGAATCTGCGGGGTAAACGGCGTGTATTGCAGCTCCGGGTGGCTGTCCAGGCCGGTAATGCTGAACAGCCGCGTGAGGTTCACCGGGCCGTTGACCTGATACAACTCGGTCTCGTGCAGGTTGAACTGCTTGAGCAAGTAGTCGGACAGGTGTTTCGGGCAGGTGTCGGCCACTTCCAGACGTACCGCATCGCCGTAACGTCGGGAGAACAGTTCGCCGCGCAACGCGCGGGCCAGGTCTTCGACGTCTTCGGTGTCGACGGCCAGGTCGGCGTTCCGGGTCAGGCGGAACTGGTAGCAGCCCTTTACCTTCATGCCCTGGAATAGGTCATCGGCGTGCGCGTGGATCATTGACGACAGGAACACATAGTTGTCGCCGGCGCCACCCACTTCTTCCGGCAGCTTGATGATCCGTGGCAACAAACGCGGTGCCGGGATGATCGCCAGACCCGAATCGCGACCGAAGGCGTCGATGCCTTCGAGCTCGACGATAAAGTTCAGGCTCTTGTTCACCAACAACGGGAACGGGTGCGTCGGGTCGAGGCCGATCGGGGTGATGATCGGCGCGATCTCGTCGCGGAAATAGCGGCGCACCCAGGTTTTGATCTTGGTGGTCCAGTGACGCCGACGGATGAAGCGGACCTGATGTTTCTCAAGTTCCGGCAACAGGATGTCGTTGAGGATCGCGTACTGGCGGTCCACGTGACCGTGTACCAGTTCACTGATGCGCGCCAGGGCCTGATGCGGTTGCAGGCCATCGGCACCCGCCTGTTCACGGGCGAAGGTGATCTGTTTCTTGAGCCCCGCCACGCGAATCTCGAAGAACTCGTCCAGGTTGCTGGAGAAGATAAGCAAAAACTTCAGCCGTTCCAGCAACGGGTAGGACTCATCCAGCGCCTGTTCCAGCACGCGGATGTTGAATTGCAGTTGTGACAGCTCGCGATGAATGTACAGGCTGCTGTCATCAAGACCCGGGATGACAATCGTCGGCGCCGCTTGCGCAGGCTCCGCGACCACCGCGGGTGGAGCCGGCTCCAGAGCTGGCTCGGTTTCGACGACGTGCTCGACCACGGGTTGAGCGTCTTTTACGGCAACTTCAGTGAGTCCTTCGGTATTCATCGAATGTTCCTGGGAGGGCTATTTTTGCTCTCGTAACAATTGAGCGGCACGTACGGCAAAGTAAGTCAGGATGCCATCAGCGCCTGCGCGTTTAAAAGCGGTCAGGGATTCAAGAATCACCCCTTCGCTCAACCAGCCATTCTGAATCGCCGCCATGTGCATGGCGTATTCCCCGCTGACCTGATAGACAAAGGTCGGCACTTTAAATTCTTCTTTGACGCGGTACAGGATGTCCAGGTACGGCATGCCTGGCTTGACCATGACCATATCCGCGCCTTCTGACAAGTCGCTGGCCACTTCGTGCAGCGCTTCGTTGCCGTTGGCCGGGTCCATTTGATAGGACGCCTTGTTCGCCTTGCCCAGGTTCAGCGCCGAACCGACCGCATCGCGGAACGGCCCATAGTAGGCGCTCGCGTACTTGGCCGAGTACGCCATGATGCGCACGTTGACGTGATCGGCCAGTTCCAGGGCTTCGCGGATCGCCTGAATCCGCCCGTCCATCATGTCCGAGGGGGCAACTACCTGCGCGCCCGCCTCGGCATGGGACAACGCTTGCCTGACCAGCGCATCGACGGTGATGTCGTTCTGCACGTAGCCTTCTTCGTCGAGGATACCGTCCTGGCCGTGGGTGGTGAACGGGTCCAGCGCAACATCGGTGATCACCCCCAACTCAGGGAAGCGTTCACGCAGGGCACGAGTGGCGCGCTGGGCAATGCCATCGGGGTTCCAGGCTTCGGCGGCGTCGAGCGATTTAAGCTCGGCCGGCGTGACCGGGAACAGCGCAACAGCGGGAATCCCCAGCTCGACCCACCGGGCCGCTTCTTCGAGCAACAGGTCGATGGTCAGGCGTTCGACGCCTGGCATCGAGGCGACTGCTTCGCGACGGTTTTCACCGTCAAGCACGAACACCGGAAGAATCAGGTCATTGGTGGTCAGAACGTTTTCACGGACCAGACGACGGGAAAATTCGTCACGACGGTTGCGACGCAGGCGGGTTGCAGGAAACAAACGGTTGGCGGGGGTAAAGCTCACGGCAGACTCCTGAGCCCGCGCTGGCGGGCGAGCGTGACTGTTATAAGCAGCCATTATGACCAACGTATTACAGATCTGTCCCGTCCGGGATCAACTGTTCAGCGACGGCGACGGCTTTTGTCCCACGCGGCGTGGCCGCCACTTGCCGTCGCGGGCCGGGGCTGATCGTAGCGCCTTGCCTGTCAGCAGAAACCACCCGTCATATCTTGAATATGAGCCCGGGATGAGACGCCTGCGCCCCCCCGTGACCGATCGTCGCAACCATTGTCCTTGTAGGAAATGTTCACGTCGAGACACATTTCGATACTTTCCTGAATGTGCCTGAAGGGTTAGGCTGCGCGTTCATTTCGCCAGCATCCAGACAATGCTCCAACAATTTCTTCAGGATTTCGGCTACTTCGCCCTTTTTCTCGGCACGTTCTTCGAAGGCGAAACCATTCTGGTTCTCGCAGGCTTCCTCGCGTTCCGCGGATACATGGATATCAACCTGGTGGTGGTCGTGGCGTTCTTCGGCAGTTATGCCGGCGATCAGCTGTGGTACTTCCTTGGGCGCAAACATGGCCGCAAGTTGCTGGCGCGCAAACCGCGCTGGCAAATGATGGGTGATCGGGCGCTGGAGCATATCCGCAAGCACCCGGACATCTGGGTGCTGAGCTTTCGCTTCGTCTATGGCCTGCGCACGGTGATGCCGGTGGCCATCGGCTTGTCGGGGTATCCGCCGGGACGTTATCTGTTGCTCAACGGCATCGGTGCCGCGATCTGGGCGGCGGCCCTGGCCGCCGCCGCGTACCACTTCGGTGCGGTGCTCGAAGGCATGCTCGGCAGCGTCAAGAAGTACGAGCTGTGGGTGCTGGGCGCTTTGCTCGTGCTGGGTTTCTGCCTGTGGTTGCGTCGGCGTTTCAAGAACGCCCGCCTGGCGAAAAAGATCTACGAAGACGAGCAGATCCAGATCGCCGAAAAAGCCAAGGGCAGCGAGCCTACGACGCCAGTCGAGTGATGCGGTTGCGGCAGCAGTAAAGCCCGATCACGCTGAACAGGCTGTAACTGAGCAGGCCGACCCAGGCCACCGCGCTGGCCGGCCATAACCCGGCCAGCGGCGCCAGCCACACCAGCGGCAGGTTCAGCGCCAGCCGCAACAGCTCAAGCCTGAACGCCCACGGGCGATTCTCCAACGCCGCGCCCTGCGCAAACAATCCAAAAGCCACCGCTCCCCAGCCCAACACCAGGGCGGCTGTCGGCAGGCTGTCGGCCAGGTTCATCAGGTAACTGCCCAGCGCGACGTACACCCCGAACTGCAAGGCCACGTACAGTTGCTGCCGGCCATCCAGCGGCACCTCGAACTTGCGGAACTGGCTCAAGTCCGGCTTGGCCATCGGGTATTTCGCCGCCACGTCCGCCGGCCGCCAACCAGTGCGCATGAACCAGATCCGCAGCTTGTCCCAGAGGCTCTCGGCCCGCCGTGCGTCGTTCCAGAGCTGGGCATAAAACTGCATGTTGGCCCACAACGGGTTCCAGCTCGCCAGCGGCGTGGTCACGCCGAAAATCGCCGGATCGTTGTCGTCTTCTTCCTGATACGTGCCGAACAGGCGATCCCAGACAATGAAAACGCCGCCGTAGTTGCGGTCCATGTAAAGGGCGTTCTGTGCATGGTGCGCCCGGTGGTTGGACGGCGTGACGAAGAACCACTCGAACCAGCCGAGCTTGGGAATGTGTCGGGTATGCACCCAGAATTGATACAGCAGATTGAGCGCCGCGACGCTGACGAACACCAGCAGCGGCACGCCGAGCACGGCCATCGGCAAGTAGAAGATCCAGCTCAGCAGAAACCCGGTGCTGGTCTGGCGCAACGCGGTGGACAGGTTGTAGTCCTCGCTCTGGTGATGCACCGAGTGGGCGGCCCAGAGAATATTGCGCTCGTGGCCCATGCGGTGCAGCCAGTAGTAGCAAAGATCGTAGAGCACGAAGGCAAACACCCAGACCCAGGCACTCTCGGCCGACAGTTCGATCACGGCCAGGTGTTTCAGGGCAAAGGCGTAGGTGACCAGGCCCACGCCTTTGGTCAACAGGCCCGTGGTGGTCGACAACACGCCCGTGCTGAGGCTGTTGATTGCGTCCGCAAGCCGATAATTGCTCACGCCTCGCCAACGGTCGACGATCAGCTCCAGCACAATCAGTACGACGAAAAACGGCACCGCATAGAGAATGAAGTTCATGACGCGACCTGATCAGAATCGTTGCCTGAAGATTAGGTGTAGCCGCCCATTAACCCTATGGCAACGAGTGACAAATTAGTGGACATTTAACGCCATGAATCTGGAGAAAAGCCCCATGAGCAAAAAAATTGCAGTGATCCTTTCCGGCTGTGGCGTCTACGACGGCGCCGAGATCCACGAGAGCGTGATCACCCTGTTGCGCCTGGACCAGCGCGGTGCGCAGGTCCAGTGCTTTGCCCCCGACATCGCGCAACTGCACGTCATCAATCACCTGAACGGCGAGGCGATGCCCGAGTCGCGCAATGTACTGATCGAGTCGGCGCGCATCGCGCGTGGCCAGGTCAAGGACATCCGCGAAGCCAACGCCGAGGACTTCGACGCCCTGATCGTGCCCGGTGGTTTCGGCGCGGCCAAGAACCTGTCCAGCTTCGCGGTCGAAGGCGCCGGTTGCAGTGTCCAGCCCGATGTCCTGGCCCTGGCAGAAGCCTTCGCCGAGGCCGGCAAACCGGTCGGCCTGATCTGCATTTCGCCTGCGCTGGCGGCGAAAATCTACGGTCCGGGCGTGGTCTGCACCATCGGCAACGATGCCGACACGGCGGCCGCCATGAGCAAAATGGGCGCCACCCATGAAACCTGCGCGGTGGGCGACATCGTCGAAGACAAGGCCCGCAAACTGGTCAGCACCCCGGCCTACATGCTGGCGCAATCGATCAGCGAAGCGGCGTCGGGCATCAACAAACTGGTGGACCGGGTGCTGGAACTGACCCACGAAAACGACGCCTGAGCGGCACTCTGTGATGAGCCTTTGTGGTGAGGGAGCTTGCCCCCGCTGGGTTGCGAAGCAGCCCCAAATAATCGGCCAGCCATTGAGATTGTTGTGAGTGCCGCGCACTCAAGCGGGAGCAAGCGCCCTCGCCTCAGGGAATGTAATCACCTCAGGGTTTTCGGGTCAGCCGGGTCAGTATCCGGTCCAGCGAATTGGCGAATGCCTGCTTCTCGCGTTCGCCAAACGGCGCGGGGCCGCCGCCCATCTGGCCCTGCTCACGCAGGTCGGTGAACAGGTTCCGCACGGCCAGGCGATCACCCATGTTCTGCGCATCGAACTCCTTGCCCCGAGGGTCCAGCGCCGCCACGCCCTTCTTCACCAGACGATCCGCCAACGGCACGTCGCTGCAAATCACCAGTTCACCTGGCACCGCGTGTTCCACCAGGTAATCGTCGGCAGCGTCCGGGCCACTGGGCACCACGATCAGCTTCACCAGGGCCAGACCCGGTTTGATCTGCGGCTGACCGGCCACCAGCACCACTTCAAACTGGCGCTTGAGGGCGAATTTCACCACCAGATCCTTCGCCGCCCGAGGGCAGGCGTCGGCATCGATCCAGACACGCATCGTGTTTCCCTCTTCTGAAAGCATCGCGAGCAGGTTTTACGCAATCCGGTGGGCGCGAGCCTGCTCGCGATTGTGAGCGCCGCGAATGCCGTTCAGGAAACCGACACCCGCCGCTTCTCGGCCATGCGACTGCGGCTGTACAGCACGATGATCGCCATGATCGCCACTGCCTGCGCACTCAACGAATACGCATCAGCGTGAATGCCCAGCCAATCGAAGTCAAAGAACGGCACCGGGCGGGTGCCGAAGATCCCGGCCTCCTGCAAGGCCTTGACCCCGTGCCCGGCGAACACCACCGACAACGCGCACAGCAATCCGGCGTTGATGCCGAAAAACAGCGCCAGCGGCAGTTTCGCCGAACCGCGCAAGATCACCCAGGCCAGGCCGATCAACAGCACCAGCGCCGTCGCGCCCCCGGCCAGCACCGCGTTGTGCCCCGCTGGGCCCGCCTGCAACCACAGGGTTTCGTAAAACAGGATCACTTCGAACAGTTCCCGGTAAACCGAGAAGAACGCCAGGATCGCGAAGCCAAACCGCCCGCCACCGCTGACCAGGCTGCTCTTGATGTAGTCCTGCCAGGCCGCCGCGTGACGGCGGTCGTGCATCCACACCCCGAGCCACAGCACCATGACACTGGCAAACAACGCCGTGCAGCCTTCGAGCAACTCACGCTGGGCGCCGCTGACGTCGATCACATACGCCGCCAGCGCCCAGGTGCCCAACCCGGCCAGCAACGCCAGGCCCCAGCCGATGTTGACGCTGCGCACCGCCGACTGCTGGCCGGTGTTGCGCAGGAACGCCAGAATCGCCGCCAGCACCAGAATCGCTTCCAGGCCTTCGCGCAGCAGAATCAGCAAACCGGAGATGTAACTCAGGGACCAGCTCAGCCCGTCGCTGCCCAGTAACCCTGCGGATTCTTTCAACTTGGCCTTGGCAATTTCCAAACGCTGCTCGACCTGAGCGACCGGCAACCCGTCCTGCAACGACTGACGGTAAGCCATGAGGGATTTTTCGGTGTCTTTGCGCACGTTGGCGTCGACGTTATCCAGGGAGCTTTCGACCAGTTCGAAACCTTCCAGATATGCCGCGACCGACAAGTCGTAGGCCTGATCGTGCTCACCGGCACGGTACGCGGCGAGGCTCTTGTCCAGGGTCGCGGCGGTGTAATCGAGCAACTGCGCCGGGCCACGCTTGACCTGCGGCGGTTGCGCACGCTGGGCGCGGAAAGTGGCCGCGGCGGCAGGACCTTCAGCCGCCAGCACTTCGGCCGGGGTCTGACGGGCCAGATCGGCCAGGTTGTAGCTCTTTTCGCTTTTCGCGGCGGCCGGGTCGGCGCTGAAGCTGGCGATGTAGGTCGCCAGGTCCCAACGCTGACGGTCATCCAGCTGATCGGCGAAGGACGGCATGTCGGTGCCCTCGACGCCCAACCCCAAGGTGCTGTAGATCGCGTAGAGGCTCAGGCGGTCCTGATGCGCAACATCGCGCAGGTCCGACGGCGGTGGCGTCAGGCCCACGCCGGCCGGGCCATCGCCGGCGCCGGTGGTGCCGTGACACACCGAGCAATGCTGGGCGAAAAGCGGCGCGCCGCGCGTCGGGTCCGGGGTGATGATCGGCGCCTGGCTGACTTCATACGCCACCGCCAGTTTCGCCCCCAACTGCCGCGCCTGACGGGCCACACTTGCACCGTCCTTCCGCTGGCTGACGGCCTCACGCAAACTCGCCACTCCCTGCTCCAGCTCAGCCTTCTGCGGCTTGGCCGGCAACGCGGCGATCAAACCGTGCAGTGCCTTGAGAAACTCCAGCTGCTCGCGGTACTCGTCCGCATCCAGCACCTGACCCGCCTCGACCGTCGCCGGGTAATCGGCGCCGATGTAGTCCAGCAGGTGCAATGCTTGAGGAGCGCCTTCCACGGTGTCGGCGAGCAGGTTGAAACTGCACAGCGCAAACAACGGGAAGACCAGCCAGGCCAGGAAACGGGACGGGGCAGTCATGAATGAATCTCAATTGGAAATACGAAGTAACACATTGTTCACTTCCAATGACTTTCGCTCAAGCTTTGTTGTGTTTCACGCGATATTACCCGGCCAGTATCCAGGCCTATAATCCGCCCCCATTGCCGCCTCGCCCAAGGAAGAATTCTGCGCCATGGCCATCAGCTTTCGTCTGTTAGTGCTGCTCGTTGCATCCTTGCTGCTGAATGCCTGCGCGGCCTATCGCAACTATGACCTGGAGCTTGCGCAAACCAATGCCCAGTTGATTTCAGGCAACGTCGATGGCGCCTTGTACCTGCTGGAACGCAACAACCCGTGGGACGACAAGGACCTGCTCTACTACTTCGAGAAGGGTGAAGTGCTGCGCACCCGAGGCGATCTGGCCGACAGTCAGATCGCGTGGCGCAGCGCTGACCGGATCGTGTTCCAGTGGGAGGAAACCGTCCGGTCCGGCACGGTGAAATTTCTCTCCCGGCTCGGCACGGAGCTGGGCACGATGATCATCAACGACAAGTTGCGCCGCTACGAAGGCTATGACTATGAAAAGGTCATGCTGACCACGCAAATGGCCCTCAACCAGTTGGCGATGAACGACTTCGACGGCGCCCGCGCCGACATCAAGAAAACCCATGAGCGCGAAGCACTGATTGCCCGCTTGCGGGAAACGGAATACGAGCGACTCGAAGCCCAAGCCAAGGCCCAGGGCATTGCCGTACGCTACAAGGACCTTCAGGGCTACCCGGTGACAACCCTTGATGCGCCGCAGGTGATCGAGCTGAAAAACGGTTATCAGAGCGCATTCAGCCATTACCTGGCTGGTTTCACCTACGAAGCGCTCGGCGAACGGGACCTCGCCGCACCCGGCTACCGGCAGGCCATCGAGCTTCGCCCCAACATGCCGTTTCTCGAACAGGCATTGCGCAACCTCGACAAACCCTCCGGCAAGGCCGACGAAAGTGAGGTGCTGATCATCGTGCAAAGCGGCCTGGCGCCGGCCCGCAGCTCGGTTCGGGTGCCGTTTCCGGTACGGCTGAACGACAACCTGGTGATTGTGTCGACGGTGTCCTTTCCAGTGATGGTGCCCGACACCTCCACAGCGGCCTTCAACACAATCACCGTGGATGGCCGCAAACAGACCCTGACCTCGCTCAACAGCATCACTGACATGTCGCTGCGCACCCTGCGCGACGACATGCCGGGGATCATCCAGCGGGCCGCGTTCCGCGCCAACCTGGATGCCATTCGCCAAGCCGAAGACAACAAGCGCGACCCGGCCCACGCCTCGCTGGTCAGCACCCGCGTCGACCCGTTCGAAGAAGCTGATACACGCACCTGGCGCACCTTGCCGGACACCACGCTGGTGGCGCGCATGCGCCTCAAGAAAGGCGAGCATCGCCTGAGCCTGCCGAACGCACCGGGCATGGCGCCGATCAGGGTTCGCATCGACCAGAACCATCAAGTCGTCAGCCTGCGAGCCTTGGGCAACCAGGTGTTCATCAGCGACGCTGCTGTCTGGAGCCCGTCGAAGGGCGAAACCGAAACCGTTTCCAGCCTCAAGTAAATACTGGCACACCCCGTAAATACGGAGCTAAAAAGCCATTACATAGCCATTATCCGCCGCTATAATGCCGCGCCCTCGCTATCGCGATACGGCATTTAAGCTCCTCTTTTTATGAGGATTTGGCAGGGTAGCCACACGTCCTGTCGATTGGTCCCTCCAGCCCGACCAGCACGAAAGGCTGTCTCAATCAGGGAAGAAGTACCCCCTATGGCATCCCGCGCCCTCACCACGATCGCCCTCAGCGCCGTCACCCTACTGGCTGGATGTTCGGCCTTTCGCAGCTACGACTCCGAGCTGCAGGAAACCAATCAGCACTTGGCCAGCGGCAACGTCGATGCTGCGCTGACCCTGCTGGAAAAGAACAACACCAGCCCGGACAAAGACCTGCTCTATTACTTCGAGAAAGGTGAACTGCTGCGCGCCAAAGGCGACCTGAGCGGCAGCCAGGCTGCGTGGAGAAGCGCGGACCAGGTGGTCGGCGCCTGGGAAGATTCGGTCAAGCTGGACACCGACAAGTACCTGGCCCAGTTCGGCAGCTTCCTGGTCAACGACAAGGTTCGCCGCTACGAAGGCTATGACTACGAAAAAGTCATGCTGACCACGCAAATGGCCCTCAACCTGCTGGCCACCAATGACTTCGAAGGCGCCCGCACCGAGATCAAGAAGACCCACGAACGTGAGGCCGTGATCGCCGAGTTGCGCGACAAGGAATACCTCAAGCAGGAAGACGAGGCCGAGAAAGAAGGCGTCAAGACCGAGTACAAGGACCTGCAGGGTTACCCGGTCGCCAGCCTCGACGCGCCGGAAGTGGTGGGCCTGAAAAACAGCTACCAGAGTGCGTTCAGCCATTACCTGTCGGGTTTCGTCTATGAAGCCCTGGGTGAAAAAGGCCTGGCCGCGCCGGGTTATCGCAAGGCTGCCGAGCTGCGCCCTAACACCCCGCTGCTTGAGCAAGCGCTGCTGAACCTCGACAAACCGTCGGGCAAGAACGAAGAAAGCGACATCCTGATCGTGGTGCAAAGCGGCCTGGCGCCGTCTCGCGACTCCATTCGCGTGCCGTTGCCATTGCCGATCAGCGGTAACCTCGTCATCACCCCGCTGTCGTTCCCGATCATCAAGCCAGACACCTCGACCGCGATGTTTGCGCAGATCGGTGTCGACGGTCAGCAACTGAACCTGACCCAGCTCAACAGCACCACCGCCATGTCGCGCCGCGCCCTGCGTGACGACATGCCCGGCATCATCCTGCGCACCACCGTGCGTGCCGTGAGCCGTGCCGTGGCCCAGAAAAAGATCAACGAAACCAACCCGCTGGCCGGCCTGGCGGTCGGTATTACTTCAGCTGTGATGGAAGGTGCCGATACCCGTACCTGGCGCACCCTTCCAGACAACACCCAAGTGGTGCGTCTGCGCCTGGCCAAGGGCGAGCACCAGTTGAGCCTGCCGAACGTCGTGGGTGGCTCGCGTGTGACCATCACTGTCGACCAGCGTTATCAGGTCATCAGCCTGCGTACCGTGGGTCACCAGGTGTTTGCCAGCGGTCTGGCGGCACACGTGATCCCGAGTGCCAACCCAACGGCCGTGGCCAGCCTCAAACAACCTTAAGAACGGAGTCTTTACATGCGCTTCAAACTCATCGCTGTTGCCGCCGTGGCCTTGCTGGCCGGTTGCGCCACCCCTGCGCCACCGGAACCAGGCAGTGCCGCGAGCAAAGTCGTGTCCATGGGCAAGGTCAAGAACATCGTGGTCGGCGCCATGCGCGTGGCCCGCGAAAACGGGTTCATGACGGTCAACGTGCAGCTGAGCAACACCAGCTACACCAACAAGACCATGTTCTACCGCTTCGCCTGGCTGGGGCCTGAAGGTTTCCCGGTCGCCGAAGAAGAGAGCTGGAAAACCCTGACCCTGTACGGCGCACAAACCAGCTTCCTGCCGGCCATTGCTCCGACCCCCAAGGCCATGGATTTCCGCCTCGAAATCAAGACACCTTAAGCCCGACACCCTATTCGTTCAGTTTTAGAGAGCATTCCCATGTTTGTACGTTTTTCGTTCCTCGCCGTGGTAGCCCTTCTGGCCAGCGGTTGCGCCAACAACAACTCGCCGGTTCTGGGCGGGAAAAACATCGGTTACGGCGACAGCAAGGCTGTTGAGCTGGTCACCAACGAGTTCGGCTCCACCGACCTGCAAATGATTGCTGAGTCCATGACCCGCTCCCTGGCCCAGTCCGGCATTCTGCAGGGCCGTCCGGTGGTTCAGGTCTACGACGTGAAGAACAAGACCAGCGAATACATCGACACGCGTGAAATCACCACCAGCATCAAGACCCAACTGATGAAGTCCGGCACTGCCCGCTTCGCCAGCGACAACACCGCCATGCAGAGCCAGGTTGACCAGCTCAAGCTGCAAAACCAGAGCGGCCTGTACAAGAAAGGCACCGTGGCCAAGACCGGCAACATGATCGCTGCCAAATATCGCCTGGAAGGTTCGATCAGCTCGATCGTCAAGCGCAGCAGCGATTACAAGGACGTCTTCTACAAATTCAGCCTGCAATTGATCGACGTTGAAAGCGGTCTGGCCGAGTGGATGGACGAGAAAGAGATCCGCAAAACCACGGAGCGTTAATCAATGCGTGCATGGATTGGCATGATGGCCCTGGCCTGCGCGTTTGGCGCGCAGGCGGCCCCGAAAGTCGCGGTCGCGGACCTGGCGTATCAGGAACGTGTGGAGCAGTACATCCACATCGTTTCGGCGCAAAACAACTACCGCGAAGGCTATTACAGCTCCAGCGGTTCCTCGAGCTACAACGAGCTTGAGGCCACCAGCAGCTACATCGAGCAGGGCGAACTGCGCAAGTTCACCGGCGACATCAAGGGCGAGATTCTGCGCACCGGCATGTTCCAGCTGGTGCAGGGCTCGCCTCACACCGCGTCCTCCAAGGGTGACGTCTATGACGTGATCAAGCGGATCAAGGCCGGTAGCTTCAAGGGTGCCGACTACGTGCTGTTTGGCACGGTGTCGGACATCGACTTCACCCGCGACATCACCTCGCTGGCCAACACCGACAGCTACTCGGCGATTCTGGGCTTGAGCCTGGTGGCGGATTTCAGCCTCATCAACACCAAAACCTTCGAAATCACCTCGGCGTTCACCGCCATGGGTGACGGACAAGACACCAAGCTGGTGAACAGCGAAGACGTCAAAGTCTCGCTGAACCGCCCACGGGTGGTGCGTGATGTGTCCAAGTCGCTGGGTGAGGACGTGGCGCGTCAGTTGAGCGAACAACTGGGTGGCGGTAGCGCGCAACCGGGCCAAGCCCCGCTGCGCAACAACCTGCCACGGGATACGGCGCCGGTTATCCTGCGCTAATCCCCGGAAATGAAAAAGGCGACCCCAAAGGGTTAATGCTTGTCAGTTAAGAGTTTGAGCACTGCAATCCTTGTGGGAGCGGGCTTACTCGCGAAAGCGGCGTCACAGTCAACATTGATGTTGAATGCAATGCCCTCTTCGCGAGCAAGCCCGCTCCCACAGGTTACGTGCCTTAACTGACTGGCATTAACCTCAAAGGGTCGCCTTTTTTTGCCTGACGGTTTACACCACCGCCCTGCGCAATGTCGCCATGAACGCCGCCGCGCCGACGAACAGCCCGGCAAAGGTGCGGTTCATGCGTTTTTGCTGTTTGGGTGTGCGCAACAGGCGCAAGACCTTGGACGCCAGCCCGGTGTAGCCGGCCATCACCACCAGGTCGACACAGATCATGGTCACGCCAAGAATCAGGTACTGACTCACCAGCGGCGCGTGTGGGTCGATGAACTGTGGCAGCACGGCCAGCATGAACACCAGCGCCTTGGGGTTGCTGATGTTGACCAGGAAGCCGCGAAACACCAGCGCCAGTGGTTTGCCGATCGGGCGGATCGCCGCGTCATCGCTCAAGTCGCTCGGCAACGCGCGCCACTGCTTGATCGCCAGATAAATCAGGTAGGCCACGCCAAACCATTTGATCGCATAGAACGCTGTGGAGGACGCCGCGAGGATCGCGCCGACACCGGCGGCCACGATTGCGATCTGCATCGCCAGACCCAGTTGCAGGCCCAGGGCATTCCAGTAACCGCGCCAGAAACCGTACTGCAAACCGCAGGACATCGACGCAATGGCGCCCGCACCTGGGGAAAGACTGATCACCCAGCAGGCGGCAAAAAACGCCAGCCATGTTTCAAGCACCATCGCACACCTCGACTCAGACTCGTTGTAGACGTCTAAACTAATGCGCCTTCCGGCCGATGACTACCGTTTTTTGTAGGACAAGTCGCTGTTTATGACGGCTGCCCCCTTCGCGAGCAGGCTCGCGCCCACATTGGATCTTCAGTGGACAGGGCAATTGTGAACAGCGGCAAACTGCTGTGGGAGCGAGCCTGCTCGCGAAAGCGGTGCGTCAGGCACCGCTTTGCAGGAGGTAACGCCTACTTTTCAAAACCGCTGGAAGGGAAAACATCCGTACCGCGCCAGCGTCGAACCGAACGCTGGAAGAACAGGCTGTTGGGCACCTGGACCATTACGCTGCCGGTGCCGAGTTCTTCAGCTTCGATCAACGTGGTGTACAGCAGATTGATCGCCACCACCCGGCCTTTGACGCCAGGCTTGTCGAGGGTGTCCACCAACTCGACCACATCACCGATACGGAAGGGCCCGACGGTGAAGATCAAAATGGCGCACAACAGATTGGAGAGCACGCTCCACATGGCGAAGAACGCCACCGCCGCCACGGCCACAAAACCGGACAACGCGGTCCAGAGTACCGTGGCCGAAACGCCCAGGCGTTCGAGCACGAAGATCAGCGCGCTGCCCATGATCAGCCAGCGCAAGCCGCCGCGCAGCGGCAACAACAACTGCGGCGGAAACGGGTAGCGCTCGCCCAGCCGGGTCAGGACCTTGGCAATGAAGCGTTGCGCCAGGTAGCCCGCCAGCAGGATCAGCAGGATTTGCAGAGCGAGCCACAGCGGCTCGACCCACATCGCCGGCACCGGCAGCGCGAAGGCCTCCATCAGGACAGCGCCTCCAGCTCCGCCTGCATGCTTTCGAGCACTTCCAGGGCTTCCATCCAGCTCTCTTCCAGCTCACCTTCGCGAACCTTGAGCCTGGCCTGTTCGGCCAACAGATCACGCAACTCATCCTTGCGGGCGGCTTCGTAGACGGCGCTGTCGCCGAGGCTGGCTTCGATCTTCGCGAGTTTTTCGTGCAGCTTGCCCAGTTCGGCTTCGAGCTTGTCGGCTTCGCGCTTGTGCGGTGCCAGTTGCTGACGCAACGCAGCAGCGGCCTGGCGCTGGGCTTTCTTGTCGGTCTTGTCCGGGTTGACCGGCGTGGTGCTCACCGGCGCATTGCGCTGGCGATACTCGACCAGCCAACGGGCGTAGTCTTCCAGATCGCCGTCGAACTCTTCGACTTTGCCATCGGCCACCAGGAAAAAGTTATCCGTGGTGCTTTTGAGCAGGTGACGGTCGTGGGAAACCACCAGTACCGCGCCACTGAACTCTTGCAGGGCCATGGTCAGCGCCAGGCGCATTTCCAGGTCCAGGTGGTTGGTCGGTTCGTCGAGCAGCAACAGGTTCGGGCGGTCCCAGGCGATCAACGCCAGTGCCAGACGCGCCTTTTCGCCACCGGAGAAGTTCAACACCGGTTCGTCGATGCGCGCACCCCGGAAGTCGAAACCGCCGAGGAAGTCGCGCAGGGTCTGCTCGCGCTCGGTCGGCGCCAGACGCTGCAAGTGCAGCAGCGGGCTGGCCTTGGAGTCCAGCGAGTCCAGCTGATGCTGGGCGAAGTAGCCCACCACCGTGTTCTCGCCACGGGTCAGCCGGCCGGCCAGCGGCTCCAGCTCACCCGAGAGGTTTTTGATCAGCGTCGACTTGCCCGCACCGTTGGGGCCGAGCAGGCCGATCCGCGCGCCAGGGGTCAGTTGCAGCTTGACCTTCTCCAGGATGGTCTTGTCGCCATAACCCAGGCGAGCATCGGAGAGGTCGATCAACGGGCTGGAAATCTTCGTCGACTCGCGGAACACGAAATCGAACGGCGAATCGACGTGGGCAGCGGACAGCTCTTCCATCCGCTCCAGCGCCTTGATCCGGCTCTGGGCCTGACGGGCCTTGGTGGCCTGGGCCTTGAAGCGGGCGATGTAGCTTTCCATGTGCGCACGTTGCGCCTGTTGCTTCTCGTAGGCCTGTTGCTGCTGGGCCAGACGGTCGGCACGGGCACGTTCGAACGCCGAGTAGCCACCGCGGTACAGCGTGATCTTGCGTTGATCGACGTGGGCCACGTGATCGACCACGGCGTCGAGGAAATCCCGGTCGTGGGAAATCAGCAGCAAGGTGCCGGGATAGCTCTTGAGCCACTCTTCAAGCCAGATAATGGCGTCGAGGTCCAAGTGGTTGGTCGGTTCATCGAGCAGCAACAGGTCCGACGGGCACATCAGTGCCTGCGCCAGGTTCAGACGCATCCGCCAGCCACCGGAGAAATCTCCGACCGGGCGATCCATCTGTTCGTTGGTGAACCCCAGCCCTGCGAGCAGCTTGCGCGCCCGGGCGTCGGCGGTGTAACCGTCGGCGCTGTCGAGTTCGGAGTGGTAGCGGGCCTGCGCAGCACCGTCATGGGCGGCTTCGGCTGCCGCCAGGTCGTGTTGCACCTGACGCAGGCGCAGGTCGCCATCGAGCACGTAGTCGACCGCCAGGCGCTCGAGCGTGTCGATCTCCTGACGCATGTGGGCGATGCGCCAGTCGGCCGGCAGGAAGCAATCACCCGAGTCCGGGTGCAGGTCGCCCAGGAGCAAGGCGAACAGGCTCGATTTGCCGGCGCCGTTGGCACCGATAAGGCCGGCTTTGTGGCCGGCGTGCAGGGTCAGCTCGGCGTCTTCTAGCAGACGTTGCGGGCCACGCTGTAAAGTCAGGTTCTGAAGTCGAATCATAATGGCGGCGGAGTCTACCAGCTTCGCTCGCAACTGGCGCGAGTAGGAATATGTCCTCTGACCTGTGGAGCTTCACCCTCAAGATTTACGCCCGCCCGGACGTTGAAAAGGCCTGCCTGGGATTGCAAGCGCACGGCGCCAATGTCTGTCTGCTGCTGTGTGCGCTGTGGCTCGGCCAACGGGGCGTGGTCTGCAATGAACCGCGCCTGCAAGCCCTTCGGCAGTTGGCCGGGGCCTGGCATGACGAGGTGGTGCAACCCCTTCGGCAACTGCGCACGCAATGGAAAGCCGCCGCCCTTGAGGACGTCGAGCTGGGTACGTTACGAGAGCAGGTCAAGGCGCTGGAGCTGGAAGCCGAGCGGCAACTGTTGTTGCGCCTGGAGAACGCGGCGCAGGCGTGGCCGCAGGATCAGGCTGAGGATTCAGTCATTTGGCTGTTGAGGCTGGCGGCCGAGGCTGGCCACCTGAACCGCGACGCGCTGCATCAGCTGCACGTCGCGGTGTCCGGCACTTAGGAAGCGCTGGTCGGGTTGCTGCTGGTGGCGGCAGCCGCTGGAGTAGCGGCGGGTGCAGCGGGTGCTGGCGATGCGGCAGGCGCCGGTGTCGCTGGCTTCGCGGCAGCGGTAGCCGGTTTGGCAGCGGCAGGCTTGGCAACCACTGGCTTTTTCACGGCCGGTTTGGCCGCAGGCTTGGTTGCAGGTTTTGCGGCAGCGGGTTTCGCAGCAGCAGGTTTGGCCGGTGCTTTGGCAGCAGGTTTGGCGGCGGCTTTAGCCACGGCCGGTTTTGCCACTGGCTTGGCCGCTGGTTTTGCAGCAGCGGTTTTTGCCGCGGGTTTGCTCGCCGCTGCTTTTGCAGCCACTGGCTTGGCAGCAGCAGGTTTGGCAGCAGGGGTTTTAACGGCAGGTTTTGCGGCGCTGGCTGCGGCTGGTTTTTTTACCGCGGGTTTGGCGGCAGGTTTGCCTGGTGCTTTAACCGGCGCTTTGGCGGCAGGTTTTGCAGCGGCCCTGGCCGGCGCTTTAGCAGCAGGTTTCTTGGCAGCAACCGCCGTTGCGGCGGGCTTGGCCGAACGCAGGGTCAACACCTTGCCGACGGCTTCTTTCACACGACCAACACCCTGGGCCAGTTTCAGGCTTTCCTGGGCATCACGCTTGAGTTGCAGAATGTAGGTGCGGGTCTCGGACTGACGATCCTTCAGCGCATCGAGCAACTCTTCGAGCTCTTTCACTGCGTCCTTGGCCTTGGCCTGTGCCTTGGCTTTGCCGGCCGCTGCTGCGTCCTGCAATTTGGTGCGCGACTTGTGCAGTTTTTCCTGTGCTTTACCGCGTTGCTTTTCCAGTTTGGCGAGCAGTTTTTCAGCATCAGCCAAGGCTTGGGAACAAGCGTTTTCCAAATGTTCGAGCAGGCTGCCCGAGAGCTGTTGGAGTAAGTGCAACGGAGTGTTTACGGGCTTCTTGGGGGCCGACATGGTTTACCTCCTGGCTGACGTGAGTGCGGCTCATACTAGACCTCTGCTGCTACCGCCGCTAGGTGATGTTGACAGTATCCAGGACGTTGCGTTGCAACGGACCGAAAATGTTCTGCGCATACGGCAAAGCAGTTCACCGGTGAGCGCATTCACACTGGCATAATCCCCCGCATCTCAGGCCGGAGAGTGCCCATGTCGCGTTACCTTTTTTTATCCCTGTGCGTGTTTTTTTCCGTTGCTCACGCGGCCGAAAAAACCGCCGAAAACGATGCCCATGATCTTGCCTACAGCCTGGGCGCAAGCCTGGGTGAGCGCTTGCGCCAAGAGGTGCCCGACTTGCAGATTCAGGCGTTGGTGGACGGATTGAAACAGGCTTATCAAGGCAAGCCCCTGGCCTTGAAGGACGAACGTATCGAGCAGATTCTCGCTGAACACGAAGCGCAGGTTGCGGAAAAACCGGCAGTGCCGCAAAGCGAAATCGCCCTCGAAAAAGAACGCCGCTTCATGGAGGCGGAGAAAGCCAAACCGGGTGTTCGCGAACTCGCCGATGGCATCCTGCTGACCGAGGAAGCACCCGGCACCGGCGTCAAGGCCGGACCAAACGGACGCGTGCAAGTGCGCTACATCGGACGACTGCCGGACGGTACGGTGTTCGACCAGAACAGCCAGGCGCAGTGGTTCAGCCTCGACAGCGTGATCAGCGGCTGGCGCAGTGCGCTTCCACAGATGCCGGTGGGTGCGAAGTGGCGGTTGGTGATTCCTTCGGCGCAAGCTTATGGCGCGGACGGTGCGGGCGATCTCATCGCGCCTTACACCCCGCTGGTCTTCGAAATCGAGTTGCTGGGCGCAACGGGCTGAGAAACCCCGAGAACGAAAAACGGCGCGCATGGCGCACCGTTTTCAGGGTGTTGCAGACAGGCAGCACTCAGGCCTGAACCGGAGCTTCTTCCTTGTGAGCGGTGTGCAGCACTTCGATCAGGCAGTCTTCCAGTTCGAAGCGTTCGTGCAACAGGCCGCCCAGCTTCTTGAACTCTTCGGCGACGCATTTGCCCGCATCGCAGAGGTCGTTGAACGCCAGGAGCTTCTCAGTGATGACGTCGATGCGCGGGTAGATCGTTTCGGCCAGTTCCAACCCTCGGGTGTCCCCAAAAGCCTTGGCTTCACCGGTCAGTTGTTCGTAGATCTCGAAGTGCCCGGCCGACACGTAGTCAACCAGTACGCCGCAAAATTCCTGCAAGGGCTTTCGGGTCTCTGCCAGCGCTTCTGGCTTGGCGCCGAGAGCATCATAGGCCCGAACCAGTTCGTGACGCTCCTGCAACCAGCGGTCGATCAGCAGATGCACTCCACCCCAGCGTTCCTGAGCATTCTGACAACTTTCGAGCATGGTGATCTCTCTTCCCTTGTGGGTCATGCTGCCCTAGACCTGCCGCCGGATTCGAAAGATCGGGATTCGGTCAGGAAGAGCGCCATCGAGCAACATAATTCCAGTGACACGTGCGGGCCAGATTATGCCCGCACGACAACAGCTTCAAGTTACGCAGGAGATAATGTTCATACAAGTGTTTAATCGGCCACTACCGCCCCATGCGACGACTCGCCGCTGGCTGGCCGACGAACAGCAGGCCAGAGATGGCGCAACAGTTGGCAGCCCGCCAGAACCGTCATGCCGACAAAGAACAGCAGGCTCCACTCCGGCACGCTGAGGTCGAACAGCGTCCAGCTGATTTCCGTGCAATCAGCCATGCCCTTGAAGGCCCGCGTCACCACACACAACCAGGGCATATCGACGAAGACCGCCTCTTGGCTGGAGAGACACCCTCTCAGTTGCTGCGCCGGGTCACTTTGCAGCAACACCTGTCGCGAGGCCGTCAGCATCCCGCCCAGGCAACTGAGCAAGCCAAGCAACCAGTAGAAGCCACTGCCCCGTCGCCGAGGCCCGTGCAAGGTGGCCACCAGGCAGGCGATCGTAAATATCATCAGACAATAGCGCTGCACACTGCACAGCGAGCAAGGCACCAGCCCGACCGCATATTCCAGATAATACGAGGCGCCCAAGGCCAGGCTTGCGGCAATGAAAGCCATGAAAAACAAGGGACGTGAGCTGGCCAAAGACATGGCGTATCCGTAACAGAAGAGACAGGCAGTTACGGTAGAGGAAAGCCCGGCGGCCTTTCAAGGCAAGCCCCTGCCGACACTTCGCCAAGGGTGTAGGGAAATCCCGACGCTAACCCGAGGACTGAATGTAGTCGTCTGTAAGACGCTGCCTTCATGGGTGGGGACGGGTAAAAAATCTGCGAGGCCAGAGCGACGGGCTGCCCGGTCAGATGATCCGGGCAGCCCGCCTCCAGCGTTAGACGCGGGCTGGTACGGGCAGCGGTGCGGCCAATAAACGCTTGTCCAGCAAGCCCAGGCCTTCCTGAAACAGCTGATTGCTGCGTTCGGTGTCGCCCAGTTGCGCCAGCAACCTTGCCAGCTCGGCACAGGCCTCCGGGTTGCGCTGCACGCGCAGGCTGCTTTCGAGGTAGTCGCGGGCCTTGCCCCACAAACTGTTTTGCAGGCACAAGCGGCCCAGGGTCAGCAACAGGCTTGGGTCGCCAGGATGCTCTTTCAGCCAGCCTTCGGCGGTTTGCAGTTGCCGGGCAGGGTCGTTGCCGCGCAGCAACCCATAGAGGCGTGCCAAGTGGCTGTCGTAGTGACGCTTGAGCGCGCCGCGCAGGACATCCTCGGCCTCGGCCTCGGCGCCCAGTTGTCGCAACTGCTCGGCATACGCCAGAACCAGTTGCGGCTCCTGACGTTGCGCCGACGTAAGTTGCTGCCAGGCACGGTTGAGTGACTGCAAACCGGCGACGCCCTCTTCTTCCCGCTGAGCGGCCAGGGTGAGGTTTTCACCCCAGGCCCGACGCTCCAGCTCGGCCAGTTCACTGGCCGGTAGCACCTTGTCCTTGCGCAATTCCGGCAACAGGCGGATCACCGCCGACCAGTCACCGCGCTGCTGGTGCAAGCGTTGCAACTGACGCAACACCTGCACGCTGCGGGGATGACGTTCATGCATGGTTTGCAGGGTGACCA
The DNA here is from genome assembly GCF_039908635.1 of Pseudomonas purpurea. NCBI lineage: Bacteria > Pseudomonadati > Pseudomonadota > Gammaproteobacteria > Pseudomonadales > Pseudomonadaceae > Pseudomonas > Pseudomonas purpurea. Next base: position 5,645,415 of record NZ_CP150918.1, read on the forward strand.
GCGCACCTTCGGTATCACCACGGTCGGTCTGCAATTGCGCATGGCTCAGGGCGATTGCCAGTTCGGCCTGAGGCTGACGCTCAAGCGCACGCGCAAGCAGGTTGTCGCTTTCCTCGAAGTGACCTTGTTCATTGGCTGCCCGCGCGGCGCCCAGGTAGTACAACAGCGGCTGGCGCTCGGCTTCAGCAGCGCGGCACAGATGTTTCTGGGCACTGGCCCAGCGCCCTTCGGCCAGGTCCAGTTGACCGTGCTCGATCGCCACCTGCACACGACGGCTGCGGTTACGCCGCGACCATGGATTGACCACGCCGGTGGAGGTCGTCACCAGCTCGATCAGTGTCTTGACGCCCCAGTACAGCAGCCAGATAAGCGAGATCACCAACAGCGATGCCCACAGGCTCGACTCATAGCGAAAGCCTTTGTAGGCAATCAGCACGTAACCCGAATGCTGGGCAATGGCCAACCCGAGCACGCCCGATACTGCGATCACCAGGAACAACAGCACATACAAGCGCTTCATGGGCTGGTCCCCTGCGTGGCTCCCTCAGCCGGTTTGGCGAGCGGCTTGACCGAGTCTTGAGCGCCGAGGTTGCGACGTTCAAGGTAAGCCTGAACACTGGCCAGCGTACCAGCCAGGTCCGGCGTGACCACCGTCACCGGCAGCTTGCTCAACTCGTCGACCCGTTCGAGCATCACTTTGCTTTGCGGGTTGTCCTTGTTGAAGCTGTCCTTGAGCACATCACGCGCCTCTGCCATGGCCTGGGTGTAAACCGGCGCCTGACCATTGAGCGCCGCCCATTGCGCCTGCTCCAGCGACAGACTGAGGGCCAGGCGCACCTGCGCCAGGCTCTGCCCGGCCAGCAATGGGCGAATGCTCTTGTCGGCATCGAAGTCGATACGGATGTACCGCGAGATCTGATCCCACCACTGCGACCAGCGACTTGCACCGTCGCCATCAGCGGTCAAACCCGTCAGCGAGTCACCACGGTCATGATACTCGGGCGCCAGTTCGGTCAGCTCCAGGACTTGGTCGCGTAGCGCACCGAGTTGCAAAAACAGCCCGGTGCGGTCGGGTTGCCCAGTGCTGCGCAGTGCCGCGAGGCTTTTGGCAATCTGCTCACGGGCGGCGAATGAACCGGGGTCGTTTTGTTCGCGAAGAATGTCATCGGCACCCTGCACCAACGCCTGGGCGCTGCTGATGTCTTGCAGGGCCGACAGGCGCAGGCTGGCCAGGCGCAACAAATGTTCGGCCTCGGCCAGACGCCAATCCTTGCGGCTGGCACCCAGGACGGTTTCCAGACGCTGATTCAGACGTTGCTGATCGCCTTGCAACTGCGTCACCAGACGTCGCCGCTCTTCCAGTTCTTCGGCGGCCGGCAGTAGCTCAAGACGCGCTGTAAGACGCTGCTCGCTGAGTTTGAGGCTTTGTGCCTGATCGCTCAGGGCCTGCAGTTGGCTCAACTGCTGCTGGTTGTTGGTCTGCAGCAGACGAACCTGCCAGATCCCCCAGCCGCCAGCAGCAACACCCGCAGCACCGACCAGCAGCGCCAGAATCGCCAACCCATTGCCTCGGCGCGGCTCGGGAGTCTTCGCAGTTTCAGCCGGCGCATCGAGCACGGGCTGGACTTCATCTTTGGGCAAGACTGTTTCGCTCACGTATCCATCCTTTGCATTAGAGAACGGGCCGGGTTTCCCGCAACGCCGTCAGCAAGGCCACGGCACTCGCGCCGCGACAATCCACAACTGTTTGGGCACCGGCGGCACGCGCCATCTCGGCAACCCGCGGGCTTGGAACAAACAACGGCAACCGCGCCAGTTCAGGCCAGGCGTTGCCGGCCAACTGGCGCAAGTGCTCAAAACCCTGCCCACTGCTGACCACCAGGCCGTTCAAGCGTTCCGCCGCGATACGCTGTGCCAGCACGCCAGGCGCATAGTCCGACAGCCCGCGACGGTACAACTCCAGATAATCGACACTAGCACCTGAGGCGCGTAAACGCTCAGCCAGCAGTTCGCGTCCGCCCTCGCCGCGCACAATCAACACGCGCGCATCGGGCCGCGCGACAGCCTCGCGCAATTGAGCCAGTTCAAGCAAGGCCTCGCTGTCATCGCCCTCTTGCGGGCAGCAGACATCCAGGCCGTGCCCGGCCAGGATCTGCGCCGTCGCCGCGCCGACACTGAACCAGCACTGACGCGGCGGTTGTGGCCAATGCCGCGCGACCTGTTCAACCACCAGCCGGGCGGCCGGCTTGCTGACCACGATCACCGCGCAGTATGCATCGAGGCCCTGAATGATCGTCTGCTGCACACCAACGACCGGCAACGCTTCGATTTCCAGCAAGGGCAGGCTGCTGCTGAACACACCGGCCCCGGCCAGAACCGCTGCCAGCGCCGTCGACTCGTCGGCGGGACGGGTCAGCAGCAGACGCCAGCCGATCACTGTGAATCGGCCTCGCCATACACGGCGCGCAGGATGTCATCGGCGCCCTGAGCCAGCAGGTCTTCGGCAACCTGCACGCCCAACGCCTCGGCCGCACTTTGCGGGCCACGAATCTCGGCACTCAGCAGCAGGCCACCTTTCGGATCACCCACCAAGCCACGTAGCCAGATTTGCTCGCCTTCAAGCACCGCATAGCAAGCGATAGGCACCTGGCAACCACCATTGAGGTGCTTGTTCAGGGCGCGCTCGGCGGTGACGCGTGTGGCGGTGTCCTGGTGATGCAAGGGGGCGAGCAGCGCGTGGATCTCGCTGTCGGCGCTACGGCATTCGATGCCGACCGCACCTTGCCCACCTGCCGGCAGGCTGTCTTCGACACTGATCGAGGAGCTGATGCGGTCTTCGAAGCCCAGACGGATCAAACCGGCCGCCGCGAGGATGATCGCGTCGTACTCGCCGGCATCGAGCTTGGCCAGACGGGTGTTGACGTTGCCACGCAGGAAGCGGATTTCCAGGTCCGGGCGACGGGTCAGCAACTGGGCCTGGCGACGCAGGCTGGAGGTGCCGACCACACTGCTTTGAGGCAGCTCATCAAGGCTGGCGTAGGTGTTGGAGACGAAGGCGTCACGAGGGTCTTCGCGCTCACAGATGCAGAACAGACCGAGGCCTTCAGGGAAGTCCATCGGCACGTCTTTCATGGAGTGCACGGCGATGTCAGCTTCGTTGTCGAGCAACGCGGTTTCCAGTTCTTTGACGAACAGGCCCTTGCCGCCGATTTTCGACAGCGGCGAGTCGAGCAGCTTGTCGCCGCGACTGACCATGGGCACCAGCGTCACGAGCAGGCCCGGGTGAGCCTCTTCAAGACGAGCTTTGACGTATTCGGCCTGCCACAAGGCCAGGGCACTTTTGCGGGTAGCGATGCGGATTTCGCGAGGGGACATGGATCAATCCGTACTGAATAGATACGGCGGATAATAACAGCTCAGTCAAATCCGCTTTGACTTGTATCAGAAACCGGGTGGCCTCCCTGGCCTGGCCTGTCTGGCGACAGGGCTGTGATCCGCGCTCAGAACCCGGACTAAAGCTGTTGCATCATCTTGCGCACACCGGCGACATGGCGTCGGCTGACAATCAGGGCGTCGCCATTGAGGCCCTTGAGGAACAACTGGAAATGCCCCAGCGGTGTGCGTTGCAGCCTCTCGATGCGCTCGCGGGCCACCAACGCATTGCGGTGGATACGCACAAAGCGATCACCGAATTCGTCTTCCAGGGCCTTGAGCGGTTCATCCAGCAGAACCTCGCCACCCTCATGACGCAAGGTCACGTATTTGTGGTCGGCAATGAAGTAGATCACCTGATCCAGCGGAATCAGCTCGATGCCCTTGCGGGTTCGCGCGCTGATATGACTGCGTGGGCCACTGCCGGTTTCGGCAGCCGGGCGAGTCAGGGCAGCCAGTTGCACACGGTTGGGCCGTTCGGCTTTTTTCAGGGCTTCAAGCAATAGCTCTGCGCGTACCGGCTTGGTCAGGTAGCCCACCGTGCTGGCCTGGAAGGCATCCAGGGCGAACTCACTGTCGGCGGTGCAAAACACCACTGCCGGCGGGGTCTCGCGCTCACACAAACGTGCGGCCACCTGCAAACCGTCGAGGCCCGGCATGCGGATGTCGAGCAGCACGATATCCGGTTTCAGGCTGTCGATCAGGGCCAACGCCTCGTCGCCATTGGTGGCGCTCGGCTCCAGGACACTGTATCCCTCGAGTTCGCCGACCATACGGCTCAGACGCTCGCGGGCTAGGGGTTCGTCATCAACGATCAGGACATTCATATAGCGCTGGATTCCTGCGTGAGTCTCGCACAAGGGTAACGTAGACAGGTGAAGTGACGTCCGTCACCGCGATCCACGCTAAGACTAGCGCGAGGGCCAAAAAGTGCCGCATGTCGGGCAGCAATATTTACCCGTGCCTGCTCCATGTCGCTCGATAACCGCCGTGCCTCGACGGTGTTGCAGGGCTTGCCAATACACACGATGAACACCCCTTTATGGAATCGCCACCTGGCCGCTGACCTGAGCATGGGCGTTTCCGGGCGCCATTGCGAGGTATGCAGCGTTATTCGGCAGCACTTGTGGTGTCGGTTGCGGAGCCCGCAAATGTGCAGTTCCTTCTGTCCAACTGTAGACGTTCGCCGGGACGACATTGCCCATTCGAAAAATATCGTTGCGTAAAACCGGCAACGGTCCGCCGAGTATGGTCGGTCGAATGAGAAAAAATCGTACCGACCAGTGTCAACGACACGATTGGCAACCCTGTTATTATCCCCGGCAAGTTTTCACGCCATCTTTCTTCAGCCGATCACGAGCGAATTCATGAGCACTGACAAGACCAATCAGTCCTGGGGCGGCCGCTTCAGTGAACCCGTCGACGCCTTCGTCGCCCGCTTCACCGCCTCCGTCACTTTCGACCAGCGCCTGTATCGCCACGACATCATGGGCTCGATCGCCCACGCCACCATGCTGGCCAAGGTTGGCGTGCTGACCGACGCCGAGCGCGACAGCATCATCGATGGCCTGAAGACCATCCAGGGCGAAATCGAGGCCGGTACCTTTGACTGGCGCATCGACCTTGAAGACGTGCACATGAACATCGAAGCACGCCTGACCGATCGCATCGGTGTCACCGGCAAGAAGCTGCACACCGGCCGCAGCCGTAACGACCAGGTCGCGACCGATATTCGCCTGTGGCTGCGCGACGAGATCGACCTGATCCTGGGCGAAATCACCCGCCTGCAAAAAGGTCTGCTGGAGCAGGCCGAACGCGAATCCGGCACCATCATGCCGGGCTTCACCCACCTGCAAACCGCCCAGCCCGTGACCTTCGGTCATCACCTGCTGGCCTGGTTCGAAATGCTCAGCCGCGACTACGAGCGCCTGGTCGACTGCCGCAAGCGCACCAACCGCATGCCGTTGGGCAGCGCCGCGCTGGCCGGCACCACGTACCCGATCGACCGCGAACTGACTGCTCGATTGCTGGGCTTCGACGCTGTGGGTGGCAACTCTCTGGACAACGTCTCGGATCGCGATTTCGCCATCGAATTCTGCTCGGCCGCCAGCATCGCGATGATGCACCTGTCGCGGTTCTCCGAAGAATTGGTGCTGTGGACCAGCGCGCAGTTCCAGTTCATCGATCTGCCTGACCGCTTCTGCACCGGCAGCTCGATCATGCCGCAAAAGAAAAACCCCGACGTTCCGGAACTGGTGCGCGGTAAAAGCGGCCGGGTGTTCGGCGCGCTGATGGGCCTGCTGACCCTGATGAAAGGCCAGCCACTGGCCTACAACAAGGACAACCAGGAAGACAAGGAACCGCTGTTCGACGCCGCCGACACCTTGCGCGATTCGCTGCGGGCCTTTGCCGACATGATCCCGGCAATCAAGCCAAAACACGCCATCATGCGCGAAGCGGCGCTGCGCGGTTTCTCCACCGCCACCGACCTCGCCGACTACCTGGTACGTCGTGGCCTGCCGTTCCGTGACTGCCACGAAATCGTCGGTCATGCCGTGAAGTACGGTGTGGACAGCGGCAAGGACCTGGCGGAAATGAGCCTGGAAGAGCTGCGCAAATTCAGCGACCAGATCGAGCAGGACGTGTTCGCTGTGTTGACCCTGGAAGGTTCGGTAAATGCCCGCGACCACATTGGCGGCACCGCACCGGCACAGGTGAAGGCCGCCGTGGTTCGCGGCCAGGCGCTGCTGGCCAGCCGCTAAGCAACCAAAAGCATCGCCGGATCGCCGCCCGGAGCAGGTTCGCTCCGGGCGGCGATCCGACGATGACTGACTTCAGATCACCACTAAACCTACTTCCGGGACGCGATCATCGCCAGGAACTGCGGCATCGCCGCGTCCTTGTCGGCCGCAATACGCTTGGCATGCGGTGTCTGCTCCAGCCGTTCGAGCAACGCCCGGGCAGCCGGCAGATCGGCCAGCAGGTCCAGATCAAACAGCTTCTTGCCGACCGCACAGGCCAGGCTGACGCTGTACAGGAAGTACAGATCCGCCACGCTCAGCGTCTCCCCCGCCACGTAAGGTGCAAACTTGCCGTGGCGCCCCAACGAAGCAATCCCGGCGAGCAGTTCGACTCTGGATTTTTCCTTGATCGCTTCGGGCACCGACATGCCGAAGAACGCCTCACCGAAACAGGCTCGCGCCGGCAGCTCGATGTACAACTCGATCTCCTTGGCCAGCGCCAGCACCTGAGCGCGCTCGAACGGGGTCTTGGGCAGAAGCGCAGGGCCTGCCTGGGCGTCTTCGAGGTATTGCAGGATCACGCCCGTTTCGTTGACATAACCCTGTTCGACACCCAGCACCGGTATCTTGCCACGCGGGCTGATAGCCAATGATTCAGGGCTCTGGTCGGGATAAAACGGCACTGCCTCGAAAGGCAGGCCCTTCTCCAGCAACGCATGCTTGACCATGTTGTAGTAGTTACTGACCGGAAATCCATAAAGCTTGAGCATCACATAGCCTCCAGGCCGTGCAGGGGTTGGCAGCGCCAAGTTATAGAACGTGGACGCACTTCCCGCCAGCAGCATCACTACACCGAATGCAGGTAAACTGCGCCTTTCCTTGAGGAGCCTGCCATGAGCGAGCCAACCCCCGGCACCAACAACGACGATAGCGACGAAGAAGCGTTCGCCGAAACCACGCTGATCGAAGCAATCGAAAACCAGATCGAAAGCGACAACCCGCCTGCCGCCAAGGCCACCTTCAACAAGCTGACCCTGGTGGGTTATGAGCGTGAAGAAATCCTGCAACTGATGGCCCACGTTTTGGCCGTGGAAATCGACGCGATCCTCGAAGAAGACCGCGCGTTCGATACCCAATGGTACGAAACCGCCCTGCGCGCGCTGCCAGAGCTGCCGCCCGAAAAGAACTAAGCCTCTATCACGTGGGCATGGCTCTCCTTGTGGCGAGGGAGCTTGCTCCCGCTGGGCAGCGAAGCGGCCCCGCGTCCTGCAAGCACATTTCGTCGGACGCACTGCATCCAGCGATTTTGCGACCGCTTCGCAGTCGAGCGGGAGCAAGCTCCCTCGCCACTGGTACTGCGCCTGCCCGCACGTACTCCTGCCCTGCGACGAAATGCTCTAAGCCAACACTGGACAGGCTGCCCGAGTGCGTTCACCTTAGGGGCGCTGTCATCTATTCCTAGAAAGTCTGGAGTCCTTATGTCGCTTACCCCTGAGCTGGTTGCCGAACTGGAAATCCTTGCACTCTTCAACCTGGACAGTTCCCAGGAAGGTTTGAAAATTCATCAGACCGCTGCCCCGAAAGCCATTGCCGCCGCACAACGCCTGTTCGACAAAGAGCTGATCACCCAAGCCGATGGTGGCTACCTGACCAGTCTGGGCCGTGATGCCGCGCAAAATGTGCAAACGCTGTTGACCATCCTGTCCGTCGAAGAAACCGCCTGACGGCCGTCGCATCGCCCACGGAACTCCCTGCGCGGGACTTCCGCGGGCAGACAGCCCCCCGCCGGTAGAAATCTGGCGCCAGAAATCAAAATTCAGCTTAAATGTCCCCGGCATGAGGCGCTAAACTGCTCACCGCCCCCGACGAGCACCGCGAACCGGTTTGAGCTGACATGACCCGCACCCACGAAATCCGCCCTGATCTGGACGAGGGAATCGACCGCAAGGTTCTCAGCCAGTTGCGCGCGCGCTTTCTAAAGCTCAATGACGGCCGCATGGCTCGAGCCATGGAAGGGTTGTCGACCCGCCAGCAAGGCGTCCTGACCCTGTTGCCGTTGTTTTTCCACGTCAATCACCCGCTGCTGCCGGGCTACGTTTCAGGCAGCACGCCGGCCGGCCTGTCGAATTTTGAACCCGACGCCAACGCCCTCGCCGAAGCCCAGCGCCTGACACGCTCGTTCTCCTACAAGCCTCGCCACGGTAATCCGCCACGGCCGATTCACGGGCTGTTCCTGATGGGCAGCCTCGGCACCCTCGCCCAGGCTGACCAGAGCGACATGGACGTGTGGGTCTGCCACGCGCCGGACCTTGCCGACAACGAGCTCGCCGAGCTGCGCAAAAAGTGCCAGTTGCTGGAGGCCTGGGCCGCGAGCCAGGGCGCCGAAGCGCATTTCTTCCTGATCGAGCCGCAACGGTTTGTACGCGGCGAGCGCGACACCCAACTGAGCTCCGACGACTGCGGCACCACCCAGCACTACTTGCTGCTGGACGAGTTTTACCGCACCGCGATCTGGCTGGCCGGGCGCACACCGATCTGGTGGCTGGTGCCGGTCTACGAAGAAGCCAACTACCAGCAATACACCCACACACTGCTGTCCAAGCGGTTTATCCGCGCCGACGAAACCCTCGACCTTGGTCACCTGGCGCATATTCCGCCGGGCGAGTTCATCGGTGCCGGGCTCTGGCAGCTGTTCAAAGGCATTGAGTCGCCCTACAAGTCGGTGCTCAAGCTGTTGCTGACCGAGGTCTACGCCAGCGAACACCCGAAGGTCCAATGCCTGAGCCTGCGCTTCAAGCAAGCCGTGTTCGCCCATCGCCTCGATCTGGATGAACTCGACCCATACATCGTGGTGTACCGGCGCATCGAGGAATACCTCACGGCCCGCGGCGAACCGGAGCGGCTGGAACTGGTACGGCGCGCCCTTTACCTGAAGGTCAACCGCAAGCTCACCGGCAACAGCGCCCGCAACCAGAGCTGGCAACGCACACTGCTGGAACGGCTGGCCCACGAATGGGGCTGGGATCAGCGTCAGTTGGCGCTGCTCGACAGCCGCAGCCAATGGAAGGTCCGCCAGGTCAGCGCCGAGCGCCGGGCGCTGGTCAATGAGCTGAATTACAGCTACCGCTTCCTGACGCAATTCGCCCGAACCGAGCAGACCGTCAGCCTGATCAACAAACGCGACCTCAATGTGCTCGGGCGTCGGTTGTATGCGGCCTTCGAGCGCAAGGCCGACAAGATCGAATTCATCAACCCGGGTATCGCCCCGGACTTGGCCGAAGACACCCTGACGCTGGTCCAGTCGCCGAACAAAAAAGAACCGGGGCAACGTCACTGGGGGCTCTACAACGGCAGCCTGGGCGCGCTGGAGTGGGAGCATTTCGCGCCGATCAAGCGCAGCCGCGAATTGCTGGAGCTGCTGACCTGGTGCCATCGCAACGGCGTGATCGACAGCAGCACCCGCCTGGCGCTGCACCCCGGCGACAGCGACTTGAGCGAGTTTGAACTGTTCAACCTGCTCGGCAGCCTGCAACAGTCGGTCGCCCTGCCCTTGAGCACTGTCGGCGAAGAACAGTTGCTGCACGCCAGCGTACCCAGCGAAGTGTTGATCCTGGTGAATGTCGGGGTCGACCCGCTCAAGCATCACCGTGACCTGAACATCCTGATGACCACCGAGCGCACCGACTCGCTGAGTTACGCAGGGGTGCGCGAAAACCTGGTGCTGACCCTCGATCAGGTCACGCTCAACAGCTGGAATGAAGTGCTGGTCAGCCGCTACGACGGCCCGCACGCCCTGCTCGACTGCCTGCGCGATTACCTCAACAACCTGCCCAATGGCCCGCAGCAACCCCGACTACGGGTGCGTTGTTTCTGCCACAACCGGGCGCAATTCATCGCCCTGCGCGTCGAAGAAATCCTCGATACCGCGCAAAACCTGTTGCTGAGCACGCTCAACCACCGCTACCTGATTCAGGTCCAACAGCATTACCACGTGCTGGAACTGGTGCCCGGCCAGGTCAACCACGTTGCACTGGCCAGCCTGCCCGCGCTGCTCGATTACCTGGGGGAAACACGGACCTGCTACAGCCCGCTGCAACTGGACCCGATGGCGCTGGAAGACCACGACCTGGCGCTGATCCTGCCCATGGGCCAGCCCGAGTGCATTCAGGTGTTCTACCGGATCAACGAGGCCCACGCCGAGCTGTATGTGCTGGATGAGTTCAATGCCCTGTGGCAACAGCGCCAGCCGTACCACGACGAACAAAGCCTGCTGGTGCCGATGCAGCGCTTCCTGCAATCAATCCTGTACCGGCGCGACGCGCTGCTGCCGATGGACGCCGCGCAACCGGTGGCGGCCCTGGACACCCTGTATTACCAGCTCTTGCCGTCGGGCACCGCGCGGGCCCGACGCATCGAGCCGCGACCCACGCCGCAGACACCGGTGAACAAGCCGTTCTATGATGTGCAGGCGATTATCGGCAAAGCCGCACCGGGGCAGGTGCAGGTCACCCTGTATTGCAATCAGCGAGAGTTTTCAGAGCTGGAGCACGGCGACCAGCTCTTCGCCGTGGTCGCCCGGGAGATCGTCGAGCAGCGCCGTGAAGTAGAACGCTATCGCTGCTACATCACCGACCTGGACTTGTCCGGGCTGCTCGGTGACGGGCAGAGTTCAAGCAATCTTTACCTGCGCTACAAGGCCGACCTGGAGCGCGCACTGAACGAGGCGCTCGAACAGGTCTGAGGGGTCAGAGGTGGTATTCGCCGGCCGCTTCCGGCTGGTATTCCACTTCAATCAGTTCAAGCTTCAACGTCTTGCCACCCGGCGCCGGCCAATCGATGTGCTGGCCTGCCTGCAAACCGAGCAAGGCGCTGCCTACCGGCGCCAGAATCGAAATCTTGCCTTCATCGGCGTTGGCGTCCTGCGGGTACACCAGAGTCAGGTGATAGTCCTTGCCGCTGCTTTGCTCACGGCAATGCACGCGTGAATTCATGGTCACGACACCGGCAGGCACTTCCTCGTGACCCACCACGGTTTCGGCGCGATCAAGCTCGGCTTGCAACGCAACAGCACCCGGCGGCAACGGCTCGTCCAGACTGTCGATCAAACGTTCCAGACGCTGCACGTCCAGGCGGGTAAGGATGATGGAAGGTGCGGTGGTCATGATTCAGGCAGACTCCTTTTTTCTGCACGACAAAAGCAAAACCCCGCCAGAAATAGGCGGGGTTTTCACGGGCCTCGATGAGTTGAGGCGTACCCGGACACTATCACAGCTCACTAAATATACAAGTCAGGGGCGACCACGGCCCGGTACAGACCACTGTGGCGAGGGAGCTTGCTCCCTCGCCACAAAAGCCCTTATGCCGAGGCCTTGCGCTGCTGCGCCTGGGCGCAAATCACCCGGCGCCGTTCGTCGTCGGCCGAGCGCCATTCGCGAATGTCCTCGACGTGACGGAAACAGCCCAGGCAGACCTTCTGTTCATCCAGCCGGCACACGTTGGTGCACGGTGAAGGCACCGCCTGACTGACGTTGCTGTACAACGGCTTTGGCGGGCGGACGGGCGCGGCCTCGGTCACGGTGTTACAGACCTTCGAAATCGAGTTTGGCACCGGCCTGCTGACCGACGATGCGCTCAAGCATCTCGCCCAGTTGCTCTTCACTCTTGTCGCACATCCAGCGTTCGCTTTCTTCGTCGTAGTCGAAGTGGAAGCCACCGGACACCGCCGCCAGCCACAACTGACGCAACGGTTCCTGACGACTGAAGATCAGCTGGCTGCCGCTGTCGAACTTGACGGTGAGTACACCGGCCGAGCTTTCCAGATCGATATCCAGGCCACTCTCGTCGAAAATATCCTCCAGCATTTGCTGGGTGGCATCGACCAGATCGTGGAAACGGGCTTCAGTCAAACTCATTGCAGGAACCTCAAAAAGTGTCTACTTGCGCTCAAGCGCCGCAAGATACGGCCGAGCCCCGGTGATTGCAAAGGATACCGACCCGGCAGCTGGCAGGGTGACCCGATATCCGTGCACAACCATCGACATGATCGCACGCCATGGGCAAAGCCCCGCTGGACGGGAACCCCGTCACATAGGCAAGCTGACGGGTGGCCGGTATACTCCGGCGCAATTAACGCATTTTCAAGGATTTCGCCATGAAGCGCCTGATCTCTTCCCTTGCTGCGCTTGTCGCGGTTGCTTGCCTTGTCACTGCCTGTGGTCAAAAAGGCCCGCTGTTTCTTCCCGATGACAGCAAATCCCCCAATGACCAGGCGAAGTCGCAATCGCACAAACACGCTTAAGGGAACACCATGGACGCTTTTAACTACCGTGGCGGTGAGCTGTTCGCGGAAGGGGTTGCCCTGTCCGCCATCGCCGAGCGCTTCGGCACGCCGACCTATGTTTACTCCCGCGCCCACATCGAAGCCCAGTACCTGGCATACGCCGATGCCCTGGCCGGCACGCCGCACCTGGTGTGCTACGCGGTCAAGGCCAACTCCAACCTGGGCGTACTGAATGTCCTGGCGCGTTTGGGCGCCGGTTTCGACATCGTTTCCCGTGGCGAGCTGGAACGTGTTCTGGCCGCTGGCGGCCAGGCTGACAAGATCGTGTTCTCCGGTGTCGGCAAGACCCGTGACGACATGCGCCGGGCACTGGAAGTCGGCGTGCACTGCTTCAACGTCGAATCCACCGATGAACTCGAGCGCCTGCAAGTAGTTGCCGCCGAGCTGGGTGTTCGCGCACCGATTTCCCTGCGCGTGAACCCGGACGTCGATGCCGGCACCCATCCGTACATTTCTACCGGTCTTAAAGAAAACAAGTTCGGCATCGCCATTGCCGACGCTGAAGACGTGTACATCCGCGCCGCACAACTGCCGAACCTGGAAGTCGTGGGCGTGGATTGCCACATCGGCTCGCAACTGACCACCCTGCCTCCGTTCATCGATGCCCTCGACCGCCTGCTGGCGCTGATCGACCGCCTCGGCGATTGCGGCATTTACCTGCGCCACATCGACCTCGGTGGTGGCTTGGGCGTGCGTTATCGCGATGAAGAGCCGCCATTGGCGGCCGACTACATCAAAGCCGTGCGCGAGCGCATCGACGGCCGCGACCTGACGCTGGTGTTCGAACCGGGCCGCTTCATCGTCGCCAACGCCGGCGTGCTGCTGACCCAGGTCGAGTACCTCAAGCACACCGAACACAAAGACTTCGCCATCGTCGACGCCGCCATGAACGACCTGATCCGCCCGGCGCTGTATCAGGCCCTGGATGGACGTCACCGCCGTGCGCCCGCGTGAGACACAAGCTCGCGCCTACGACATCGTCGGGCCGATCTGCGAAACCGGTGATTTCCTCGCCAAGGATCGTCAACTGGCGCTGGAAGAAGGCGACTTGCTGGCCGTGCATTCGGCCGGCGCCTACGGGTTTGTCATGAGCTCCAACTACAACACGCGCGGCCGTACCGCCGAAGTGTTGGTGGACGGTGATCAAGCATTTGAAGTGCGTCGCCGCGAGACGGTAGCCGAGTTGTTTGCTGGCGAAAGCCTGCTGCCGGAGTAAAACCATGCTGCTGCGTTTTACCAAGATGCACGGCCTGGGCAATGACTTCATGGTCCTCGACCTGGTCAGCCAGCACGCGCACATCCTGCCCAAGCACGCAAAGCTTTGGGGCGACCGCCACACCGGTGTCGGCTTCGACCAGTTGCTGATCGTCGAGGCGCCGAGCAACCCGGACGTGGATTTCCGTTACCGGATCTTCAACTCCGACGGCTCCGAAGTCGAACAGTGCGGCAACGGTGCGCGCTGCTTTGCGCGCTTCGTGCTCGATAAACGCCTGACCACCAAACGGCAGATCCGCGTCGAAACCAAAAGCGGCGTGATCGAGCTGGATGTGCGCAATGACGGGCAGATCAGCGTCAACATGGGCGCGCCGCGCCTGGTGCCGGCCGACATTCCGTTCGTGGCCGACGAGCAAGCCTTGAGCTACCCGGTCGAGGTCGACGGCCAGACCGTCGAACTGGCGGCAGTATCCATGGGCAACCCGCACGCGGTGCTGCGCATCGATGACATCAACACCGCGCCGGTGCATGAGCTGGGGCCGAAAATCGAACACCATCCGCGCTTTCCGGCGCGGGTCAATGTCGGTTTTCTCCAGGTCATCGACCGAAGCCGTGCGCAGTTGCGCGTCTGGGAACGTGGCGCCGGGGAAACCCAGGCCTGCGGGACCGGTGCCTGCGCAGCGGCAGTGGCCGCGATCAGCCAGGGGTGGATGGATTCGCCGCTGTTGATCGACCTGCCTGGCGGGCGTCTGTCCATTGAATGGGCGGGCCCTGGCCAACCGGTGATGATGACCGGCCCGGCAATGCGCGTATACGAAGGACAAGTACGTCTTTGAGTGAGCAAAACCCATGACTGATCAGCCTCAGGTTCCAGCCCCACAGCCCGACGAACTCCTTGGTGAAAGCCTGGAGGCGGCGGCCGTTGCCGCGTACCTGGAGGCTCATCCGGATTTCTTTGTCGACCACGAAGACCTGCTCGCAACATTGCGCCTTCCGCATCAGCGCGGCGACACCGTGTCGCTGGTGGAGCGGCAGATGAAGATCCTGCGCGAACGCAACATCGAGATGCGTCATCGCCTCTCGCACCTGATGGACGTGGCACGGGACAACGACCGACTCTTCGACAAGACCCGCCGCCTGATTCTCGCGCTGATGGACGCCAGCAGCCTGGAAGACGTGGTCATCAGCGTCGAAGACAGCCTGCGCCAGGACTTCCAGGTGCCCTTCGTCAGCCTGATTTTGTTCAGTGACGAGGCCATGCCGGTCGGTCGCTGGGTCAGCAGCGCCGACGCGCACAAAGCCATCGGCGGCTTGCTGTCGGAAGGCAAAAGCGTCAGCGGCAGCCTGCGCGAACATGAGCTGGACTTTCTGTTTGGCGAAGAACAACGCCAACAGATCGGCTCCACCGCCGTGGTCACCCTCAGCCACCAGGGCTTGTACGGCGTGCTGGCCATCGCCAGCCGCGATCCGCAGCATTACAAAAGCTCGGTGGGCACGCTGTTCCTGAGTTACATCGCAGAAGTCATGGGCCGCGTGCTGCCACGGGTCAATACCTCGCTGCGCTCGGTACGCTGACCGTGGAACGGCACCTGGACGCCTACTGCGAGCACCTGCGCAGTGAGCGCCAAGTGTCGCCACACACCTTGCAAGCCTACCGCCGCGACCTGGACAAAGTGCTGGCGTGGTGCGAAAAACAGAACGTCGCCAGTTGGGCCGCACTGGACATCCAGCGCCTGCGCAGCCTGATCGCGCGCCTGCATGCCCAGGGCCAATCCTCGCGCAGCCTGGCGCGACTGCTGTCGGCGGTGCGCGGGCTCTATCACTACCTGAACCGCGAAGGCCTCTGCGACCACGACCCGGCCAATGGTCTGACACCGCCCAAGGGTGAACGTCGCCTGCCCAAAACCCTCGACACCGACCGCGCCCTGCAACTGCTCGACGGCGCCGTGGAGGACGACTTCCTGGCCCGTCGCGATCAAGCCATCCTGGAACTGTTCTATTCCTCCGGCCTGCGCCTTTCCGAGCTGACCGGGCTGAACCTTGACCAGCTCGACCTGGCCGACGGCCTCGTGCAGGTGCTCGGTAAAGGCAGCAAGACCCGCGTGCTGCCGATCGGCAAAAAGGCCCGCGAAGCCCTCGACCTGTGGCTACCGCTACGGGCCATGACCAACCCGGCGGACGACGCGGTGTTCGTCAGCCTGCAAGGGCGGCGCCTCGGGCCACGGGCGATTCAGGTGCGGGTCAAGGCAGCAGGCGAGCGTGAATTGGGGCAAAACCTGCACCCGCACATGCTCCGGCACTCCTTTGCCAGCCACTTGCTTGAGTCCTCCCAGGATCTGCGCGCGGTGCAGGAACTGCTCGGCCACGCAGACATCAAAACCACGCAGATCTACACCCACCTGGATTTCCAGCACCTGGCGACGGTCTACGACAACGCCCACCCACGGGCCAAACGCATCAAGGGCGGTGACCAATGACCCTCCAACTGATCACGTTCGACCTCGACGACACCCTGTGGGACACCGCACCGGTGATCGTCAGCGCCGAGGCCGTACTGCGCCAATGGTTGACCGAACACGCAGTGAACCTGGGTGGCGTGCCGGTAGAGCATTTGTGGGCGATTCGCGAACGGGTACTGGCCCACGAGCCGAGCCTCAAGCACCGCATCAGCGCACTGCGCCGACGGGTGTTGTTCCACGCACTGGAAGAGGCCGGTTACGACCACCAGCAGGCGTCCGACCTGGCCGAGCAGGGTTTTGAAGTGTTTTTGCAGGCACGGCACCAGCTCGACATTTTCCCCGAAGTGCAGCCAACCCTGGAGGTTCTCGCCAACCAGTACGCCTTGGGCGTAGTCACCAACGGCAACGCCGATGTGCGACGCCTGGGGCTGGCGGACTACTTCAAGTTCGCGCTGTGCGCCGAGGATATCGGCATCGCCAAACCCGATGCGCGGCTGTTTCATGAAGCATTGCGGCGCGGCGGTGCGAGCGCCGAAACCGCGGTGCATATCGGCGATCATCCCGGCGATGACATTGCCGGCGCCCAGCAGGCGGGGTTGCGAGCGATCTGGTTCAACCCGACGGGCAAGGACTGGGAAGCGGATCGGTTGCCGGATGCAGAAATCTGCAGCCTGACCGAGCTGCCGGCGCTGTTGGCGCGCTGGAACGCGGCTTAGGCCTGACCACAAACCTGTGGGAGTGGGTCGGGCGGCGTTCCGCTTGCTCGCGAATGCGGTGGTTAGCCAGCATCTATTTTGAATGTGCCGGCCTCTTCGCGAGCAAGCTCGCTCCCACATGGACCGCTCCAGGGCCAACCTTTTCTTCGCCCATGAAAAAGCCCGCAGCGACGGCGGGCTTTTTCAGCAAGCAAGTAACGGACGCTTAGATAGGCCGGCTGCCGTACTTGTTATCAGGCTTCTTGGGAGGATCGGCGACCACATTGGCCTCCACTTCCTGCACCTTGCCGCCTTTGGCCAGGAACTCTTCCATGGCTCGTGCCAGAGCATCGCGCTCCTTGTTCTTGGCTTCGACGCTCGGCAGCTCATCGACCGATACCGCAGCCTTGGCCTTGCCTTTGGCGGTCGGTGCCGGGGCATCGCCACCGTCGTCTTCAGCAACGTCTTCCGCTGCTGCTTCCAGACCTTCCTCGGCCTCGTCTTCGTCGCCTACTTCGAGGTCGTCGTTTTCCAGATCATCGTCGCTCATGTTGTACCTCATGACTTGCGAAAAGCAGATTAGTTATAGCCCAGCTTCGCCGTCTGTCGACGGCTGCCGGAAAAAATTCAACAACCACTGGTGACCAGCGGTTTATGCCCCTTCACCGTGCACGGTGGCGAGGACTTTACGAGCACCGCCTCGATCACGATGCTCGCCCAGATAAACACCTTGCCAACTGCCTAACGCCAGTCGGCCCGCCGTAATCGGCAAGCTCAACTGACAGCCCAGCAAACTGGCCTTGAAGTGCGCCGGGAGGTCGTCCAGGCCTTCGTCGTTATGCTCATAGCCAGCCGAACCTTGTGGGATCAGCCGATTGAAAAACCGTTCGAAGTCGCGACGTACCGCCGGATCGGCGTTCTCGTTGATGGTCAACGACGCCGAGGTATGCTGCAGCCACAAATGCAACAGACCGACCCGGCATGCCTTGAGTTCAGGCAGGCCGGCGAGTAACTCGTCCGTTACCAGATGAAAGCCCCGGGGCCGTGCCCGCAGGGTTATCAGAGTCTGTTGCCACATACAGTTCTCCGCACGTTCGGCGCGCATTCTAGCGCGCTCTGGGAAAAAACAAAGGGCCTAATATTCCTGCAATGGTGTAAGCCATTGACCCATGAAATGTGCCTGCCGCAAACACGCCATAAGGTGCGGGGAAAAACCTTTCAGTGGTTTCCTCAGTGACAAATCACAGGCGAAAAAATGCCCGGCGAACCGGGCATGATTTTTTATGCGAACTTACAGGTTGTAGCCGCGCTCGTTGTGTTGAGCCAGGTCCAGGCCCACCGCCTCTTCTTCTTCGGTAATGCGCAGGCCCATGACGGCATCCAGCACCTTGAGAATGATGAAGGTAACAATCGCGGTGTAGATCACCGTGAAGCCCACGCCTTTGCACTGAATCCAGACTTGCGCGGCGATGTCGGTCACGGTGCCGAAGCCTCCCAGTGCCGGGGCTGCGAACACACCCGTGAGGATGGCGCCGAGAATACCGCCGATACCGTGCACGCCGAAGGCGTCCAGCGAATCGTCATAACCCATTTTGCGTTTCAGGGTTGTGGCGCAGAAGAAGCACACCACGCCTGCGGCCAGACCAATCACCAGTGCACCCATCGGGCCCACGGTGCCGGCGGCCGGCGTGATCGCCACCAGACCGGCAACCACGCCCGACGCGATACCCAGTGCACTCGGTTTGCCGTGGGTCAGCCACTCGGCAAACATCCAGCCCAGGGCGGCGGCGGCGGTGGCGATCTGAGTCACCAGCATGGCCATGCCGGCAGTGCCGTTGGCGGCGGCGGCGGAACCGGCGTTGAAGCCGAACCAGCCGACCCACAGCATAGCAGCGCCCATCAGGGTGTAACCGAGGTTATGCGGGGCCATCGGCGTGGTCGGGAAGCCTTTGCGCTTGCCCAGTACCAGGCACGCTACGAGACCCGCAATACCGGCATTGATGTGCACCACGGTGCCGCCCGCGAAGTCGAGCACACCCCAGTCGCCCAACAGCGAACCCGGACCGCTCCAGACCATGTGCGCGATCGGCGCATAAACCAGGGTGAACCACACGCCCATGAACACCAGCATTGCGGAGAACTTCATCCGCTCGGCGAACGCACCGACGATCAGCGCCGGGGTGATGATCGCGAAGGTCATCTGGTAGGTGACGAATACCGCCTCGGGGAACAGCGCCGCAGGGCCGGTAATGCTGGCAGGCGTGATGCCGGCAAGGAACGCCTTGGCGAAGCCGCCGACAAAGGAATTGAGGTTGACGACGTTCGCTTCCATGCCCGTCGTGTCAAACGCCATGCTGTAGCCATAAAGGAACCACAGGATGGTGATCAGACCGGTAATGGCAAAACACTGCATCATCACCGAAAGAATGTTTTTGGACCGCACCATGCCGCCGTAGAACAACGCGAGGCCAGGAATGGTCATGAACAGCACAAGGGCAGTAGAGGTCAACATCCAGGCGGTATCGCCGGAATTGAGGACTGGAGGCGCCACCGGATCTGCCGCCATGGCCAGGCTGGGCATTACGATGGACAACAGGGCTCCTAGCCCTGCGAATTTACGCAGAGTCATATTGTTTTCTCCTGGGGCGTTGGGTTTGGCGGCTTAGATTGCGTCGGTATCGGTTTCGCCGGTACGGATGCGAATAGCCTGTTCCAGATTGACCACGAAGATCTTGCCGTCACCGATCTTGCCGGTGTTGGCCGCCTTGGTTATCGCCTCGATCACCCGATCAAGATCCTTGTCGTCAATGGCGACATCGATCTTCACCTTGGGCAGGAAATCGACCACGTATTCCGCGCCGCGATACAGCTCGGTGTGACCCTTCTGCCGGCCGAAGCCTTTGACTTCAGTAACGGTAATGCCCTGCACGCCGATCTCGGACAACGACTCGCGTACATCGTCCAGCTTGAACGGCTTGATGATGGCAGTGACTAGCTTCATGAAACTCTCTCCCGAATTGGTGGACTTGCCCCAGGAAAACAAACCCGACTCAAGTCTAAGCGCAGTGCCTGGCTTTGTAACGCGTCGTCGCCAACGCCCGCTAACCGTTCCTGACGAAACACTTCCCCTCCGTGCGCCGCACTGCATTTGTCACGGCGGCTGCATCAGTGCATGGGTCACCAGGGGCTAAGCAGAAAGCTTGCCATCTCGCGAAAAACCTCTGTTTTCAATCCCTTGGTCGCGGCCATCATCGCCATCATCCAAATGCTCTCGCCGATACGCACAACAACGGTGCGCCATCGCCGGACAACATGCGCGAAAAGCGTGCAACCGCCTCTGCGTCAATGACTATAGACACTGCGTGATACACTGCCGGCCATTGTTTCCAGGACATTTCCCATGCTCGCGCCCAAAGACCTCCTCGACGCCCTGAGCGGCCACGCCTCTCGCCTGTTCAGCGGCGAAACCCCGCTGCCACGCGCCGAAATCGAAAGCCAGTTCAAGGCCCTGCTGCAAAGCGGCTTCAGCAAACTCGACCTGGTGAGCCGCGAAGAGTTCGACAGCCAGATGGTCGTCCTGGCGCGCACGCGGGCACGCCTGGAAAGCCTTGAGGCGAAGGTCGCGGAGCTGGAAGCGAAACTGAATCCACCCGCCGCCGAGTGACCCTTTTTGTTGTGGGAGCAAGGCTCGCCCGCGATAACGTCGGAACGACTTTCAAGTCGTTCCATCCAGGCCACGCCCCACAACAGTTAATGCCCGTACACCGAACAATCGGTCCTCGCGAACTCCTGATCGCAACATCCTGCGCACATTTCGCAGTACGTCCTCGGCACTAAACCGCCGCCCCGCAACTACCCTTCAAAAACCGCAGGAAGCGGCTCTCGCCTCATCAAGGAATGATCATGTCTCTGGCCATCGTCCACAGCCGCGCCCAGGTTGGCGTGGAGGCGCCTGCCGTTACTGTCGAAGTGCATTTGGCCAATGGCTTGCCGGCGCTGACCCTCGTCGGGCTGCCCGAAACAGCGGTCAAGGAAAGCAAGGATCGGGTGCGCAGTGCGATTCTCAACTCGGGTTTCCAGTTCCCCGCACGGCGCATCACGCTGAATCTCGCACCCGCGGATTTGCCCAAGGACGGTGGGCGATTCGATTTGGCGATCGCGATGGGCCTGTTGGCAGCCAGCGTGCAAGTGCCGACCCTCGCGCTCGAAGACGTGGAGTTTCTGGGCGAGTTGGCGCTCTCCGGCGCGGTTCGACCGGTGCGGGGCGTGTTACCCGCCGCACTGGCGGCGCGCAAGGCCGGGCGTACGCTGGTGGTGCCTCGGGCCAATGCCGAAGAGGCCTGCCTGGCCTCGGGGCTGACGGTGATCGCGGTCGACCACCTGCTGGAAGTGGTCGCCCACTTCAACGGCCATACACCCCTTGCACCGTACGTGTCCAGCGGCTTGCTGCATACCAGCAAACCCTATCCCGACTTGAATGAAGTTCAGGGGCAGTTCACGGCCAAACGCGCCTTGCTGATCGCCGCGGCGGGGGCTCATAACCTGTTGTTCAGCGGCCCGCCGGGTACCGGCAAAACCCTGCTCGCCAGCCGCTTGCCGGGGCTGTTGCCGCCCCTGGCAGAACAGGAAGCGCTGGAGGTGGCGGCCATTTTGTCGGTGGCCAGCCATGTGCCGCTGAGCCACTGGCCGCAGCGACCGTTTCGCCAGCCGCACCATTCGGCCTCAGGCCCGGCGCTGGTCGGCGGCGGCTCAAAACCACAACCGGGGGAAATCACCCTCGCCCACCACGGTGTGCTGTTTCTGGATGAATTGCCGGAGTTCGACCGCAAAGTGCTGGAGGTGTTAAGAGAGCCGCTGGAGTCCGGCCAGATTGTGATCGCCCGGGCCCGCGACCGCGTGCGGTTCCCGGCGCGCTTTCAATTGGTCGCCGCGATGAACCCCTGCCCCTGTGGATATCTTGGTGAACCAAGTGGGCGCTGCCGCTGCACGCCAGATCAGATTCAGCGCTATCGCAACAAACTCTCAGGCCCGCTGCTGGACCGCATCGACCTGCACCTGACCGTCGCCCGTGAAGCCACGGCCCTGAACCCGGCACCACAACCCGGCGATGACACCGCCAGCGCGGCGATCATCGTGGCCAAGGCGCGAGACCGGCAACAGCAACGCCAGGGTTGCGCCAATGCCTTCCTCGACCTGCCCGGCCTGCGTCGCCACTGCACGTTATCCACAACCGACGAAAACTGGCTGGAGACGGCATGCGAGCGGCTGAGCTTGTCGCTGCGCGCCGCCCATCGCCTGCTCAAAGTCGCGCGCACGCTGGCAGACCTTGAACAGGTGGAGGGGATCAGTCGAGAGCATCTGGCGGAAGCGTTGCAGTACCGGCCGACAAGCGCATGAACTCATCACTCGGGTCTATTCCCAGCAGCAACCCCGCCACTTCCATCACCTCACCCAGCGCCACCGCTGCCGCTTCGGCAGACGGTTGCAACAACAGGTCATCGGCGTAGCCCATGGCCTGGGCGAACAGTTGTCGTGCCGTGCGTTCGGATGACGCGCAGCGAAACACCCCCGCGACCACGCCACGTTCAATAAGGCCACCCAGCATGCCCTGCCACTGGCTGTTGACGACCAGATACGCCGCCGCCAACTCCGCGTCATGCATCGCCTCATCCCAGGCATCCAGCCACAATGCCCAGCCATCGTCGGCCGAAGCAGGCAGGCAATCGGTCAAAAACCCCAGCAGCGCCTCACGTGGCGCAGCGTCGGCGATCGAGGCACGGGCCTCTTCAAGCTGTTCGTTGGCAAACCGCACAAAGGCTTCACGGCGCAGTTCTTTCCAGTCGCTGAAGTAGTGATAAACGTGGCTGCGGGACAACCCGGCGTGTTCGGCCAGGTCACGGGTGGAAACATCGGCGAAACCCTTGCTGCGAAACAACTCCAGGGCGGCGGCGATGATCTGGTCTTTGCGGTCGGTACGCGACATGGACAAATTACCTCTCAGCGCCCACAGATGGATGGCGCTTGCATTTTGAGCGATCGCTCAAGGATACTTGAGCAGTCGCTCAATAGTAGCGTTAATCGTCCATTCGGTGCACTCATGTCAGCCGTTACCCCGCAAATCCTGATCGATGAAAGCCAGAAAATCGGTCAGCAATCCGCCAGCCAGACCCTCAAGGCCATTGCCAAAGCCTATCCCGGCAAACTGTTTTTCACCCTCTCGCTGGTGGCGCTGGAGAACGCGCTGCTGCTGGCCTACCCCCTGTTTGCCGGGTTTGCGGTGGACTCGATCATTCGCGGCGATGCCACCAGCGCGCTGTTTTACGCCGTGGTGGTGCTGGCGTTCTGGGTCGTTGGGGCCGCACGGCGAGCGGTGGATACCCGGACCTTCACGCGGATTTACGCCGACCTCGCGGTGCCGGTGATCCTCAATCAGCGTCTGCAAAACCAGAGCACCTCCACGGCTGCCGCGCGGGTGGTGCTGGCCCGTGAGTTTGTGGACTTCTTCGAGAAACACGTGCCGACCATCGCCACCGCGCTGGTCTCGATTGTCGGTGCGGCGGTGATGCTGTTGGTGATCGAACCGTGGATCGGCCTCGCCTGCCTCGGCGCATTGCTGCTGTGCATCACCTTGTTGCCACGCTTCGCCCGACGCAATCAGGAACTGCACGAGCGCCTGAATGATCGGCTGGAGAAAGAGATCGGTCTGGTGGAAAAAGTCGGCCCCGAGACCTTGCAGCGGCACTACCGCGTGCTGTCGCGGTTGCGCATCGGGTTGTCGGACCGTGAGGCGACGGCGTATCTGTTTGTTGGTTCGGTGGCGGCGATTTTGTTTGTGATCGCCATCAGCCAATTGGCGCTGTCGCCAGCGGTGAAGGCCGGTCATGTGTACGCGGTGATGACGTACTTGTGGACATTCGTCAGCAGCCTCGATGAGGCGCCATCGATGGTGGATCAACTGGCGCGGCTGCGGGATATCGGCAAGCGGGTTGATCCGGGGCTCAGTGATCGATCAGCCGAATGAGATCTGTGGCGAGGGCGCTTGCTCCCTCGCCACAATAAATCTGCGACTCAGCGAAACCGGTCAACCTCTTGGCGCAGCTCTGCCGCCAGGCTTTCCAGCTCTTTGGCGGTGATCGCCAGGTTCGACACCACTTCACGTTGCTCGCTGTTGGCCAGGGCAATGCTTTGCAGGTTGCTGCTGAGCAGGGTCGCGGTGCTGCTTTGCTCTTGCGTGGCGGTGGTGATCGCGGCGAACTGCTGGCCGGCCGAGCGGCTTTGCTCGTCGATCTGCGCCAGTGCCGACGCCACGTTGGCGTTACGTGACAGGCCTTCCTGCATCAACAGGTTGCCCTGCTCCATGGTGCTGATGGCATTGCCGGTTTCCTGCTGAATGCTGCTGATCATCACGGAAATTTCGTCGGTCGCCTCACGAGTGCGCGATGCCAAATTGCGCACTTCGTCTGCCACCACCGCAAAACCGCGACCCTGTTCACCGGCCCGGGCGGCTTCAATTGCGGCGTTCAGCGCCAGTAAATTGGTCTGGTCGGCAATCGCGGTGATCACTCCGACAATCCCGCCGATTTCCTGGGAGCGCTGACCCAAGGTGTTGATCACACTCGCGGTGCTGTTGAGGGCGCCGGCGATTTGCTCGAGAGACGACGACGCCTCTTCCATCGACGTGCGACCGATCCGCGTTTGCTGGGCGTTTTCCTGAGCCAGACGCTCGGTGTTGCCCATGTTGTCGGCAATGTTCAGCGACGTGGCGCTGAACTCTTCCACGGCACCGGCCATGCTGGTGATTTCGCCGGACTGCTGCTCCATGCCGTCATAGGCACCGCCCGACAGACCGGACAATGCCTGCGCACGGCTGTTGACCTCTTCCGAGGCCTTGCGGATGTGCTCGACCATGGTCGACAGTGCCTGGCTCATCTGGTTGAAACTGCGGGCCAGTTGACCGATTTCGTCATGGCTCGACACGTTCAGGCGCACGCTCAAATCCCCGGCACCCAGCGCCTCGGCCTGCCGTACCAGATCACCGAGTGGCTGCAACTTGCTGCGCAACAGCCAGACTGCCGCGCCAACCGCCAGCAACATCGCCAACAGGCTGCCAATGGCCAGTTGAATCCCGACGCTCCAGGTCACGGCGCGAATTTCGGTTTTTGGCATGCTCGCCACCACCGACCACGGTCCGCCCTCGAAAGGCACGGCCACGCTGTAGAAGTCTTCGGACTTGTCGCTCCAGAACGCGCCTTTGCCCGGTTTTTTGGCCAGGCCGACGAGGGTCGGGATCGCTTGATCCAGCGCCTGCACACCGGCCGGTGGCACCAGCCATTTGTTTTGCTCATCGAGCAGCGCCAGCGAACCGGTCTGACCGATGCGGAAACGTTTGAGGTTGTCGAACTGGGCGTTCTGCGCGTCGGTGTAGTCAAAACCGACGAACAACACCGCAATCACCTTACCGCTGCTGTCGCGTACGGGGGTGTACTGAGTCATGTAGGAACGTTCGAACAACAACGCCCGACCGACATAGCTCTGGCCCTCCATCAGGCGCTGATAGGCCGGGTGCGCGTGGTCGAGCAACGTGCCGATGGCGCGGGTGCCGTCCTGCTTGGTCAAGGAGGTGCTGACCCGAATGAAGTCCTCGCCGCTGCGCACGAACAACGTGGCGACCCCGGCGGTCATTTGCTTGAACTCATCGACCTTGTCGAAGTTGTTGTTCAGTACTTCACTGCCCAGGTGCAGGCCCGGCGCCTGCACGCCCGCCACGTTCACGGGTTGATCGGGGTGCACGCTCAAGCCGCTGCTGAAGCGTTTTTCAAACAGCCCGCTCAAGCGCTGGGTGTTCTCGCGCAAGGTGCCATGAAAGGTATTCAACTGATCGGCCAGCAGGCGCGCTTCACTGGCCAGGTGCTCTTCGCGGGTGTCGAGGTTGGCGGAGTCCAGTGAGCGCAGGGCAAAAACAGTGCTGCCGCTGATCACGACCGCCAGTATCACGGCGAGGGCTAAACCAAGCTGCGAGGCGATCCGGGCACGGGGTTGAGGCATGACGGCTCCTGGCCGAGTGACCGGATCGTCCTGATCGCGTCGCGCACTCAGCAAAATTTCTAATAGTCGGGGGCGTTGAACCATCCTGAACGGAGGTTCCACTTTCAAGGATTCGGCGCGATGCCTGAATACTTGAGCATTTCACAAGGATATCGCCCGAGGCCGCCATCGCGGCGGCTTCATCGATTCAGCTCAAGTGCTGAACGTCCGGCAACTCCATGGCCTGGACCTCGCTCTGGAGGAAGTCACCGAGCCTGCGCAAACGTTCGCCACCGGGGCGGGTTTTCGGCCAGACCAGGTAATAGCTCAAGCCGCTGGCAACCGCTGTCGGCCACGGCAGGCTCAAGCGGCCCTGCGCCACATCTTCGGCCACCATCAGCAGGTCGCCCATCGACACACCATAACCCCGCGCGGCGGCAATCATCCCCAGTTCCAGGGTGTCGAACACCTGCCCGCCCTTGAGCGACACCTGTTCCGATAAGCCCATGCGTTCCAGCCAACTGCGCCAATCACGGCGATCCGGGGTCGGGTGCAACAGTTCGGTGCTGGCCAGCCGCGTCACATCCCATGGCTGGTCGTTCAGCAGATTGGGTGCACCCACCGGGATCAACTCCTCGGGGAACAGGTAGCTGGCCTCCCAGTCCGGCGCAAAGCTGCCGTTGCTCAACAGCACGGCGCAGTCGAAAGGCTCGTGGTTGAAGTCCACCGAGTCGACATCCATCCAGGCGCTGGTGAGTTGCACCTCGTTACCCGGCTGCAAATGCCGGAAGCGACTGAGCCGCGCCAGCAGCCAGCGCATGGTCAGGGTCGACGGGGCTTTCATGCGCAAGATGTCATCTTCGGCGCGCAAGGTATTGCAGGCACGCTCCAGTGCGCCGAAGCCTTCGCGCACGCCGGGCAGGAGCAACCGTGCCGCATCGGTGAGCTGAAGATTGCGCCCGCTGCGCTGAAACAGCCGACAGGCAAAATGCTCTTCGAGTGTACGAATATGCCGACTGACCGCACTTTGGGTAATCGACAGTTCTTCGGCGGCGCGCGTAAACGAACTGTGCCGCGCAGCGGCTTCGAAGGCACGCAGGGCGTACAAAGGAGGAAGGCGACGAGACATACGGAAATCTCCTATAGCGCAATGCCAACAACGTATCAGAAACTTCCAAGCATGAGTTTTAGTCATGCAACCAATCTTTTTTATCCCTTTGTGCAATCCCGGCAGAGCGCCGAGAATCGCCCCTTCCCCGTCCCTGTGAAAAAACGAGTGTGATGATCATGCAGCATCCAGCGCGTACCGAACTCTGGGCCATCCTGCGGCTGGCCGGGCCGCTGATCGCCTCGCAGTTGGCGCACATGCTGATGGTGCTCACTGACACCTTGATGATGGCCAAACTCAGCCCGGAGGCGCTGGCCGGTGGCGGTCTTGGCGCCGCGACTTACTCGTTCGTGTCGATTTTTTGCATCGGTGTGATCGCGGCGGTCGGCACGCTGGTGGCGATCCGTCAGGGTGCCGGCGACATCGAAGGCGCCGCCCGCCTGACGCAAGCAGGGCTGTGGCTGGCGTGGCTGATGGCGCTGGTGGCCGGCCTGTTGCTGTGGAACCTCAAACCGGTGTTGCTGCTGTTCGGCCAAACCGAAACCAACGTGCAGGCGGCCGGCCAGTTCCTGCTGATTCTGCCGTTCGCCCTGCCCGGCTACCTGAGTTTCATGGCCCTGCGCGGCTTTACCAGCGCCATCGGCCGGGCGACTCCGGTGATGGTCATCAGCCTTGTCGGGACCGTGGCCAACTTCCTGCTCAACTATGCGCTGATCACCGGCATGTTCGGCCTGCCAAAAATGGGCCTGGTGGGGATTGGCCTGGTCACGGCCATCGTCGCCAACTGCATGGCGCTGGGCCTGGCCTGGCACATTCGCCGGCACCCGGCCTACGACGCCTATCCACTGCGCAAAGGCCTGTCGCGGCCCAACCGCCAGTACCTGCGGGAGTTGTGGCGCCTGGGCCTGCCGATTGGCGGCACCTATGCGGTGGAAGTCGGGTTGTTCGCCTTTGCCGCGCTGTGCATGGGCACCATGGGCAGCACGCAATTAGCGGCGCACCAGATCGCCCTGCAAATCGTCTCGGTGGCGTTCATGATTCCGGCCGGGCTTTCCTATGCGATCACCATGCGCATCGGCCAGCATTACGGCGCCGGGCAACTGCTCGATGCACGGCTGGCCGGGCGTGTGGGGATTGCCTTTGGTGGCGCGGCGATGCTCGGGTTCGCGATGGTCTTCTGGCTTCTACCCAACCAACTGGTGGGGCTGTTCCTGGACCACAATGATCCGGCGTTCCGCGAGGTCATTGAGTTGGCCGTGAGCCTGCTGATGGTCGCGGCGTGGTTCGAGTTTTTCGACGGCACCCAGACTATCGCCATGGGTTGCATTCGCGGGCTGAAAGACGCGAAGACCACGTTCCTGGTCGGCCTCGGTTGCTACTGGCTGATCGGCGCACCCGCCGCGTGGTGGATGGCCTTCCACCTCAACTGGGGACCGACCGGCGTCTGGTGGGGCCTGGCCCTGGGGCTGGCGTGTGCGGCGGTGAGCCTGACACTGGCGTTTGAGTGGAAGGTGAAGCGGATGATCAAGCGTGAGCCGACGGCGCAAGCCGGTTTTCAGATGACCCAGCCTGATTGATGAACCTGTGGGAGCGAGCCTTGTGTGGCGAGGGAGCTTGCTCCCGCTCGGCTGCGAAGCAGTCGCAAAAATTCTGGGGCAGCTCCGCGACCCAACGGGAGCAAGCTCCCTCGCCACACAAGCCCGCTCCCCTATTTGATTGTGGTTAGTTCACGACTTCCAGCAGCGGCTGTTGGCTGGAACCAAACGTCAAATACTCAACCAGCTCCGCCAACGGCAACGGTTTGCTGATCAGGTAACCCTGCACCTGATCGCAACCATAGCCCCTGAGCAAATCCAGCTGCTCCGGTGTCTCGACGCCCTCGGCGACCACTTCCAGGTTCAGGTTGTGGGCCAGGTTGATCATCGCGTGCACCAGTTTGCGGTTCTCTTCACGCTGCTCCATGCCACCGACAAAACTCTTGTCGATCTTCAGCAAGGCAATCGGCAGGCTGTTGAGGTGCACAAAGGATGAAAAGCCGGTGCCGAAATCGTCCAGCGAAAACCGCACGCCCAAGCGGCCCAGCGCATCCATGGTCTGCTTGACCAGGTCACTGCGACGCATCACGGCGGTTTCGGTCAATTCGAACTCCAGCCACTGCGCTTCAACGCCGCGCTCGGCAATCAGCCGACTCAGGGTCGAGAGCAACTGACTGTCCTGGAACTGGCGGAACGACAGGTTCACCGCCATGTGCAGCGGCGGCAGGCCACGTTCACGCAGCGCCTGCATGTCGCGCAGGGCTCGGGAAATCACCCAGTAACCCAGCGGCACAATCAAACCGCTCTGCTCGGCCAGCGGCACAAACTCGCTGGGCGGTAACAAACCGCGTTCACCATGGCGCCAGCGCACCAGCGCTTCGAGGCCGACGATTTGCCCATCGTGCAGGTTCAGGCGCGGCTGGTAATGCAGCTCCAGCTCATCGCGGCGCAACGCCCGGCGCAACTCGCTTTCGAGATCGGCGAGGCTGCGGGCGTTGCGGTTGATGCGTTCATTGAAGATGTGAAAAGTGCAGCCCTGCGTGCTTTTGGCTTGCTGCATCGCGATGTGCGCATGCCACATCAGCGGGTCGGCACCAGCCTGGGCGCGAGCGTGAGCAATGCCCAGGCTGCAACCGATCAACAGGCTTTCGCCGTCGACCCAGTAAGGTTCGGCCATGGCCTCGGTGATGCGTTCGGCCATCCATTCGGCGCGTTGCGGGGCGCGGCGGGTGTCGATCAGCAAGGCAAACTCATCGCTGCCCAGGCGCGCCAGTTGATCGCCGGCCTCCAGCTGGCTCTTGAGCCGCGAGACCACTTGCAGGATCAGCCGGTCGCCGGCCTGGTGACCCAGGGCGTCGTTGGCGTGGCGAAAGTTATCGAGGTCGAGGTGCCCGAGTGCCAGGCCGCGCCCTTCGTTCTCCGCCAGGCGCGCTGCCAGCAGGGTCTGGAAACCCTGGCGGTTGGCGATGCCGGTGAGCGGGTCCTGTTCGGCCAGGCGCTGCAAGGTGTTTTCCAGTACGCCGCGCTCGCGCACGTGGCGCAGGCACCGACGCAATGTGTCCACATCCAATGCATCGCGTACCAACCAGTCGCTGACACCGTCCGGTGGCGTAGCGGGTTCGTGATCGAGCAACAATACCGTTGGCAGGCTGCAACGGCCGGGGTCTGGCTGGAGTGTCGGAATGGTCAGCAAAACCGCGCTGCGGTTGTCCGTAAACAGACTGCTGACCGACTCCCAGGTCGGCGCACTGATCAACACGGCCGAGCTCCCCATTGGAGCCAGACACTCGCGCAACAACGCTGCCCACGCTGGCTCTTCGGCCAGTAGCAGCAAACGCAAGGGTTCGACAGGCGTAGACAAGCTAGCTCCCTAGACTCTGCAAAGATGTTGGCGGCGGGCATTATGACGCGCTGATAGACAATGACAAATGCTATTGATTATCAAACGCTATGTTGTACCGCTCTAAATCGAACATTAAGACGCAAATTCACCCCGCATCCTGCGGGAAAGTATCAAAACCGGCAAATTTAGATCGCGTGCTGCGTCACAAGTCGGAGAAGGCAGCAGAATCCGTCCAGCCTGTTAAAATGCCCGCCCTTTTCGCAAACGACTTCCTATTTTCGTATGTCCCGACTCAATCCCCGGCAGCAAGAAGCCGTGAGCTACGTCGGCGGCCCTCTTTTGGTGCTCGCCGGTGCAGGTTCCGGCAAGACCAGCGTGATCACCCGCAAAATCGCCCACCTGATCCAGAACTGCGGCATTCGCGCCCAGTACATTGTCGCCATGACCTTTACCAACAAGGCCGCGCGCGAGATGAAAGAACGGGTCGGCACCCTGCTCAAAGGCGGTGAAGGACGCGGGCTGACGGTGTGCACATTCCACAACCTGGGGCTGAACATCATCCGCAAGGAGCATGCGCGGCTGGGCTACAAACCCGGTTTCTCGATTTTCGACGAGACCGACGTCAAAGCCCTGATGACCGACATCATGCAAAAGGAATACGCAGGCGACGATGGCGTCGACGAGATCAAGAACATGATCGGCGCCTGGAAAAACGACCTGATCCTGCCGCCCGAAGCCCTGGAAAACGCACGCAACCCCAAGGAACAGACCGCCGCCATCGTCTACACCCACTACCAGCGCACGCTCAAGGCGTTCAACGCAGTGGACTTCGACGACCTGATCCTGCTGCCGGTCAAACTGTTCCAGGAACACGCCGATATCCTCGAAAAGTGGCAGAACAAGGTTCGCTACCTATTGGTGGACGAATACCAGGACACCAACGCCAGCCAGTATTTGCTGGTGAAGTTGCTGATCGGCACGCGCAACCAGTTCACCGTGGTGGGCGACGATGACCAGTCGATCTACGCCTGGCGCGGCGCCCGCCCGGAAAACCTGATGCTGCTCAAGGACGACTACCCGTCCCTGAAAGTGGTCATGCTCGAACAGAATTACCGCTCCACCAGCCGCATCCTGCGTTGCGCCAACGTGCTGATCTCGAACAACCCCCACGAGTTTGAAAAACAACTGTGGAGTGAGATGGGCCACGGCGACGAGATCCGCGTGATCCGCTGCCGTAACGAAGACGCCGAAGCCGAGCGCGTGGCCGTGGAACTGTTGACCCTGCACCTGCGTACCGACCGGCCTTACAGCGATTTCGCGATCCTGTATCGCGGTAACTACCAGGCCAAGCTGATCGAGCTGAAGCTGCAGCATCACCAGATTCCTTATCGCCTGTCGGGCGGCAACAGCTTTTTCGGACGTCAGGAAGTGAAAGACCTGATGGCCTATTTCCGCCTGATCGTGAACCCGGATGACGACAACGCCTTCCTGCGCGTGATCAACGTCCCACGTCGGGAAATCGGTTCGACGACCCTGGAAAAACTCGGCAACTACGCCACCGAACGCAAAATCTCGATGTACGCCGCCACCGATGAAATCGGCCTGGGCGAGCATCTGGATACGCGCTTCACCGATCGCCTGTCGCGCTTCAAGCGCTTCATGGACAAGGTGCGCGAGCAGTGCGCCGGCGAAGACCCGATCTCGGCGCTGCGCAGCATGGTCATGGACATCGACTACGAGAACTGGCTGCGCACCAACAGTTCCAGCGACAAGGCCGCCGATTACCGCATGGGGAACGTCTGGTTCCTGATCGAGGCGCTGAAGAACACCCTGGAAAAAGACGAAGACGGCGACATGACCGTCGAAGACGCCATCGGCAAGCTGGTTCTGCGTGACATGCTCGAACGTCAGCAGGAAGAGGAAGACGGCGCCGAAGGTGTACAGATGATGACCTTGCATGCTTCCAAGGGCCTGGAATTCCCCTACGTGTTCATCATGGGCATGGAAGAGGAAATCCTCCCGCACCGCTCCAGTATCGAAGCCGACACCATCGAAGAAGAACGCCGCCTGGCCTACGTGGGAATCACCCGCGCCCGTCAGACCCTGGCCTTCACCTTCGCGGCCAAGCGCAAACAGTACGGTGAGATCATCGACTGCGCGCCGAGCCGCTTCCTCGATGAGCTGCCGCCGGACGACCTGGCGTGGGAAGGCAACGACGACACACCAACCGAAGTCAAAGCCGTTCGCGGCAATACCGCATTGGCAGATATCCGCGCGATGTTAAAGCGCTAGAATTGAATACTTTTTAACTAAATATCGACGTACGCCAGGCGCTGTGAAAACGTAGCGAGCGAAGGTAAGACAAGGCAAAAACAGACGAGGAAGCGGAGTTTACTGACTGTAAATGAGCATTCCGAGCCTGTTTTTAACGCAGGATTACCGAGCATAGTAGTTTTCACAGTGCCTGGGCGCCAGTAGAGGAAAGCTTCATGGACGCACTGCACAAGAAAATTCGCGAAGAAGGCATCGTGCTTTCCGATCAGGTCCTGAAGGTCGACGCCTTTCTGAACCATCAGATCGATCCGGCCCTGATGAAGCTGATCGGCGACGAATTCGCCGCGCTGTTCAAGGATTCGGGCATTACCAAGATCGTCACCATCGAAGCATCGGGCATTGCACCCGCGATCATGACCGGTCTGAACCTGGGCGTGCCGGTGATTTTCGCCCGCAAGCATCAGTCACTGACCCTGACCGAAAACCTGCTGTCGGCGACCGTGTACTCGTTCACCAAGCAGACCGAAAGCACCGTGGCCATTTCCCCGCGTCACCTGACCAGCAGCGACCGCGTGCTGATCATCGACGACTTCCTGGCCAACGGTAAGGCGTCGCAGGCGCTGATTTCGATCATCAAGCAGGCGGGCGCCACCGTGGCGGGCCTGGGCATCGTCATCGAGAAGTCATTCCAGGGCGGCCGTGCGGAGCTGGATTCGCAAGGCTACCGCGTCGAGTCCCTGGCACGGGTCAAATCCCTGGCCGGCGGCGTTGTGACCTTCATCGAATAAGAGCAACTGCCCGCTTCAAGTTGCAAGCCCGCTCCAACACATACACCGCTGTACCTGTGGGAGCGAGCTTGCTCGCGATGAGGCCATAACATTCAGCATCGATGTCAGCTGTTACACCGCCATCGCGAGCAAGCTCGCTCCCACAGTTGATCTCGGCCAGCACTTATTGCGCAGTGGCCTTCAGGCCTGCCAGCAGCAATCGCTGATACAGGTCCTCCTTCAGCCCTTCCGGGTGGGTCAGTTGCATGCGCGCAAGGTGAGCCGGGTAGTCGGATGGCTCCGGCGCATCCAGGGCAGCCTTGCCCAATTCCAGAATCTCCGTGAGTTTGAACTTGCTCTTGAGCCAGTTCAGCGCCCGCAACAAATCCCGCTCTTCGCTGCTAAAATCGCTGCCCAACGGATACTCCGGGAACAACTGCGGATGGCGTGCCGCAATGGCCTGCAAGCGTTGCGGAGTGTTGTCGGCAAAGCGCGGATCAAGGACGAAATCCTTGGCCAGCTTGCCGGCCTTCTGCGCCTGTTCGATCAAACCGCTCTGGAAGCGTGAATCGCTGATGTTCAGCAGCGCCTCGATCACCTTCGCATCGGACTTGCCGCGCAAGTCGGCAATTCCGTATTCGGTGATCACAATGTCCCGCAAGTGCCGGGGAATGGTGCAGTGCCCGTACTCCCAGACAATGTTCGAACTCACGTCACCGCCCGACTCACGCCAACTGCGCAGGATCAGGATCGACCGCCCACCTTCCAGCGCATGGCCCTGTGCGACAAAGTTGTACTGCCCGCCCACACCGCTGAGCACGCGCCCGTCCTCCAGTTGATCCGCCACCCCGGCACCGAGCAAGGTCATGGTGAACGCGCTGTTGATGAACCGTGCGTCCAGGCGCTGCAAACGCTTGAGTGTTTCCTGACCGTAGAGCTCGTTGATGTAGCTGATGGCGGTCATGTCGAACTCGGCCAGTTTGCTTTTCGGCAACTCGCGCAGTCGTTGGTAGAAGCTGCGCGGTCCGAGGAAAAACCCGCCATGCACCGAGATACCACCCGCCTGGGACGCTGGATCGAGGGTGCCTGCATTGGCCTGCTGTTGCAGGGCGACAGTCGGGTAGACCTTGCGCCGCACGATCCCCGCATCGGCCAGCGCCAGCAGGCCGTTGACGAACATCTCGCTGCAACCATAAAGCCCTTTGGCAAACGGCTCCACGCCACCTTCACGGCTGATCAATGGCGCCCAGTACTGCACGTCCATATCCGTCAGCAGCGAACGATAGCCGTCGTTGTCGGCCTGGCGTGCCAGTAACGCAGCGGTCAGAGCATCGCCCATGGAACCAATGCCGATTTGCAGGGTGCCGCCGTCGCGCACCAGTGTGCTGGCGTGCAGGCCAATAAAATGGTCCTGACACCCCACCGGCATGTTCGGCGTGGAAAACAGCGTGCTGTGCTCCTGCTCGTCGATCAGCAGGTCGAAGGCGTCGCGTTCGACTTCAGAGCTGCCCGGCATGTAAGGCAACTCGCTGTGGACCTGCCCGAGCATCAGGATCGTTTCCCCGGCGGCCCGGCGCTTGGCGATCATCGGCAACAGGTCGAGGGTGATGTCCGGGTTGCAACTCAGGCTCAGGCGCTCCGGCTGTTGCGGATCATGGGCCACCAGTTGCGCCACCAGGTTCAAGCCGGCGGCGTTGATGTCCCGCGCGGCGTGGCTGTAGTTACTGCTAACGTAGTCCTGCTGGGCCTGGGTGCTGTGCAGCAGGCTGCCGGGCTGCATGAAAAACTGCTCGATATGGATGTTCGGCGGCAGGCGGTCACGGTGCAGGGCGGCGAGAAAATCCAGCTCGGGGTAATCACCGAACACCCGCTCGACGAAGGGCTCGAGAAAGCGCCGCTGCAAACCGTCGCCCAACGCCGGGCGCCCAAGACTCAACGCCGTGTACACCGTCAGCCGCCGCTCGGGCAGTTGCACGATGCGTTGATACAGTGCGTTGACGAAACGGTTGGGCTTGCCCAGGCCCCAGCGGCATACCCAGATGAATATGCGCAGGCAAACGTGCGAGCACGTCGTCGACCGCTTGCTCGATTGAAACCGACTGCACCATCAGACCCTCCAGGCTTTCCATGAGTGGGGTTTGATCGACTTTGCCGCGTCTTGACGGCGATGAACAGCCTTTCGCTCAAATCGCAGGCACGAAAAAGCCGCTCGCAAGCGGCTTTTTCGATGAAGATGAGGCTTATTTCAGGCCGGACATCTTCTGGATTGCGCCTTTGAGCTCGTCATCCGAGCAATCGGCGCAAGTGCCTTTCGGCGGCATTGCATTCAGGCCGGTAATGGCTTTGGCTAACAGACCGGACAAGCCGCCCTGGTGGTCGGCACGCTCTTTCCAGGCGCCTGCATCACCAATTTTCGGTGCGCCCAGCAGGCCAGTGCCATGACAAGCGTTGCAATGTTTTGCAATCACTTCGTCAGGGGTTTTCGCCCCACCGCCGCCTGCCGAAGCAGCGACTTCCATCCCTTTGCACTCTTGACCTTGCACACAAACCTGGCCGACTGGTTCAAGGCGTTTAGCGATATCGTCATTGGTCGCAGCTTGAGCGCTGACTGCCCAAAGGGCCAATACGGTTGCTGGTGCGGCCAGCATTTTCATAATTAGGTTCACGCGTACACCCTCAATGGTGGCTAGTCACGCCCACGGCCACGGTTTCGCAGGCGGGCGCAAGTATAACGGTTAGCCCGCCACACTGAAACAACCCTAAAGTCGAAGGGGTCTTGTTGTATGGCGAAATAATACTGCGGGCATCGCTGCAAATCTTGCAGGAGGCCTCTTTTCTTAGAAGTTCGCGGGCGTGGCTGCGCTGATTAGTCGCGCCGGCACATCGAACGGATTTCGGAAACGGTGCGGCTTGGTGCTTTCGAAATAGTAGCTGTCACCGGCTTCGAGCACGAATGTCTCCAACCCGACGACCAGTTCCAGCCGACCTTCCACCAGAATGCCGGTCTCCTCGCCTTCATGGGTGAGCATTTCGTCACCGGTGTCGGCGCCAGGCGGGTAGATCTCGTTGAGAAACGCAATCGCCCGGCTCGGATGGGCCTTGCCGACCAGTTTCATGGTCACTGCGCCATCGGAAATGTCGATCAGCTCATTGGCTTTGTAGACGATCTGAGTCGGTTTTTCCTGGAGGATTTCTTCGGAAAAGAACTCGACCATGGACATGGGAATGCCGCCAAGCACCTTCCTCAACGAACTGATCGAAGGGCTGACGCTGTTTTTCTCGATCATCGAAATGGTGCTGTTGGTGACGCCCGCGCGTTTGGCGAGTTCACGCTGGGAAAGACCTTTCAGTTTACGGATGGATTGCAGTCGTTCACCGACGTCCAATGCATTAGCCTCCCAGGATTCAGGTTGTAGGGATAATGAGCGGTATCATGGCGACAGCGTTCAGTATTTACAACACTTGGTCCTGAATCCTGTTCAGGAAGGCAACTTCCAGCAACGACCGCTTAGCCTCAGGCCCCGGAATAGAGCAGTGGCACCCGGCGCAAGTTGCAGAAAATCTGATAAGGGATAGTGCCCGCGGCGGCGGCGACGTCGCTGGCCAGGATGTTTTTGCCCCACAACTCGACCGTCGAACCGAGGCCGGCCTGCGGTACATCGGTCAGGTCGATGCAAAGCATGTCCATCGACACCCGCCCGAGCAACTGGCTGCGCTGCCCGGCCACCAGCACCGGCGTGCCGGTCGGCGCCTGACGCGGATAACCGTCGGCATACCCCATGGCCACCACACCGATGCGCATCGGCTTCTGGGTGATGAATTTGGCGCCATACCCCACCGGCTCGCCGGCCGGCAGTTCACGTACGCAGATGACTTTCGATTCCAGGGTCATGACCGGCTGCAAGCGCGCCGCCACGGCGTTGCTCTCTTCAAACGGCGTGGCGCCGTAGAGCATGATGCCTGGGCGCACCCAGTCGCTGGGCACTTGAGGCCAGCCGAGCACGGCGGGCGAGTTGCGCAGGCTGACCTGGGCCGACAAACCCTGGCGCGCCGCTTCGAACACCGCGACCTGCTCGGCAGCGCTGCTGCTGTGCAGTTCATCGGCGCGGGCGAAGTGGCTCATCAGCACGATCTTCGAGACCTTGCCACTGGCCAGCAGGCGCTGATACGCCGCCTGATAGTCCGCCGGATGCAGGCCAACACGGTGCATGCCCGAGTCGAGCTTCAGCCAGACCGTGATCGGTTTGCTCAGCGCGGCCTGTTCGATGGCTTCGAGCTGCCACAGCGAATGCACCACGCACCATAGATCCTGCTCAACGATCAGCGACAGTTCGTCGGCCTCGAAAAAACCTTCGAGCAGCAGCACCGGCGCACGAATGCCCGCGGCGCGCAGTTCTAGCGCTTCTTCGATGCACGCTACGGCGAAACCGTCCGCCTCGGCTTCCAAGGCCTGAGCGCAGCGCACCGCGCCATGGCCATAGGCATCGGCCTTGATAACGGCGAGGGCCTTGGCCCCCGACACTTCACGGGCCAGTTGGTAGTTGTGACGCAGGGCTTGAAGATCGATCAGGGCACGGGCAGGACGCATGGCGGCAGACTTCTAGGCGGTCATGGAGGGAAGAAAAACCGGCGCGGACCAGCGGCGTGAACCGCCAGCAGCGCCGGGAGAGGGATCGTTGTTAAGGCAGAGCGGCCACAACAGACAGCTCGACCAGGATTTCCGGTTCGCACAGTTTCGACTCGAGCGTTGCACGGGCCGGGGCCACGCCTTTCGGCAGCCACTGGTCCCAGACACTGTTCATGCCTTCGAAATACGCGTCGATGTCCTTGAGGTAGATCGTGACCGATAGCAGCTTGCTCTTGTCGGTACCGGCCAGATCCAGCAAACGCTCGATGTTGGCGAGGGTTTCACGGGTCTGCTGTTCAATCCCGGCGTTCATATCGTCACCGACCTGTCCTGCCAGGTACACGGTACCGTTGTGGACTACGATCTGGCTCATGCGCTCATTGGTGAGCTGGCGCTGGATTGACATGTTTTGCGGACTCCTGATGGGTGTTGCCGTAACGGGAAATATCGAGGCCTTCGGCACTGATCAGCGGCGTTTTCTTCGCCATCAGATCGGCCAGCAAGCGACCGGAACCACACGCCATGGTCCAGCCAAGCGTGCCATGACCGGTGTTCAGGAACAGGTTGCTGAACGGGGTCGCGCCGACAATCGGCGTACCGTCCGGCGTGGTCGGACGCAGGCCGGTCCAGAAACTCGCCTGGGCCAGGTCGCCGCCCTGAGGATAAAGGTCGTTGACGATCATCTCCAGGGTTTCGCGTCGACGCGGGTTCAGCGACAGGTCAAAACCGGCTATTTCAGCCATGCCGCCAACACGAATACGGTTGTCGAAACGGGTAATCGCGACCTTGTAGGTCTCGTCGAGAATGGTCGAAGTCGGGGCCATCGCCGGGTTGGTGATCGGCACGGTCAGGGAATAACCCTTGAGCGGATACACCGGTGCCTTGATGCCCAGCGGCTTGAGCAGTTGCGGCGAGTAGCTGCCGAGTGCCAGGACGTAGCGGTCGGCGGTTTCCAGCTTGCCGTCGATCCACACACCGTTGATACGGTCACCGGCGAAGTCGAGGCGCTGGATGTCCTGGCCGAAGCGGAATTCCACGCCCAGTTTCGTGGCCATTTCGGCCAGGCGCGTGGTGAAAATCTGGCAGTCGCCCGTCTGGTCGTTCGGCAGGCGCAGGGCACCGGCGAGGATGTCGGTGACACTGGCCAGTGCCGGTTCGACGCGGGCAATGCCGGCGCGGTCGAGCAGTTCGAACGGTACGCCGGACTCCTTGAGGACGGCGATGTCTTTGGCCGCGCCATCGAGTTGCGCCTGGGTGCGGAACAGTTGGGTAGTCCCCAGGCTGCGGCCTTCGTAGGCAATGCCGGTTTCGGCGCGCAGTTCGTCGAGGCAGTCACGGCTGTACTCGGACAGACGGACCATGCGCTCCTTGTTCACCGCGTAACGGCTGGCGGTGCAGTTGCGCAGCATCTGCGCCATCCACAGGTACTGACCAATATCGGCAGTGGCCTTGATTGCCAGCGGTGCGTGGCGCTGCAACAGCCACTTGATGGCCTTGAGCGGCACACCCGGCGCAGCCCAAGGCGAGGCATAGCCCGGCGACACCTGGCCTGCGTTGGCGAAACTGGTTTCCATGGCCGCGGCTGGCTGACGGTCGACGACGGTCACTTCAAAGCCGGCCCGAGCCAGATAGTAGGCACTGGCGGTACCGATAACGCCGCTACCCAAGACCAGAACGCGCATTTTCATTTCCCTCATCGCGGCTTACCGCAGACGTTTATTGTTCATAGCACAGATGCGCGCAGTGTAAAAAACATTGGCCAGTGCTTTTCACTATATAAGCACCTATATTTGGCGACAATTCTCGGCAAAAACCCTTTTCACGGAGGAGCATCCCCTATGCGGACGAACACTCAAACCAAACGAGAGCTGGACAAGATCGACCGCAACATTCTGCGCATCCTTCAGGCAGACGGTCGGATCTCGTTCACGGAGCTTGGGGAAAAGGTCGGGTTGTCGACCACGCCCTGCACCGAGCGGGTCCGGCGCCTTGAGCGCGAGGGGATCATCATGGGCTACAACGCCCGGCTCAACCCGCAGCACCTCAAGGGGAGCCTGCTGGTGTTCGTGGAAATCAGCCTCGACTACAAGTCCGGCGACACCTTCGAAGAGTTCCGACGGGCTGTGCTGAAACTGCCTCACGTGCTGGAATGCCACCTGGTGTCAGGGGACTTCGATTACCTGGTGAAAGCGCGGATTTCCGAGATGGCCTCGTACCGCAAACTGCTGGGTGACATCCTGCTCAAACTGCCGCACGTGCGCGAATCCAAGAGCTACATCGTGATGGAAGAAGTGAAAGAGAGCCTGAGCCTGCCGATTCCGGATTGAGAGTTCTACCTCAAGGGAATCATTGCATGAGCGGGCGCCATCGCGAGCAAGCTCGCTCCCACAGGAGATCTTCAGTGGATGCCAATTTGTGCACAACAGAGATCCAGTGTGGGAGCGAGCTTGCTCGCGATTGAAGCGACTCGGTCGATCTGAAATGAACGCGGCCGTTTAAACCAGCACCTGCCGGGTGCTGGCCATGTACTCATGAATCTGTTTTTCGGCCCGTGGATGAATCATCTCCACCGGGCGGCGGCCATTGGGGCATGGCAGGGTTGGCGTGGTGCCGAACAATCGGCAGATCAGCGGACGCTCGTCGTACACCGTGCAGCCGTTTGGGCCCAGGTGAACGCAGTTCAGTTCATCCATCGCCGCATCCTGCTCGGCCTTGGTCTTGCGCGGCAGGCGGGACATTTCTTCAGGAGACGTCGTCACCGGCCCACAGCAGTCATGGCAGCCGGGCACGCACTCGAACGAGGGAATCTGCTGCCGCAGCGTACGAATTTTCTGGCGGTTGCAGCTCATTGAAGCGATTACCGATGAAGTGAACGGGGTGGGATTTTGCCTTAAAAGCCGCAAGGCAGACAGCGCTGGCCGACCAGTGTTGCCCCTGGCGGAAGGTCCGGCTTATGCTCCGTCAAATTTTTCACACACAATAATCAGGATTACGCACATGAATGCCCGTGCTCAGCAACCTGTCCCGAGCCACCAGCACACCGCTTCCTACTACGCCGCCAGCAGCCTGCCGCAGCCCGACCATCCGGTGCTCACAGGCGAGCGGGTGGCTGACGTGTGCGTGGTCGGCGGCGGGTTCTCCGGGTTGAACACGGCAATCGAACTGGCCGACCGCGGCCTCAGCGTAGTGCTGCTGGAAGCCCACAAGATCGGCTGGGGCGCCAGCGGCCGCAACGGCGGACAACTGATTCGCGGCGTGGGCCATGGCCTCGACCAGTTCGCCAACGTGATCGGTGCCGACGGCGTTCGTGAGATGAAACTCATGGGCCTGGAAGCGGTGGAACTTGTCCGACAGCGCGTCGAGCGCTTTCAGATCGCCTGCGACCTGACCTGGGGCTACTGCGACCTCGCCAACAAACCCCGCGACCTCGAAGGTTTTGCCGAAGACGCCGATGAGTTGCGCAGCCTCGGCTATCGCCACGAACTGCGCCTGCTACAGGCCAATGAAATGCACAGCGTGGTGGGTTCCAAGCGTTACGTCGGCGGCTTGATCGACATGGGCTCGGGCCATCTGCACCCGTTGAACCTGGCCCTGGGCGAAGCTGTCGCCGCGCAACAACTGGGCGTGCAACTGTTCGAGCAATCCGCCGTGACACGCATCGACTACGGCAGCGAGGTCAAGGTCCACACCGCCCAGGGCTCGGTCCGCGCCAAGACCCTGGTGCTGGGCTGCAACGCCTACCTCAACGACCTCAATCCGCAACTCAGCGGCAAAGTGCTGCCCGCCGGCAGCTACATCATTGCCACCGAACCCTTGAGCGAAGCCCAGGCGCACGCATTGCTGCCGCAGAACATGGCGGTGTGCGATCAGCGCGTGGCACTGGATTATTACCGGCTCTCGGCTGACCGGCGCTTGCTGTTCGGCGGTGCCTGCCATTACTCCGGCCGCGACCCGCAGGACATCGCCGCCTACATGCGGCCGAAAATGCTCGACGTCTTCCCGCAGTTGGCCGGGGTGAAGATCGACTATCAATGGGGCGGGATGATCGGTATTGGCGCCAATCGCCTGCCGCAGATCGGCCGGCTCCAGCAGCATCCGAACGTGTATTACGCCCAGGGCCTACTCGGGACACGGGGTAAACGCCACCCACCTCGCCGGCAAGTTGCTGGCCGAAGCGATCTGCGGCCAGCAGAGCCGTGGCTTCGACCTGTTCGCCCAGGTGCCGCACATCACCTTCCCGGGCGGCAAGCATTTGCGCTCACCGTTACTGGCGCTGGGGATGTTGTGGCACCGGATGAAAGAGTGGGTCTGAGAGATTTGTGGCGTCGGTGCCGACGCTTGCGCGAGCATCGGAACGCCGCCCGGCCCGCTCCCACATTTGATCGTTGTCGAACACAAAATCTGTGTTCGCTGAAGATCTAATGTGAGAGCGGGCTTGCTCGCGAATGGCTCTAAAGAACACCACAACACTCAGATTCGCCAAAACGGCTTCAGGCCCTCCTCCCGCGCCTGCTCACGGCTCAAGCCAATGTCGTCCAACTGCTCGGGCGTCAACTCCAGCAAGGCCTTGCGGGTATGCAGGCGATGCCACAACAGGGCCCAGCGGCTCAGACCGGGCGGGGCGTTGCGAGCGCAGGTCGCGCTGGAGCCCTTGCCCTGTCCTGCCACCAGTTCCTGACTGTGTAGCGTCAGCCGCACATCGCTCAAGCCGTTCATTTTTGTCGCTCCTGTTTACTTGGATAACCAGAGCTTCCATGATGCGCGGACGTCAAAAAGCATTACAGATTCAAAGAGACTGCATTATTTCCATACAGATTCTCGCCTGCTGTTCTGAATCATCGGTTTTGACTTCATCTGTACTGGTTTCCTGATTCCACTTGCCGAGGCAGTACCATGACGCTCTACGTGAACCTCGCCGAATTGCTCGGCACACGCATCGAACAGGGCTTCTACCGCCCCGGCGACCGACTGCCGTCGGTGCGGGCGCTGAGCGTTGAACACGGGGTCAGCCTGAGCACGGTGCAGCAGGGGCCTATCGGGTGCTGGAGGACGGCGGGCTGGCGACGCCGAAACCGAAATCCGGTTACTTCGTACCGGTCGGGCGCGAGCTGCCGGACCTGCCGGTCATTGGCCGGCCGGCCCAGCGCCCGGTGGACATTTCCCAGTGGGACCAAGTGCTGGAGCTGATCCGCGCCGTACCACGCAAGGACGTGGTGCAACTGGGCCGCGGCATGCCGGACATCACCACGCCAACCATGAAACCGCTGCTGCGCGGCCTGGCACGGATCAGTCGACGCCTGGACATGCCCGGCCTGTATTACGACAACATCTACGGCACCCTCGAACTGCGTGAACAACTGGTGCGCCTGCTGCTGGACTCCGGCTGCCAACTGGGCGTCAACGATCTGATCATCACCACCGGTTGCCATGAAGCGCTGTCCACCAGCATCCGCGCCACGTGCGAGCAGGGCGACATCGTTGCCGTCGACTCGCCCAGCTTTCACGGCGCCATGCAGACCCTCAAGGGCCTGGGCATGAAAGCCCTGGAAATCCCCACCGACCCGCTCACCGGAATCAGCCTCGATGCCCTTGAACTGGCCCTGGAACAGTGGCCGATCAAGGCCATACAGTTGACCCCCAACTGCAATAACCCGCTGGGCTACATCATGCCGGAGTCGCGAAAACGTGCGCTCTTGAGCCTGGCACAGCGGTTTGACGTAGCGATCATCGAAGACGATGTGTATGGCGAACTGGCGTACAGCTACCCGCGTCCGCGCACGATCAAGTCTTTCGACGAGGACGGTCGCGTGTTGCTCTGCAGTTCGTTTTCCAAGACCCTGGCCCCCGGTTTGCGCATTGGCTGGGTCGCGCCGGGCCGGTATCTGGAACGGGTGCTGCACATGAAATACATCAGCACCGGCTCCACCGCGCCGCAGCCGCAAATCGCCATCGCCGAATTTCTCAAAGGCGGGCATTTCGAGCCTCATTTGCGGCGGATGCGCACCCAATACCAACGCAATCGTGACTTGATGATCGACTGGGTCAGCCGTTATTTCCCCGCGGGCACTCGCGCCAGTCGTCCTCAGGGCAGCTTCATGTTGTGGGTCGAGTTGCCGGACGGTTTCGACACCCTCAAGCTCAACCGTGCGCTACACAACCAAGGCGTACAGATTGCGGTGGGCAGTATCTTTTCGGCCTCGGGCAAGTACCGCAATTGCCTGCGCATGAACTACGCTGCCAAACCAACGCCGCAAATCGAAGACGCAGTCCG
Organism: Pseudomonas purpurea; assembly: GCF_039908635.1. Classification (NCBI taxonomy): domain Bacteria; kingdom Pseudomonadati; phylum Pseudomonadota; class Gammaproteobacteria; order Pseudomonadales; family Pseudomonadaceae; genus Pseudomonas; species Pseudomonas purpurea. The sequence continues at coordinate 5,689,746 of NZ_CP150918.1, forward strand.
CAAGGTGGGCGCGGCGGCGATTAAACTGCTGGCCGAAACCCGCGACACGGCGGACTGACCTCTCACCGGAACCCTGCGTCCACATGCCGACATCTGCCGACAATCGGAAGCTTCCTACGTGAGAGCCAGAAAAGACCTGAGCACGCTGTTGCTGCTCACCACCCTGCTCGGCGGCTGCGCTTCTCTCGATGTGCCACACAAGCCGAGCCAGGCCCTACCGGTCTCTGACTCGGCGTTCGGGCGCTCGATCCAGGCCCAGGCCGCGCCCTATCAGGGCCGCTCGGGCTTTCGCCTGTTGCCCAACAGCAGCGAGGCCTTCATGGCCCGTGCCGAGCTGATCCGCAACGCGCAAAGCAGCCTCGACTTGCAGTACTACATCGTCCACGACGGCATCAGCACACGCATGCTGGTGGAGGAACTCCTCAAGGCCGCCGACCGTGGCGTTCGCGTGCGCATCCTGCTCGACGACACCACCAGCGATGGCCTGGACCAGATCATCGCCACCCTCGCCGCTCACCCGAACATCCACATCCGCCTGTTCAACCCCCTGCACCTGGGCCGCAGCACAGGCGTGACGCGGACAATGGGCAGGCTGTTCAACCTGTCGCTGCAACATCGGCGCATGCACAACAAGCTGTGGCTGGCGGACAACAGCGCCGCCATCGTCGGCGGGCGTAACCTGGGGGACGAGTATTTCGATGCCGAGCCCAACCTGAACTTCACCGACATCGACATGCTCGGCATCGGTCCGGTGGCCGAGCAGTTGGGGCACAGCTTCGACCAGTACTGGAACAGCGCCCTGAGCAAACCCATCGATGAGTTCATGTCCTTCCGGCCGACCGCCCAGGACCTGGTAGACACCCGGTTGCGGCTCAAGGAATCGCTGGATGAAACCCGCCAGCAGAACCACGCGCTGTATCGGCAACTGAAGGTCTACCGGACTCATCCACGGATGGACGTCTGGCGCCGCGAACTGATCTGGGCCTGGAACCAGGCCTTGTGGGATGCGCCGAGCAAAGTGCTGGCCAGGAACGAACCGGACCCGCAACTGCTGCTGACCACCCAACTGGCGCCCGAGCTGCAAGGCGTCAGCAAGGAGTTGATCATGATTTCCGCCTATTTCGTCCCCGGCCAGCCGGGGTTGGTCTACCTGACGGGCCGCGCGGATGCCGGGGTGTCGGTGAGCTTGTTGACCAACTCGCTGGAAGCCACCGACGTGCCGGCCGTGCACGGCGGTTACGCGCCGTATCGCAAAGCGTTGCTGGAGCACGGCGTGCGGTTGTTCGAACTGCGCCGGCAACCTGGCGAACATGGCGGCAGCGGCCCGAACCTGTTCCACAGTGCGGCGTCCCGTGGTTCCGACTCCAGCCTGCACAGCAAAGCGATGATTTTCGACCGTCAAAAGGCCTTCATCGGCTCGTTCAATTTCGACCCGCGCTCAGTGCTGTGGAACACCGAAGTCGGGGTGCTGGTGGACAGCCCGGAACTCGCCGAGCGGGTACGCGAGCTGGCGCTGCAAGGCATGGCAGCGCCGCTGAGCTATGAGGTAACGCTGGAAAACGGCCAGCTCGCCTGGGTCACAGAGGACAACGGCACACTGCACACATTGACCAAAGAGCCGGGAAGTTGGTGGCGGCGCTTCAATGCATGGATGAGTACCACCGTGGGCCTGGAGCGGATGTTGTAATCCTGCTCGCGATGACGGCGCAACATTCAACACTGACGTCGACTGTCATTGCGCTATCGCGAGCAGGCCCGCTCCCACAGGGGATGTTGCGTCGTTCAGGGAGCCTGATCCAGAACAGACTCCCTGAAAGAGTTACAGCTTGATCCAGGTTGCCTTCAGCTCGGTGTACTTGTCGAACGCATGCAGCGACTTGTCGCGACCGTTGCCCGACTGCTTGAAGCCACCAAACGGGGCGGTCATGTCGCCGCCGTCGTACTGATTGACCCACACGCTGCCGGCACGCAGTGCCTTGGCGGTCAGGTGCCCCTTGGAGAGGTCCGACGTCCAGACCGCCGCGGCCAGACCATACGGCGTGTCGTTGGCAATCCGGATCGCCTCTTCCACGCTGTCGAAGGCAATCACCGACAGCACCGGGCCAAAGATCTCTTCCTGGGCGATCTTCATCGCATTGCTCACGCCGTCGAAAATCGTTGGCTCGACGTAAGTGCCACCGGTTTCCTGAAGGATGCGCTTGCCACCGACCACCAATTTGGCGCCATCGGCATGGCCGGCCTCAATGTACGACAGCACGGTGTTCATCTGTTGCGTGTCGACCAGCGCACCGACGTTGGTTGCCGGGTCCAGGGGATTGCCGGGCTTCCAGGTTTTCAGCGCCTCGATCACCAGCGGCAGGAAAGTGTCCTTGATCGAACGCTCGACCAGCAGACGGGAACCGGCAGTGCAGACTTCGCCCTGGTTGAAGGCAATGGCGCTGGCCGCAGATTCGGCGGCGGCTTGCAGGTCCGGCGCATCGGCAAACACGATGTTCGGGCTCTTGCCGCCGGCTTCAAGCCAGACGCGCTTCATGTTCGACTCGCCGGAATAGATCAGCAGTTGCTTGGCGATTTTGGTCGAACCGGTGAACACCAGCGTATCGACATCCATGTGCAGGGCCAGCGCCTTGCCGACGGTGTGACCGTAACCCGGCAGCACGTTCAGCACACCTTTCGGGATACCGGCTTCGACGGCCAGCGCGGCAATGCGGATGGCGGTCAGCGGGGATTTTTCGGACGGTTTGAGGATCACCGAGTTACCGGTCGACAGCGCCGGGCCGAGTTTCCAGCAGGCCATCATCAACGGGAAGTTCCACGGCACGATGGCGCCGACCACACCGACCGGCTCACGGGTCACCAGACCCAACTGATCGTGCGGGGTAGCCGCCACCTCGTCGTAGATCTTGTCGATAGCCTCGCCGCTCCAGCTCAGCGCTTGCGCCGCGCCCGGAACGTCGATGTTGAGGGAATCGCTGATCGGCTTGCCCATGTCCAGGGTTTCAAGCAGCGCCAGCTCTTCGGCGTGCTGCTTGAGCAGGCCGGCGAAACGAATCATGGTGGCTTTGCGCTTGGTCGGCGCCAGGCGCGACCAGACGCCGGAGTTGAAGGTAGCGCGGGCGTTTTCCACGGCGCGCTGGGCGTCGGCGGCGTCACAGCTGGCGATCTTGCCGAGCAGACGGCCATCGACCGGGCTGATGCACTCGAAGGTCTCGCCGGAGACGGCAGCGGTGTATTCGCCATTGATGTAGGCACGGCCTTCGACTTTCAGGTCGCGGGCACGTTGTTCCCAGTCGGCACGAGTCAGGGTGGTCATACGAGTGTCCTCCTCTTATTGAATACGAGCACCCCGCGTTCAACGCAGGCGCCCTTCAGGAAATGGGCCCGGCCAGCCTTAAAATCGGCCCAAGGCACTCACCACCCTAAACCAGCGGCCCCTCACGTTTCAATATATTTGACATAACACTGGCAAACAGCCTTGCGATGTTCATTTTAATAAACATAGACTTTGGCCTTTCCAACCACTTGCGCCGCAATCACGGGGGATCAGCAGAATGAACATCCAGGACATCGTCGATTTCAGTCAGGCCCAGACCCAGGCCGAACGCTACCGCCCGGACGTTGCGAAGGTCCTCAAGGGCGACCCGGAGCAAACGCTCTACAACCACTACAACAGCCCTTGTGGGCAAATGAACGCTGGGGTGTGGGAAGGCGAAGTCGGCCAGTGGACGGTGAGCTACACCGAGCACGAATACTGCGAAATCGTGCAGGGCGTTTCCGTTCTGCGTGACGGAAACGGTAACGCGAAGACACTCCGTGCGGGAGATCGTTTTGTAATCCCTGCTGGCTTCCAAGGCACCTGGGAAGTGCTGGAGCCCTGCCGAAAAATCTATGTAGTGTTCGAGCAGAAGCCCTGAAACCGGCCACTTGAGTGCCCCTGAAGCCCGTCCATCGCGACGGGCTTTTTGTTGCCCGGCGCACGCCAGGCAAATATCGGGACACACTCAGACAGGTGATAAAAAACCAGAGTTACTCCAGACTTTTCCCACCCCATCCATGACGGATGGCGGGAGCAAATTCGCTCATTTCAACTATCGCAAGGAAGCAACTTATGACCATCGACCTGAACCAACAGCTGGAAACCGCCAAGCAGTACGTCGGCAAGCAGTACGCCGAGGCTCTGCGCGCAGAACTGTCCGAAAAGACCGGCCTGGTGGTACGACCGATCGGCGCCGGTTTCATCATGACCAAGGACTACAACCCGGCACGCATCAATCTGCTGGTTGAAAACGAAATCATCACCAGTGCCGCGATGGGTAACTGATCCCCCCGTAACCGGAGCGTCCAGCCTGAACACTGACTGACGCAACCCGGTTGCACAGAGCAACACAAAGCGCCCGATGCCCTGCATCGGGCGCTTTGCATTAGGGCCGCCAAGACCATTGCCTGTGGCCAACCTGGCATCCGAGATCTTTCTGCGGCGCAACAAAAAAGGCCCGTATCTTGCGATACGGGCCTTTTTCTTAAGAGGGAAAAATCAATTACTTGATTTTGCCTTCTTTGTAGATCACGTGCTTGCGAACAACCGGATCAAATTTCTTGATCTCGATTTTGTCCGGAGTAGTGCGCTTGTTCTTGTCGGTAGTGTAGAAGTGACCAGTACCGGCGCTCGAAATCAAACGAATCAATTCACGCATGATTAGCTCCCTTAGATCTTGCCGGCTTTGCGGATTTCGGCCAGCACGACAGTGATGCCACGCTTGTCGATGATACGCATGCCTTTGGCAGATACGCGCAGACGCACGAAACGTTTCTCTTCTTCAACCCAGAAGCGGTGATGCTGCAGGTTCGGCAGGAAACGACGACGGGTTTTGTTGTTTGCGTGGGAAATGTTATTCCCAGTCACCGGACCCTTACCGGTAACTTGACATACTCTCGACATGCCTCAGCCCTCTAAAACCACATGCCCAACCCGGCATGGGTTGGCCGCTTAATCTCTCAGTCATTTGGCGCCAGGCGCCGCGTTTCTTTAGAGGTCTTACCGGCTACACCTACAGTGAAGGAACCGGGCCCCTAGAAAAGAGCGCTGCTTTATACCAGAAAGACCCGATAGCAACAACAGTCAGTGTGAACGGACTTTGCGAAATACCCGATTTTCCTGGCTCGAACGCTTTAGCAAAAGGCTGCCAATGGCAGCGACCGCTCGTCGCAGAACAACCGCGATCAACCTGATCAAGCCAGGCCAGTCGCGCAAATCTGCCACAAACCCTGGCGTCCCAACACCGTAAACAGAACCTTTTCGACAAAAAATCCGAGCCTTTTTGCCTTTGGAAAACCTTCTGCCTGGCACTTTGACCCTAGCAAACAACACACAACCTCAGCCATAAACTGAAAAAAGGGGATAGTCATTTGCAAAAGAGGCCACTAGGGTAACCCTTTTCCAGACTGCACTCGCAGATGGCCCTTCGATCTGCAAAGGAAACTCACACAATGCGCCTCGCTGCCCTCCCGTTGTTGCTTGCCCCTCTCCTGCTGAGCCCGCTGGCCCAGGCGGCCGCCCTGAGCGTCTGCACCGAGGCCAGCCCGGAAGGGTTCGATGTCGTTCAATACAACTCGCTGACCACCACCAACGCCTCGGCAGACGTGTTGATGAACCGGCTGGTGGACTTCGACACTACCAGCGGCAAAGTCGTCCCCAGCCTGGCCGACAGCTGGGACGTCTCGGCAGATGGCCTGACCTACGTCTTCACGCTGCACCCGCAGGTGAAATTCCATCGCACCGAGTACTTCAACCCCACGCGCACCCTGACGGCCGAAGACGTGAAGTTCAGTTTCGACCGGATGCTCGACCCGGCGCACCCGTGGCACAAAATTGCGCAAAGCGGCTTTCCTCATGCCCAGTCTATGCAATTGCCCGCGCTGATCAAGAAAATTGACGCCATCGACCCGCTGACCGTGCGCTTTACGCTCGACCACCCGGACTCGACCTTCCTCGCCACCCTGAGCATGGGCTTTGCCTCAATCTACTCCGCCGAGTATGCCGACCAGTTGCTCAAGGCCGGCACCCCGGAGAAGCTCAACAGCCAGCCGATCGGCAGCGGCCCGTTCATTTTCGGGCGTTTCCAGAAGGACGCGTCGATTCGCTACAAGGCCAACCGTGACTACTTCGCCGGCAGACCGGCCATCGACAGCCTGGTGTTCGCGATCACCCCCGACGCCAACGTGCGCCTGCAAAAACTACGGCGCAACGAGTGCCAGATTGCGCTCTCGCCCAAACCGCTGGATGTTCAGGCTGCCGCCCAGGAGCCGACCCTCAAGATCGAAAGCACGCCGGCCTTCATGACCGCGTTCGTGGCGATCAACAGCCAGCATCCGCCACTGGATAAACCCGAGGTGCGCCAGGCGATCAACCTGGCGTTCGACAAGGCCAGCTACCTCAAGGCCGTGTTCGAAGACACCGCCGAGGCCGCCAATGGCCCGTACCCGCCTAACACCTGGAGTTACGCCAAGGACCTGCCGGGCTATCCGAAAGACATCGCCAAGGCTCGGGCGCTGCTGGCCAAGGCCGGGCTCAAGGACGGTTTCAAAACCACCATTTGGACCCGCCCTTCCGGCAGCCTGCTCAATCCCAACCCAAGCCTTGGCGCCCAACTGTTGCAGGCCGATCTGGCCGAAATCGGCATTCAAGCGGAAATCCGCGTGATCGAATGGGGCGAACTGATCCGTCGCGCCAAGGCCGGCGAGCACGACTTGTTGTTCATGGGCTGGGCCGGCGACAACGGTGACCCGGATAACTTCCTCACGCCGCAGTTCTCTTGCGCAGCGGTCAAGTCCGGGACCAACTTCGCCCGCTACTGCGACCAGGGCCTGGACAAGCTCATCGGCGCCGGCAAGACCACCACCGAACAAGGTGTACGCAGCAAGCTCTACGAGCAGGCTCAGGCGCAGATCCAGCAACAGGCACTGTGGCTGCCGCTGGCCCACCCAACGGCCTATGCGCTAACGCGCAAGGACGTTCAGGGCTATCAGGTCAGCCCGTTCGGGCGTCAGGACTTTTCCAAAGTCAGCCTCAAGTAATAGCGTCACCGCAAAACCCTGTGGGAGCGAGCTTGCTCGCTCCCACCTGGATTTACTTAGCTGCGCTACCCCGCTCACATCCACCCATATTCGACCATCGACAACGGGTCACCGTCGCCGACGATAAGATGGTCGAGCACCCGCACATCCACCAGGTCCAGCGCCTTTTGCAAGCGCTTGGTCAGCGCTCGATCGGCCTGACTCGGCTCGGTGTTGCCCGAAGGGTGGTTGTGACACAGGATCAGTGCCGCCGCGTTGTGTGCCAGCGCTCGCTTGACCACCTGCCGGGGGTAGACACTGGCGGTGTCGATGGAGCCGCGAAACAGCGTCTCGAAGGCCAGCACCCGGTGCTTGGAGTCCAGGAACAGGCAACCGAACACCTCGTGCGGCTCGTGGCGCAGCATCGACTTCAGGTAATCACGAACAGCCCGGGGATTTTCCAGCACCGACTTCTGGCGCGAGTGTTCAGCCAAATGCCGTCTGCCCATTTCCTGGGCCGCTTGCAACTGAGCGAATTTCGCGGGTCCGAGCCCTAACTGTTTGCTGAATGTTTTTTGATCGGCCTCCAGCAGCGAACGCAGGCTGCCAAACTGACTCAACAAGTGTCGCGCCAGATCTACCGCGCTTTTGCCCGAGACACCGGTACGTAAAAAAATCGCCAGCAGCTCGGCATCCGAAAGACTCGCCGCGCCCAGCTCCAGTAACCTCTCCCGCGGCCGTTCCGCCGCCGGCCAATCGCGAATGCTCATAGCACCTCCATGTCTGTGTGCGCCGCTGTTCCATAGCGGTCGCTGTGATATCGTAGCCCATCAATTTTGCGGGCGATTTCATCCCTGGGGAGGGGGTCTCGCCATGCAGTCATCAACGAAATGAAAGGCAGACCTATGCAGCGGCTGTATCGGAAACGCATTGTTCTGGGCGTCGGCGGCGGCATTGCCGCCTACAAGAGCGCCGAGCTGGTTCGCCGACTGATCGACCAGGGCGCCGAAGTGCGCGTAGTCATGACCCGTGGCGGCAGCGAGTTCATCACCCCGCTGACCATGCAGGCGCTGTCCGGGCACCCCGTGCACCTGGACCTGCTGGACCCGGCGGCCGAAGCCGCGATGGGCCACATCGAACTGGCCAAATGGGCCGACCTGGTGCTGATCGCCCCGGCCACCGCCGACCTGATCGCGCGCTTGGCCCAAGGCATCGCCAACGACCTGCTGACCACCCTCGTGCTGGCCACCGACGCCACCGTGGCGCTGGCACCGGCCATGAACCAGGCCATGTGGCGCGACCCGGCGACCCAGGCCAACACCCAATTGCTCGAAAGCCGTGGCATGAAAGTCTTCGGCCCGGCATCTGGCAGCCAGGCCTGCGGCGACGTCGGCATGGGCCGCATGCTTGAAGCCGATGACCTGGCGCAGTGCGCTGCCGACTGCTTCCAGCGCCAGGCGCTGACCGGCAAACACGTGCTGATCACGGCCGGCCCGACCCAGGAAAACATCGACCCGGTGCGCTACATCACCAACCACAGCTCCGGAAAAATGGGCTTTGCCCTGGCCGAAGCCGCGGTTGAAGCCGGCGCCCGCGTCACCCTGATCACCGGCCCGGTGCATTTGCCGACCCCGGATCGCGTCACCCGGATCGACGTGGTCAGCGCCCGCGACATGCTCGCCGCTTGCGAAGCCGCGATCCCGTGCGACCTGTTCATCGCCTCCGCTGCGGTCGCTGATTACCGCCCGGAAGTCATCGCCCCACAGAAACTCAAGAAAGACCCTACGAACGGCGACGGCCTGTTGCTGCAAATGGTCCGCAACCCGGACATTCTGGCGACCATTGCCACTCGCCCCGACCGTCCGTTCAGTGTCGGTTTCGCCGCCGAAACCGAACACCTGCTCGACTACGCTGCCCGTAAACTGAAAGACAAAAACCTCGACCTGATCGTCGCCAACGACGTGGCCAACCCGAGCATTGGCTTCAACAGCGAGGAAAACGCTTGCAGCGTGATCGACCGTGAATTGCACGCAACACTCTTTGCCCAGACCAGCAAAGGCAAAATTGCCCGCCAGCTGATCACTTTTATCGCCGAACGTCTGAACCAGGTTTAACTCGCATGCACGCTCTACAAGCCAAGATCCTCGACCCACGCATCGGCAGCGAATTCCCGCTGCCACAGTACGCCACGCCAGGTTCCGCCGGCCTCGACCTGCGGGCGATGCTGGAACAGGACACCGTCATCAAGCCGGGCGAGACCCTGCTGATCCCCACCGGCCTGTCGGTGTACATCGGCGACCCGGGCCTTGCCGCCCTGATCCTGCCGCGCTCGGGCCTGGGCCATAAGCACGGCATCGTGCTGGGCAACCTGGTCGGCCTGATCGACTCCGATTACCAGGGCCCGCTGATGGTGTCGTGCTGGAACCGCGGCCAGACCGACTTCAACATCGTGGTCGGCGAGCGCCTGGCCCAACTGGTGCTGGTGCCGGTGGTTCAGGCGCACTTCGAACTGGTCGAAGAATTCGACGAAACCCAGCGCGGCACTGGTGGTTTCGGCCACTCGGGTAGCCACTGATCCAACAGAAAACCCTGTGGCGAGCGAGCTTGCTCGCGCTGGGCTGCGTAGCAGCCCCAAAACGCTGTAAGTCATTACCGGTTTTGTGAGTGCTGCGCACTCAAGCGCGAGCAAGCTCCCTCACCACAAGCGCTCTATATGCTCGAAATTGCACAGTCGTCATCTGGAAGGTTTACCACTGAATATCAAGGGATTGGCGGACCAAATGCGCGCCGATGCCGCGGTCATGGCCTTTGCACACCACGAACTCTCTGTCGAAAACACCGTCATACCCTTCAGTTTGAGCCTGCCGACGAGCCATTCGCCGGTCCGTCCAGCACCCTTTCAGATGGAGCACTCTCAGTCATGAGCAACGCCGCCAAAGTCGCACCCCGATTCCCCGACAGCATCTTTCGCGCCTACGACATTCGTGGCGTGGTCCCGGAAACGCTGACCGCTGAAACCGCTTACTGGATCGGTCGCGCCATTGGCGCCGAAACCCTCGCCCAGCACGAGCCGAACATTTCTGTTGGCCGTGACGGCCGCCTGTCCGGCCCGGAACTGGTCGAACAACTGATTCAGGGGCTTTACGACGCCGGCTGCCACGTCAGCGATGTCGGCCTGGTGCCGACCCCCGCGCTCTACTACGCCGCCAACGTCCTGGCCGGCAAGTCCGGGGTGATGCTCACCGGCAGCCATAACCCGTCGAACTACAACGGTTTCAAAATCGTCATTGCCGGCGACACCCTGGCCAATGAACAGATCCTGGCGCTGCATGAACGCCTGAAAACCAACAACCTGAGCAGCGGCAAGGGCAGCATCACCAAGGTCGAGATCCTCGATCGCTACACCACCGAAATCGTTCAGGACATCAAACTCGCCCGCCGCCTGAAAGTGGTGGTCGATTGCGGTAATGGCGCGGCCGGCGTGATCGCCCCCCAACTGATCGCCGCGCTGAACTGCGAAGTCATCCCGCTGTTTTGCGAAGTCGATGGCAACTTCCCCAATCACCACCCGGACCCTGGCAAGCCCGAGAACCTGGTGGACCTGATCGCCAAGGTCAAGGAAACCAACGCCGACCTCGGCCTGGCCTTCGACGGCGACGGCGACCGCGTGGGCGTGGTGACCAACACCGGCAGCATCGTCTTCCCGGACCGCCTGCTGATGCTGTTCGCCAAGGATGTGGTGGCGCGCAACCCGGACGCAGAAATCATCTTCGACGTCAAATGCACCCGCCGCCTGACCCCGCTGATCAAGGAATATGGCGGCCGTCCACTAATGTGGAAAACTGGTCACTCGTTGATCAAGAAGAAGATGAAACAAACCGGCGCCCTGCTCGCGGGGGAAATGAGCGGGCACATCTTCTTCAAGGAGCGCTGGTTCGGTTTCGACGACGGTATTTACAGCGCCGCTCGTCTGCTGGAGATCCTCAGCCAGGAGAAATCCAGCTGCGAAGCGTTGTTCGCAACCTTCCCGAACGATATTTCTACGCCTGAAATCAATATCCATGTGACCGAAGAGAGCAAATTCAGCATCATTGATGCACTGCACGACGCGCAGTGGGGCCAAGGCGCCGACCTGACCACCATTGACGGTGTGCGCGTCGACTACGCCGAAGGCTGGGGCCTGGTTCGCGCCTCCAACACCACACCGGTGCTGGTGCTGCGCTTCGAGGCTGACAACGAGGCCCAACTGCAGCGCATCAAGGATGTGTTCCACGCCCAACTGAAACGTGTTGCACCTGATCTCCAACTACCGTTTTGATCTGATCCACCGGAGCCCTAATGACCCTCGAACGCGATGCCGCCTCCAACGTAGCCAAGGTTTTGTCCGAAGCACTGCCCTACATCCGACGTTTTGTCGGCAAAACGCTGGTCATCAAATACGGCGGCAACGCCATGGAAAGCGACGAGCTGAAAACCGGCTTCGCCCGCGACATCGTGCTGATGAAAGCTGTCGGGATCAACCCGGTGGTGGTACACGGTGGCGGCCCGCAAATCGGTGACCTGCTCAAGCGACTGTCGATCGAAAGCCACTTCATCGATGGCATGCGTGTCACTGACGCACAAACCATGGACGTGGTGGAAATGGTCCTCGGTGGCCAGGTAAACAAGGACATCGTCAACCTGATCAACCGCCACGGCGGCAGCGCCATCGGCCTGACCGGCAAGGACGCGGAGCTGATTCGTGCGAAGAAGCTCACCGTCACCCGTCAGACACCCGAGATGACCACCCCGGAAATCATCGACATCGGCCATGTGGGCGAAGTGGTCGGGATCAATACCGACCTGCTGAACATGCTGGTCAAAGGTGACTTCATCCCGGTGATCGCGCCTATCGGCGTTGGTGCCAACGGCGAGTCATACAACATCAACGCCGACCTGGTGGCCGGCAAGGTGGCCGAAGCGCTGAAAGCCGAGAAGCTGATGCTGCTGACCAACATTGCCGGTTTGATGGACAAGTCGGGCAAGGTCCTGACGGGCCTGACCACCGCGCAGGTCGACGAACTGATTGCTGACGGCACCATTTACGGCGGCATGCTGCCCAAGATCCGCTGCGCACTGGAAGCGGTACAAGGCGGCGTGACCACCTCGCACATCATCGACGGTCGCGTGCCGAACGCGGTGCTGCTGGAAATCTTCACCGACACCGGCGTGGGCACCCTGATCAGCAACCACAAGCCTCACTGATCTCACCCGCCACACTGAACATCGCCCGCCAGGTTCCCGACCTGGCGGGCGATGTTCGTTTCCCCCTGTAGTTTTCCTCCTGCCGAATGCGAAAAGCACAGAACCGTCCTGCACGAGCAACGGAAATGCCTGACATCGCGAGCCCGGCAATCCTCATAGGATCGACCTGAAACCCACAGGAGATTCCTCATGCAAAAAGACTACGTCCCCTACGGCAGCGATGTTTCAGCAGGCACTTACGAGTGCGTGGACTGCGGTCATCATTACTCCAACCAGGCCAAAACCTCGATGCCGCCCTGCCCGGCGTTCAAGTCGACCCCGCACACCCGCCATGGCTGGAAGATCCTCACCGGCCAGGGCGACGCCGTGAAAGACCCCTACCCAAACAAACCCACCCGATAACCGCGGGGCGCCGTCCATGCAGATTTCCTTCACGATTGATGCCCAGGCCTTCAACCAGGAACAAAAAGAACCGATCAAAAAGACCCTTCGTATCGACGATCACGAAATTGCCCACGCACTGGAGAGAATCGCCAAGGCCAGCCTGACCGAATACCTGAAAATGCTGGTGGAGGGCGGGATGCCCAGCCGTGCCGACGAGGCGAAGCAGGATCGACTGCTGTACTTGATCCAGAGCTATTTCGGGCAAACATTGCCCACCGAGTCGCAGATATCGACTATTTTCCAGCTCACCCAGAGCCAGAGCAAAACCTTGTTGAAAAACACGGTTTCACGCTTCAGGAACCAGCTCGATGAAATTCTGCGCCACAGCATGAGTGCGGTGATCCAGTCGGCGGAGCATGCACAGACGGTCTATCTGGTGGTCATTCATTCGGACGTCATCCGCGACGAACTGAACATGCTGATTACCCAGAATGAGCCGACCTTCAAACCCATCACCAAGCGTAAAGGCAGCGCCGGGCAATTTGAAATCAGCGAAGACTCCCACAATCTGCTGTGCGCGACGCTGGGGCTCAATGCCGTTCAGTGACATGGTCGCGACCAGCGGGCTGCTGCTGACACTGACCACCTTCATGTTCAACCTGGCGTGGCCCAGGCTGCATGAAGCGCTGGAACTGGATGAGTACGTGACAGGCCTTCAAGCTCGAAAACGCAGCCGGGAAAAGGCACGCAGCGCGCTGTTCTCGATTGCGTTGCCTTTTCTGACGGCATTCACGGCACTGTTTTACGTCAACCTGCCCGGCGCGCTGCGCATTGTTCACGGCAGCAGCTTCGATCTCTGGGATTTCGATGTGACACAGACGCTGTACGTCATGCTGACGTGCACACTGATTTTATTTGCGGTGCATTTCGGATGGCTGACGGCTCGACTGGCCGCCAAATGGAGAAAACTGGCTTGAACACAAAAGAAAAGGCCCTGTGAGAACAGGGCCTTTGATTCAGATGCCGTATTGCGCGCGGTAGGCTTCAACCGCCGGCAGGTGCTGCTTGAGTTCGGGGTCGTCGGCCAGAAATTGCAGGACCTGAGTCAGCGAAACAATGCTGACCACCGGGATACCGAAGTCGCGCTCGACTTCCTGGATCGCCGATAGCTCGCCATTGCCGCGCTCCTGACGGTTCAGCGCGATCAACACGCCCGCCGCCTTGGCGCCGTCCTGGGAAGCGATGATCTGCATCACTTCACGAATGGCGGTGCCCGCGGTGATCACGTCGTCGATGATCAGCACTTCGCCGGTCAGCGGTGCGCCAACCAGGCTGCCGCCTTCGCCATGGGCCTTGGCTTCCTTGCGGTTGAAGCACCAAGGCAGGTCACGGTCATGGTGTTCAGCCAACGCCACGGCGGTGGTCGCCGCCAACGGAATGCCTTTGTAGGCCGGGCCGAACAGCACGTCGAAGGGAATGCCGCTCTCGACGATGGCTGCCGCGTAGAAACGCCCCAGCTGCGCCAGCGCCGAGCCCGAGTTGAACAGGCCCGCATTGAAGAAGTAAGGACTGGTGCGCCCGGACTTCAGGGTGAACTCACCGAAGCGCAAAACGCCGCGATCGATGGCAAAACGAATGAAGTCGCGCTGATACGCTTGCATGAAAAAAACCCCAAATACCACGGATTTAGCTAATTAGGTAGACGCCGTGTATCATACACGCACGCGATTTTTGGGGCCATTTATGCGGATCATCAGTGTGAACGTCAATGGTATTCAGGCGGCAGTCGAGCGCGGTTTGCTCAGTTGGCTGCAAGCACAGAATGCCGACGTCATCTGCCTGCAGGACACCCGCGCCTCCGCCTTTGAACTGGACGATCCAGCCTTCCAACTGGATGGCTACTTCCTTTATGCCTGCGATGCCGAAGTTCCCACCCAAGGTGGCGTGGCTTTGTATTCGCGGTTGCAGCCGAAGGCCGTCATCAGCGGTCTCGGCTTCGAGACGGCCGACCGCTACGGGCGCTACCTGCAAGCCGATTTCGACAAGGTCAGCATCGCGACCTTGCTGCTTCCTTCGGGGCAGAACGGCGATGAAGACTTGAACCAGAAGTTCAAGCTAATGGACGACTTCGCCCGTTATCTGGATAAACAGCGGCGCAAACGTCGCGAGTACATTTATTGTGGCTCGCTGTACGTAGCGCAACAGAAGCTCGATATCAAGAACTGGCGCGACAGCCAGCAATCCCCGGGATTCCTGGCGCCAGAGCGCGCCTGGATGGACGAGATTGTCGGCAACATGGGCTATGTCGACGCCCTGCGCGAAGTCAGCCGTGAAGGCGACCAGTACAGCTGGTGGCCAGACAACGAACAGGCCGAGATGCTCAACCTGGGCTGGCGTTTCGACTACCAGTTGCTGACCCCAGGCCTGCGCCGCTTCGTTCGTAGCGCACGCCTGCCTCGCCAGCCGCGCTTCTCGCAGCACGCGCCGCTGATCGTCGACTACGACTGGACGCTGACCATCTAAGCGTTTAAAGAAAATGCCCGTATCGCAAGATACGGGCATTTTTCTTGTGCGCCAGCGTAAGGTGAAAACCGCTCTCAGAGCGCGCGGCTCCCGCCCTCGCTGGACGTGAGCTGAACTTCAGACAGCGGCAAAAAACGGCAGCGCCAGGTACAACTTGATCACGATGACATTAATGATGTCGATGAAGAAAGCCCCCACCATTGGCACCACTAGAAACGCTATTTGCGAAGGCCCGTAGCGCTGTGTCACCGCTTGCATGTTAGCGATGGCCGTTGGCGTGGCGCCCAGTCCAAAACCGCAGTGTCCTGCCGCCAGAACTGCCGCATCGTAGTTACTGCCCATGAGTCTGAAAGTCACGAAAATCGCAAACAGTGCCATGACCAACGTTTGCGCAACCAGGATGATGAAAAACGGCAACGCCAGTGAAGCCAGATCCCACAGTTTGAGCGACATCAAAGCGATCGCCAGAAACAGCGACAAGCTGACATTCCCCAATACGGAGACCTCACGCTCAAACACCTGATACAAGCCAAGCGCTGAAAGCCCGTTGCGTAAAACCACACCCACGAACAAGACGCACACGAACGTCGGCAACTCGAATGCGGTCCCCTGGAGCAGACCATTCAGGAGAGAGCCTGCCAGTAAGCTGACCGCGATCAGAGCAAGCGTCTCGATAAACGAAAATGGCGTGATCGAGCGCTCTTTGTTCGGCTGCTCAAAACCCTTTGGCAGCCGTGGCTTTTCTTCCTTGAGGCCGGGGACCTGAACACGCTTGATCAGCAGACGAGCGACCGGGCCACCAATCAAGCCACCCAACACCAGGCCAAACGTCGCAGAGGCCATCGCAAGCTCAGAGGCCGAGGCCAGACCGAACTTCTCACTGAACGTCGCTCCCCATGCAGCGCCTGTACCGTGACCGCCCGCCAAGGTAATCGAGCCTGTCAGCAGACCCATCAAAGGATCGAGCCCCAACGCTTTTGCGAGCCCGATGCCCATGGCATTCTGGACCACCAAGAGCGTGGTGACCGCCAGTAGAAAAATCCCCACTACGCGCCCGCCTTTCTTCAGGCTGGCGAAGTCTGCACTCAAGCCAATGGTGGCGAAAAACGCCAACATCAAGGGAGTCTGCAGTGAGGTGTCAAACCGGACTTCAACTTCAAGACCCCGCAAAGCCAAGAGAAGCAGGGCAACCACCAGGCCGCCTGCTACAGGCTCAGGGATATTGTAGGCGCGCAAAAAACCGATACGCGTAACAAGTCCGCGCCCCAGTAACAGCACTAAAGAGGCGGCCACAAGCGTTCCATAAAAATCGAGCTGAACCATTGGTATTATTCTTGGATATATATTCAGGGGCGAACTTTTTACCTGGACACGCCTCTTGAACAGGTTGATTGTCTCAACACTGACTGGTTTAGATTCAATGACCTTCAATGGTCTGAATATATCGAAATATTTCTTGATGAATATTACTTGGGGCAACTTTATCAACCGCCAAGTCTCATTGCCAAGGACATAGGCATTGCAGTTGTGTCTGGAAGTGTAAGTACGATCTCGATTATCCAACTTCAAAAATACAAATGCCCCGACAAGTCAGGGCATTTGTTTTAAAACATGACGAACTGCCATGTCACACAACCTCGTTGGTCGTGGCTCCCACAAGGAATAGTGGTGATCGTTACTTGATCAACCGCCAGGTGAATGGATACCTGTATGGCATCCCTTCATTGGCTTTCACCCCGGCAATGATCGTCAACACCAGCGCACCGATTGCGAGCAGACCGAGCAGGAAGAACCCGATGATCACCGCTATCAGCAGAAAACAGATGGCAGAGGCAATGGCGACGGTGATCTGAAAGTTCAGCGCCTCCTTGCCCTGATCATCGATAAACGGATCCATCTCGCGCTTCATCTGCCAGAGAATCAGCGGACCGATCAGCGTACCGAACGGAATCCAGATCCCCAGCAAGGCGGACAGGTGACAAAACATTGCCCACTGACGAACCTCTTGGCTCGGCGTGGGAAGCGGCAGTTGCTTGTCACTCATGGCGTCCTCCTTGCGCGGGACGGTCTGATCAATCGGCCAGTGCAGCTTGTTGCAGCTCGAAGATTTCGTTCATGCCTTTCTTCGCCAGCTCCAGCATAGCGCTCAGCTCTTCAGGCTGGAACGGCGCGCCTTCAGCGGTGCCCTGCACTTCGATGAAACCACCGGTGCTGGTCATTACCACGTTCAGGTCGGTCTCGGCAGCCGAGTCTTCCAGGTAGTCCAGGTCCAGCACCGGCTCGCCCTGGTACATGCCCACGGACACCGCAGCAATCATCTGCTTGAGCGGATCGCCACCTTTCAGGCCGCCACGTTTCTTGATCACTTTCAAGGCGTCGACCAGCGCAACCATGGCGCCGGTGATCGAAGCGGTCCGCGTGCCACCATCGGCCTGGATCACGTCGCAATCGACGTACAGGGTGACGTCGCCCAGCTTGGACATGTCCAGCGCTGCACGCAGGGAACGGCCGATCAGGCGCTGGATTTCCAGGGTGCGGCCGCCTTGCTTGCCGCGGCTCGCTTCACGCTGGTTACGCTCGCCGGTGGCGCGCGGCAGCATGCCGTATTCGGCGGTCAACCAACCCTGGCCCTGGCCCTTGAGGAAGCGCGGTACGCCGTTCTCGACGCTGACGGTGCAAATCACCTTGGTATCACCGAACTCGACCAGTACAGATCCCTCGGCGTGTTTGGTGTAGTTGCGGGTGATGCGGATCGAGCGGAGCTGATCGGCAGCGCGACCACTTGGACGTTTCATAGGGGATACCTGTACGGAGGACGGAAATCTGCCGAGCATTATAGGGTGCCCGGGCGTACCTGGGCACTTCTAAAAACCCCGGGCGACGAGCGAAGGCTCTGAACAGCGCTCTGCGACGACCTGCTGCGCTTTGTCACACGTGCCGTTTGGGAGCATCCGTCGCACTGCGTTACAATCCTGCGCCTTTACGGCCCGTGGGCTTTAATTCATCACTATCAGGTCCGTCGAGCCCGCAGGGTTTGGCGCAGGCCTGAATCGCGAGGTACCTCCATGGTGCACAGCATGACCGCCTTCGCCCGCGTCGAAAAAGCCGGCAGCCAAGGCACCCTGAGCTGGGAATTGCGCTCGGTCAACAGCCGCTACCTGGAACCGCACCTGCGCCTGCCAGAGTCCTTTCGCGACCTCGAAGGCAATGTGCGCGAAGCACTGCGCCAGGGGCCTGTCGCGCGGCAAACTGGAATGCACCTTGCGTTTCACTGAGGAAACCACCGGCAAACCGCTGCAAGTCGACCGCGAGCGCGCCGCGCAACTGGTTGCCGCTGCCGAGACCGTCGCCAGCCTGATCAAGCACCCAGCGCCCCTGAATCCGCTGGAAGTGCTGGCCTGGCCGGGCGTTCTGGTGGCCGACGCCAGCGACCCGCAAGCACTGAACGCCGAGGCCTTGGCGCTGTTCACGCAAGGCCTGAAAGAACTCAAGGCCGGCCGCGAGCGCGAAGGCGCGGAGCTGGCCCGGCTGATCAACGAACGCCTGACCTCTATAGAAGAGGACGTGGTGACCCTGCGCGAACTGGTTCCGCAGATGCTTGCCACCCAGCGCCAGAAGGTCCTTGATCGCTTCGCCGACATGAAGGCAGAGCTGGACCCGCAGCGCCTGGAACAGGAAATGGTCATGCTCGCGCAAAAAAGCGACGTCGCCGAAGAACTGGATCGCCTGAGCACCCACATCATCGAAGTTCGCCGCGTACTCACGTCCGGCGGCGCTGCCGGTCGGCGCCTGGACTTCCTGATGCAGGAACTCAACCGCGAGGCCAATACACTGGGCTCCAAAGCCTTCGACCCGCGCAGCACCCAGGCTGCGGTCAACCTCAAGGTGTTGATCGAGCAGATGCGCGAACAAGTGCAGAATATTGAGTAAGGCAAACCCGACATGACCCACAGCACCGGCACCCTGTACATCATTTCCGCCCCCTCGGGCGCGGGTAAAAGCAGCCTGGTCAAGGCCCTGACCGACGCTGATCAGGAGATCCGCGTCTCGGTCTCCCACACCACCCGCGCCATGCGCCCCGGTGAAGTGAACGGCGTGAACTATCACTTCGTCGAACGCAGCGAGTTCGTGAAGATGATCGAACATGGCGATTTCCTCGAACGCGCCGAAGTATTCGGCAATCTCTACGGCACTTCGCAAAGCCACTTGCAGCAGACCCTGGACGAAGGCCACGACCTGATTCTGGAAATTGACTGGCAGGGTGCAGAGCAAGTACGCAAGTTGATGCCCCAGGCCCGTTCGATCTTCATTCTGCCGCCGTCTCTGCAAGCCTTGCATCAGCGCCTGAACAATCGCGGCCAGGACAGCGACGAGGTCATCGAAGGCCGGATGCGCGAAGCCGTCAGCGAAATGAGCCACTATGTTGACTACGACTATCTGATTATCAACGACGATTTCGCCCACGCACTGCGCGATTTACAGGCGATTTTCCGTGCCAATCAGCTGCATCAGAAGCGTCAGCAGCAGCGTAACGGAAAACTTTTGGCCGAATTGCTGGGCTAAACAGCTCTTCCCAAAACCGTTGCAAGGGCCTTACATTGGCACTTGTAGCGCGTTGAAGGGCTTGATCAAAAAATCAGCGCTTCCCTAATCGCTGGTGATTTTTTAAACTGTTGAGTCCGCTCGCCCAACCGGGCAGCGCGCATATTGCATTCGCTCCGAGGAATACCATGGCCCGCGTAACCGTTGAAGACTGCCTAGAACACGTGGATAACCGCTTTGAGCTGGTCATGCTCTCTACCAAGCGTGCACGTCAACTCGCCACTGGTGGCAAAGAGCCGTTGGTTCAGTGGGAAAACGACAAGCCTACCGTTGTGGCCCTGCGTGAAATCGCTGAAGGCCTGATGAGCTACGAGTTCATCGCCAACGCCGAAATCGTCGAAGACGAACCGCTGTTCGCAGCGTTCGAGGACGAGTCCAACGAGGCCGTCTAAGCCTATGCTTGGTCGACGTAGCACGGCGCGGGGTCACAGCCATCGGCAGGAGTCATCATGCCGAGCATAGACGCCCTCGCCGATCGCTTATCGACCTACCTCGGCAATGACCAGGTCAACCTGGTCCGCCGAGCGTATTTCTACGCCGAACAAGCCCACGACGGCCAGCGCCGCCGCAGCGGCGAGGCGTACGTCACGCACCCGTTAGCGGTCGCGAACATTCTTGCCGACATGCACATGGACCATCAGAGCCTGATGGCTGCGATGCTGCATGACGTGATCGAAGACACCGGCATCGCCAAGGAAGCGCTCTCTGCGCAGTTCGGCGAAACCGTGGCCGAACTGGTCGACGGGGTCAGCAAACTGACCCAGATGAACTTCGAGACCAAGGCCGAAGCCCAAGCCGAAAACTTCCAGAAAATGGCCATGGCCATGGCCCGCGATATTCGCGTGATCCTGGTCAAACTGGCCGACCGCCTGCACAACATGCGCACGCTGGAAGTCCTGTCCGGTGAAAAGCGCCGACGAATCGCCAAGGAAACCCTGGAAATCTATGCGCCCATCGCCAACCGGCTGGGCATGCACGCCATCCGCATAGAATTCGAAGACCTGGGCTTCAAGGCCATGCATCCGATGCGTTCCGCGCGGATCTACCAGGCCGTCAAGCGCGCCCGGGGCAACCGCAAGGAAATCGTCAACAAGATCGAAGAATCCCTTAGCCACTGCCTGGCCATCGATGGCATTCAGGGCGAGGTCAGCGGTCGCCAGAAACACCTCTACGGCATCTACAAGAAAATGCGCGGCAAACGTCGGGCCTTCAACGAGATCATGGACGTCTACGCGTTCCGGATCATCGTCGACAAGGTCGACACCTGCTACCGCGTGCTGGGTGCTGTACATAATTTGTACAAACCGTTGCCGGGGCGCTTCAAGGATTACATCGCGATCCCCAAGGCCAACGGCTATCAGTCGCTGCACACCACGCTCTTTGGCATGCATGGCGTACCGATCGAGATCCAGATCCGCACCCGTGAAATGGAAGAGATGGCCAACAACGGCATCGCCGCCCATTGGCTGTACAAATCCAGCGGCGACGAACAGCCAAAAGGCACTCACGCCCGCGCCCGCCAATGGGTCAAAGGCGTGCTGGAAATGCAGCAACGCGCCGGCAACTCGCTGGAATTCATCGAAAGCGTGAAGATCGACCTGTTCCCGGACGAGGTCTACGTGTTTACGCCCAAAGGCCGGATCATGGAGCTGCCCAAAGGCTCCACGGCCGTCGACTTCGCTTACGCGGTGCACACCGACGTCGGCAACAGCTGCATCGCCTGTCGGATCAATCGCCGTCTCGCGCCGCTGTCCGAACCGCTGCAAAGCGGCTCGACCGTCGAGATCGTCAGCGCGCCCGGCGCACGACCGAACCCGGCGTGGCTCAACTTCGTGGTCACCGGCAAAGCGCGCACGCACATTCGTCACGCACTGAAGCTGCAACGCCGCTCCGAGTCCATCAGCCTGGGCGAACGCCTGCTGAACAAGGTGCTCAACGGGTTCGACAGCTCGCTGGAAAATGTCCCGGCCGAACGCATCAAGGTGATGCTCACCGAGTACCGCCTCGAACTGATCGAAGACCTGCTCGAAGACATCGGCCTGGGCAATCGCATGGCCTACGTCGTCGCCCGTCGCCTGCTCGGCGAAGGCGAGCAACTGCCAAGCCCGGAAGGCCCGCTGGCGATTCGCGGCACCGAAGGCCTGGTCCTCAGCTACGCCAAATGCTGCACACCGATCCCGGGGGACCCGATTGTCGGGCACCTGTCCGCCGGCAAAGGCATGGTCGTGCACCTGGACAACTGCCGCAACATCAGCGAAATCCGCCACAACCCGGAAAAATGCATCCAGCTCTCGTGGGCCAAGGATGTCACCGGCGAGTTCAACGTCGAGCTGCGCGTCGAGCTGGAACACCAGCGCGGCCTGATTGCCCTGCTGGCCAGCAGCGTCAACGCCGCCGACGGCAACATCGAAAAAATCAGCATGGACGAACGCGACGGTCGTATCAGCGTGGTCCAACTGGTGGTCAGCGTGCACGACCGTGTGCACCTGGCCCGCGTGATCAAGAAACTGCGCGCCCTGACCGGGGTCATCCGCATCACCCGCATGCGCGCATAGCTCGCCCACATAGCCCAGCCCATTACAAGGAGTCATAAATGACCAAGACTGTTATCACCAGCGACAAGGCACCTGCCGCCATCGGTACTTACTCCCAGGCGATCAAGGCTGGCAACACCGTCTACATGTCCGGTCAAATTCCACTCGATCCAAAAACCATGGAACTGGTCGAAGGCTTCGAAGCCCAGACCGTTCAGGTCTTCGAAAACCTGAAAGCCGTGGCCGAAGCTGCCGGCGGTTCGTTCAAGGACATCGTCAAGCTGAACATCTTCCTCACCGACCTGAGCCACTTCGCCAAGGTCAACGAGATCATGGGCAAATACTTCGACCAGCCGTACCCGGCCCGCGCCGCCATCGGCGTTGCTGCGCTGCCAAAAGGCTCGCAGGTCGAAATGGATGCCATCCTGGTCATCGAGTAATACCGGCGGCGCAGCCTGCGAGGCTGCGCCGACTTCGTTCTGAAAGGATTTCCTCATGCGCAAAGCGCTAGCTCTCTCGATGCTCGCGGTGTTTCTCGGTGGCTGTGCCAGCGACCCTGCCGACCGTGACATCAGCGGCACCTGGATCAACCAGGCGGCAATCGACGCGGCATCAAAGGGTGGCCCCTTGCGTGAGGCCTTGCAGGCTTACGGCCCGAACCTTGAGTGGGACATCAACACCAAGGCCGGCCAGGCGCGCTACACCAACGGTTTCGAGAATGTGGAAGGCAAGCTGCTGGGCGAGAAGTCCGGGGCCTGGCAAGTCGAGTTTTATGGCAGCTCTGCCAGCGAACTGAAACGCGACGGCAAACAGCTCAGCCAAGCGGCGAACGACAACGAACCCGAACAGGTTTTTGACCGCGCCAAAGACGCCGCCCCCGAAGGCGCACCGATGGGCGCCAGTTTCGAGCGCGCACTGTACGCCGCTTACCTGGGTGGCAGCTGGAAAGTCGTCAACGGCCCAGGCCTTGGCAGCACTGTCCGGTTCCAGCCCGACGGCTCGGTTCAGGGCCTGCCCGGCGCGGACCGATACGCACTGTGCCTGGCGGGCGATTGCGCCTCCATGAGTGGTGGTCATGACACGGTCTGGCTGCAACAGAGTGGGCAGGGCAACCCATGGATCTTTACCCGCAACGGTAAAGAACTGGAAATCTTCCAGGCCGTCAACGGCTCCCAGGCAGACGAAGTCCCTTCGTTCTCCCCCGGCCCGCGCCAGTGGACACTGGAAAAGCAGTGACACAAAACAAAGGAGCCCAAGGGCTCCTTTTTCTTTAGCCTGCGCCATGGTTTCTTTACTGCCCCAAGGATTGATCATGCGCAAACTGCTTGTCCTGAGTCTATTGCTGCTAGGCGGCTGCATTCATACCTCGCAAGAAGCGGACATCAGCGGTATCTGGATCAATCAGGCAATCATTGATGCGGCAGCCCTGGGCCAACCTCTCAACATCCGCGGCTCAAACCTGGAATGGGACATCAACACTCGCACCGGCCAGGCACAAGTGAGCAGCGGTTTCGAAATGGGCGCAGGCCAACTGCTGCAAAAGGCCCCCGACGCCTGGACCGTCGACTACAACGGCTACGGCGCTGACGAACTGCGTTTCGACGGCAAGCAACTGACCCAACTGGCCAAAGAACATCACCCCCAACAGGTGTTCAGTCGCCCCACCGAGGCCGCCAGAACGGGGGCAAAATGGAGCAACACCTTCAGAAGGGCCCTGAACTCGGCTTACATGGGCGGGCAGTGGAAAATTATCGACGGTCAGGGAAACGGCAGTAGCGTTGTGTTCTCAGCCGATGGCGGGGTTTCAGGGCTGCCGAATACAGATCGGTACGAACTGTGCCTGGATGGTGATTGCGCCTCCCAAGGAGCCGGCAATAACACTCTGTTTCTAGGGACTGGAGACCTGGGAGGCACGTGGATCTTTGTGCGTAATGGCAAGCAACTGGAAATCCTGAATGCCATCAATCACTCACGTGCGGATGAAATCCCTCAGTTCGCCCCCGGCCCACGTCAGTGGCTGCTGGAAAAGCAGTAGTACAGAACAAAGGAGCCCGTAGGCCCCTTTCTCTTCAAGCGTAAAAACAGTTCAACGAGCACTCTCAAGAATCGCGGTATACCCTTCGCGAAAACTCGGATAACGCGGCGTCCAGCCCAACGCCTTGGCTCGTGCATTGCTGCAACGCTTGCTGCCGGCACGGCGTACGCTCGCGTCCGCGGCCCATTCGGTGACACCCAGGTACTCACGTAACCAGCCCACCACCTCGGCCAACGGCGCAGGTGCATCGTCGACACCTATATAGCAGTCATCCAGCGTTGCACCCTGGTGATCGGCCTTGAGCAGAAAGGCCAGCAGACCGGCCGCATCATCGGCGTGAATACGGTTGCCGTACAACGGCGGATCGATGGCCACGCGGTAGCCTTGACGCACCTGAGTCAACAGCCATTCACGGCCCGGACCATAGATCCCGGTCAGACGCACCAGGCTGGCGGGGATCCCGCTGTTCAGCGCGATCTGTTCGGCCTCCAACATCAAACGCCCCGAGTAACCACCCGCTTCAGTCGGCGAGGTTTCGTCGACCCACTCACCGTCCTGCTGGCCGTACACGCTGCTGCTGGAAACAAACAGCAGGCGCTTGGGCTCCTGGCCGTAGTCGTTCAGCCATTCCAGTACATGCTGCAAGCCCTGAACATAAGCGGCTCGGTAACCAGCTTCATCGTGATCGGTGGCAGCCGCGCAATACACCAGGTAATCCACCGCACCGACCGGCCAGGTCGCCGGACAATCCTTATTAAACAAGTCGCCGGCAACACCAATAACGCCCCCGGGCAGGCGCGAGATGTCACGCCGCAGGCCGTGAACCTCCCAACCCTCGACCAGCAATTGTGTGGCCAGACGGCTACCGACATCACCACAACCGGCGATCAAAACAGAAGGCGCAGACATCAGAAATCTCCCATCAGAAAGGCACAGACTAGCCTTGGCAGTGGACGAGCGGCTAGCAATCAAAGAAAAAAAGAGACTCTATTACTTCTGTTAACAAGAATTACTTGCAATAATGCCCGCCTGTTTTGTTCTCGGCCCCACGAGGCCTGAAAGGACATCAACCCTCTTTTTCTCTCAGGTCCGGCCAGCATGACACGCATTCCTCTCTCCGCTTCGCCAACCAATCCTGCCCGTCCAGCACGCGCCCTGGGCGCCGTTGCCGCGCTGCTGTTCAGCCTGCTGCTGGCGCCGACCGCCGCGTTCGCCGATGCTCAGGCACCCGTCACCGCACCGGCGGCCACTGCTCCCGCCGCCGCGCCTGCCGATCACGCAACACCTGTAGCCGCGCCAGTCGCCACCGACGCGACGCTGGCAGAAGGTGTCCCGGCTGCTGACGAACCTGAAGTGCTCGAAGCCGACAACACCCTGGGCATGGCCCATGACCTGTCGCCGTGGGGCATGTACCAGAACGCCGACATCATCGTGAAAATCGTGATGATCGGCCTGGCCATCGCCTCGATCATCACCTGGACCATCTGGATCGCCAAGGGCTTTGAAGTCCTCGGCGCCAAGCGCCGTCTGCGCGTTGAAATCGCCCACCTGAAAAAGGCCCGTACCCTCAAGGAAGCGAGCGAGTCCGCGACCAAGGAAGGCACTCTCGCCAACCTGCTGGTCCACGATGCGCTGGAAGAAATGCGTCTGTCGGCCAACAGCCGCGAGAAAGAAGGTATCAAGGAACGCGTCAGCTTCCGTCTTGAGCGCCTGGTGGCGGCCTGCGGTCGCAACATGAGCAGCGGCACCGGCGTGCTGGCGACCATCGGTTCCACCGCACCGTTCGTCGGCCTGTTCGGCACCGTGTGGGGCATCATGAACAGCTTCATCGGCATCGCCAAAACCCAGACCACCAACCTCGCTGTCGTAGCGCCCGGCATTGCCGAAGCCTTGCTGGCCACGGCACTGGGCCTGGTAGCCGCGATTCCGGCCGTCGTCATTTACAACGTTTTCGCTCGCTCCATCGCCGGTTACAAGGCGCAGGTCTCCGACGCATCGGCTGAAGTCCTGCTGCTGGTCAGCCGCGACCTCGATCACCTGCCAGCGGAGCGCTCCTCGCAACCGCACATGGTGAAAGTGGGGTAATCAGCCATGGGCCCTGCATTTGAAAGAAGGCGCAGACGACGATCTGGCCGAGAACCACGAAATCAACGTCACGCCGTTCATCGACGTGATGCTGGTGCTGCTGATCATCTTCATGGTCGCGGCACCGCTGGCAACCGTGGACATCAAGGTTGACCTCCCCGCCTCGACCGCCAAGCCCGAGCCACGGCCGGAGAAACCGGTGTTCCTCAGCGTCAAGGCCGACCAACGCCTGTACCTGGGCGAAGACGAAGTCAAAGCCGAGACACTGGGCGCGACCCTCGACGCACGGACGCAAGGCAAGAAGGACACGACCATCTTCTTCCAGGCCGACAAAGGCGTGGATTACGGCGACCTGATGCACGTGATGGATGCCCTGCGGGCAGCCGGTTACCTGAAAGTCGGCCTGGTCGGACTTGAGACGGCAGCCAAAAAATGATCACGACGCGCCAAAAGCTGACGCGTTACAGCGGTAGCCTGGCCGTGGTGCTGGGCGTCCACGGGATCGCGATTCTGCTCGCGCTCAACTGGACGTCATCGCCACCCGTCGAGTTGCCGCCGATGGCGATGATGATCGAGTTGGCGCCGGTTCCGGCACCGCCTCCACCCGCGCCACCAAAGGTCGTAACGCCGCCTCAACCACCGGCTCCGACAGAAGAACTGCCGTTGCCCAAACTGGCTGAAGCGCCAAAGCCGACGATCTCGGTGCCCAAACCGGTCAAGCCAAAACCCAAGCCTCAGCCGCCTAAACCGGTCGAGAAAAAGCCCGAGCCGCCGAAGGAAAAACCTTCCGAGGAAAAACCGAGCGACGCACAGCCCACCAACGCCCCGACAGACAAATCCGCGCAACCGGCCCCTGGGCCATCGCATGCGCAGAATGCGGCCAAGGAAAGCTGGCAAGGCACGCTGCTGGCGCACCTGGCCAAGTACAAAAAGTACCCGTCGGGCGCTCAGGCACGCGGCAAGGAAGGCCTGAACCGTCTGCGCTTCGTGGTCGACGCTGAAGGCAAGGTGCTGTCCTACGAACTGGTAGGCCGCTCCGGCAACGCTGATCTGGACCGGGCCACCCTGGAAATGATCCGCCGCGCCCAGCCATTGCCCAAGCCACCGGCTGACATGCTGACCAATGGCTCGGTCGAAATCGTTGCACCGTTTGTGTACTCACTGGAAAAACGCAAACGCTGAAGGCTGGACGCCAAACCTGTGGCGAGGGAGCTTGCTCCCGCTGGGTCGCGAAGCGGCCCCAAAATCGGCAATCGCGGTTCACCAGCAATAACGCGCTGGCTGATTTACGACTGCTTCGCAGCCGAGCGGGAGCAAGCTCCCTCGCCACGGGTACAGCGTGTACATCGAAAGGCACCGAAAGGTGCCTTCTGCATATCTGGAAACGGCAAACCTGCATTGCCCTGTGTCACTCAACACGCTCAGTCTGATAACGTGCGCCTATCGATTGCAGCCGGTATGCTTGGCCGCATCATCATGGACGCCCGCTATGACCCTCACAGAATTACGCTACATCGTTACCCTCGCCCAAGAGCAGCATTTCGGCCATGCCGCCGAGAAATGCCACGTCAGCCAGCCAACCCTCTCCGTGGGCGTGAAAAAGCTTGAAGACGAGCTCGGTGTACTGATTTTCGAGCGCAGCAAAAGCGCGGTGCGCCTGACCCCGGTCGGCGAAGGCATCGTCGCCCAGGCCCAGAAAGTCCTCGAACAGGCCCAAGGCATTCGCGAACTGGCCCAGGCTGGCAAAAACCAACTGACCGCCCCGCTGAAAGTCGGCGCGATCTACACCGTTGGCCCGTACCTGTTCCCGCATCTGATTCCACAACTGCACCGGGTCGCCCCGCAGATGCCGTTGTACATCGAAGAAAACTTCACCCACGTGCTGCGCGACAAACTGCGCAACGGCGAGCTGGACGCGATCATCATTGCCCTGCCGTTCAACGAAGCCGACGTGCTGACACTGCAACTCTACGACGAGCCGTTCTACGTCCTGATGCCGGCCCAACACCCCTGGACCGAGAAAGAATCCATCGACGCCAGCCTGCTCAACGACAAGAGCCTGCTGCTGCTCGGCGAAGGCCACTGCTTCCGCGACCAGGTGCTCGAAGCCTGCCCGACCCTGACCAAAGGCAACGACGGCGCACGGCACACCACAGTCGAATCCAGTTCCCTGGAAACCATTCGGCACATGGTCGCCTCGGGCCTGGGTATCTCGATCCTGCCGCTCTCGGCCGTCGACAGCCACCATTACGCCCCCGGCGTCATTGAAGTGCGCCCACTGACGCCGCCGGTACCGTTCCGCACCGTGGCCATCGCCTGGCGTGCCAGCTTCCCGCGCCCGAAAGCGATTGAGATCCTCGCGGATTCGATCCGCCTGTGTTCGGTGGCCAAGCCGCCTGTCGCGGGTTAAGCGTTCGCAATGACTGAGTTGTCGCAAGTGTCGGTGACGGCACTCAAGGGTGTCGGCGAAGCCATGGCCGAGAAGTTGGCCAAGGTCGGCCTGGAAAACCTCCAGGACGTGCTGTTTCACCTGCCGCTGCGTTATCAGGACCGCACCCGCGTGGTGCCGATCGGCCACTTGCGGCCGGGCCAGGACGCCGTGATCGAAGGCACCGTCAGCGGCGCCGACGTCGTTATGGGCAAGCGCCGCAGTCTGGTGGTGCGCCTGCAGGACGGCACGGGCGGGCTCAGCTTGCGTTTCTACCATTTCAGCAACGCACAAAAGGAAGGCCTGAAACGCGGCACCCGCGTGCGCTGCTACGGCGAGGCCCGGCCCGGCGCGTCGGGGCTGGAAATCTACCACCCGGAGTACCGCGCCATCACCGGCGACGAACCGCCGCCGGTGGATGAAACCCTGACCCCGGTCTACCCGCTCACCGAAGGCCTGACCCAACAACGTTTGCGTCAGCTGTGCATGCAGACCCTGACCCTGCTCGGCCCCAGCAGCCTGCCCGACTGGCTGCCGCAAGAGCTTGCGCGCGACTACCAATTGGCCCCGCTGGCCGACGCGATCCGCTATCTGCACCATCCACCGGCCGATGCCGATGTGGACGAACTCGCACTCGGCCATCACTGGGCCCAGCACCGTTTGGCCTTTGAAGAACTGCTGACCCATCAGCTATCGCAGCAACGCCTGCGCGAAAGCATGCGCTCGCTGCGGGCACCGGCCATGCCGAAGGCGACAACGCTGCCCGCTCAGTACCTGGCCAACCTGGGCTTCCCACCGACCGGCGCGCAGCAGCGGGTGGGCAACGAAATCGCCTACGACCTGAGTCAGCGCGAACCCATGCTGCGGCTGATCCAGGGCGATGTCGGCGCCGGTAAAACCGTGGTCGCCGCCCTTGCAGCACTGCAAGCGCTGGAGGCCGGCTATCAAGTGGCGCTGATGGCGCCCACCGAAATCCTCGCCGAGCAGCACTTCATCACCTTCAAGCGCTGGCTCGAACCGCTGGGGCCTGGAGGTCGCGTGGCTGGCCGGCAAGCTCAAGGGCAAAAACCGCGCTGCCGCACTGGAGCAGATCGCCAACGGTACACCGATGGTGGTCGGTACCCACGCCTTGTTCCAGGACGAGGTGCAGTTCAAGAACCTCGCGCTGGTGATCATCGACGAACAACACCGCTTCGGCGTGCAGCAACGGCTGGCGCTGCGGCAAAAAGGCGTGGGCGGACGGATGTGTCCGCATCAACTGATCATGACCGCCACGCCGATTCCGCGAACCCTGGCCATGAGCGCCTACGCCGACCTCGACACCTCGATCCTCGACGAACTGCCGCCCGGCCGAACCCCGGTGAACACCGTGCTGGTCACCGACACCCGGCGCGTCGAAGTCATCGAACGGGTACGCGCGGCGTGCGCCGAAGGGCGCCAGGCCTATTGGGTCTGCACGCTGATTGAAGAGTCGGAAGAGCTCACCTGCCAGGCTGCCGAAACCACCTACGAAGACCTCACCGCCGCCCTCGGCGAGTTGAAGGTCGGCTTGATCCACGGCCGCATGAAACCGGCGGAAAAAGCCGAAGTCATGGCCCAGTTCAAGGCCGGCGCCTTGCAACTGCTGGTGGCGACCACGGTGATCGAAGTCGGCGTCGACGTGCCCAACGCCAGCCTGATGATCATCGAAAACCCCGAGCGCCTGGGCCTCGCGCAACTGCACCAGTTGCGTGGCCGGGTAGGCCGGGGCAGCGCCGCCAGCCATTGCGTCCTGCTTTACCATCCACCGCTGTCACAAATCGGTCGGCAGCGGCTGGGCATCATGCGCGAAACCAATGACGGCTTCGTGATCGCTGAAAAAGACCTTGAGCTGCGCGGCCCCGGCGAAATGCTCGGCACCCGGCAAACCGGCCTGCTGCAATTCAAGGTCGCCGACCTGATGCGCGACGCCGATCTGCTGCCGGCCGTGCGCGATGCCGCCCAGGCGTTGCTCGAGCGCTGGCCACACCACGTCAGCCCGCTGCTGGATCGCTGGCTGCGACATGGGCAGCAATACGGCCAAGTGTGACGCTCGTCTCAGTTAATGGACCAAAGGCATAACCAAGCTGGTTATACTCTTGAAATTGTAGGAAATCGGATACAGACCATGACAGAAGTTGCTCTCGCTCCCGCAACCCCGCACGCTCCGTCTGTTATCCGGCTGCTGCTCGGCAAGCTGGCCATCAGCTACAAGGAAGTGCTCGACCGTCCCGGCCTCCCCGCCGCGCGCAAGGTTCAAGCGGTTCTGCTGGACGACGCAGTCGGCGCACTCATGGTGTTGTTCCCGCAGAACCAACTGCTGGACCTCAATCGCCTCGCCGAACTCACTGGCCGCCGGCTCACCGCCGTGCCGCTGGAACGCCTGGAGCGCATGCTCGGCAAACACAGCCTGAGCCTGCTGCCAGGCCTGCCGGCGCTCACCAGTTCGCCGTGCCTGTACGAAGAAAGCCTGCTGCGCGAAGACAGCCTGCTGATCAATTCGGGCGAACCGGGGCTGCTGCTGGAAATCGCCCGCGAAGACTTCAAAAGCATGCTCAACAAGGCCAGCGCCGCCAACTTCGGCGAAGCGCTGAGCAGCATCACGCCCAACCTCGACCGCCCCGACGATGACCGCGAGGAAATCAGCCAGGCGATGCAGGCCTTCACCGCCCGCCGCATTCAGCAACGCCTGGAAGCAACCATCGAAATTCCGCCACTGGCCGAAACCGCGCAGAAAATCATCCGCCTGCGGGTCGACCCCAACGCCACCATCGACGACATCACCGGCGTGGTCGAAACCGATCCGGCCCTGGCTGCCCAAGTGGTGAGCTGGGCTGCATCGCCGTACTACGCCTCGCCGGGCAAGATTCGCTCAGTGGAAGATGCGATTGTCCGGGTGCTGGGTTTTGACCTGGTGATCAACCTGGCGCTGGGCCTGGCGCTGGGCAAGACCCTGAGCCTGCCCAAGGACCATCCGCAACACCACACGCCGTACTGGCAGCAGTCGATCTACACCGCCGCCGTCATCGAAGGCCTGACCCGCGCCATGCCCCGTGCCCAGCGCCCGGAAGCCGGCCTGACCTACCTGGCCGGCCTGCTGCACAACTTTGGCTACTTGCTGCTGGCCCATGTCTTCCCGCCGCACTTCTCGCTGATCTGCCGGCACCTGGAGGTCAACCCGCACCTGTGCCACAGCTACGTCGAGCAGCACCTGCTGGGTATCAGCCGTGAACAGATCGGTTCCTGGCTGATGCGCTATTGGGACATGCCCGAAGAACTGTCCACCGCCCTGCGCTTCCAGCACGACCCGAGCTACGACGGCGCCTACGCCGAGTACCCGAACCTGGTGTGCCTGGCCGTACGCCTGCTGCGCGGGCGCGGCATCGGCTCCGGCCCCGACGAAGAAATCCCCGAGGCCATGCTCGAACGCCTGGGGCCTGACCCGCGACAAGGCCGAAGACGTGGTCAGCAAAGTCCTCGAAGCCGAAGTCCTGCTGCGCGAACTCGCCACCCAATTCAGCCAGGCTTAAAAGCAATCGCGAGCAGGCTCGCTCCCACAGAGGTCAGGTGATCCTTGTGGGAGCGAGCCTGCTCGCGATGAGTCCACCTCGGTCTCACTGAGCGCTTTTAACCCAGGTAACGCACCACATACCTGTCAAAAGTCCTGCTACCAAGGACAACAATTTTGTTATCTGGCGTTAACTCGCTGCTTACAGCAGTCAGGGCCCCACCAGGGTGGAAGACCACCCAGCCTTTGCCTCCAAACGTCAGATCGAGAGAGCCATCAAGCTCATAACGCGCGGCCACCAGATAGCCCCCGTCGCCCGATCCAGTCACTATGATCTTTCTGCCCTGCGGCAAAACACTCGTCGAAAAAACCAAATCGGGCACGAAAGCGGCGTACAAGGGTCGTCCTGCGTTGAAGATAAGATTGAAACCTCCATTAGGATTAAGAACGGTTATCAAGCCTTCATTCTCACCACTTTTGCCTGATTCGCCAGACGCTACAATCAGACCGCTATTACTTACCACCACGGAGGTAATAACAGACGTTCGACCATCGGTGCCATTGGGGATGATCACCGTTCCGCGCTCACCGAACGAAATATCGAGATTTCCACTTAGGTCATAGCGGCTCAGAAAAGCAACTTGGCGTAACCCCCCAGTAGTCACGAATCCTCCACCAACCAGCACGCCATCCCCTTGGGCCGTTAAAGAGGTAAGGCGAATGTTAGAGCCAACGTCTAGTGGCGAAATCAATACATAACCGCCATTAAAGCTTGTGTCCCGCGAACCATTTTCGTTAAGACGAAAAACAATCCCTTCAAAGCCTCTTTTTTCGGAATAAATATGAGCGCTCAAATAGATTTTGGCGCCCTGCTCGGAGACGACTAGCTGGTCGCTGCCCCAAAAAGTCGCATTACCCGCCACTTCGTCTTCAGGGCTATTAATAAACCTGGCGCCCTCTCCAATATTGGCGCCTGCAATATCCGCAATTGAAATCGTCGCCATGCCTCCCTGTCCGAAAGAAGCATCCAGTTGACCGTTTGCCAATAACCGACACACATACTTTCTGGTGGGGGCCGTACCCGATTCGTAGCCAGAGATCAGGTAATCGCCATTTTTCAAGGCAATAATTTGCCCTGCCAGCATGTTAGGTCCGGTAACAGGGACTTCAACCACTCCGTCGTTCCCAAACGATGAATCAAGCTCTCCCGCCTCAGTCAAGCGCGCCACTGTAAGCGGCTCACGGAGGCTGGCGCCTGTAAGAACGATTAGCTTGTTATTCGGTAGAACGGCAATTGATTTCGTCCCCTCCGGTGCTTTCACAACACCATCGTTACCAAAGGACGGATCAAGAGTGCCTGCGGCTTTCGTTCCTGCCATCTGATTCATGACTGTGCTCCCTGAGTGATTGAAAAGATGTCCGTAGGGCATCTCATCCCAATTGAGCACGTCAGCGAAGCAACCGTCACCTGTCATAAATAACAGCAAGATTGTCTTCGCGAGCCAGATCGAAGACCCACTAAGCCAATGTCTGTACAGAACATATCTTCCTCACCGCCTACCTGAATCAACTTGACCCGTGGCGAGGGAGCTTGCTCCCGCTCGACTGCGTCGCAGTCGCAACCCGAGCCCACACCGTCGACCTGACACAATCCAATCTCAGGTTTAGGGCCGCTTCGCAGCCCAGCGGGAGCAAGCTCCCTCGCCACAAAAAGCCCCTTCACCACAGACTTGATCGATAGCCTCAAGCCTTGGCCTTGCGCGGCTTCAAGTACTTGGTCAGCCCCTGGAACCAGATCACCAGCGCCGGGTTGCCCTTGATCTGGATCGACTTGTCCTGAATCCCGGTCATGAACGCCAACTGCTTGTTCTTCGCCTGCATCGTGGCAAAGCCATACGCGGCGTCCTTGAACGCAATGGCGAACACCGGCTCAGGGTAAACCCCGGACTGGCTGGTGATGCGCTGATCCTTGACCCGGAAGTGCCGCGCCACCTTGCCGTCCAGTGTCTGCAACTGGAACACCAGCTCTTTGTCACCCAACTGCTGCTGGAACGCCGGGTTGCGCTTGCTGGCCTTGGCCATCAACACACCCAGCATCCAGAGAAGAAAACGAAATTTCATGCGCAAGCCTCAAAGAAAAATGAACGGCTGGCGCAGTGTAGCGGCTTGGCGAAAGAACGCCACCGTTGCACAGTGTTAGAAGAAGATAAGCCGGTTTTTGCGGCAGATGACTACCAAGTCATGGTTCACGCGCGCCCTAAGACGCACGCTTGCCTGTCAGGCATTTCGCGTACTGCTGCGCGAACTTGCTGTCGTATTTCAACACCACTGGCGCCTCGGGATCTGCCGAGATATCCACAAGCTCACGGGTCGCCGGGGTATACACCGCCCAGCCGATCGTCCCCGTGCCGTCCGTATCAAAGAACAGCTTAAGTCTGATCTGCTCCCCGTCATCCTCATCGATCAGCAGATTGACCTTGTCCCGGGTCACGTAGCGAAACGGGAAATTGCTGCTTCTGACCAGTTCGGTCAAATAGCCGTAACAGCCCTCGCCACTGACACTGCGCTCCTCGGCCGACACCCCAGGTGCCAGCAACACGCCGGCCAGCGCGATCACCACCGCATATAAAGACTGTTTCATTCCATTGCTCCTGTGCCGCCTCAGCGGATTTCTGGCTCAGCACATTGCATTGCCTTGACCTTCGGCCCCTGAATCGGAATCAGGCAGGCACGCAGCTCTTCTCCCGCGCCACGCAGCGCAAACGTTACCAACGTCGCGTGCAGCCCATCCTCAGCAAACCTCAAGTCCTCAAATCCGGCATGCGCAAATCCGTCGTTGAACGACTTGCCTTCAAAACTGCAAAACCGCCGGGCAGACAACACTTTCCAGTGACCATCCGGGTCCATCACCTGAACATCCATGCATTCGTCGCGAAACGTCAGCACGTACCGCGCAACCACCTTGCCGATTCGGTGGGAGTCGATGCGGTACGCTTGCGCCAAATCGGGTTCGCTGGCCGCTGCCGGGGCAACGTGCAACACCGACAGCAATGCCATCAGCGACACTCCCAGGCGCACGGCGGCGCCCTTGACGCCACGCTCTATTGAAACAACATTCATGGCGAAACTCCTTGTGCAGTCGTCGATGAAACCCGTCGATCACCCTCGACCGTTACAGCGAATAATCCAGCCGCTCGCGCAGCACCCAGCACTGATCGAACACAAACCGGTACTCGACCTGATAGTCCGTATCGGGCTTCTCCAGAACCACCACGCCCTTACCCTCGACCGGTTGCGTCACCCGCAACACAAGGCCTTTGGCCTGCCGGCTCGCAGCGTCCGGCATCAGCGGGAACGTCAGTTGCCCGGCGCTGAGTTTGCGCCGTTGCTGCTGCGGCTCGGGCTCGGCATTCACCGTCAGCAGGGTTTGCAGTGGCAGGCGCACAAACGTGCGTTGCAGGGCCTGACTCTCTGAATAGGCAGAAACAAACGTCGCAAAATCCGTGGACGGGCACGCGGGACTCGCCATCGCGGTTTGCGCGATCAGGCCAGCGCCCAGCAGCACGACCGCCAACAGGAGGTTTTTCATGGCTCATTCCTTGCGGCAGCCGCGCCTTGAAACCTGATGGCCAACAGCGCTTTTTTGATGTCTTCGAAGGCTTGCGCGCTCAACTTCAGCGGACGTACGTCGTTCTCGGCAGCGCCCAGCAGGACCTGGTCATCGTGAATCAGGCAAAAACTGATGCGTCCGAACGTTTTCCCGGTCGTGTTGCGGTAGCCCAGGACGAAACCGCTCCAGTCTGGCCCGCTCAGTTGTTCAAACACATAGTCTTCCGGTCTCCCGGCGCGCTGGGTCGGCACCCAACCATCGCGGGTCAGGGTGGCTGGGCACTTGAGGTCATTGCTGCCCCTGATGACCTGAAGTCCGGGGCTGACCTCGGCTTCCGGGACTGCCACCTCAGGCTTGAGCAACGAAAAGCTCGCCGTGCCTTCACACATCACACCGAACCACGTATCCGCCAAACCACCCGGTTTCCTGAACTGCCACTCATACCCGGAGTACGTTTCGGCCTGCCACAGATGCGGCATGGCCTGCTCGTTGAGCGCCGTTGCAGACTGGACAAACACCACGTCCGGGGTGTTGAACCGAAGGTACTGACCTTTCGCCAGCGCCACTGAAAACGAGCATTCATTCAATGCGACGAGCACGCTGGCCGGGCCTTGCACGGACTGAACAGCGCCGGGCTGATCGCCCAGAACAACGGAGTCAGCAGGCACAGGCCACGCCAGCGAGGGAACACAGGCAACGGCGACCCCCCATCCGATGCCAGCAAGGGCTCTACGCCTACACAACCTCACTCGGACTCGCCTTCGTACTGCTGGGTTTCGGGATTGAAGTTCCAGATATGGGGCGTGACCAGGGCCTCGTTGTTCTTGTAAAGAATCTGCGCGGAGGCACCGCGTTTATAGGAATAGAACACAATCTCGCGGTACTCGCTCTTGAACTGCGGATCTTCGGGCGGCACTTCTGCCCGTGCGAAGTACTCACCGCCCGCGGACTTCAAATACCCGCGGCACTGCACATACACCGAGTGCGTCGTATCGCCGGCAGATCCATGGCTGCTGTAGGAGTTGAAAATGAAATCGTCCCTGCCGTCGCCGTTTAAATCACCGGTGTAGACCACGTCACCCTGTTCGGTTGATAACTTGTCATCTTCCACCACCGCCATCGACGTCACGGTGCTGTTGCCCTCCTTCCACGACGACAGGAAGTAATAAGGCCCGGACTGTGTTTTACACAACTCGGGCTCGGCAGCTGCTACCGCCAGGGCGGAAACCAACAACAGCACTGCGAGTACGTTCTTCATGGGTATCGCTCTGTAAGGCCAAACCATCAGTTGATTGGCAAGTGAAATTGCATTCTGGCGAGGCAGCGCGACGTCTCTTCCCGCAACAGCGTTCGGGTCATGGCACAGTGTTGGCTGGCGTACTCATCCCACTGTGGATTCACGCCCACCGGCAACACCTGGAATGACTGAACACTCTGCGCGCCCAGTACAGCGGCGACCTTGTAAAAACCATCCCCGACAAACCCACTGCGCAAGTTCACCAACTCGTTGACCCGCGCACTGGTGAGTTGCGTCAGGCAGGCAATCTTGTCGATGGGCGCTTCCTGACCGGGAAAAGTGCTTTGATAAACCGCTTCACAATACGGATCCCTGAACGCCAGCCAGCTTCGCTGGACGGACAACAAGTCGGATTTCCGAGGACCGGAAGACTCGCCGACCAACGCTTTGTATTGCTCGTTGAGCACACGGTCCAGCCGATCCAGCGTCTGTTGAGAACAGGTGATGATGTCCGGATTGGTCAGGCTGTCGGGGTTGCACGTACTCGACGCAACGACGCCTGTGGCCACTGACGCAGCCAACATCCCGGCAATAAGGCTTTGAACAATCAGGCGCGGCATGATGACTTCCTTCAACTAATAGAACCCGGAGCAATGACCATCATCCACGCTGGGCAGTCGCTTCTTGTTGCCGAACCTGTACCAGTCGGAAAGGTTACGACTTTCACAGAACGTGTTTTTCTCGGCATCAAAGTAGAGCGCCACGCCTTCGTCCACCATCACGCCCTGATTGGACAATTGGACGGCATAGACAATGTCCGGCACCTTGATGTTTCTTCCGAACTTGAGGGTGGGCGGGCCTTTGAACATGCAGGGCACGCCGGCAAACACCGTACTCAATGCGTTGTTGCTGTAGGTAAAGATTGCGCAGTTAGGGCTGGAAGCTTCAAACACCACCGTTGCGATGTAACCACCACTCCAACTCAAGGCACCGCCTGGCACCCAGTGAATCTGAGCAGGCAACATCTCACTGCCCTGGGTAATAGCCGCCCCCATGCTGTCGGGAAGCTTCGCGTCGACACGCACAAAGTCTGATTCCGCACACGCACCGGTAACGTGGAGGGCAGCGGCAAACAGTGAAACCCGAAAAATCTTCATGCGATCCTTGCGATAACAGGCCAAACATTGAATGTGCAGTTAACAGTGCTGAGTGTTCCTCAACAACCGGGGCGGATGAAACCCACCCTCCCCGGCAGACCGCGTCATGCCTGACGACAGCACATCACGCGACGGCTGTTACCACTGGCAGCCATCTTCCAGAGAACCTTCGACTGTCTTGCTACGGTTGAACGTCGTTTTCTTCTTGTCGGCGTAACGGGTGTACACCATGGCGTTGATTGCCCCCGCCTCAGTCACCATTTCGTACTCGCCGGTCACTTTGCCGGTGGTCACTTCAAGCCAACTATTGGCCACATCGTCCGGCCGTTGCGAGTCAGACTCATCCCACTGCGCATCGCGTGCGGCCAGTGTGATCTGACGAGGCGCGTCAGCATATTTCAAGTAGCCCACCGTCCATTTGGCCGACGTGTCGTAGTGGAACCTGAACTCAAGGTTTTTCGGCGCCTTGTCGGCCGAACTGAAGCAATACACTTCCGTCATGACTTCACTGTAAGCCGGTAACGGCAGCAGACACATCACCAGCAAACCCAACTTCTTCATTTTCATCTTCCTGATCAACGTGAGTAGTTTCGAGCGTATTCGACCAGGTCCTTCGGATAAACCCAGCAGTCGACCTGGCTGTCATCAATGTCATACAAGAACGCAATGGCCGCCGCCTCTAACGCCCAATACCCGACGTAACTGCCTCTATCACCCATCAGGTGCGTGTCATGCCAGGGGGCGTGCTCAAACGCGTCATACCAACTGTCACAGTAGTGCTGCAGCAGTTGTGAAGCCTCTGCAGGCTCCTCTTCATAAACAGCGTGGACCAACGGCGAATAGTGCTCGTGATGCCACTCATCAACGTCATGCCGGCCAGGCAGCACCTTGTTCAACAAGTCTTCATACAACGTATCGTCACCGGCAAAACCGGCGTTATCGAACAGCGCGACAAATCTTTTCAGCAAATCCGCTCGCAACAGCAACACACACAGGCTGATCACTTGAACACAGGTTTCGTAGTGAAACAGGTCGCTGGCAATATCCAGAGGCGCCACGTCGGGCACCTGTTCATATATGGCCAACTTCTCTCGATAGTGCTCAAACGTGTCGATCAGGACTTCAAGATAGGGCGACAACGAATCGATCGCCTCACCTGCGGTGTAGCGGATCAGGATTTCATCCAGCGCGGCTTCCTGAAAGTAACCGGCCTTGAGTGATTGCTCTTGTTCAGGAGAATCCGCCTCGAACAGGTGCGTACGAGCAAACTCAACATCCCGCGCATGGCCCCTGTGGAAGTTGCTCAAACGCTGTTCGGTGAGAAACCGCTGCCGTGTACTCTTCAAAAAATCATTCCCTGGAAACGTAAAGCCACGTGTCTTTACTCAAAAGCCGAAGCACCCGGTTCAACTACTGAACCCTTTCGCCCGCCGGCCCCTCGTAACCCTCATCAACCGCCACACCGGCCGCCCTGGCCTTGGCTTCAGTGGCCTGACGCCGTGCTGAGAGTTGCCGTAAATGGTCGGCAAACAACGCCTTCCAGTTCGGCCGGTCCGCTTCCGGGAAGTCTGTTCGCCAGAACGTTTCAAGGGAACTGAACTCGATGCTCGTCAGATACGAGCCTGGACGAGAGGACTCATTGGCAACGCCCAGGCGCCACACCCTCACATGGGCGATGTACCTGCCGCTGTACAAGTACCAATCATAAAAACCATTCACTGCCATCCAGCGTTCAAGGCTCATCTTCACATCGGGGTCGAACAACGGGTGAGTCAACGTTTGCTGACCAAACACATTGTCTTTCCACTCGAACTTGTCGAGTTGCGAACCGGCAATGCGTGGGTCCGAAGGGAAGTAGTATTTCTTCCAGCCCGCCGCTTTAAAATCACCCAGTAGTGCATATACCCATTGTCTATTGGCCTTGTGACTGCTGCCATCGGGCAAACCCCGAAGGGTAATGTCCAGATCATCGACGTTCTGGCTGACTTCACGATTCGCGAGCACTTGTAAACCGATGACCTGACGTAACACCAGCGACTGACCCGGCTGGGTGATGGTGACGTCCAAGGGCTTTTTATCGACGAATGTCAGTTCGTACCAACACAGGTTGACCGCTTTCAGACAATCACTGGTGAACGGGAAAAACAGTTGTTTCAACAGTCCGTCGACAGAGGTGCCCAGCTGGATTTTCACGGGCGGCGGATGCCACTT
This sequence comes from Pseudomonas purpurea, assembly GCF_039908635.1. Taxonomy (NCBI): domain Bacteria; kingdom Pseudomonadati; phylum Pseudomonadota; class Gammaproteobacteria; order Pseudomonadales; family Pseudomonadaceae; genus Pseudomonas; species Pseudomonas purpurea. The sequence goes on from NZ_CP150918.1 coordinate 5,730,375, forward strand.
CGCCGGGGTCGGCTTTTGAGCACCGTCGCACCCGGCCAGACAAAGCAACATGATCAGCCAATACACCCTCACACTAACGCGCCCCCGCCGATGCAGGGTTTGAATGCTGTCGTGCGTATTCAACCAGGTCTTTTGGATAGACCCTGGAATCTATCTTGCTGTCGTCAATGCCATACAAAAACGCAATAGCACCCGCCTCCAAGGCCCAGTAACCGACGTAACTGCCTTCATCACCACCCAAATGGGTGTCATGCCAGGGCGCCTGTTCAAAAGCGTCGTACCAGTTATCGCAGTATTCCTGCAGGAGCCTGGACGCTTCGTCCTTGTCGTCGGCATAAATGGCCAGGACCAACGGCGTGCACACATCGTGATACCACCGATCAACGTCATAACGGTCCGGCAATACCTCGGCCAGCAAGTCCTCGTACAACGTGTCATCGCCGGCATAACCGGCTTCATCAACCAGGGCAACAAAGCGTGCCAGCAAATCGGGACGTTGAAAGAAAATGCACAGGCTGATGACCTGCACGCACTCTTCATACTGATCGGGCCAATCGTCAATAGTGAGCGGTGTAATGTTGGGAATGCCTTCATACACCGCCAAGGCCTTTTGCAACGCCTCATAGTGTTCGACCAGGTCCTCTAACAGCGGTATCAACAGCGTCATCTCGTCACCGGCGGTGTAGCGAATCAGGATCTCCTTGAGCACCCCTTTCTGGAAGTACCGCGCCCTGACCGATTTTTCCTGCTCGGGCGAATCGGCTTGAAACGTGTGGGTTTTAAAAAACTCGATGCTGTGCTGGTGGTTGATAAAAAACGCATCGTATCGAGCCTGGGTCAACAAGGCCTGCCTGCTATTGATCATTCTGACGCTCACTGCCTGATTGTGTGCGTGCGTACGCCACCAAGTCCTTGGGGTACACATGCGAATCAACTTCCCGGTCATCAATCCTGTAGAGAAATGCAATCGCAGCGGCTTCAAACGCCCAGTAACCGACGTAATTGCCATCGTCCTCTTCTATCTCGAGATGACTGTCGTACCCACTAACCTGTAGCCCTTTGAAGGCCGGGTACCACGCCTTGCAGTACTGCTTCAGTAATGCGGCGGACGCCTGCGGTGTGTCGGCATAAATGGCGTTGATCAAGGGCGTATAGAGCGTGTGATACCACTCATCGATATCCCCACGGCCCGGTAGCAACTTGCACAACAAGTCTTCATAAAGCGTGTCTTCGTGGGCGTAACCGGCGTTGTCGATCAACCGGACAAAGCGCTCTAACAGGTCGGTACGCTGCAACAAGATGCACAGACTGATGACTTGCACGCACTCTTCGTACTCACCGGGCCAGTCATCAATGGCCAGCGGGGAAATGTCGGGGGTGTTCTCTTCAACCGCCAGTGCCTGTTGATACACCTCATAACAGTGAATGAGTTTCTCCAGGCGCCCGACCAGCGAACCAATGGGTTCCCCGGCGGTGTAACTGAGCAGCAAGCCGTTGAACGCGGCCTCTTTGAAGTAGCCGGTGCGCAGCGCTCGCTCCTGCTCGGGCGAGTCCGCCTGCATCGTTTGCCCCGCCCAACGCGCCTCGGTGGCGTCGTACAGCCCTATCGACTTGTTGTAGTAAGACAACGCGAACGCGTGCTGTCGATGACTCATGCTCATAACCCGTCTTCATCCTTAAACACTGGCCGGCGTCAGTAGCAGAAACTGGCGGCCGGCAAGTCTGCACGTTGTTTGCGTAGTCGCTCTAAACGCATGCGGGCGCTGTCGCTGCCGCCCTCAATCGCCAACTGATAACACGCGAGCGCCCTGGCCACATCGTGGGTAACCAGTTCGCCTTTTTCAAAGGAATAACCCAGGTGGCTGGCAATCTCCGGCCAGCCCTTTGGCGCGGCGTCCAGGAGCACTTGCTCGGCGCGCGCAGGGTCCAGGCATGGGCCGGAACTGGCAATGTTATTACCATCGCAGTAGAAAAGAGACAGCATGAGCACACCGTCGACCGACGCGGCCGCGGCGGCTTTGAAGAGGGCCTCCACCTGCGGCGTTGGCAACTGCGGCGCCATCCCCGACAAACTCAGGCTCGCGGCGGCATTGCTGGCGTCTGGATTGCCCGACGCGGCGGCGCACACAAAGTTATCCAGCATCGCGGCGTAGAACTCGACCATCAGGGCGGGGTGCACGTCGATCAACGTCCCATAGGCCATCGCCTTCTGGTAGCAAAAACTGTCGGCGGGGTTCATGCCCGGTTTCAGCGAAGGGTGGAAATTGGCCTCGGTAATGGACCAGTCCGCCACACCGCTCAGGACCCAGCATGCCTGACGGGTAAAGGTGTAAACCTTGATGTCACTGTTGCCGACGCGCTTGTCGACCAGGCTGACGCGGTCGTGCTTGAGGAACGTGGTTTCAAGGCCTTCGTCGGGTGCTGCGCTGACGGGCACAATCACCGGAAACGTCAACTGCGCGCGGTCAATCGGTCGGGTCTGCGGGCCGACCAGATCGGTTTGGGCCGGTTGCAGCGTCATGGCGCGAACCGTGGGCGCGGTGAACTGCCGTTGCAGTTCCTCGCTGGCAGAAAACGCCCTCAGGAACGTCGGAAAATCCAGCGAAGGGCACGCCAGTTCGACGGCATACGCCTGCCCGTGAAGGGCCGCGCACACGAGCGCGGCCAGTACCCGCGCTTTTGAAAACCATTTGTTCTTCAAACCACCGTCCATGCTTTTTACCCAGCCTTCCCTATGAACTCCGACCCTCTGCCAGACCGGAGCGCCTTTACTACAGCATTTCGTTACCGATGTCTGTCTGTTGGCGTGATGCAGCCCACGGCTTCTGACGCTCGTCATATCGGCTGCCTGACTACAAGCATGAAAGAAAAGAACCACAGCAGGGCCGCGTTACAGCGGCTTAACACCCGCCACGGTCAACTGGTTGAAGGCGGACTTAATGTCATCAAGGCGCGGGTCAGCGGAATCGGTCGACCTCGGCACACACGCAGACAGCGTCACGCTAGCCTCACCCACACCGGCCACACCGTAAAAGCAGTCCATCAGCAAACCCGTGCGCGGAATCGAGAACGTCTGCATCGCCTGGCTTATCGCCTCGTCGGACGCCCACAACACAAACGGCGACATCGTGATGCGCACCAACGCCGTCCCCAGCAACCGGCGTTGCTCGATGGACCCTTCAGAAGTCCCGGACACCTGAGCAATCACCTCGTCAACGTCGTAGCGGTACCGATAGCGATGCGTCGCATCAAAGCGCCCTGAGGCCTCGATCTGCTGTTGAAAGGGCACGGGGTGGATCATGAAGGTGTTTTCCTCCTCCAAAATCCCGGGGTTCAACGCCACCCTCGAAACCAACTTGCCGTAGCAGATACCGTCTTCCTGCGTGACACTCAGCTCAAAACCGGGAATATCCGGAACAGCAACACCGCAGGCTTCTAACGGCTCTGCGTGGACGCAAGCGCTGGCGAGCGCAGATAGCATCGACAACATAACGACACGGTATGTTTTCAGCATGGGCGACCACACACACCACGTGCAGGGCGCGGATACAGAAAAAGCAGCGGCAGTAAGTTTCTTTTAATTTTCGTTTCCAGCCTTATGAATGTTGGCGACCTGGGAAGCCACCGAGTAACGCCTCAGTACTCATTGGTCAATCATGCCAGCGCATGCTGAAATATCAGCGAGCACTTTACGCTCGCCATAGTTCATGACACACACCAGATTTTCAAACGTCCCGGTCATCTGCTCGCACTTGCTGCTGTTTCTTTGTGGATAAATACATAGTGTGTCAGCAATGATGAGCTCCTTCACCGGGGACAACGTAGAGACCTTGTCGCTCTCTATTCGATAGCGGGTTTCATAGATTGACCCGCCTTCCTGAAGCACGTGTTTGAATACTCTATCTTCGATTTCGTCAGCACCCGCAGGAATATAGCCGATGTGGGTAGCCTCTTTCTTTTCGGGCATGACAGAGTACACATAGCGTTGAGAATTCAACCCGAATTCGTCACTGGGTGGCCAAGCGAATATCAGAATCGCACCAGTTTTGCCGGGATACGTTTTAAAGGTAAATGCTGACTGACAGTCTCTCTCGGGGCTTTTGATAACAAACACACGTTCCGCCGAGGACAGAATCAGCCCTCCTTCTGCCCCGGGCTTACAATCCAGGTTGCTCTCGAGCACCTCTGATGAGGCCGAGGTGCAGAACAATAAAAAACACAGTGCTGCAATATGCTTCATTAGCCTATTTCCATTATCTTGCTACTCACCATCGAGGAATTAACAGCTCAGGTGAGGAACCCATTCAGCACGTAAAAACCACCAACATCATTTTCTGGATAGCGTTGTAATGCATAGCGTTGGCTCATTGCCTTTATAGTAGGTACTTTTTAACAGTTTATTCTTCTTATCCACTCTCAGGTTTATAAATTCATCGCCACAAGCAGGCCTCTGCTCCTCAAAAAAACCTACCCTAGGTTTATAAACAAACACCCTAAAGATGGTATAAACACCCATTCCATCGTCGACATGCCAAACGGCGAAATCTTTCACCCCATCAAAGTTGAAATCATCTATCTCCAGGCGCAACTTCTTTTCAGCTTGAATCTCTATTTTTCTTGTTTCGGAATGGCCATTACCTTCCGCGCTCACTGTTAGAGTTGATCCATCTTGCGTAAGCGTTACAGTGGTTTCTTTGTTCGGATTAAATATCGTCGATTCAGCATAAGCTGACGCGCTGCAAAAGAGCACGAGCACGACTGCAACCAAGTCCCTAAAACTCATTCATCACTCCACAAACTGTATTCTTCCGTACCTTGGACAGGCCATATTTATCTATTAGCTCACTTCAGCCGCTCAATTTTCGGAGGTTCATAACTTTCATCAATGACGACGCCCGCAGCTCTTGCACGTTTCTCGGCCGCTTCGCGACGAAGTTGCAGGGACTTCAGGCGAGCAGGGAAGAGTTCCTGCCAGCGAGTGCGGTCCTCTTCCTTTGCATCTATCCGCCAATTGTAATCCAGCGACGTGAATTCCAGGGATATTAAATAGGTACCGCTTACTTGAAGTGAACTATCAGAGTCACGACGCTGCACTTTCAACTTCACACGTACATCATCCTGATACAGATACCAACTATAAAACCGCTCAACACTCAGCCACTGCTGCATATCGAGTTCAATGTCTGGGTCAAATCTCGGCTGAGACAAAGAGAACTCACCAAACATATCGTCTTCCGAATGCAGCTTGCCAAGTTCGGAGCCTGGAATTCTTGGATCTGCTGGGTAATAGTATTTTTTCCAGCCAGCAGACTTCAAATCATCAATCACCTTGCAAACAAGTTTTTTGTTTTCATCATGAGAACTGTCATCCGGTAGCCCTAACAAGGTGACACTAAAGTCTTCAATATTCTTATTAATACCTGCATCAACAATGCTCACATCCGTTACCGACTCAAGCGTCAAGGCCGACTTCCCTTGAGCCACTCTCACCGCTGGGAGCGATGGGTCGCCACTTCGGTACTTGATTTTGTACCAGCACATATTGACTGCACCCAGACAGTCAGATGAAAACTGTATAGGACTATTTTTGAGAGCCGCTTGTAAAAAACTCCTACTTCCATATTTATCACTTCATCATGCCCAGAGTCAGATGACTCTTTGCATCCAGCCAGAAGTAAAATCAAGCCAGAAAACACCACCCTCAACATCGTGAACAGGCTCACTATTTCATGAGTTCCATCTTAGGTGCCTCATAATTTTCTTCTATTGCAACACCGGCATCTCTTGCAAACTTCTCGGCCACATCGCGACGGAGTCTTAGTTCCTTTAAACGAGCTGGAAACAGACTTTTCCAATTCGGGCGATCATCTTCTTCAAAATTCAATGCCCATGTAGTTTCTTGAGCAGTGAAATCAATAGAGATCAAATAAGTCCCTTTACTTTCCGGAGATGTATCACTGTCACGGCGCTGAACCATGACATGGGCAAAGGTATTCCCGCTGTACAAGTACCAATCATAAAATGTTTTGACCGCTACCCACCTGTCAAGACTCAACTCAACATTTGGATCGAACATTGGCTTACTCAATGGTGACTCACCAAAAACTCTATTTCCAGGTGGGATTTTTCCGAGTTCTGTACCAGAAATTCTTGGATCAGACGGATAGAAATACTTCTTCCACCCAGCCGCGCTGAAGTCGCTTAATAGCTTGTAAACAAGCTTTCTATTTTCTTCATGATCCGTATTATCAGGTAAGCCAAGCAACGTGACGCTGAAGTCTGAAATAGTTTCCTCTTTCTTGGCACGAACAACGCTAACATCAGTTACTTTAGTGATCGTTAGAGGTGATCCACCTTGATTAATGATTACAGTCGGGAGAGAAGGATCAGCGCTTCTGTACTTAATTTTATACCAACAAACACTTGCCGCTGGCAGACACTCCTCAGAAAATTTCAGCGGGCTGTTTTCCAACAACCCATCTATCGACTTTCCAACTTCAAGCTCCAGGACTGCATTACCAACTGTCATTTCAGGCTTTCCTTCATTTTGACTTTGACCACACCCAACCAAAAGCACCAACAACAGAGGCCAACAGTTCCTCATTCCATATTGCTCCAGCCCGCAATTTCCGTAATTACCGACTCCATTCTTTTTGTGTCGCTACGCATTAGGTAATGGTATTGCTTAGCAATTTCACCGATAAAGCTCATGCGATCTCGTGCATTATAAAGATCCCCCTTAGTCATCTGGACTCGGTTCTCGGCTTGCTCAACATCACAGCTAACGGAGAATGCCGCGGACCTTAGAGGTACGTAAGGCACGCCCTCCGCTATGGCCTGTCCATCCAGAATTTTCTGAAAAGTCCAATCATCGTATATGAGTGGTTGCAGAATCTTTAATTGCTCATGATCGGCTATTCGTAATAGTGATTTATACTTGGCGCTCTCACGATCCGGGCCTGGCGGTAGAGACTCCAACTCACGAATAAGCGTAAACGCCTCTTTCACCTCCGCCGTCTCTTTCAAGTTGTTGACCGCCACTAATGCGTCCTCAGACCACGGCAGTTCTTTAATATGCTTCTGGACCTGAGGCTCTAACGAGTTCACATCTCGGAGAGAAGAGCATGTTGCAAACTCATCGGGGCACTTATTATAGAACCAGTGCCAGCAGAATATATCTTGAAACAACCAGAAGTTACCTTTGCCCAGCCCATTTTTTCCGACATACAATGGAGCATTAGCAACAGCAACTGTAAATGTCGAAAGTGTTGAGGCAGATGCCGCAAAGTCGAGGCCACACTTCACTTGTTTACTGGCAATTGCTGCGAGCCCCATCCAGTAGAATCGACCTTTTTGTTTAGGCTGCCCACCCGCCTCAAGCTCTAAATAAAAACGAGCATAATTCCCCGCGATACGCGCCGCTCGAACACTAAAATCGCTCACTAGCTTCCATTTTTTCTTGCCCGTCAGAAAACACTTCTCCTGAACACTTAGTCGCTTGATCGCCTCCATTTGGGCAAAAGACCACGACTGTGTACAACTAATGCAGTGATCATATGGAACCGCATTTTTCTGTTTACTGATATCCAGGCAAGTAAGAGGAGTCGGTTTCATTTCTTTTGACCTTTTACGTAATCATCGGAGCCGTCTGGCACTTCGAAGTCATCCCACATCAAGTGAACTTCGGCAGTTTGTACGGCCTCCGCTTTCACATTGGGAGAAAGACCCTCTGCATCGCTACGAAAGGTCAGGGGTGCCGGGGTATTCGGCAGAATGAATGCGGCACCAATGGAGCTAAAAGGCACGCCCGTACTGGTCACAAACCTGAGTTGCCCGTAGAAGTTCTCTACCGCCTGGTTCTTGAGAGTGTTCCCCGCCCGTGCCTGATCCGCAATCAGGGGTATCGCAGGCATTTTTATCCCAATCCCCGTCCCACTCCCTGCCGCGCCACCGGCGTTCAACTTCACCACCGGGCCCATGACGGTCACGCCGCCGGCGTCGAGTTTGATGAAGCTGCCGCCGGCCTTGAGGGTGAGTTCCATGCCGGCTTCGATGACGATTTTGCTGCCGGCCTTGAGGTGGATTTCGCGGCCGGCGCTGGTCAGTTGGGCGGTGCCGAGTTTGATGTGTTGGCTGATGCCGACGGTCTGGTGGTCATCCATGCGGGCCTCCACTTTGCGGTCGGCCACGGTGGTGCGGTGTTCTTCGGCTTTGAGTTCGGTGTAGGTGGAGTTTTCCACGGTGTCGTGGCGTTCGTGGCCTACGCGGATCTTCTGGTCGTGTTCGATGTTTTCGTCCCAGTCGCGCTGGGCGTGCAGGTAGATCTGTTCGGCGCCTTTTTTGTCTTCGATACGCAGTTCGTTGTAGCCGCCACCGCCCGGTGAACTGAGGGTTTTGAACACGGTGCGGGTTTTGTTGGCCGGCAAGGCGTAGGGGACGACGTTTTCCTTGTGGTACAGGCAGCCGGTCACCAGCGGTTGGTCGGGGTCGCCTTCGAGGAAGGTGATGAGCACTTCCATGCCGATGCGCGGGATGACGATGGCGCCGTAGCGGTCGCCGGCCCAACTGCTGGAGACGCGCATCCAGCAGCTGGTTTTGTCGTCGGCCTGGCCCTCGCGGTCCCAGTGGAACTGGACCTTGATGCGGCCGTACTGGTCGCAGTGAATCTCTTCACCCTTGGGGCCGGTGACGGTTGCGGTCTGGCTGCCGAGCACCCGGGGTTTGCCGTGTTTGAGCGCCGGGCGATAGAACACGTCCCACGGCGTTGCGAAGAAGCGGTTGCGGTAGCCCTGGTGGAAGTCGTCCTTGTTGTCGATGGTGTCGCTGGTCACCGACTCTTCGAGGACTTGCGGCTGCTTGCCTTCGTGGAACACTTCGGTCAGCAACCAGAGGTCGTTCCACTCGCTGCGCGGGTGATCGGACAGCTCCACGAAGTGGCCGCTGACCAGCGTCGTCTGGTCGCCATGACCTTCGGCCTGACGGTAGTCGGCGCGATGACGCTCCAACGCACGCTGGCTCAGGACCTTGCCGCGCGGGCGCTCGGTGAAGCGGCCAGGGTAGTCGTAGTCTTCGAGGTCCGGCTCTTCGCTTTTGGCTTCGGGTTTGTATCCCGACTCCAATTGCAGGCGCGGTTTTTCAAAGTCGTAGTCGCGGCGCGTGGTGCGGCTGGTGCGGGTTTCCAGGCGCAGCTTGAAGCCCTTGATCACCGGCTCATCAGCGACCATGCCGCTGCCCTGTACATACGCCGTGGGCTGGCCGAGTTTCGGGAACACGGTCTGGTCATCGCCGAACATCAGCAGGTGGGATTTCTTGCTGTGCTGGAAGTGGTAGTGAATGCCTTCTTCCTCGCACAGACGCTGGATGAAGTGCAGGTCGGATTCGTCGTACTGCACGCAGTACACGCGGTCCGGGCACGGCACGCTGAGCTGGAACTGGTAGGCGTTGCTCTGGATGCCGTGTTCTTCCAGGACCTGGGCGATGATTCTCGGCGCGCTGAGGTTCTGGAAGATCCGCTGGTTGACCCGGTGGCGCAGGTATTCGAGTTGCGGCACCAACGACACTTTGTAGCGGGTCAGGCGTTTACCGGTATCGCCCTGGGCCACGCGGTAGATCTGCCCGTGGATGCCACTGCCTCCGCCGTTGGAAGAAGCCGCGTCGAACGCCAAAAAAGCCTGTTTGTGCAGGAGCGCTTCCAGGTCCAGATCAGGATTTTCACTGACCAGCTCCAGGTCGAATCGGAACGTCTGGCTGATGCCTTCGGTGCCGGTGAATGCCAGCACTTGCAGGTCGCCTTTATAGTCTTCGACGGTCAGGCTGAAATGCGTTTCGTTAGAAGGGTTGAACATGGCTTGCTCCCTGTTCGGTAGTCATCCATTGCGCCTGCTGCGCAGACGTTGCAGCCAGGACGAAGTGGCGCCCATGGCTGCACGCGCCAATGCTTCATGCAGCTGGGCGGCGGTGATGGTGCGTTGCGTCGCCTCGAAGGCCAGCGCGGTGCGCAGTGCGGGCCAGCAGTGTGCGGGAAGGTGCGGCGGGGCCTTGAGCTCTAGGTCCAGGCGTTCGTCGCGGGCCTGGGTCGACGGCACGCGGCGGAACGGGTGTTTGCCGCCTGCCAATTCGTAGAGCACGCAGGCCACCGCGTACAGGTCGGCACTGGCAGTCAGCGGCGCGCCTTCAAGCAGTTCCGGCGCGGCGTAGCCTGGGGTCCAGGCGTTGAAGCGGCTGCGGCTCAGGTGCGGAAGACCGGGCAATACGCCCTCCTCCGCCTGGCCGAGGCCGAAGTCGAACAGGCGAACGCCCTCTTCGCTGAGCATCACGTTGCTCGGCTTCAGGTCGCCGTGCAGCACGCCACGACTGTGGGCATAGGCCAACGCGTCAAGCAGCGGCAGCGCAACGTCGCGCAGCTCGTTCCACGGCAGGCCCAAGGGCCGCTCGCAGAGCAGTTTGTCGAGGGTCAGCCCGCGCATCAGTTCCATGGTGATGAAGGCGCGCTGGCACTCGGTGTCCACTTCGAAGGTGTGCAAGCGCAACACGTTCGGGTGGCGCAGGCGTCGGGTCAGGGCGAACTCGCTGTAGAGCAAGGCACTGGCGTCCGGCGATTCGGCAAATTCTTCGCTGAGGATTTTCAGCGCGATGTAAGGGTCGGGGTCACCGAACTGTTCGTGCAGCAGGTCCCGTGCGCGGTAAACCGCGCCCATGCCACCGGCACCGAGCAGGCGCTCGATGCGGTAGCGCCCGGCGAGCACATCCGGCAATTCGCCGACGCTGGCCCGACTGGGTGTCACGGACTGCGGCGGCGCATGGGATTTGGCGAAGGCGAAGTAAGTCAGGTTGGCCGCTTCTTCTTCGCTGACCAACAGTTGGTCGAGTACAGGGTCGTGTTCACTCATTGGCGGATCACCACAGCGGTCAAGTTGTCCCGCGCCGAACCGCGCAAGGCGCCGTCGAACAAACGGTCCAGCGCCACGTGCGGCGCGGTCAGGCTCAGGGCGTTGCCCAGCGCGTCGCTGGTCAGGCCCTGATACAAACCGTCGCTGCACAACAGGAACGCATCACCGGGATGGACCTCAAGCTCAAGCACGTCCAGGGTCAACTGTTCGCTGGCCCCGACCGCACGGGTCAGGGCGTTGGCGGACGGATGAGCACGGGCTTGCTCGACGCTCATTTGTTGTTCGTCGACCAGTTGCTGCATCAGCGAATGGTCCTTGGACAACTGATACAACCGCTGCCCACGCCACAGGTAACAACGGCTGTCGCCGGCCCAAATGCAGGCCGCCCGGTTACCGTCCACCAGCAGCGCCACCACGGTGCTGCCCATGATGCTGTCGTGGCGCCCGGCGGTGACGGTCAACTCCTGGCCCAAGCGACGGTTGAGCCAGTGCAGGCACTGGCGCACGCCCTTGAGTCGTTCGTCGAAGCTCTCTTCGACCGGCAAATCCGCCAGGCTGGCGACGATCAACTGGCTGGCGATGTCGCCCCCTTGATGACCGCCCATGCCGTCCGCGACCACCCACAAGCCATGTTGCGGGGTGTCGAGGAAGGCATCTTCGTTGCGCGCCCGAACCTTGCCCGGGTCGGTACGCGCCGCGCTGCGCCAGGCACTGGCAACCGGCATCAGAGCTGCACCGGCATACGGAAGGTGCGCAACACGCCCATGTCGAACGGGTTCGGCGTGCGCTGGCTCATCAGCAGGTAGTTGGCGCGCAGGCCACCCAGGTCTGCTTTCAGCACCAACACGTCGCGACCGGTCAGGTACTCGGTCTGCATCAGGTCGAACAGACGGAACAACGACCACGGCCCGGTGTTTTTCTCGATGCCGATCGGGCGCCCGGCCATTTTGTCGAGGACCAGGCTGGTGCGACCATCTTCAGCCTCGGTCGGCCATTTGAACGAGACAGGCACAATCGGGCCATGGCGGTATTCCATGGTCTGGTTGCCGAAGCGGAACTCGGAACGGCTGACGGCCGGGTCCAGGGTGTACGGCTCCAGTTTGAACTGCACCTGCGGCTCGGCCGGGTTTTCGGCGAAGAAGCTCTGGCGGATCACTTGCGCGGCGGCCATTTGGTCGAGGTAGACCTTGGACATCGGCAGGCTGTGACCGTCGATGCTGCGCAGACGGTAGTTGCCCGGATCGCCGCTCACAAACGGACGCATGTAGGTTTCAAAGAAACGATCAGCGATGCCCTGGGCCTTGAAGAACTCGCGGAAGTCGCTGATGGCGACGTCGCTGGTGCTGTGGGCGCTGAACGGATAACGCTTGTTGATCGCCTTGCCATAGAAGCTGTACAGCTCGCTCTGGTAGCGCTGGTTGAGGTACTGATAGGAATCGTTGAGCACCAGGCGCCAGGTGTCTTCGGCCAGCACGTTGAACCACACGCTGACCGGACGCGGCAAGCGGCCCGACGCGTTACGCAATGTGCTCAGCGCATCGCGCTGGCCGCTCATGCGGGTCTTGGCCATTTCGAACGCGGCCTGCTCCGGCGCACTGGCGCGGGCCAGGCCCGAGAGTTGCAGTTGCAGGTCGTTGAGCGCTTGCAGGGCCGGGGTCAGGTCCGCGGCCGGGCCGTTGTTGTCATCCAGCAAACGGTGCAGCGGTTCGAAGCGCCGTTGCAGGGATTTCTTCGCGGTGTCCGGCAGGTTCTTGGCGACGTTCATGGCCGAAGCCTTGTCCGCCGCGGCAGACGCCAATTTGCCGACTTTACCCAACTTGCCCTTCTGCCCAGCCAGTGCATCGGCGGCATCACCGGCCTCATCAACCGGATCAGCGGCAGCCGGGAAGCGGGTGTTCTCCCGGATCTCGACCAGCATTTGCAGGATCGGCGAGTTGGCGGACGTCAGCCCCGCCACCTGATCGGCGCCTTCGCGCGCGTCGGTGAACGGTTGCAGGCCCACCTGGCCGACCGCTTCGCTCCAGTAGTTGGCGTAGTCGCGGAAGTACAGTTGCTCCAGCTCGACCATCAGGCGACGCATGTCCATGCCGCTGATGCCCGAACCTTCGCCCAGCACCCAGTTGTCACGCAGCAGATCGGTGACCAATGTGCTGCCCTGAACCGAGAAATACTGCTGATAACCCTGTTGGGTGTAGAAACCCGGGATCACGTAATCGGTGCCCACAAACAGGCCACCCTGCGGCCCCAGGTGCTGGCTCAGGCGGTATTCCGGCAGGTTGCGCGCTTGTTCACGCAAGATCCGGTAAACCACGGTGGCCAGGGATTCGCTGCGCAAGACCTGACGCGCCTGCGCCACCAGCGTCTCGTTGATCGGGTAGATAAACGGTTGCTTGAGCAGGCGTTCGAGGTGCGCGTTCAGACCGTTCTGCACCGCCGTGTTACCGGCATAACGCAGGGACCACTCGGTGGCAACCCAATCCTTGAGCCACGCCGGATCGCGACGATCCTTCATGTTCAGCATCAGGTAGGCACGCAGGCTGTTGAGCAGGCGCTCGCGGTCTTTCATGTTGGAGCGGATCTGCCCTTCAAGCACTTGCGCGACCCGTGGCAGCAACTGGGTTTCAAGCTCGCGCTCGTAGGCGCCCTTGACCACCGGGTTGCTCGACTCGCCCTGATACAGGCCACCGCGTTCATACAGCGACACATCGCCTTTGGGCGGGAACACCTTGGTCGCTTCGTAACTGGTGTCGAGGGTCTTGAGCACCGCCATCGAATCATCACGCGGGGTCAGGACGGAGCGTTGCTGAGTCCAGGTCTGCGCCAACGAGCGCAGGTGTTCCAGGCGTTCGTAGTTGGCCGAGAAACCGGTCGCCCACAACATGCCGAACAGGCCCAGCGCCGCCAGTGCGCCGACGTACAACGCACGCTGGCCCCAATGGATGCGGCTGCGTTCACGTTTGTCCAACCCGGCGAGGTCCGCCTCGGGGAAGATCACGCGGCTGAGCAAATGGTGGATGAAGCGCGAGCGGCCATTGCGCAGGGTCGGCAATACGCCGCTGCTGATGCCCAGGCTTGCGCCGATGCCGGCCGTGCTCTGGTCGAGCTTTTCGCTCAGGTGCGGTGCGCTGGTCAGGTAGAAACCGCGCAACTGGCTGACACGCTGGTAACGGTTGCCGGTGAACGCCATGTCGACGAACAGGCACAGACGCTCGCCGATCTGCCCCAGTTGATGCGGGAAGTCGAGGATGCGGCCACGGCGCTGGGTGTCGCGCTCCTGGTGCATGCGCATGATCACCTGGCTGTTGAGGCGACGCAGCAGCTCTTCGAACTCTGCACGCAGCACCGCCACGTCCGTACCGCTTTGCTCTTTACGGAAACTGGTGCCGAGCACCTGATCGCTTTCTTCGCGGGTCAGTTGATCGAAGAACTCGTCAAAACCGAGCAACTGGTCAGCCTTGCTCAGGACCAGGTAAATCGGCAGATCGACGTGCAGTTTCTGGTGAACCTCTTGCAGGCGCGCACGCACCTGGCGGGCCAGGGTGTCCAGGTCCTGTTCGCTGCCGCTGAGCAGCATTTCCACCGGAATGGTCACCAGTACGCCGTTCAACGGACGGTTGCGGCGACGCTTGCGCAACAGGCTGAGCAAGGTGGTCCAGGCGCTGCCGTCGACATCGGCGTCCGGCTGCGTCAGGTAACGCCCGGCGGTGTCGATCAGCACGCCGTGGTCGGCGAAGTACCAGTCGCAGTGCCGGGTGCCGACGGTGTCGCGGGTCAGTTTGCGGTCGATCTTGTTGATCGGAAACTCAAGGCCCGAGAAGTCCAGCAGGCTGGTCTTGCCGCTGCTTTGCGGGCCGATCAGCAAGTACCACGGCAAATCGTTGCGCCAGCGTTCGCTGCGGCCCCGATACAGGCTCGAGGTCTTGAGGGTTTTCAGAGCGTCCTTGAAGCGCGAGCGCAGTTCTTTCTGCTCTTCGTCGATCATCTCTTCGCGGCGCATGCGTTCCTGGCCGTCTTCGCTTTCTTCGACGGCTTTTTTACGCACACCGGCGCGCCAGCTGACGAAGACCATGGTCAGGCCCCAGATCAGGAACAGCACGCTGATGGTCAGCAGGCGCGAGGTCGACTCGGCCCAGAACTTGTAATCGTTGACCGCCAGCAGCGGCCCGACGAACCACACCAGCAGCGCCACGAAGAGCACCAGCAGCAGGGTCCAGACCCACGTCTTGCGCAGGAAGGCGCCGACTTTCTTGAAGAAGTTTTTCATCACACGTCCCTGTTTTACGACTGCGGCTGAACCGCTGCCGGATCAAGCTGCTGATAAGGTTGCAGAACGGTTTCGCGCTGCTCGCCCAGCACCCAGGCAAACCCCGAATACATCACCACCAGGCACACCACGGTGAACAACGCGACCATCCACCACGGCACGATGCGCACCAGGCTGCGACGCTTGTCGTTGAGGCCTTCCCAGTGTGGTGACAGTTCACGCGGCACGTCGCCGCGCAGCTGACGAATCTGCCGGTACAAGGCGTCGCGGATGCCTTCGAGTTCGAGCATGCCGCGGGCCTGCACCCGGTACTTGCCTTCGAACCCCAGGGACAGGCACAGGTACATCAGTTCGAGCATCGGCAGGTGCTTGACCGGATTCTTCGACAGCCGATCGAGCAACTGGAAGAACTTCTCGCCGCCGAAGGTTTCGTTGTGGAAGCTGCTGAGCAGGCTCATCTGCGACCACTCGCTTTCGTTGCCCCACGGCGTGGTCACCACCGCTTCATCGACCACGGTGCAGAGTACGTAGCGGGCGGCCATCACCTGGCTGCTCTCGGCGCCATTGTGCAAGGCGCGCACTTCAAAGAGTTTCAGCCCGGAGGTCAGGCGCTCGTTGAGCGCGTGCATGTCTTCTCGGGTTTCGCTGTGCTTGAGCCGCACCACTTCCGAGAGCAGCTCGGAGGACGCCGCCACCAGCGAGTTCAGGCTGATGTTGAACGCTTCCGCCGGACGCAGGCGGGCAGCGTAGATCATCCGTTCTTCCAACTGCTCGAAACGCGGCGGTGCGGCGAAGTCGGTCAGCGGGCTCGAAGCGGGGCCCTGGCCCTGGCGATCAAGGAGGACGGTCTTGTCATCCTGGTTGTGATCCATGTCCTTCATCATGTCGGTCAGTTCCTGATGGCCCAGAATTTCAGTTCAAGCTCGGCGAATTCGCCGGACACGTGGAACGCGAAGCCGCCGGAACGCTCCAGTTGCGCCAGGTCTTCGGAACTGAGTTCGAGGATGAAATAGGTTTTGTTGGAGTGGAACGGGATCTGGCGCGGCGCCACCGGCAAGGGTTTGACCTTGATGCCCGGCAGGTGCAGGTTGACCAACTGACGAATGCGCTCCACCGGGCCGACCTTGAGGTGCGCCGGCAAGCGATGACGCAGCTCCTCGGAGTCGCAGTTGGCGCTGGCGGCGAGCACGAACGAGGCCGAGCCCAACAGTTTGTGGTCGTGCAGCGGCGAAACGGTGATCCCGTACTGACGGGCTTGCAGCACCAGTTCGATGGCGTGCTGTTCGAGCACCATCGACAGCACCTGACGGATCGCCTCCATCAATTTACGGAAGCTCGCGCCCTGGTCGCTGTGCTGGTAACGGCTGTCCAGACGCGGGCGTTTGCTGTCGCTGGCGAAGGTCGCCAGATCGCCCAGCATCGACAGCAGCGTGCGGTACAGCTCTTCGGGGTGAACCTGTTCCAGGCCCAGGAAATGGCGCAGGACCAGCTCGGTACGGTTGATCAGTTGCAGCATCATGAAGTCGCCGACTTCCGCGCCACCGACCTTGCCGTTGGAACGAATCCGGTCGGCAATGGTGTCGCCCCGGTGACCGAGCATGCTGATGACTTCTTTCAGGCACGACAGCAAATAGCCCGAAGCGTGCGCGTGAATGTAGGTCGGGACGAAGTCCGGGTCGAGGCTGATTACGCCGTCGGGCGTGGTGTCGAGGACTTCACAGACCTTGAGTTTCACGTAGGCCTGGTCGCTCTGTTGCTCGCCGAGCAGCAAGCGGAAGTCCGGACGGGCGCAACTGACCTGGCTGCTGGAGTCGTCACCGGCGTTGGAGTCGGCGACTTCCGCTTCGTACGCGGTGTAACGCGCCAGCACGTCGGACTGCTCGGGGCGGCGGGACTCGATGTGATTACCGGTCACCAGCGGCAACGCCAGGTAGATCGGTGTGTTACCGGTGTTCGGCGGTACGTCCAGCGCCAGCGGCTCGGTGTTGCCACCCAGTTCGAACAGGCTGCCGTCCGGCAGAATCCCCGAGGCCTGGCTGATCACCAGTTTGCCCATGTTGAGGAACTGCAAGTCGATCTCCAGCCCCAGGAACCCCCAGGTGTAACTGCCCAGCAACTGAGTGCGGGTTTTCATCTGGTTGTCGTAGTAGCGATCGTTGTGCTGGAAATGCTGCGGACGCAGCAGCATGCCTTCCTGCCAAATGACTTTATGCACGTTCATGTTCAGTCAGCCTTGGCGATCGTTGCGTGGGTGGGGCGAATGCCGGTCTGGTCGAGGGTCAGCTCGGCCTCGGTCAGCTCGACCGGGGTAAGTTGCACCACGTAGCGCCATTGGCTTTCAGGCAGGTCGCGATAGGCCGCGAGCACGCCGACGAAGCGGCTGCCCTCTTCCACGCTGAGCTTGAGTTCGACGGTTTCGCCCGGGCGCAACTCCATCTCTTCGCTGGCCACCAGGTCTGGCGACAACGAGTCCTTGGCGCGTTCGTACAGGCTGAAGAAATCAGCGTTTTCGAAGGCCACCGGGTGCTTGAGTTCCATCAGCCGCACGACAATCGGCGACGGCCGACCGTTGAGGTCCGGGTTCAGCTGATCGCTGGCGGTCAGCTTGAGGTTCAGTTTGGTCATGGTGGAATACGGCGACATCGACGAGCAACCGGCCAGCAGCACCAGGGCGGTGAGCGCAGTCAGCGTCTTGAAAAAAGCGGTCGAGCAGCGAGACATGCGCATCATCCTTGGTGGTCGGTGTGGAGGGTGGAGATCAGGCGGATCTGTTCTTCGTAGGCCTGGGCGAAATCGCGCGCCAGCAAGCGCTCGCTCCAGTCATCGTCCTGACGCAGCGCCTGGTGGTAACGGCCGTAGGCTCTCCAGCGGCTGCCCGAGGTGGCGATCAACGGCTTGTTGCCGTCGCGCTCGAAACGCAGGGTCAGTTGCTGTGGCGAGAAATGCTCCAGGGTCCCGCGCACCGCCGCACGGCTGGCGGTGAGCAACGCGACCTGATGCGCCTGCAAATCGCGGAACGCACGCGAGATCGCCTGTTCGGCCGGCAACTGGCCGGGCTTGTTGCCCTGCAACAGAATGCCCAGCGCTTCACCGGCATCGACGGCGAATTTCAGCGGGTTCTTGCTGGTGGCCTGGCCGGTGGTGAGCGCCAGACGCAGTTCGTTTTTCAGCTCCGAGCGGGTGCGCAAGCTCTGCTGCAAACCGCCCACGCTTTGCTTGAGCAAACGTGCGGCGTTGATCGCCAGGGCTTCGCGGCTCTCGTGGTCGAGGCCCTTGAGGTCCACGCCCAGGGCGTCGCCAAAGTGTTCCCAGAAACCTTCGCTCTGACGCTCCGGCGCTTTGGGCGCGGGGGCAGGAACCACGGGCGCCGGGGCGTCAATCAGCTCCGGCACCATCAGGCTTTCCATGTCGATGCGCGCATAGTCGGCACGCTGACGGGGTTCCTGGCGCGGCGCGTTGAGGGCGCCCAGCTCGTCGATTTCCGAGTACACGCGCTCTTGCTGATCGAGGGCGTTGAGCGGGTCGAGGTCGAGGAACGCATCGTCAGGAATGATGCTGCCCGCCGCTTGCGGACGGCCGACTTCAGCCTCGAACGCTGCCGGATCGCGGACCAGCCGTGCACGGATTTCGAAGTCCCCGAGCACATAAACGCTGCCGTGTTCGATGCGCTGCGCTTCACCCTTGCGCAGGCGCGCGCCGCTTTCGCTGTCCTGGATACCGTTGCTGCTGGTATCGGTCAGGTAGAACGTGCCCTCACGGTAGCTGATCAGCGCGTGATGGTTGGACAGGTGGCGTTTACGGTCCGGAATGATCCAGTCGCAATCCTCGCCCCGCCCGATCACGCCGCCAGCCTGTTTGAAGGTCTTCTGGCACAGATCGGTAGGCACGAATTGCTTGGTGTTCAGCATTTCGAAAACCAGTTCCATTGATGTCGCTCCTTGCGGTCACTTGCCGCGATTGACCGCCTGCGGATCACCCAGTGGGCGATAGGTGTTGTCGTTGAATTTGTAATTGCCGCTACAGCCACCGAGGCCGCATAGAACGACGAGGGTCAGCAGGACAGCTTGCCAGTGACGTACAGGCATCAGAGGGTCTCCATGATCAGGAAATGCACAAAGCGCCGACCCGTTCGGGCGGCGCTATCGAAATTGATTGGGGTGAAGCCAAACGCTCTAACCCGGGGCCTTGACGCAAACCCCTGTGGCGAGGGAGCTTGCTCCCGCTGGGCTGCGAAGCAGCCCAAAAACTGGCTGCCCCGTTTACTAAGGCAGACCGTGTTGGCTTGACTACGACTGCTACGCAGCCGAGCGGGAGCAAGCTCCCTCGCCACAGGTCGTGCGTGGCTCAACATTGGGTTAACCATCGAAGTCACCCAAATTGATGTTCAGGCGCCCTAGGCGGTAGAGCAGGGTTCGGCGCGGCAAGCCCAGTTCGCGGGCCGCCAGCGTTTGATTGCCGTCGTTCTTGCGCAGGCAATCGAGCAACAGGCTGCGCTCGACCTGTTCCAGGCGTTCGCGCAGGTTCAGGCTGCTGTCTTCCGGCACGACATCGACGCGCAACGAGAAATGCTCGGCCAGCAACTCGCCGCCCTCGCACAGCAGCACGGCGCGTTCGACCAGGCCCTTGAGCTCCCGCACGTTGCCGGGGAAGGCATAACCGGACAGGTGATCGAGCGCCGCATCGGACCAGCGCACCGCATCGCGTTGCAGGAACGTGCAGGCCTTGTCGGCAAAGTGCCGGGCCAGGTCAAGGATGTCGCCGTCGCGCTGACGCAGGGGCGGCAACTCGATGGGGAACTGCGCGAGGCGGTAATACAGGTCCTCGCGGAACTTGCCTTCGCTGACCAGCACCGCCAAGTCGCGGTGAGTGGCGGCGATGATGCGCACGTCGATCTTGTGGGTGTCGTTGGAACCCAACGGACGAATCTCGCCTTCCTGCAACACCCGCAGCAACTTGGCTTGCAACGACAGCGGCATGTCACCGATTTCATCCAGCAACAGGGTGCCGCCATTGGCCGCATCGAACAGCCCGGCGCGGTCGCGGTCGGCGCCGGTGAAGGCGCCTTTGCGGTAGCCGAACAACTCGCTTTCCAGCAGGTTCTCCGGGAACGCCGCGCAGTTCTGCACGATGAACGCCTGGGAGCGACGCGGCCCGCAATCGTGGATCGCGCGGGCCACCACTTCCTTGCCGGTGCCGGTCTCGCCGCGCAGCAGCACGGTGTACGGGCTGTGCAGCACTTTGCTGATCAGGCGACAGGTGTCGCGCATCGCGGCGCTCTTGCCAATCAGCCCGTAACCGCTGGCGCTCGGCACGCTGGTGGAAATCGGCACGACTTCCCCCACCGGCCGGCGCAAGCGGTGCAGCAAGTGCAACTGACCGAGCACGAACGAGCCCAGTTGCCCCAGCGAATCGGCAAAGCCTTGCAGCTCGACGTGTTCACGGCTGGCGCACAACAACAGCCCGACCACCGCCTGCTGCGCGTTGACCAACGGCACACACAGCAGCGATTGCCATGGCGTGCTTTGGGTCGGCAGGAAACTGGTTTCGTGCAGGCTGCCGCTCAATTCGTTCAGGCTCAGCACGCGGTTCTGGCACAACGAAAACTGCAACAGTTGTTCACCGTTGTAGTCCGCCGGCAGGCTCGCGGCCTCGCGTGGCTGCAACACACCCTGCAAGCATTCGGCGTTCAAACCCAGGCAAGTGTGGGTCGCGTCGAGCAAGTACAACTGGCTCAACTCGCAACCGCTGAGCTCGCACACGGCGCGCACAAAATCACCGAGCAGCGCCGCGCCGTCAGCCGCGCGCGACAGGCTGGCGAACTGCGCCAGCAAGGCTTCGGCATAAATCAGCGGCTGCGCCACGCGAGTGAACATCAGTGACACCTCACGCGAACTCGCACGTCACGCTAGCGTCGCCGTCGAGCGTCGCATGCACGCGCTTGAGGCTTTCACCAGTGGCCATGGCATCGAGCAAACGGTCGGCCACCAACGGCAGCACGTGCAGGTCGAGCAAGTGGTCGATCAGGCGTGCGCCGCTGTCGCTTTGGGTGCAGCGTTCGGCCAGGTGATCGACCAGGTTCTGGCAGTACGTGAAGTCCAGCTGACGACGGTTCAGGCGTTCGCCCAACCGGCCCAGTTTGATTTCGATCAGCTCGCGCAGCACCGGGCCGCCCACCGGGTAGTACGGGACCACGCGCATACGCGCCAGCAGCGCCGGTTTGAAGTGCTTGCTGAGCACCGGGCGAATGGTTTCTTCGAGCACTTCGGCGGTGGGACGCGCACCGTTTTCACACAGATCACTGATGCGGTCGCTGCCCAGGTTCGAGGTCATCAGGATCAGCGTGTTGCGGAAGTCGATTTCACGCCCTTCGCCGTCGTTGGCCACGCCTTTGTCGAAGATCTGATAGAACAGGTTCAGCACGTCCGGGTCGGCTTTTTCGACTTCGTCGAGCAGCACCACCGAGTACGGTTTCTGGCGCACGGCTTCGGTGAGCATGCCACCCTCGCCGTAACCGACGTAGCCCGGCGGTGCGCCGATCAAGCGCGAAACGGTGTGCTTCTCCTGGAATTCGGACATGTTGATGGTGGTGATGAAACGATCACCGCCGTACAGCAGGTCGGCCAATGCCAACGCGGTTTCGGTCTTGCCGACGCCGCTTGGCCCCACCAGCAGGAACACGCCCACCGGTGCATCGGGTTTGTTCAGGCCAGCCGCGGTGGCACGCATCGAACGGTCGAGGGCGTGGACGGCTTGCTCCTGACCGCGAATGCGGGTGCGCAAATCAGTGGCGAAGCTCGCAACCTTGGCGTTGTGCTCACGGGCCAGTTGCGCCAACGGCACGCCGGTCCAGGCGCTGATCACTTCGGCAACCAGACGCGGGCACACCTCGAAACTCACCAGGCGTTCCTTGACCTGGGCATCGGTCAGGGCGCGGTGGGTTTCGTTCAGCGCGGCTTCCAGCGTCTCGACGCTGTGCGCTTCATCGACCGGTGTTTCCAGGGTTTCGATGACCGTGCCTTCGGCGTCTTCTTCCACGGTCACGGTCGGTTCAACGGCGGCGGCTTCACGGGCCTTGGCCAGTTGCTGACGCAGCTCCAGCAGGCGCTCGGCCAGTTCCTTCTGCTCGGTCCAGAGGGTTTCCAGGGCGACCATTTCGTCTTCGGCGGCGGCCAGGCGATCTTCCAGCGCGTCCAGCGCTTCGTGATCAATCAGCAAACCGGCTTCGGCGTCGCGGCGCAGGGCCTGACGCTGACGGCCACCTTCGGCCAGTTCACCGCGCAGGCGTTCCAGGCTTTCCGGAGCGGCGGCCAGGCTGATGCGTACGCGGGCGCACGCGGTGTCGAGGACGTCGACGGCTTTGTCCGGCAGCTGCCGACCGGCCAGGTAACGAGCGGACAACTCCGCCGCCGCGACCACCGCGTCATCACGCAGGTAGATGCCGTGGCTCTTCTCGTACACCTGAGCCAGGCCACGCAGGATGGTCACCGCTTCGCTGACGGTCGGTTCGTGCAACTGAACCGGCTGGAAGCGACGGGCCAGGGCCGGATCTTTTTCGAAGTATTTTTTGTATTCCGCCCACGTGGTGGCGGCGATGGTGCGCAATTCGCCACGGGCCAGGGCCGGTTTAAGCAGGTTGGCGGCGTCCGAACCACCGGCGTTGCCACCGGCACCGATCAGGGTGTGGGCTTCGTCGATAAACAGGATGATCGGTTTCGGCGAGGCTTTGACTTCGTCGATCACACCCTTGAGGCGACGTTCGAATTCACCTTTGACGCTGGCGCCTGCTTGCAGCAGGCCCATGTCCAGCGACAGCAGCTCAACACCCTTGAGCACTTGCGGCACTTCACCGGCAGCAATGCGCGAGGCCAGGCCTTCGACGATGGCGGTTTTGCCGACACCGGCTTCACCGACCACGATCGGGTTGTTTTTGCGCCGACGGGCGAGGATGTCGACCATCTGACGGATCGCGCCATCGCGGCACAGCACCGGGTCGAGTTTGCCGTCGCGGGCCTGTTGGGTCAGGTTGTGGGTGAAGCGTTGCAGCAGGGATTCGCCCGGCACGGCGGGTTTGCCGGTGGCCGGTTCTTCCTTCTGCGACAGGGCGAAATCTTTCAGCCGGTCAATGTTCAATTTCGCCAGCAATGGCTGGTAGCGGCTACCGGCATAACGCATCGGGTTGCGCAGCAGGGCGAGGATCAACGCAGCCTGTTCGACCTGGCTCTGGCCCAGTTCAAGGTTGGCCACCAGCAACGCATCTTGCAGCCACTGCACCAGCTCCGGGGCGAACACCGGGTTGCGCGAGGCGCTGTGCTCGACCCGCGATTGCAGGGCCGCGCTCAGTTCACCGGCGTCCACTTCAGCGTCCTGCAACGCGCGTGCGAGCAAGCCTTGCGGACGCTCCAGCAAGCCTAGCAGCAGGTCTTCGACGAGGATCTTGCTGCCGCCGCGCGCGACGCAGCGTTCGGCAGAACTTTCCAGGTCGCGACGGGTTTCGGCGTCCAGCGCCTGGATCAGTTGTTGCAGGTCTACGTTGATCATAGGTCTCACATCCTTAATGAATTTTGCTGCCCAGAGTCACCACGCCGTCCGCTTTTTCGCGGCCCAGCCAACTGGTCCATCCCAGGCGACAGGCGTTCTGCTCACCGATGCGCAGTTCGCGGATTTCTTCCTGGCGCAGAACCAGGCGAATGTCGTAATCGAGCGGATCACGCAGGGTGAACCGCACCAGCGCGCAAAGCGGCTGGTAGCCGAAACCGATTGGCAGGAATTCGTGGAAGCGCTGCCAGTCGAGTTCGCGGATGTGAATCCGGAACTTGCCGCTGCGGTCGCGCACCCGCTCACCCAGCACCAGGTCTTCACCGAGCTGGCTATTAGCGCGACCGAGGCAGTTGCGCTGCTCTTCGAGGATTTCCACGCGGCGCTCGATGCACTGCTCGATGGTCAGCTCCGCGTGTTTGAAGTAGTACCGCAACACGGCTTCGATCAATGCCGCCGAGTGCGCCCGCAAACTCAACAGGCCCAGGTATGGCAGCAAGCGTTTCCAGTTCAGTTCCTTGGCCCGGCGAATGTCTTCGCCGCCCAGCCCGATCAGCGCAAACAGCTGAGAGGAAAACGGGTCGAGGGCGCCGCTCTGGAAGCTGGCGCGGTAGCGGTACTTGCGCCAGATCGGCAGCATCAGGCGTTGCAGGCGATGATGGAACAGATCGAAGAAGTTGCGCGTCGGGTTGCCGTCCTCGCTGTCGCCCAGGGCCTGTTCGCCGTAGAACGCCGGCAGCGGCGAGCCGGAACCGACCAGGCCGATCAGGTTGAAACGCATGCGCGCGCGCAGTTGCCCGTGCTCTTCGAAAAACTCCACGCGGTCGACGTCGCTGCCGGGGAAACCCAGGCTCGGGTTGGCCTGGAATTCCAGCTGGTCGTACAGGTCCTCTTCGCTCAGGAACGGGTGCGCCTCGCGCAGCCGGTCGATGACCAGCAGCACGCCCTGAAACAGCGAGTACTCGCGTATTACCCGGCTCAGCCCGCTTAAAGCAGGGGCTGCAGGCCCATACGTGGTGTCCATTGGTACACCTCTCCCTGTGTGCTTTTTACCCGCAGCTCGTGGTACGAATTGAGACTGGCGTAAAGCGCGAAAAACTCGTTAAGAACCGAGGCGAACACGAACAGGTCGCCTTCGCCGATGTAGCCTTCCGGGTCGATGGTCAGCTCGGTGCGCAACCCGCGCAGCGGCAAACCGCGATGCAAACGGTCGACATGCTGGTGACGGATCGACTTGAGCCCGCCCAGCAAACGCTTGCTGACCTTCTCGGCGTGTTGGTCGTAGTAGCGCGGCAAGTCGTAGGTTTCGAGGATCACCTTGAGCGCGTCGACGTTGGCCAGCGACAGGTAGTTGAGCGACATGTTGCTGATCAGCTTCCAGAGGAAGTCACGGTTCAGCGGCGGCGCAAAACTCGACGTGGCCGGGGTGATGTTGCGGAAACTGAGGAACTCCGGCGTCTCTTCGCAGGCCATACAGATGTCGCCCAGCTTGAGGCGACGCGGCAGGTTCTGGTTGGTGCACATCAGCTCGATCGACAGGGTTTCATGGGCTTCGGTGTGACGAATGCCGAAGCTCAGGTAGGTATCGAGGCCATCGTGCAGCAACGAGGAACGCTGGCGGATGCTGTAATGCGGACGGCTTTGCGGCACGTCGAAACTCGGGTCGTGCTCGAAAGATTCGAACGGCACGTATTCCTGATAACCGAGGCCGCCGGGCTTCCATCCGGTCACGCCTTCAACGGAGAACACGCCGCAGTTTTCCAGGTCGAACTCGGCCGGCAGCAGCAGGTACTCGTCCTGTTTGCCGTCCAGGCGAATCGGCAGCGCGTCGTGTTCGAACAGGTTGACGATCGGCGTGCAGTAGAGCTTCACGTTGTCCAGGGTCGGGCGCAGCCGCTGGATGCCGCTCTTGCGGATGTCGAAGCGCAATTCCAGGCCACGCATCTGCTTGAGGGTGTCCTCGGGCAAGGCCTTGAGCAGGTCCAGGCCGGTCAGGTCGACGAACAGGAACTTGTCCTGGAAGGCGAAGTATTCCTGCAAGTAGCGGTAGCCACGGAAGGTATTCAGCGGGTACGGGATCAGTGCCTCTTCTTCGGCAAAACCCACCGGCTGCACGCGGTCGCCCGGCATTTTGAACGCCATCGGCATGCCGTTGACGCCATTGAGCGGCTTGCCCGAACCGTCCAGCGGGATCAGTTCGATGCCCGCAAGGTTGCGCAGCAGGCTGAGGTAAAGCATCTGGCTGATGTAGCGCTCGCCAGCCAGGTGCAGGCGCAAGCGGCTGAGGTCCAGTTCACCGATGTGGCCGTCGCAGGCCATGTCCAGGCGCAGGCTCAACAGCGAACCGTCGCCCTTGACCGAGTAGGTCAGCGCGGTCAGGTCCAGTGGCAGGACTTCGGTCGGGTAGCAGGTGCGGAAGCGGCAGCGCACGTCATCGATCGGCACGCTCTCCACCGGTGTATCGCGCTCTACGCGCAGGGCCGGGCCGGAACGCTTGAGCGGGTCGAACTGCAAGATACTGAACGCCGGCAGCGGGCGCATGTAGTTGGGCCACAGCAGGTGCATCAGCGAGTGACTGAGCTCCGGCAATTCGTCGTCGAGCTTCTGGCGCAGGCGTCCGGTCAGGAACGCGAAACCCTCCAGCAGGCGCTCGACGTCCGGGTCACGCCCGGCCTGACCCAGGAAAGGGGCCAGCGCCGGACTACGTTCGGCGAAGCGGCGACCCAACTGGCGCAGCGCGGTGAGTTCGCTTTGGTAGTAGTGATTAAAGGACACGGGTTACCTGCCTGATTCGGGTTGCTGTTGAGCCCGCCACGTCCATGCGTGCGGCTGTATTCAAGGGAGCGAAACTCATCGATAAAACGTCCAGTAGAGCGCAACCGTCAGCCCTGAAATGAAATAGCCGGCGATGAGCAGATACGGCAAAAGTACCACCCACATGACCATCATCCCGAAACCGACCAGGTCCCCCGTCAACAGGGTGACCACGCCATACAACACCCATGCCCCGGCATAAAAAGGGATGAACAACAGCGGGGCCAGCCATACGCTGCGCAGTACTTGTTTCTCGGTCCGCCCGTTCAACGAGCGCGTTGCCCACACGGCAAACACCAGGTACGCCAGCGGGCCGAACGCGAACACGCAAATCATCACCACCTGCCGTGTATCCAGCCGCTGGGCGCTACCGTCCAGCCACTCGCCCAGCATCGCCCCCAGCAACAACACGAGCGGAAGCCACAGGGCAACCCTGAAGAACCACCGTTGACCGGCACTAAGCATGGCGACACCGCAACTCAAGCGCGGCGCCCACTACTTCACGCCGCTCGAAAAACTCGACCCAGGCCTGAGGCGCCCCGCTCTGCTGGAAAAACGCCTGCTGCGCGGGTTCGTCGAGGTTTTCCCAGAACGGCTGCCAATAGACGTCCCACCACCACTCAAGGCTGCCTTGCAGGCCAAGCAACTCACTCGGGTCGACTTCCGGAAACACCACCCACGGTCCGGGCGGCGTGATCGGCAGGTCGCGCACGGCTTCGACCAGCGCCAGGCTGTTGGTGACCAGAATCACCACCCGTGCATTGAATTCGTCGTATTCGCGCAACGACACCACCGCGCCATGAGCTTTCTTCAGCGTGCGGAATCGCTCGGTGTGCGCCACTTCGCTGACGAAGCCTTCGCGCTCGATCAACCGGTGCAACCGGGCAAGGCTGTCGGCGCACGGCATGAAGGCCATCTGATAAGCCCCAAGGCCTACCGAGTCCAACGCACGCACCCACGGATAGCCACCGCCGGGAGCGTGGCCGCCGAGCGGGAAGTACTCGGCAATCTCCTGCAACTCCTGTGCAAGCCCGGTTGGTTTCGGGGGCGCCGCTCTGCGCTTCCACCACCGGTCCAGCCCGACGCTCAGCACAATCGCCATCAAGGTGAACGTGCCCTGCCCGAGGCCATAAAACAACGTTCGCAGCGGATGGTGCGGCAGCAGCCACAACGGAATCAGCAGCACCATCGCCGCCCATAGCCCCAGCTTGGCCTTGAGGTTCGGTAACAGGGCGATCAGCAGGTTGACCACCAGAAACAACTCGAACAAAAACTTGCTGGTCAGGCGAATATTCACGCCACGGGAGGTCAAGCCGCCGTTGATCGCGCTGTAGGTGTCCGCCACCCAGTTGTTGAGAAGCACGTAACCGACACAGAAAAGACTGTGGATAAGCACGCTGCAAAGAATTCGGGCCACGGGGTTCATGCCGGACTCACATTGGCGTACCAGGAACCGACCAGTTCCATGGCAATGAGTGTCGCCAGCACCATGAAGGTCAGGCCGCGGTGCAACCACGATTCGCGTAAGGTGCGACTCAGACCGCTGACGATCAGCAGCAGGCTCAGGAACGCGAGGCCACCGAACAGAATGCTGTCGGCCACCACCATCAGGTAAAAGCGCAGTTCGTCCGGCAGGGTGATCATGGGCAAAATGACCCGTCGACGATGCTCCAGCTGCGTAAGCGGCCGTTCTTTTCCCGTTTGACCTTGGCCACGGCGTAACGCAGTTCGTCAGCGGTCACGGTGCGGGTTCGTTCAGGCCCTTTGACGGTCAACCAGTAGCTACAGGTGATTTGCGGGCTCACGTCTTCGCCGTAGGACAGGTAACTGGCCACATAGGCGCGCTCGCCCGGCGCGATGACATGCGCAGGTATTGGCGGCAAAAAATTGCTGCTGCCATGGGACTCGATCTCCAGCGGCACCCCACAGGTGTTTACGAGAACAATGTCGTTGTTGTAGGTCAGCTGTGTGGTGCAACCCGCCAGTAACGCGCCGCCCACCGCCAACGACATCTGCATGAATGTTCTAACGCTCACTGCCGGCGATCTCCTTTGTTCTTGGTAATGGGCAGATACGCCGTGACCGAGATTTCTTTGATGTCGGCACTGCTGATCTGGGACACCGTCAGGGGCGTACCGCTTTGGGTTCCATAACGAATCCAGCCCTCGCTCAGCAGACTTCCGCTTTCATAGCGCACCTGCACCCAGTAATCCGGTGGGTTGGACCGGGTGATCTCCACGTAATACCCGCCGTCCTCGGCCCCCAGCCATTCAGCCTTGGGGTGATCGGCCAACACCCGTGGTGCAGGCTTGTCGAAGCTCGCACCGCCGAGAAACACCCCGCCAAGAATGATCGCCAGCGCCCCGACCACACTGAGGAAGTGGCGCAACCACTTCCATGCCACACCGAGCCCCTTCATCGCGTGCACCATGTGCGGAAGTCACGCGAGTCGAAGCCTGCGCACTCGGTTGTCTTGGCGAACGCGAGATAAGGGGCATCCGGTTCGTAGCTAAAGTAGTAATAGTGTTGCGCGTCCTTGCCATAGACCCACCAAGAGCTCGATCCCTGGTTGATTTCATAGGGTTCGAAGGTCCAGATCGATGACTCTGCGGGGATGAAATTCACCCGGTCCATGAGCAGCATCAAGGCGTTGGAAACCACTGGCGTCGTCCAGGCCAGGAACGCCAAAACCGCTACGAGAGCGGTCATTGGCCAAAGGGTCGGGCGCAACCTCATTTTCAGCTGTCCCCCCCGGTTTCAAAGGGGGCGTTGTTGGCTGACGGTGGCGCGAAAAAAGCCTGACTGACCCTGGCTTGACCACACTCCGGAACAGACCAGCCCTGATAACCTTTAACGGTCGGATAGATCGCGCGGTTGAATGCCCACTGCGAAGCCTCGTCCACCGTGAACTCGTTCTGCCAGATCATCCATTCGGACGACCTCAGCAATGTCCCGTCCTTGGCGTACACCTTGAAATAGGCTTCGCTGGCGAAAATGCGCACCAGGCTTCCGGCGACACCGAGGGCCGAGTACTGGGGAATGTAGGAGTTGATGTAGCACGTCTCGCTGTCGTTCCAAGTGGTGGAATAGACATGAGCCAGCCGTCCCGCCTCCACTTTCACATAACAGGCGCCTGAGACCACAGCCACAAAGGTCAGGGCAATCAACAGCAAAACGCTACGTCCCTTCATGACCATCGCACCCTGGTTCAGAACTGCCCATTGCATGTCCCTAGTTGATCTTGACTTGGCCACTGCCATCCAGGCGCGCGGCAAAACTGACCTGACGCTTGAAACCTTCCACCTCCAACAGGCCTTCGATACTGAAGGACAGTCGCAGCTGGTCGTTGTCACGCGGCAGTGAAACGACACGCACATTGCTCAGGCGCGGTTCGTAGGCTTCGATGAAGCTTTCGATGGCCAGGCGGGCCTGACTCAGAGAGTCGTGCAGGCTCAGGCGCATGTCGTTGAGATCGGGTAACCCGTAATCGGACAGCGTTTGCACGCTGCCCGCACGGGTGCTGAGCATCTTGGCCAGATGGGCAGCCACCGACGCCATGGCGGAGGCCTCGCGGCTCCAGCCGACGCGTTTGTCCGCGTCGCCACCCAGGCGTTCGAAAAGGCTGCCGTATCCAGTCATGAGTGAGCTCCGGGTTTACTCTTTGTCCAGCTTGCCAACCAGCGACAGGGTGAAATCGGCACCCATGTACTTGAAATGCGGGCGCACATTCAGGCTGACGCGGTACCAGCCAGGCTCGCCTTCAACATCGCTGACGATGATCTGGGCAGCGCGCAGCGGACGACGGCCACGGACTTCGGCGCTCGGGTTTTCCTGGTCGGCCACGTACTGGCGGATCCACTTGTTGAGTTCCAGCTCGAGGTCGGTACGTTCTTTCCACGAACCGAGTTGCTCGCGCTGCAGCACTTTCAAGTAGTGAGCCAGGCGGTTGACGATCATCATGTACGGCAGTTGGGTGCCGAGCTTGTAGTTCAGCTCTGCAGCCTTGCCTTCGGCACTGATGCCGAAGAACTTCGGCTTTTGAACCGAGCTTGCGGAGAAGAACGCGGCGTTGTCGCTGCCTTTACGCATGGTCAGGGAAATGAAGCCTTCCTCGGCCAGTTCGTATTCACGACGGTCGGACACCAGCACTTCGGTCGGAATCTTGGTTTCGATTTCGCCCATGCTTTCGAAGTGGTGCAACGGCAAATCTTCAACCGCGCCACCGCTTTGCGGGCCGATGATATTCGGGCACCAGCGGAATTTGGCGAAGCTGTCGGTCAGCTTGGTGCCGAACGCGTAGGCCGTGTTGCCCCACAGGTAGTGCTCGTGGCTGTTGGCGACGGTTTCTTTGTACACAAACGATTTCACCGGGTTTTCTTCCGGATCGTACGGGTTGCGCAGCAGGAAACGTGGCACGGTCAGGCCGATGTAACGCGAGTCCTCGGACTGGCGGAAGCTCTGCCATTTGGCGAACTGCGGGCCTTCGAAGTGATCTTTCAGATCCTTGAGGTCCGGCAGGCCAGTGAAGCTTTCCAGGCCGAAGAATTTCGGGCCGGCCGCCGCAATGAACGGGGCGTGAGACATGCAGGCGACGCTGGACACGTACTGCATCAGTTTCACGTCTGGCGAACTTGGCGACATGTAGTAGTTAGCGATGATCGCGCCCACAGGCTGACCACCGAACTGGCCGTATTCAGCGGTGTAGATGTGCTTGTACAGGCCTGCCTGCATCACTTCCGGCGAATCTTCGAAGTCGTCCAGCAGGTCCTGCTTGGAGACGTTGAGGATTTCGATCTTGATGTTTTCGCGGAAGTTGGTGCGGTCGACCAGCAACTGCAGGCCACGCCATGCCGATTCCAGGGACTGGAAGTCAGGGTGGTGAAGAATTTCGTCCATCTGACGGCTGAGCTTGGCATCGATCTCGGCGATCATGCGGTCAACCATGGCCTTCTTGACCGGCTCACCGTTGTTCTGCGGCTTGAGCAGTTCTTCGATGAACGCCGACACGCCGCGCTTGGCGATGTCGTAGGCTTCGTCGTCCTTGGTCAGGCGGGTTTCAGCGATGATGCTGTCGAGAATGCTG
Source organism: Pseudomonas purpurea (assembly GCF_039908635.1). Taxonomy (NCBI): domain Bacteria; kingdom Pseudomonadati; phylum Pseudomonadota; class Gammaproteobacteria; order Pseudomonadales; family Pseudomonadaceae; genus Pseudomonas; species Pseudomonas purpurea. The sequence goes on from NZ_CP150918.1 coordinate 5,761,960, forward strand.
AACTCGCCGCTCTCGTTGTCTTTCTGCTGTGCTGCACTGGTGCTCATAGTGTTGGCTTCCTTGGCTGATGGAGACTCAGGCGTCCGAGGCTGCGGCGTTCAAGCCCAGCTCACCCAGTACGCGACCGCGGGATTCGTCGTCGGCGAGAACGCCTTCGATGGCTTTGCGGAAGGCCGGGGCGTTACCCAGTGGACCTTTGAGGGCCACCAGCGCATCGCGCAGTTCCATCAGTTTTTTAAGCTCAGGCACTTGCTCGACCAGGCTGGCCGGGTTGAAGTCCTTCATCGAGTTGACGCGCAGTTTCACTGCCAGCTCGTCAGTCTCGCTGTCTTCCTGAAGGCGGTTAGGCACGCTCAGCGTCAGGCTCAGCTCTTGCTTGGCGAGCACTTCGTCGAAGGTCATCTTGTCGATGCTGATCGGCTTGCGATCTTCGATTTTGCGTTCGTCCGCACGGTGGGTGTAGTCACCGATTGCCAGCAGTTTCAGCGGCAGTTCAATCTCTTCCTGAGCACCGCCGGTGGCGGGTTTGAAGGTGACGTTGATGCGTTCCTTGGGGGCTACCGAGCCTTCTTTGGCCATGGCTTTTCTCCTTGCGGTTGTGGCCCTGGGGCCTATTCGAGTACCACTTCGAGGTCGAGGTGGCACAGCCTGCGATAAATCTCTTCCTTGCGTTCTCGCACTGCGTGGTTCTGCGGCAACAACTCACAGCAGCTATGCAGGAGGTGCAGCACTTCCAACGCAAGATCAGGCTCCCAGGCGTGCAAGCCTGAGTTCTGTAATTCTGAATCGAGGGTTTCGAGCTGGGTCTTGGCCAGTTCGTACTTCTTGGCCTGGAAGCACAGCCGCGCCAGGCTGAACTGCCAGAAAAACCGTACGCGCCCGCCCTGTGCGGCTTGCAGGCCCTGCTTGAGCACCTGCACGGCGGCCTTGAGGCCGTCCTTGCGCAGGACCGGCAGCACTTCTTCGAGCGCCAGCTCCCACGCCGGTTGGCTGGCGCTGACTTCGACCTTGCGCGGCGCGCTGGCGGTTTGCAGATGGGGCATCACGTTGGCGCTGATCCAGGCACGGGTGGCCGGGTCGGCGAACGGCGCACCGTCGTGGTAACGCAGCTCGACGATCCCCGGCAGACGCTGAATCAACAATGCGAAGTGGATTTCCACTTCGCGCATGGCCAGTTCGGCGTTGAGGTTCTGCAAGCACTCCCAGACCATTCGCTGGCCGTCGAACCAGAACGGCGCCTTGCCCAGGCTAGCTTCGAGTTCCACCAGCAGGTCGGCGTATTTACCTTGGTCGAAGCGGTCCTGATAGGTCTTCAGCCTGTCTGCCGGCAGCCCGCGCAGCGCGGTGATCTGCTCGGCGTTACGCTCGGGCACGGCGTCGATCGGCAACCACAGCAAGGTGCGGTTCAGGCGCAGGGCGCGCAGGTCGGTGGCTTTCTGTTTCAGCCACCAGGCGCACAGCGGGCGCGCATTTTCCTGCTGCGCGCGCAGGGCCTTGTGGGCTTCTTTTTCGTTATCGATCGGGGCGCCGGGGGTGAACAGCTGGGTCGCGGCCTGCTTGACCTGGGCCACCACCGCACCCACCGCACCGGGTTCCGGCTGGTTGTCGGCGGCGCGCTGGACCATGTTTTTGACGCGGCGGCAGATCGGCAGCAACAGCGGCGCGTCATCGCCCAGGTGCTGGGTCAGCGCAGTGTCCAGGCCTTCAAGGTTTTCCACCAGGCGGCGGAACAGCGGCAACTGCTCCTTGATCGGAACGTTCTCGCTGAGCACCTGCTCCAGGCGCGGTACCAGCCAACCGACCGCGGCGGCGCGGGTGCGCAATTTGGCCGGATGCACCTGCTCCCAGTGCTTCTCGCACAGGTAATGCAATAAACCGATGCCCGCCAGCAAGCCCTGGAACGATTCGCGCTGGTACAGCGCCCACGTCAGCCAGGCGCCCACGCGCAAATCCTTGGACTGGGTTCGCAGCAGGGTTTCACTGTTTTCGAGGATTTTCAGCCAGTCGATCTGACCGCTTTCGTGCATGGATTGGGCTTTGCCCAATTCACTCTCCAACGCTTCGAATTCGCTCGAAAAGCGAACATCCTCGCCCGCAAAATTCTCTTTGGAAACAGAGGACTTAGCGAGTTCAAGGTAATGAGCAGAGAGTTTGCTTGAGTAGGACATCCATGGCCTTTATTGAGATAACGGTCGAATCACCAGCCGAAGTTTCGGCGGCGCTGGACAGTATCAAGAGCATCGTAAAAGACTCATCCGATTGAGTGTCGTGCTCTATAAGTCGGCGCATCGTACTCACGATGATGGCCACTAGCAAGCATCCGATTAAACAACAAGACGAAGTGTTCGCTGTAGCGCGTAGGTGATCTCCCTATATGTGACAGGGGAGACCCTGATGTCAGTTTAATATTGTCGCTTTCTGCCAATCGCCCCGAAACCGTTGAGCCAGAGGGTTTCGCAGACCTGACCGGAATCATTGATACAGTCGCTCTCTGAGACCGGCGAAAAGCATGACTAGAATAAAAACTGATAAATGTAGGAAATCTCTGAAAAGTTGCTGCAGTCAATTTCCAAGCCGATAGGCGACAACAGCCAATAAAAAAGTGCCACTAATCTGACAGCACTTCGTATTTCAGCAAACACCTCAATTTCGGCCATGCACCGCGAAAAACACATGAACTTACCCCCATCACATTGAGCTGCGGCCAACAGTATCGATGGCTTTCTCTTCACTATGGGTAAGGAATTAACTCAGCATCATTTCATGACCCCTCGCAGTCGCTGCCGACCATCCTGAAGTGCGGAAGTTTCTGATTGAGCTTCGGGAGTCGTCCTACAGCCATCCTTTTGCCATCTTGTTAGCGTGCCCGGCAATTTACGCGTGCAGGCCAAGGATGGCCTGGGCATCGCGCTTCATCGCCTCCCAGCTTAAGGATAAGCGTATGTTTGCGTCGGCCAACACTGCGCACTTCGCACTTCAAATCCCTGCTGTTCGCAACGTCTTCCAGGTACTGGCCTTTGCAGGGACTGAAGCCATCAGCGCCTTGTACGCAATCCAGGTGTCACTGGTCAGCGAGCACCCTGATTTCGATCTGGAAAGCCTGCTCAGCCAACCCGCCTTTCTCCAGTTCGGCCTGAAGGGCGAAGGCATTCATGGCCGTATCGAAGAGGTATTGGTGGGTGAAAGCGGTCAACGCCTGACCCATTACCAACTGACCCTGGTGCCCGCGCTGCACTATTTGCAGTTCAGCCATCAGCAACGGATTTTCCAGAACCTGACGGTGCCGCACATCATTGCGCAGGTGCTCAAAGGTCACGGTATTCAGGCGGATGCCTTTACCTTCAAGGTCAGTACCCGCCCGGTGCGCGACTATTGCACCCAGTATGGGGAAAGTGATTTTGAGTTCGTCCAGCGCCTGTGTGCCGAGGACGGTATCGCGTGGCACCATCAGCATTCGCCTGAAGGCCATCTGCTGGTGTTCACCGATGATCAGGCCTGGTTTCCCAAATTGGGTGAAACCCCTTATCAGCAAGGCTCTGGCCAGGTGGCAGACAACCCGACCGTCAGCCAGTTTTCCCAACGCTTCAGCACCCGTACCAGCACCACTACGTGCCGCGACTATGACTTGAAACGCCCGAGTCAGTTGCTGGAAAGCAGCTTCACCGCCGAGTTCAGCCCTGCGCTCGAAGACTATCGCTACCCGGCGCCTATCGAGAATGAAAAGCGCGGCAAACAACTCGCCCGCCAAGCCCTTGAGCGGCACCGTACCGATTACCAGTTGGCCGAGGGCAAAAGTGACCAGCCGACTCTGCGTAGCGGTCACTTCTTCGACTTGACCGAACACCCGCGCAAGTCCTGCAACGATTTGTGGCTATTGCTCAGTGTGACGCACCAGGGGAAACAGCCTCAGGTGCTGGAAGAGGCCATCACCAGCGACGTCAAACCGCAAGACGGCTTCACGCAAGGCTACCGCAACCGCTTCAGCGCCATCCCATGGGACGTGTTCTACCGTCCACCGCTGCGCCCGCGAAAAACCGTGCAGGTCAGCCAGACCGCCCGCGTCACCGGGCCGGTTGGAGAGGAGATCTTTTGTGATGAGTTTGGCCGAGTAAAGGTCGAGCTGCCCTGGGACCGGGCGGAACTCAACAGCGATAAAAGCAGTTGCTGGCTACGGGTTTCATCGAGCTGGGCGGGAGAGAGCTTTGGTGCTGTGACCCTCCCGCGTATCGGTATGGAAGTGGTCGTGACCTACCTGGAAGGCGATCCCGACCAACCGTTGATTACCGGTTGCGTGCCCAACAAGGTCACGTCCGTACCCCATCTCTTGCCCGCGAACAAAACCAAAACCGTACTGCGCAGCCAAAGCTCTCCGCACACCGGTGGTTACAACGAACTGTCGATTGAGGACCGCGCCGGGCAGGAAAAAATCTACTTGCGCGCCCAGCGCGACCTCGAACAACTGATCCTCAACGACAGCGACACCAAAATCGGCAACGACCGCCGCGAACAGATCACGCGCGACAGCCACAGCCTGATCAAGGGCGACGAATTGCACACCACCCAGGGCGTGCGCAACACCGTTGTCGGCGGCAACGAATTAATCAGCATCACCGGCAACAGCAGCACCACGGCGGGCGGCACGCTGGTGATTCAGGCCGGCCCCCACGCGCACCTCACCGCCGCCCAGGTGGTGATCGACGCAGGGATGAGCCTGTCGCTCAAGGCTGGCGGCCACCACCTCGTGATCAATGCAGCGGGGATTTTCAGCAGCGTGGCCATTGTCGAGGGCGGGGCGCCCGTGCCCGGTATGGCGCCACTGCAAGCAACAGAGGCGCTGGCTAGTGAACTGCCTGCCATCATCCTCAGTCCGCAATCCCTCGTTTTAGAGACCCAGCAAAGAGCGACTGACTACTGCCCGCTCTGCGAGGCTTGTCGCGATGGCCTGTGCAGTATTGGAGATAACGCATGAGCACGTTGGAGCAATGGCTACACGACCAGTCCGCGACAGGGCGGCACTTTTACCTGGTGCTGGACTCCCTCGGGCAAGCAGATGAGCGCAATACGTTGGTCAGCGAGCTGGGAACTCAGCGCTACCGTAACCTGTACATTGGTACACCCGCTGAGTCGCTGGCGAAAAACGGGCCGTACCTGTTTGAACTCGACTCGTTTGATCTCCCGGCGCTCCGGACCTTGCTCACGTCGCCAGAGCGCAACTGGGGTTGGCTGGCCAGCGCTGAAAACACCGACCTCGATACGCTGAGCGCCCATTGGCGCGAGCGTCTGGTGACTGGCGAACGCCCCCATCAAGCCGTCTATCGTTTCCACGATAACCGCGTGTTAGCACGTGCGCTGGCCTACCTGCCACCTGAACAGCGCCCGGAGTATCTGGGGTCGATGGCCAGCGTATGTTATTGGCAGGTTGAGCAATGGAGGGTCACTGACAACCCCGCGCCGGGCCAGTACCCGCTGCCAACAGACCCCGCCTGGTGTCATACCCCTACGCCAGAAGCCACATTCAAGGGCGTACAGTTCGACAATACGCGCCGCTACCTGGTCCGCGAACACACCGACAACCTGCTCAGCCTGGCCCAGCAGCAGGACATTGATACCTGGCTACGCGGCCAGTTCGACCTGGCGCACACCTGGGGTTGGCAGGAACCGGACAGCATTCATTTTTTACTGACGCAAAGCTTGCAAGCGCCGGATTACACCCCACCAAAAAACTGGCAACCCCAGCCCAATGAAACCCCGGCGATGCACTTTGACCGGGTTTATCAGGAAACGCTGTATTGGCAGGGAGATGCCCCCGTATGAAGCGCGTCATTCACCGTTTAATCCTTGGCAGTTGCCTGGCCCTGAGCGTGGGCTGCTCAGCCACCGGTAAGCCCAACACCTTTACCTTTACCGCCGACTTGCCACCGGACTTTGCCTATGTTGCGACCGTGACCTACGTGCCCGTCCCTGGCCAATCCTGCAACCTGGACAAACGTGACAACCTGAACCCGCAGTTCAACCGCGAGTGGCAGACCGAATACAAGCCCGATGCGCAGATCGAAATACGCCGTACCCGCAAAGGTTGCGAGTTGGTGCTGAACAGCATTCAACTCGATATCAACGCAGCCTACGGAAAGGACATCGGTGAGTTCGGCGGAGACACCGGATTTATCGCGGTGCGGGACTACCTCGACCCCCACGACAAAGGCACCTTCAATGCTGCTGGCGAAAGCCAGTTTTCGGGCCAGTGCCAGTGGTTTTTCCGCACGATTGGCCCAAAGCGTTACATCACCAAAATCCTTTACTGCAAAAACACTGATGCTCAGGGCAATGTCACCAAAGGTCGTCCGTTTGCCGCGTACACCCTCGACCAACTCCCAGGCAAAACCGTGAAGCTGAAGATCAAGCTGGCGGATGGGGAAAAGCCCGCTATCGGCGACACCTGGGTCAAGGTGCCCGGTGGCTGGAAGCGTTGTATGGGCGACAATTTTGAAGACCAATATGCCTTTTGCTATGGCAATTACAAAGACTTCAGCACTTTCAAAATGCCCGATGGTCGCAACTGCAGCATTTACCCAGGCTGCACCGAAAACAAGGAGGTGACCCCATGAACGGGCTACCCCAGCCCAATGAAACCCCGGCGATGCACTTTGACCGGGTTTATCAGGAAACGCTGTATTGGCAGGGAGATGCCCCCCGTATGAAGCGCGTCATTCACCGTTTAATCCTTGGCAGTTGCCTGGCCCTGAGCGTGGGCTGCTCAGCCACCGGTAAGCCCAACACCTTTACCTTTACCGCCGACTTGCCACCGGACTTTGCCTATGTTGCGACCGTGACCTACGTGCCCGTCCCTGGCCAATCCTGCAACCTGGACAAACGTGACAACCTGAACCCGCAGTTCAACCGCGAGTGGCGAACTGAATACAAGCCCGATGCGCAGATCGAAATACGCCGTACCCGCAAAGGCTGCGAGTTGGTGGTGAGCAGAATAGAGCTTGAGATCAACGCGGCGTACGGGAAAGACATCGGGGACTCTGGTGGTGATTCCGGGTTTATCGCGGTGCGGGACTACCTCGCCCCCCACGACAAAGGCACCTTCAATGCTGCCGGGGAAAGCCAGTTTTCCGGGCAGTGTCAGTGGTTTTTCAGGACCTCGGGAGGCTTGCGCCGCATTGTAAAAATTCTCTACTGCAAAAATACCGATGCCCAGGGCAATGTCACCAAAGGTCGTCCGTTTGCCGCATACACCCTCGATCAACTCCCAGGCAAAACCGTGAAGCTGAAGATCAAGCTGGCGGATGAGGAAGAACCCTACATGGGCGATACCTGGGTCAAGGTGCCTGGAGGCTGGAAACGTTGCATGGGCAAGGGGTTTGAAGACCAACACGCTTTTTGTTACGGCAATTACAAAGACTTCAGCACCTTCAAAATGCCCGATGGTCGCAACTGCAGCATTTACCCAGGCTGCACCGAAAACAAGGAGGTGACCCCATGAACGGGCTACCCCAGCCCAATGAACCCCCGGCGATGCACTTTGACCGGGTTTATCAGGAAACGCTGTATTGGCAGGGAGATGCCCCCGTATGAAGCGCGTCATTCACCGTTTAATCCTTGGCAGTTGCCTGGCCCTGAGCATGGGCTGCTCAGCCACCGGTAAGTCCAACACTTTTACCTTTACCGCCGACTTGCCACCGGACTTTGCCTATGTCGCAACCGTGACCTACGTGCCCGTCCCTGGCCAATCCTGCAACCTGGGCAAACGTGACAACTTGAAACCGCAGTTCAACCGCGAATGGCAGACCGAATACAAGCCCGATGCGCAGATCGAAATACGCCGCACCCGCAAAGGCTGCGAGTTGGTGGTGAGCAGAATAGAGCTTGAGATCAACGCGGCGTACGGGAAAGACATCGGGGACTCTGGTGGTGATTCCGGGTTTATCGCGGTGCGGGACTACCTCGCCCCCCACGACAAAGGCACCTTCAATGCTGCTGGCGAAAGCGAGTTTTCCGGGCAGTGCCAGTGGTTGTTCCGCACGGTTGGCCTTAAGCGCCGCATTGTAAAAATTCTCTACTGCAAAAACACCGATGCACAGGGCAATGTCACCAAAGGTCGTCCGTTTGCCGCGTACACCCTCGATCAACTCCCAGGCAAAACCGTGAAGCTGAAGATCAAGCTGGCCGATGAGGAAAAGCCTGGCTGGGGAGATACTTGGGTCAAGGTACCCGGTGGTTGGAAGCGCTGCATGGGAGACAGCTTTGAAGATCAGCATGCTTACTGCAATGGTAACTATAAGGACTTCAGCACCTTCAAAATGCCCGATGGTCGCAACTGCAGCATTTACCCAGGCTGCACCGAAAACAAGGAGGTGACCCCATGAGCCTTGCTCCCCTGAAAGACGATGACAAACCGTCCTTTGACGGTCGTATTCATACCTGCCCGTTACGCGAGCACTCGACCAGTTTTCAATTGGTGGATGAGTTGGGGGACGGCAAGCCCTATGCAGGCTTGGCGTATGTGGTCACCGACTATGAGAATGCTGTCTACACCGGCAAGCTGGACGCCACCGGTTCCGGCAAGGTGGACAAGCATTATTGTGGTCCGGTGGTGCTGAAACTAAATCAGCCTTACCAAGGAAGTAACGATGATTACAGCGAACTAATGCGCCGTAAACATTACCCCCTGCCCATCACCGAGCTGCAAGTACGGGCCGAGAAAACTCGCTTTCGGCATAAATCGGGGGTACCGACCCGCTCCAATCCCGCCAGGGGCAAAGACCACAGCTACTTTCAGGTTGAGGTACGTGAACTGGTGGAGTTTGACGCGCACTTGCCGCCACTGGTTAAACGTAACTTCCCCCCAAACGCCCATGTTTTCTCGTTGTTTCGGCAGGAATCTCAGGTAAAAAACGCCAAGGTCCAGCAGACCGGGTTTCTGGAGGGTGGCAAGAACACTGTCGTCACGCACAACGATCTGGCCATGTCAGTGCAGGGGTTTGCACCGTCTTCACGCCCACCACGAGGCGTTGGCCTGATGCCGAACCGGCATAGCGTGCTGGAGGTGCGCCCACTGCGCGCCCTGCGCCCAATGCTCTCGCCTAGCAACGATTTCTGCGCACTCAACCTGTACCAACTGGCGCTGATGGCGACCCTGAGTTACAGCGACTTTGGTCAGCAACCCATTTCACACCCGGTAGAAGCCGACAACGTGAGCTTTCCGTTGCAACCAAGCATAGGCAACTGGTTTGGTGACGCGCTGCCAAAATTTGACGAGCTTTGGCAGGTGGATGCGGCGCAGGCCGGGGGGAAAGCCTATTACCCCTTGTATGAGGAGGTGCCGTACTCCAAGCGCCTGGAAGTGGTGCCCTTCGACCCAGAACTGTACTCGGAAGTTAACAACCCATGCCTGGGTGAAAAACAGGAAAATCCGGCAAACATTCACTGGTTTGATGACAGTACAGCTGACGATGGTACCGATACCCAAGCCTTCATCACTCACCATGATGTGCTGATTCTGATCTCGATACGGGGCACCGCCAGTGGGGCGGATGCCCTGCGTGACATGGATGCCACTCAAGTGCCCTTTGAACAAGGGGTTGGCAAGGTGCACAACGGATTTTATGGCGCGGCCAAAGTGGCTTATCGTTTTGCAGCCCGTTACCTGGATAAGTTTTACAGCGGGCAAAAGCTGATCATCACCGGGCACAGCCTGGGCGGCGCGATTGCGCTGATAGTGTCTGAAATGCTGCGACGTCGACCGGATTTCACTTATGACATTGTGCTTTACACCTACGGTGCCCCACGGGCCGGTGACAAAGTCTTCGCAGAAGGGGCTGCGCCGCTGATTCACCACCGCACCGTCAACCACAACGACCCGGTGCCAAGCGTCCCATCGACATGGATGAATACGTCCACCAAGCGGGAGTACCTCGCACAGGGTGTCGCGACGGTGCTGAGCCCGCCTGTCGGGGTGTCATGGCTGGTGTTAGGCATGATCAACATGACCGGCGAACCCTACACGCACCACGGCACACTGCGACACTTTATGCCGGTTAACTTTGGAGCAGGCCACAAGTCCTCGATCCTCTGGAAACCAGGCTGCAGCAGCATCAACGACCACGGCTGTGCCAAAGCGCTGAAGGCAACCGACGGCCTGCCGGATCGCGGCTCATTCCTGCGACAGATAGTTGATAATGCCGACCACAAAATGGTCGTCAGCTACATACCAAACTGCTGGGCCAGCCTGCGCCGCTGGCAGGAAGCTCAGAAATTCAATCGCCCATTAGTCACTGACCGTGAGTTTGATTCGGTGGATGGGGCGTTAACGAGCATCCAGAAGCAATTGCGCACCCTGGCGGGCAGCCTGGCGGCGCGCCCCGACGCCTATGTCATTGCTCAAGCAGCGGCCATCACCGCTCTTCGCAAAGAAGTCGACAACATCAACGATACGCGTGTCCGTCTAAGCACCCTGCATGTTCAGGCCGTCACCGAGATCGATGTGTATGGTCTATTCGCTGGAATGCCCGAGCTGGCTGAGGATAATTTGCCTCGCTGGAAAGCTCATGTGGAGAACATAGCCCAGGAACAACTGGCAATGATCCCACCCGCGGCCGATGACAATGACCGGGCGATAGCTGCAATAACGGGTGGCCACACGGTGGGAGCCCCCTTCCACCTGGATATTGATTCGATTGCCTAGGTGTTCAGTCTCGGAGAGTCGGGTTGGCATTGCATCTTATCCGCCCGACCTGCCCTATCCATCTCATCTTCACGGGCAAAAAAAATGGACACCCGACCTGATCGGTGTGCCCATTTTTCTGATCGCGCCCTGCGGTGTGCAGTGCGCGCAATGCTTATGGATTGACGCTGTCTTTCAACGATTTGCCAGGTTTGAAGGCGACGGTGTTGCTGGCCTTGATTTTCACAGGCTCGCCGGTTTGCGGGTTTTTGCCGGTGCGCGCGCCGCGGTGGCGTTGCAGGAAGGTGCCGAAGCCCACGAGCGTCACGCTGTCCTTGCGATGCAACGCACCGGTGATTTCTTCGAGAACGGCATTAAGGACGCGGTTGGCCTGCTCTTTGGTGAGATCCGCTTTTTCCGCGATTGCAGCGGCGAGTTCTGGTTTACGCATTAGTGAAGCCTCTTTGACGGTTTTTTGTTGTTATGTCCGTGCTGCCCTTGCGGGAACAGCGCCCAAGGCGCCGCAGGCTCTACTCTGCGGCAGACGGGAGTGAGGATGGCACGCGTTCAAGAGCGGCGCCAGTCTCCCCGCGACCTTTGTCAGGGCAAAAGAGGGGTGATTCCGACAGAACGACCAGTATTTACGCCAGCAAGCCGGGAAGTTCTTTGTTCAGCGCGAGTTTTTCCATCACCGCCGTACCCGTCAGTGCGTAACCCAGCAGCTTGCCGCTGGCATCGCGGCACAGCACCTTGATGTCGGCGCCCTGCCCTTCAACGGTCCAGACGCCTTCCATGCCACGAGGTGGCGGCGATACCACCAGCGGGCAGACCGGGGTTTTCACGGTAATCGGCATCGGACCATAGCTGACCGCCGTCGGCTTGCCGGCCAGGGTCTGGGCCAGCGCTCGCGCACAACTCATGAGGGGCATCACGTACAACAGATTCAGCCCATCGACTTCGGCGCAATCGCCCAAGGCGTAGATATTGGCGTGGGAGGTCTTGAGCTGGCGATCAACGACCACCCCGCGATTGACCTGCAAACCGGCCGCAGCCGCCAGGTCGATTCGTGGGCGCAGGCCAATGGCCGAGACCACCACGTCGCAGGCAATGACCTGACCGTCGGACAGGTGGGCTTCGAGCCCGTCCGTGACCCGCTGCAAGCGAGTGAGCACCGGCCCGAGGTGAAAGCGTGCGCCGAGGCTTTCCAGCCCTGCCTGGATAGCGGCAGCCGCCGCCGGGTGCAACAGGGTCGGCATGACCTGCTCGCACGGCGCCACCAGTTGCACTTCGTACCCCCCCAGGATCAGGTCGTTGGCAAATTCGCAGCCAATCAGCCCGACACCGAGCAGCAGCACCCGGCGTTTGCCGGCCGAGGCCACACGAAAGCGTGCGTAGTCTTCAAGGTCGTTGATCGGGAAAATCGCTTCGGGCGCGTCACCCCCGATCGGCACCCGCACGGTCTCGGCGCCCCAGGCCAGAATCAGGTCGCGGTAGGCCACGGCCTCTTCGCCGATCCACAAACGCTTGTGGCCCGGGTCGATACCGCTGATGCGCGTATGGGTGCGCACCTCGGCCTTGAGCTGTTCGGCCATGGCGCCGGGTTCGGCCATGCTCAGGCCATCGGCGTCCTTGTTCTTGCCAAAACCGGTGGAGAGCATCGGCTTGGAGTAAGAGCGTCCGTCATCTGCGGTAATCAGCAGCAGCGGAGTTTCGCCATCGAGTTTGCGAAACTCCCGGGCCAGGTTGTAGCCAGCCAGCCCAGTGCCGACGATCACGACAGGTGCGTTCATTCCTTACTCCTCTAAATGTCTTAGTTGATTTCGATCATTTCAAAATCCATCTTGCCCACGCCGCAGTCCGGGCACAGCCAGTCTTGCGGTACGTCTTGCCACAAGGTTCCCGGTGCGATGCCGTCATCCGGCCAGCCGTCGGCTTCGTTATAGATCAGCCCACAGACCACGCATTGCCACTTCTTCATCACTTGTTTCCTCAGGTTTTCAGGCTTTTTCTGGCGCGGACGGTCGATAGGTAAAGGCCTGCCGCCCGGCTCAGGGCGTTTTGTACTGATCGGGGTCGGCAGATGCAAGCCTGATCGCTGCGCATGCCTGCCGGGTCGGTCAAAATCACCCGTCACCATGGTAAGCTCGCCGCCTCATTTGCTGCCAATAATGACTCACTGTGCCGCACTCAAAACCCCTGCCCCCTGCCCCGGTCTGGCTGCCAGACAACCAACTGACGCCCCGCCCCGATGCGCAAATCCTCGACTGGCTGTTCGATGAAGGCTCGCTCACCCGCCGCCTGACCCGTTTGTCGGACGACGGTTTCAGCGTGACCCCGCTGTTCGAAGGCTGGCAACCGTTGCGCGCCGACGAATGTGCATCGCTGGCGCTACCCGAAGGCAGCGAGGGCTGGGTTCGCGAGGTGTATTTGCGCGGTCATGGCGAAGCCTGGGTGTTCGCCCGCAGTGTCGCGTCGCGCAGTGCCTTGCAGGACGGTGGGCTGAACATGGACGAACTCGGCAGCCGCTCGCTGGGCGAACTGCTGTTTTGCGATCACGCGTTCCAGCGCCGCGCCATCGAGGTGTGCCGCTATCCTGCCGAATGGTTGCCACTGGCGTCCCAAGCCCCGGCACTCTGGGGCCGGCGCTCGCGTTTCGACCGGGACGGCTTGAGCGTGCTGGTCGCGGAAATATTCCTTCCGAGCCTGTGGCGCGCCGCCGGCCTCGACGCGGAGCACTGCTGATGTATCAAAATCTGCTCAAATCCCTGAACCGCCTGCACCCACGGGCCTGGGACTTCATTCAACTGACCCGCATGGACAAGCCGATCGGCATTTACCTGCTGCTGTGGCCGACCTTGTGCGCCTTGTGGATTGCCGGCAACGGTTCGCCGTCACTGGCCAACGTGGTCATTTTCACCCTGGGCGTGGTGCTGACCCGCGCCGGTGGCTGCGCGATCAACGACTGGGCCGACCGCAAGGTCGACGGCCATGTGAAGCGCACCGCCCAACGCCCGCTGGCCGCTGGCAGAATCAGCTCCAAAGAAGCCCTGGCGACGTTCGCACTGTTAATGGGCGTGAGTTTCCTGCTGGTGCTGTGCACCAATGCAACAACGGCCTGGCTCTCGTTCGGCGCCCTGGCACTGGCGGCCTGCTACCCGTTTATGAAGCGTTACACCTACTACCCGCAAGTCGTGCTGGGCGCCGCGTACTCGTGGGGCATCCCGATGGCGTTCACCGCCCAGACCGGCGACCTGCCGGCCACGGCCCTGGTTGTTGTACATCGCCAATATCCTGTGGACCGTGGGCTACGACACCTATTACGCCATGACCGACCGCGACGACGACCTGCGGATCGGGGTGAAATCCACGGCCATTCTGTTTGGCGATGCTGACCGGGTAATCATCCTGACCTTGCAGCTGTTGTCGCTGGGCTGCCTGCTGCTGGCCGGCTCGAGATTTGGGCTCGGCGCCTGGTTCCACGGCGGCTTGCTGGTGGCGGTCGGGTGCTTTGCCTGGGAGTTCTGGTACACCCGCGACAAGGATCGGCTCAAGTGCTTCAAGGCGTTTTTGCACAACCACTGGGCGGGGATGGCGATTTTCGTCGGGCTGGTGCTCGACTACGCGTTGCGCTGATCAAAGCCTGCTCCGGCAAGCGGAGCAGGCTGCATCGGCGGGGTCGGTTACTTCTGCGACTCGTGGACGACGTGCCAGACGTCCTTCATACCGTCACCCTTCATTTCTCCGGGTTTTTCGTCTTTCATGAAGGTGTACAGCGGCTTGCCGCCATACGCCCATTGCATCATGCCGTCTTCACGCTTGATGACCGTCCATTTGCCTTCGGCCTTGGCATCCGCCGGGGCCATCATCGGCGGCCAGTTCTTGGCGCAATCGCCATTACACATCGACTTGCCACCGGCGTCCTTATCGAACGTGTACACCGTCATGCCCTTATGGTCGACCATCATGCCGCCTTTCATCATGGCGGGTTCGGCAGCGAAGGCCATCGTCGGCAATGCCAGGGCAGCAGCCAGCATCAGGGCTTTGAAGGATTGAGCGTAGTGAGTCATGGAAACCTTCTTTTGTGGTTGTCAGGATTCGGACTTAAAGCGTAGCCCAGGAATGCGCCATTCTCCTGCGGTCTAAAATACTGTCACACGACTGCAATAATTCCGTTATCTAATGCGGCGCAAGACAGTTAAATGACAAGAGGATTAAGGCATGGTTGGCAGGAGCATTCTGATCGTCGACGACGAAGCGCCCATTCGCGAAATGATCGCCGTTGCGTTGGAAATGGCCGGCTATGACTGTCTGGAGGCGGAAAACTCCCAGCAGGCCCATGCCATTATCGTCGACCGCAAACCCGACCTGATCCTGCTCGACTGGATGCTGCCCGGCACCTCCGGTATCGAGCTGGCCCGCCGCCTGAAACGCGATGAGCTGACCGGGGACATCCCGATCATCATGCTCACCGCCAAGGGCGAAGAGGACAACAAGATCCAGGGCCTGGAAGTCGGCGCCGACGACTACATCACCAAACCCTTTTCTCCCCGTGAGCTGGTGGCGCGCCTCAAGGCCGTACTGCGCCGCGCCGGCCCGACCGATGGCGAAGCGCCGATCGAAGTCGGCGGCCTGCTGCTGGACCCCATCAGCCACCGCGTGACCATCGACGGCAAACCGGCCGAGATGGGCCCGACCGAATACCGCCTGCTGCAATTTTTCATGACGCACCAGGAACGCGCCTACACTCGCGGGCAACTGCTCGACCAGGTCTGGGGCGGCAACGTTTATGTCGAGGAGCGCACCGTCGACGTGCACATCCGTCGCCTGCGCAAAGCCCTCGGCGATGCCTACGAGAATCTGGTACAAACCGTGCGCGGCACCGGCTACCGGTTTTCGACGAAAGCCTGAGCCGGCCCTTACGTGCTCGACAAGCTGACAAGGACGCGTGTTTAAGTGAACCAAAACTGGCATGGCACTCTGATCCGCCACATGCTTTTACTGGTCACCGGCTGCCTGGTGATCGGCCTGATTACCGGCTACTACGGCTGGAGCCTGGCCGCGGGCCTGGGCATTTACCTGGCCTGGACCCTCAAGCAATTGCTGCGTTTGCACGAGTGGCTGCGCCTGCACAAACCCGATGAAGCACCGCCCGATGGCTACGGCCTGTGGGGCGAGGTGTTCGACAGCATCTACCACCTGCAACGTCGCGACCAGCGCGTGCGCGGGCGCCTGCAAGCGGTGATCGACCGGGTTCAGGAGTCCACCGCCGCGTTGAAAGACGCCGTGATCATGCTCGACAGCGACGGCAACCTGGAATGGTGGAACCGCGCCGCCGAAACCCTGCTGGGCCTCAAGACGCCACAGGACAGCGGTCAACCCGTGACCAACCTGGTGCGTCACCCGCGCTTCAAGGAATATTTCGAGCAGGACAGCTACGCCGAGCCGCTGGAAATCCCGTCGCCGACCAACGACCGGATGCGGATTCAGCTCTACATCACCCGCTACGGCAACAACGAGCACTTGATGCTGGTGCGCGACGTGACGCGCATTCATCAGCTCGAACAAATGCGCAAAGACTTCATCGCCAACGTCTCCCACGAACTGCGCACGCCGCTGACGGTGATCTGCGGCTACCTGGAAACCCTGCTCGACAACGTTGAAGAAGTGAATCCGCGCTGGAGCCGCGCCCTGCAGCAAATGCAGCAACAGGGCGGGCGCATGCAAACGCTGCTCAACGACTTGCTGTTGCTGGCCAAGCTTGAAGCCACCGATTACCCGTCGGACAACCAGCCAGTGCCCATCGACGGCTTGCTGCAATCGATCAAAAGCGATGCTCAGGCGCTGTCCGGGCAGCGCAACCAGCGCATCACCCTGGAAGCCGACGCGACGATTTTGCTCAAGGGCAGCGAAGCGGAACTGCGCAGTGCGTTTTCCAACCTGGTGTTCAACGCCGTCAAATACACCCCGGACGGCGGCAATATCCGCATCCGCTGGTGGGGCGACGACCAGGGCGCGCACCTGAGCGTGCAGGATTCGGGCATCGGCATCGACAGCAAACACCTGCCGCGCCTGACCGAACGCTTCTACCGCGTCGACTCCAGCCGCAACTCCAACACCGGCGGTACCGGGCTCGGCCTGGCCATCGTCAAGCACGTGCTGTTGCGCCATCGGGCGCGGATGGAGATCAGCAGCGTGCCGGGCCACGGCAGCACCTTCACCTGCCATTTCGCCCCGGCACAGGTCGCAAAATCACGCGCCGGCAGCCTGACCGAGTAGCCACACAGGCCACTGCCCCTAGGCAATTGCCCTGTCAGCCGCTACATTGGCTGACTTGGGCCTGCCCTTCAGGCTCGGCAATCCCCTTTCTATTCGAATATACGGAACCCGCAAAACTCCATCATGGACCCTTCCCCTGGCTTGACCCTCGCGACACTCTTCGCCGATTTCGGCATGATTCTTTTTGCTCTGATCCTGGTTGTGCTCAACGGATTCTTCGTTGCGGCCGAATTTGCCATGGTCAAACTGCGCTCGACCCGCGTCGAGGCCATCGCTGATAAAAACGGCTGGCGCGGACACATCCTGCGCACCGTGCACAGTCAGCTCGATGCCTACCTGTCGGCGTGCCAGTTGGGTATCACCCTCGCCTCCCTGGGCCTTGGCTGGGTCGGTGAGCCGGCATTCGCGCACATTCTCGAACCCGTGCTGAGCGCGGTGGGCGTGGAATCTGCCGAAGTGGTCAAGGGCGTGTCGTTCTTCACCGCGTTCTTCATCATTTCGTACCTGCACATCGTGGTCGGCGAACTCGCCCCCAAATCCTGGGCAATCCGCAAACCCGAGCTGCTGTCGCTGTGGACCGCCGTGCCGCTGTACCTGTTCTACTGGGCCATGTACCCGGCCATTTACCTGCTCAACGCCAGCGCCAACGCCATTTTGCGCATTGCAGGCCAGGGTGAACCCGGCCCGCATCACGAGCATCATTACAGCCGTGAAGAACTGAAACTGATCCTGCACTCCAGCCGTGGCCAGGATCCGAGTGACCAAGGCATGCGTGTGCTGGCCTCGGCCGTGGAAATGGGCGAGCTGGAAGTGGTCGACTGGGCCAACTCCCGGGAAGACCTGGTGACGCTGGAGTTCAACGCGCCGCTCAAGGAAATCCTCGCGCTGTTCCGTCGTCACAAGTTCAGCCGCTATCCGGTGTATGACAGCGAGCGCCAGGAGTTCGTGGGCCTGCTGCACATCAAGGACTTGCTGCTGGAGCTGGCCGCGCTGGACCACATTCCCGAGTCGTTCAACCTGGCCGAACTGACCCGCCCGCTGGAGCGCGTGTCGCGCCACATGCCGCTGTCGCAGTTGCTGGAGCAATTCCGCAAGGGCGGCTCGCACTTCGCCGTAGTTGAAGAGGCCGACGGCAACATCATCGGCTACCTGACCATGGAAGACGTGCTGGAAGTGCTGGTTGGCGACATTCAGGACGAACACCGCAAGGCTGAACGCGGGATCCTCGCCTACCAGCCAGGCAAGTTGCTGGTGCGTGGCGACACGCCGCTGTTCAAGGTTGAGCGTCTGCTGGGCATCGACCTGGACCACATCGAAGCCGAAACCCTCGCCGGGCTGATCTACGAAACCCTGAAACGGGTGCCCGAAGAGGAAGAAGTACTGGAAGTCGAAGGGTTGCGGATCATCATCAAGAAGATGAAAGGCCCGAAAATCATTCTGGCCAAGGTGTTGATGCTCGACTAAATGCAGGACTGGTGACGAGCGGGCTCTTGTGGCGAGGGAGCTTGCTCCCGCTGGGGCGCGTAGCGGCCCCAACCCTGCAGCCACATTAACCCTGAAACACCTCATTCTCCTTTATCACGACTGCTTCGCAGCCGAGCGGGAGCAAGCTCCCTCGCCACAAAGAACCCTCCACAATGGGTCTCGCGTCTACTGCTTGCCCAACGCAAAGTTGGGCAATGCCCCCACCGGCTGGCGGAACTGGTAGGGAATCGACACCAGCCCCAACCCGGTATTGCGCTGCACCACGAAGTGCAAGTGCGGCCCGCTGCTGTTGCCGGTGTTGCCCGACAGCGCCAACGCGCTGCCCACCCCCACTCGCTGCCCCTCACGAACATTCACCGAACCTTGTTTAAGGTGCAGGTACACGCCCATGGTCCCGTCATCGTGCAACACCCGCACGAAATTGCCGGACGGGTCGGTGCCGCGCCCGTTCTGGCTGTTCTCGGTCTTGACCACCACCCCACCGCGCGCGGCGATGATCGGCGTGCCTTCGGGCATGGCAATGTCCATGGCATAACGGCTCTTGGCCCCGAAATGACTGTATTGACCGTTGGCGCCCTGAGTCAGGCGAAACGGCCCGCCGCGCCACGGGAACGGATAACGGTAAGCCAGGGAGGCGCCTGAGGGATCGCCCAGGGAATAACGAAACTTCGGGGTATACGCCAGCGGCTTGCCGGCCTGGGTAGCCGTGAGCAGCGCTACACGCAGGTTGCTGCGCGCCGGCAAGACCCGGCGGATCGGTTGCCTCGGCGCACCGCTGACATTCTTCACGCCGCTGAAGCTCAGCTCGATCTCCACCGGGGCAAACAGGTCATTGCGCACAAAGACGCTGTCAGCGCCCTTCTGCTTCCTGATGTCCAGGTGAACCTGTCGCTCGAGGTGCTCGTCCATTCGATCGCGGAATACAAACACCTGCGCGCCCTTCGAAGGTCGGTCGCTGTAGGAGACCACGCCATTGGCATCGGTGGATTTGTAAATGGTCATGGCCACAGCCGAGGTGGAGGCCATGAAGAGACCACAGAAAAACAGCAAGCGCGCGAGCATGGGCAAAGGTTCTGTCGAGTGAGGCTTGGGGAGGAGCCTAGCAGCTGAGACAGACCAGGGTAATCGGCAGATGTTTCAAAATGGGCGTATCAGGGAAAGGTGTAGTGAGTTGGATAGCCCCTTCGCGAGCAAGCCCGCTCCCACATTTGAAATGCATTCCAATGTGGGAGCGGGCTTGCTCGTGAAGGTGGACTATCAGGCAACGCTGAGTTTAAGCGCCCGGTACGAAGTGCTTCTGCGCCGTGCCACGGGCAATCAGGCGGGAGATGTAGTCGAGCTTTTGCGCGTCCTGGTCGACGAAGCGGAAGGTCAGTTGCAGCCACTCGCTGTCCGGCTTCGGCTCAAGGGCGACGACGGCGTGCAGGTAGCCGTTGAGGCGTGCGACTTCGGCGTTGTCACCCTGCTCCAGATCGAGCACAGCGCTGTCGAGCACTTGCGGCAGGGTGTCGGTGCGTTTGACCACCAACAGCGCTTCCTTGATGCTCAGGGCCTTGATCACGCACGGCTGGGTGCCGCTTGGCAGGCGCAGTTGACCCTGACCACGACCACTGGCAGGTGCGGCGGCGGTCGTCGCTTTCACGGGCGGGCTGTTGAGCAGACCACGCGAAGGCGCTGCCGCTGGCGTGGGCGCTACGACAGCAGGTTTGGCGAACGGGTTGACCGGCGCCGCCGACGGGGCGACCACGGCAGACTTGCCGCCAGTCAGGGCGCTCAAGGAGTCGTTGCCGAACGCCGAATTCATTTTGGTCGGGGCGCTGTTCATCAAAGTGTCGAGCTTGCCGACCTTGTTCAACGCCTGCTTGACCTTGGTCAGCAGCTGTTCGTTGGTGAAGGGTTTGCTGACGTAACCGGAAACGCCGGCCTGAATCGCCTGAACCACGTTTTCCTTGTCGCCACGGCTGGTGACCATGACAAACGGCATGCTCTTGAGGTTGTCCTGCTGGCGGCACCAGGTCAGCAACTCAAGACCCGACATTTCCGGCATTTCCCAGTCGCACAGCACCAGGTCGAACGCTTCCCGGGCCAGCATGGCCTGGGCTTTCTTGCCGTTGACCGCATCTTCGGTCCGGATGCCCGGGAAGTAGTTGCGCAGGCACTTCTTCACCAAGTCACGAATGAACGACGCATCGTCCACCACCAACACACTGATCTTGCTCATCCAACACCCCTATAAAAATCCCGGCAAGCATAACGCTGGCTGATGGCACATTGCCAAAACTCTTCAGTCACGCCGGGACTTTTCGTTCGCGGGTGCTATGAATTCAAAAACCGCAAACAAAAACGCCCGGCCAAAAGGCCGGGCGCTTTACTTGGGCAATACTACTTATCGTCAGCTTCGTCCGGAACATTAGCGGTTTCGCCACTTGTGCCTTCAACTTCTTGCTTCATGCGTTTGAGGCCCATGTGGCGCACATCGGTGCCGCGCACGAGGTAAATCACCAGCTCGGAAATGTTGCGCGCGTGGTCGCCGATTCGTTCCAGCGAACGCAGCACCCAGATAATGCTCAAGACCCGCGAGATAGAGCGCGGGTCTTCCATCATGTAGGTGGCCAGCTCACGCAGCGCGGTCTTGTATTCGCGGTCGATGGTCTTGTCGTACTGGGCCACCGACAACGCCAGGTCGGCGTCGAAACGAGCGAAAGCATCCAGCGCATCGCGGACCATGTTGCGCACCTGATCACCAATGTGACGCACCTCGACGTAACCGCGCGGGGCCTCGCCTTCTTCGCACAGCTGAATGGCACGGCGGGCGATTTTGGTCGCTTCGTCGCCGATGCGCTCCAGGTCGATCACCGACTTGGAAATGCTGATGATCAACCGCAAATCGGACGCCGCCGGCTGACGACGGGCCAGAATGCGCAGGCATTCTTCGTCGATGTTGCGTTCCATCTGGTTGATCTGGTCGTCAATCTCGCGCACTTGCTGGGCCAGACCCGAATCGGCCTCGATCAGCGCGGTCACCGCGTCGTTGACCTGCTTTTCCACCAGCCCGCCCATGGCCAGGAGGTGGCTGCGCACCTCTTCAAGCTCGGCGTTGAACTGCGCGGAAATGTGGTGGGTAAGGCCTTCTTTACTAATCATGTTGGCGTCCTTGGAGCGTCCGGTAAGGTGCGGTGGGCCGCAGCGGTGGTTCAGTGAGCAACGCCAGCGGCATCCTAGCCGTAACGACCGGTGATGTAGTCTTCGGTCTGCTTCTTCGCCGGATTGGTGAACAGGGTGTCGGTGTCGCCGAATTCCACCAGTTTGCCCATGTACATGAACGCCGTGTAGTCGGAAACCCGCGCGGCCTGTTGCATGTTGTGGGTCACGATCACAATGGTGAACTTGGATTTCAGTTCGTAGATCAGTTCTTCGACTTTCAGCGTCGAGATCGGGTCGAGTGCCGAGCACGGTTCGTCGAGCAGCAATACTTCCGGCTCCACGGCGATGGTACGGGCAATCACCAGACGTTGCTGTTGACCACCGGACAACCCGAGTGCCGATTCGTGCAGGCGGTCCTTGACCTCATCCCACAACGCCGCGCCTTTGAGCGCCCATTCGACTGCTTCGTCGAGTACGCGTTTTTTGTTGATGCCCTGAATGCGCAGGCCGTAGACCACGTTTTCATAGATGGTCTTCGGGAACGGGTTGGGCTTCTGGAACACCATGCCGACGCGACGACGCAGCTCGGCCACGTCTTCGCCCTTGCGGTAGATGTTGTTGCCATAGAGGTTGATGGCACCCTCGACGCGGCAGCCGTCCACCAGATCGTTCATCCGGTTGAAGGTGCGCAGCAGCGTGGACTTGCCGCAGCCGGACGGGCCGATGAAGGCCGTCACGCGTTGTTTCGGGATGTTCATGCTGACGTCGAACAACGCTTGCTTGTCACCGTAGAACAGGCTCAGGCCGGGCACTTCGATGGCCACGGTTTCCTGTTCCAGGCTCAGGCTCTGCTTGTCGCGGCCCAGGGCCGACATGTTGATGCCGTGGGTATGTGTTTCGTGCTGCATGGGAAGCTCCCTGTGCTAACAAATTCGGTTCGTTTTCCGCGGGCCTCGTGATCGGGCCAGCGGGTTACCCAAAATCTATGTCTGACGCCGGTCCCTGTGGGAGCTGGCTTGCCTGCGATGCAGACGATGCGGTTTTTCAGTAACACCGCAGTGATGCCATCGCAGGCAAGCCAGCTCCCACAAGGGGTCGCGTCGACCTTGCTTAACTATCCAGTGCTTTGTACTTTTCGCGCAGGTGGTTACGGATATAAACCGCCGACAGGTTGAGCGTGGCGATCACCAGCACCAGCAGCAGCGCCGTGGCATACACCAGCGGTCGCGCGGCCTCGACGTTCGGGCTCTGGAAGCCGACGTCATAAATGTGGAAGCCCAGGTGCATGATCTTCTGATCCAGGTGCAGGTACGGGTAGTTGCCGTCCAGCGGCAGCGACGGCGCCAGTTTCACCACACCCACCAGCATCAGCGGCGCCACTTCGCCAGCGGCACGGGCCACGGCGAGGATCATGCCGGTCATCATCGCCGGGCTGGCCATCGGCAGCACGATTTTCCACAAGGTTTCCGCCTTGGTCGCGCCGAGGGCCAACGAGCCTTCACGCACGGTGCGAGGAATCCGCGCCAGGCCTTCTTCAGTGGCCACGATCACCACCGGCACCGCCAGCAGCGCCAGGGTCAACGAAGCCCAGAGCAGGCCCGGCGTACCGAAGGTCGGCGCCGGCAAGGCTT
The DNA here is from genome assembly GCF_039908635.1 of Pseudomonas purpurea. Taxonomy (NCBI): domain Bacteria; kingdom Pseudomonadati; phylum Pseudomonadota; class Gammaproteobacteria; order Pseudomonadales; family Pseudomonadaceae; genus Pseudomonas; species Pseudomonas purpurea. The sequence goes on from NZ_CP150918.1 coordinate 5,785,165, forward strand.
CCGGGAAGAACAACCGGTCAACCGAACCGCCCAGTACATAGACGAAGAAGCCCAGGCCGAACACCCCGTAGACAATCGCCGGGACGCCCGCCAGGTTGTTCACCGCGATCCGGATCAAACGGGTCATGGTGCCCTGACGCGCATATTCACGCAGGTACACCGCCGCCAGTACGCCGAACGGGGTGACGATCATCGCCATGATCAGGGTCATCATCACGGTGCCGAAGATGGCCGGGAAGATCCCGCCTTCGGTGTTTGCTTCACGCGGGTCGTCGCTGAGGAACTCCCAGACCTTGCTGAAGTAGAAGCCGATCTTGGTGAAGGTGCCCATGGCGTTCGGCTGATAGGCGTGCACCACTTTACCGATGCCGATTTCAACTTCTTTGCCGTTGGCATCGCGAGCGGTCAGGCTGTCGCGGTTGAACTGCGCGTGCAGGTCGCTCAAGCGTGCTTCGATGTCCTGATAACGCGCATTCAGTTCAGCGCGCTCGCCATCCATGTCGGCTTGGGCCGCGGCATCGAGTTTGCCGTCCAGTTCCAGCTTGCGACCGTGCAGACGGATGCGCTCCAGGCCTGAGTTGATCGCGCCGATGTCGGTTTTTTCCAGGCTCTTGAGTTGCGCGGCGAGTTTGCTGACCCGCTCGATCCGCGCTTGCAGCTCTGGCCACGCGGCCTCGCCTTCGGCGATGACCTTGCCATCCTGTTTGACGTTGACCAGGGTGCCGTAGAAGTTGCCCCACTCGCGACGCTCAAGGGTCATCAGCTCAGGCGGGGTCTTCTGGTCAGTCAGCCACTCGCCGACGATCCAGGTGAAGTCGGTGCCGTTCAGGTCGCGGTTGCCGACCTTGATCAGCTCGCGCGTCATGAATTCCGGGCCCTGGTCCGGCACCGGCAGGCCGGCGCTTTTCAGGCGTTCACGGGGCACTTCTTCCTTTTGCACGACTTCGCCGATCACGATGTGATTGGCCTGGCCCGGCACGTCGTAACTGGCATGCACCAGGTCCGCCGGCCAGAAGTGACCCAGACCGCGCACGGCAATCACCGCCAGCAGGCCAATGGTCATGATGACCGCGATGGACACCGCGCCACCGCTGATCCAGACGCCGGGGGCGCCGCTCTTGAACCATCCTTTCAGGGAGTTCTGTTTCACAGACTTCTACCTTTCTTAAAGCGACGAGTATTTCTTGCGCAGACGCTGACGAATCAGTTCCGCGAGGGTGTTCATGACGAAGGTGAACAACAGCAGCACCAGCGCCGAGAGGAACAGCACGCGGTAGTGGCTGCCGCCAACTTCCGACTCCGGCATTTCCACCGCAACGTTGGCAGCCAGGGTGCGCAGGCCTTCGAACAGGTTCATTTCCATGACCGGGGTGTTACCGGTGGCCATCAGCACGATCATGGTTTCCCCGACCGCACGGCCCATGCCGATCATCAGCGCCGAGAAAATGCCCGGGCTGGCGGTGAGGATCACCACGCGGGTCATGGTCTGCCACGGCGTGGCGCCCAGTGCCAGGGAACCCAGGGTCAAACCGCGTGGCACGCTGAACACGGCGTCTTCGGCGATGGAGTAGATGTTCGGGATCACTGCAAAGCCCATGGCCAGACCGACCACCAGTGCGTTGCGCTGGTCGTAGGTTATCCCCAGGTCGTGGGAGATCCACATGCGCATGTCACCGCCGAAGAACCAGGTTTCCATGTACGGGCTCATGTACAGCGAGAGCCAGCCCACGAAGATGATCACCGGGATCAGGATTGCGCTTTCCCAGCCATCCGGCACTTTCAGGCGCAGCGATTCAGGCAGGCGACTGAAGGTAAAACCGGCGACCAGAATGCCGACCGGCATCAACAGCAACAGACTGAAGATCCCCGGCAAGTGGCCTTCGACATACGGGGCGAGGAACAGGCCGGCGAAGAAGCCGAGGATCACCGTCGGCATCGCTTCCATCAGTTCGATCACCGGCTTGACCTTGCGGCGCATGCCCGGCGCCATGAAGTACGCGGTGTAGATCGCGGCGGCAACGGCCAGCGGGGCGGCCAGCAGCATCGCGTAGAACGCGGCTTTGAGCGTACCGAAGGTCAGTGGCGAGAGGCTCAGCTTGGGTTCGAAATCGGTGTTGGCGGCAGTCGATTGCCAGACGTATTTGGGTTCGTCGTAGTTTTCGTACCAGACCTTGCTCCACAGCGCGCTCCACGACACTTCCGGGTGCGGGTTGTCGAGCAGCAGCGGTTGCAGCTTGCCGCCGGCTTCAACGATGACCCGGTTGGCACGCGGCGACAGGCCGAAAACGCCAGCGCCCTCGACCACCTGGTCCACCAGCAAGGTGCGGTGGGCGGTGCTGTGGAACACCCCGAGCTTGCCGGAAGCGTCGAGGGCGATGAAGCCTTTGCGACGTTCTTCGGCGGTGATTTCAACGATAGGCGTGGTGCCCATCTGGAACGTACGGATCTGCTTCAGGCGCTGTTCGCCATCGGTATCGCGGGCCATGAACCACTGGGCCAGGCCACCCTTGGAATCACCGATGATCAGCGAAATCCCGCCCACCAGTTGGGTGCTCGCGGTCACTTGGGCGTCGCCGTCTTCAAGCAGTTTGTAGCGACCGTTGAGGCTCTTGTCGCGCAGGCTGAACACGTCGGCCTGGGCACGACCGTTGACCACGTACAGCCACTGCTGACGCGGGTCGACAAAGATATTCTTCACCGGCTCGGTCATTTGCGGCAGGTCGATGCGCTTCTGCTCGTTGGTGACCTCACCGGTCATCATGTTTTCTTCGCTGGTCACTGACAGTACATGCAGCTGCGAACCGGTGGAGCCGGCCAACACCAGGGTCGAGTCGGTGGCATTGAGGCTGACATGCTCCAGCGCACCGCCCGCCTCGTTCAGCGCGACCGGGGTTTCACCGTACGGGTATTCGATGGCCGGCGAGATGGTTTTCTTGCCGTCCGGGTAGCTGACTTTGTAGGTGTGACGGAATACCAGTGCCTGGCCATTGGACAAGCCCACCGCCACCAGCGGATGGCCCGGTTGGTCTTCGCCAATGGACGTCACGGTGGTGCCGGCCGGAACCGGCAGATCGACGCGCTTGAGTTCAGCGCCACTGTCGATGTCAAAGAACAGCGCCTGGCCCTTGTCGGAAACCCGCATGGCGACCTGGTTCTGCTCTTCGAGGGAGATCATCAGGGGTTTGCCGGCGTCTTGCATCCAGGCCGGGGTGATCGCGTCTTTGGCGGTCAGGTCGGCGCCCTGGAACAGGGGCGCAACAACGTAGCCAAGGAAGAAGAAGATCAGCGTGATCGCACCCAGGACGGCGAGGCCGCCGACGAGGACGTACCAGCGTGTCAGGCGATCCTTGAGCGCACGAATGCGGCGCTTGCGTTGCAGCTCAGGCGTATTGAAGTCAATGCGCTTGGGAGGAGATGTCGTAGTCATGGGGGAATTGGCCAGATCATTCATGCGCACACCCTAGCGATCCTGTATGACAGAAAGATGACAATGCAGTGACGCAGCAAATCCGCCGCCCGTGTGAACTGGCAGCGGATCGAAAATTTTTGGGGTATGTGGGAGCGGGTTGTGGCGAGGGGGCTTGCCCCCGCTGGGGAGCGAAGCGCCCCCCTGAAGTCAGTCATCGCATTATTTTATGCATCGACCGATTTACGACTGCTTCGCAGTCGAACGGGGGCAAGCCCCCTCACCACACAAGCCCGCTCCCACACTGAACCCGGGATTAACTCGGGTTCAGGGTGTTACTTTTTTGCGACTTCAGCACCGCCTTCTTGCAGGCCCAGGTCAGCCAGTGCCTTGGCGGCTACTTTGGCTGGCAGTGGGATGTAGCCGTCTTTCACTACAACTTCCTGGCCCTGTTTGGACAGAACCAGTTTCACGAACTCGGCTTCCAGCGGGGCCAGAGGCTTGTTCGGGGCTTTGTTGACGTACACGTAGAGGAAACGCGACAGCGGGTACTTGCCGTTCAGGGCGTTTTCTTCGGTGTCTTCGATGAAGTCAGTGCTGCCTTTCTTGGCTAGGGCCACAGTCTTCACGCTGGCGGTTTTGTAGCCAATGCCCGAGTAGCCAATGCCGTTCAGCGAAGAGCTGATCGATTGCACGACCGAGGCTGAACCTGGTTGCTCGTTGACGTTTGGCTTGTAGTCGCCTTTGCACAGGGCTTCTTCTTTGAAGTAGCCATAAGTGCCGGATACCGAGTTACGGCCGAACAGTTGAACCGGCTTGTTGGCCAGGTCGCCTTTCACGCCCAGGTCGCCCCAGGTTTTGACTTCTTCTTTAGCGCCGCACAGACGAGTCGAGGAGAAGATCGCGTCGACTTGTTCCATGGTCAGGTGCTGGATCGGGTTGTCCTTGTGCACGAACACGGCCAAGGCATCCACGGCAACCGGGATTGCGGTTGGCTTGTAGCCGTATTTCTGTTCGAAGGCCGCCAGTTCGGTGTCCTTCATCTTGCGGCTCATCGGGCCCAGGTTAGAGGTGCCTTCAGTCAACGCAGGTGGCGCAGTGGCGGAGCCAGCGGCCTGAATCTGGATGTTTACGTTCGGGTATTCTTTTTTGTAGTTCTCGGCCCACAGGGTCATGAGGTTGGCCAGGGTATCGGAGCCGACGCTGGACAGGTTGCCCGACACACCAGTGGTCTTGGTGTAGCTCGGGATAGCAGGGTCAACAGCGGCAACTGCGTTGGCAGTCGCAACGCCAGCAGCGACAAAAGTCATTGCCGCCATCAAACGCTTCAGTTTCATGCCTTACTCCTAGCAGATAGGGGGTGTTAAGTCGGGGCCAAGTATCAGCAGGCCGTGTGAACACTCTATGGCTGAAATATGACAATTGGATGAAAGGCCAGTATTCGATCTTTTGCAGGATGATTCGCGTCGCCTTCATCGCGAGCAGGCTCGCTCCCACAGGGGATCTGCGGTGAACACAGAACCAATGTGGGAGCGGGCTTGCTCGCGAAGGGGCCAGTGCAGTCAGAAGTGGCTTAGCGGTTGTTCTTCCAGAGATAGCCGCCCACCAGAATCCCGATGCCGCAGATGATCGCCACGTAATAAGCAGGCCCCAGCGGGCTTTCCTTCATCAGCAGTGTCACCACCATCGGGGTCAGGCCGCCGAAGATCGCGTAGGCCAGGTTGTAGGAGAACGACAGGCCGCTGAAGCGCACCACCGCCGGGAAGGCTTTGACCATCACATAGGGCACGGCACCGATGGTGCCGACCAGCAGACCGGTCAGGGCATACATCGGGAACAGCCACTCAGGGTGATCGAACAGGCTGTGGTAGAAGGTCCACGAGCTGATCAGCAACGCCGCGCTGCCGAACACGAACACCCGGCCAGCGCCGAAACGGTCCGCCAGCGCGCCCGAGGCCACGCAGCCCAGGCTCAGGAACACAATCGCCAGGCTGTTGGCCTGCAATGCGGTGGTTGGCGAGACGTGGTAGATGGTTTGCAACACGGTCGGGGTCATCAGGATGACCACGATGATTCCGGCCGACAGCAGCCAGGTCAGCAGCATCGAGATGACGATGGCACCACGATGATCGCGCAGCACCGCTTGCAACGGCACTTCTTCGGCCAGGGCCTTGCGCAGTTGCAGCTCGGCGAACACCGGGGTTTCGTGCAGCCAGCGGCGCAGGTAAACCGAGAACAGGCCAAACACACCGCCGAGCAGGAACGGGATCCGCCAGGCGTAATCGGCCACTTGTTCCGGTGTGTAAAGGCTGTTGATTGCCGTGGCGACCAGCGAACCCAACAGAATCCCCGCCGTCAGGCCCGACGTCAGCGTGCCGCAGGCGTAGCCGATGTGCCGCTGGGGCACGTGTTCGGAAACGAAGACCCAGGCCCCCGGCACCTCACCGCCAATCGCCGCGCCCTGGATGACCCGCATCAGCAGCAACAGGATCGGTGCCCAGATACCAATCTGCGCGTAAGTCGGCAGCAAACCCATGATCAGCGTCGGCACGGCCATCATGAAAATGCTCAGGGTGAACATCTTTTTGCGCCCCAGCAGGTCGCCAAAGTGCGCCATGACGATCCCGCCCAGTGGCCGGGCCAGGTAACCGGCCGCAAAGATCCCGAAGGTTTGCATTTGACGCAGCCAATCGGGCATGTCCAACGGAAAGAACAGCTTGCCGACCACGGTGGCGAAGAACACAAAGATGATGAAGTCGTAAAACTCCAGCGCTCCGCCCAAGGCTGAAAGCGACAGCGTCTTGTAGTCACTGCGGGTCAAGGGACGTGCGGGTTGCGCAGGTGTCGCGATGCTCGATGGCGCTGTGGTCATGGCAAGGATTTCTCTTTCTTATAGTCGGATCTGCAACCCCGACAACGCTGGCCGGGGATTGGGCAGGTTCGGCACGATAGCAAATTGTTCGAAATAGCACATAGGGCGGTCAAAATGAGAACCCGATGGTCGTCGTGCGGTCTACCGCTCGATATACTCGCAACCTTGTTACACCCTGTAAGGGGTTGCTGTGCGAAAACGTCGTTGGCCTCCGTCAGCCGCTTTCGCAGAGTTTCCCTTTAGTACGCCTTACGAGAAACGTGACGAACGTAGTATGTTCGGGCTGAAACGTTTTTCCAGGCTCTAGTGCGCAACGTCGCCGAGTGAAGGTCAGGCAAGGCAAAAACAGGCGAGGACGCGGAGTTTACGGTTTGTAAATGAGCAGTCCGAGCCTGTTTTTAACGCAGCATGACCGAGCGCAGGCACTTTGCGTGCAGAGCCACAAGACGGCTATTCACCCGCTACACACCCCAAGAGTCACGGCTCAGAGGCACCCCTGGCATGATAGAGCTCGAACAAGAAGATCCTATTCCGCAAGGCGACCTGGCCCTGCAAATCACCGCATTACCCCGCGAAACCAACGGCTTTGGCGATATTTTCGGCGGCTGGCTGGTGTCACAGATGGACCTGGCCGGCACGGCGATGGCCAGCAAGGTAGCCGGTGGTCGCGTGGCGACCGTGGCCATCGATCGCATGGCATTCCTGGTGCCGGTCGCCGTCGGCGCGCAGCTATCCTTCTATACCCAGGCAACGGAAATCGGCCGCAGCTCGATCAAGATGATGGTTGAGGTGTGGAGCGACGACCCGCTGTCCAGCGAATGGCGCAAGGTGACTGAAGCGGTGTTTGTGTTTGTCGCCATCGATGGCAGCGGTCGCACCCGCTCGGTGCCGCCACGGCGTTAAACCCGGTGACCGTTTTGCGGTCCCTTGCAGTCATTGATCCTGAACGAGATGTGCATCATGAATACGCCCAACGTTGAAGCCGTGAAACTGGATGAACTGAACTGCTGGCGCATCCGTCACGGTCAGGCCGAATTACTGGTGGCCCAGCAAGGCGCGCACATCCTCAGTTATCAACTGGCCGGGCAACCGCCGCTGATCTGGCTCAACGATGAGGCGGTGTTCAAGACCGGCAAGAGCATCCGTGCAGGCGTTCCCGTGTGCTGGCCGTGGTTTGGCAACCTGGACCGCAACCCGCCGAGCGTGCAGGCGATGCGCGTCGGCGACCAACCCGCCATCGCCCACGGGCTGGTGCGCGCCATGGATTGGGAGCTCGACGGGATCGAAGCCGAAGGTGACAGCCTGAAGGTCGAATTTGTGTTGCCCTACCCTGAAGGCGGCCTGCCCGGCTGGCCCCATCAGGTCGACCTGACACTGAGCATTCATCTGGACGAGCAATTGCACATCCGCCTCATCAGCCATAACCGTGGCACCGACAGCGTGAGCATCAGCCAGGCGCTGCACAGTTACTTCGCGATCAGCGATGTGCGCAACGTGCATCTCGAAGGACTGGATGGCTTGAGCTATATCGAGACGCTGGATAACTGGAAAACCGTCACGCAGGCCGGTGATCTGCGATTTACCGGGGAAACCGACCGCATCTACCTCGATGCTCCGCCAACGCTGAGCATCGTCGACCCGACCTGGGAGCGGCGCATCGAGCTGACGGCCAGCGGTTCACGGACAGCAGTGGTCTGGAACCCGTGGATCGACCGCGCGGCGGCGTTCAGTGACATGGCCGACGATGGCTGGCAGCGCATGCTGTGCATCGAAACGGCGAATGTGATGGGTGATGTGGTGAATCTGGCACCGGGGGCGAGTCATACGCTGGGCGTGAGTATCGCCAGCACACCGCTATAGAGAAACTGCGGACCATTGTGGCGAGGGGGCTTGCCCCCGCTCGGGCGCGAAGCGGCCGCAGAGCCAGCCAATGGATTCCTTCTGGCAGAACCCGATTGCAGGTTTTGGGACTGCTTCGCAGCCCAGCGGGGGCAAGCCCCCTCGCCACAGGTTCTGCGCAGCCTTTCCTTATAAATCCGACTCTTTAACCACTCGCACTTTCGCCGCATCCAGCGCATACGCCGCATCGGCCAGGTCGTTGTTGACCTTTTCGACTTTCAGCGTGCCGGTGACCCACAGCGGTATGTAGATATCGTCCAGCTTCAAACCCTTGGGATAACGCACCAGCACCAGTTGGTTAGGCGGCGGTGGCGGCACGTGGATGCAGGCGCCAGGGTACGGCACCAGGAAGAACAGCGTGCTGCGGCCCTTGGCATCGGTTTCCAGCGGGACCGGATAACCGCCAATGCGGATGTTCTTGTCGTTCATCGACGCCACGGTCTTGGTCGAGTACATCACCGCCGGCAGGCCTTTACTCTGCTTCAGGCCACCCTTGTCGGTGAAGGTGCCGTTGGCCTCGGGCGAGTCGTGGTCGATTTCGGGCATGGCTTCGAGGGCTTTCTGGTCCGACTTGGGCATCAGTTCGAGCCAGTCGGTTTCCGGCAGTTCGCCGGCATGGGCAAGGCCCGTGCCCAGTAAAAGTAGAGTCAGCAGAAGACGGCGCATGAAGGTGCTCGGCAAGGGAAGGACGGTGTAACGCCGAGCATTCTAGCCCCCTCTGCGGTTGAGGCAGAGGGGGCTTTGTCGCTTAAATCAGGTGTTTTTCTTGATCAGGCCGTAGATCACCAGCAACACCACCGCGCCCACCAGCGCGCCGAGGAACCCTGCCCCTTGACCGGCATGGTAGATACCCAGTGCCTGGCCACCATACGTCGCGGCCAACGAACCGCCGATACCCAGCAGAATGGTCATGATCCAGCCCATGCTGTCGTCACCCGGTTTCAGGAAACGGGCCAGCAGGCCGACGATCAAGCCGATGAAGATGGTTCCGATAATACCCATGGCGTTTCCTCTGAATGAAGGAGCTGTATGCCAAAGCCTAGTCAGACTTTGGCATCCTGCCATCAGAGAACGGCGGTCACCGAAGGTTCCCGCCTCGCACAAGGTTTATTGCTCGGCGATGAGCGCTTCGACCTTGAGGATCTGTTGCGCCAGCGTGGCCCTGTCAGCGCAACGCAGGTTGGCGTGACCGACCTTGCGGCCGACCTTGAACGCCTTGCCGTAGTGGTGCAGATGGCAATCATCGATGGCGATGACCTTATCCACCGGCGGTACAGTGCCAATGAAGTTGAGCATCGCGCTCTCGCCCACCTTGGCGGTCGAACCCAGCGGCAGGGCCGGCAACGGCGCGCAGGTGGTTTTCGAACTGGCTGCACTCGGCACCTTCGGTAGTCCAGTGCCCGGAGTTGTGCACGCGCGGGGCGATTTCGTTGGCCTTCAGGCCACCGTCGACTTCAAAGAACTCGAACGCCATCACGCCGACGTAATCCAGCTGCTTGAGCACGCGGCTGGAGTAGTCCTCGGCCAAGGCTTGCAACGGATGGTCGGTACTGGCCACGGACAACTTGAGAATGCCGCTGTCGTGGGTGTTGTGCACCAGCGGGTAGAACTTCGTTTCACCGTCGCGAGCGCGCACGGCGATCAACGACACTTCACCGGTGAACGGCACGAAGCCTTCCAGCAGGCACGCCACGCTGCCCAACTCGGCGAAGGTGCCGACGACATCGTCAGGTTTGCGCAGGACTTTCTGGCCCTTGCCGTCGTAACCCAAGGTGCGGGTTTTCAGCACGGCGGGCAGGCCGATGGTGGCGACTGCGGCGTCCAGGTCGGCTTGCGACTGGATGTCGGCAAAGGCCGGCGTCGGAATGCCCAGGTCCTTGAACATGCTTTTTTCGAACCAGCGGTCGCGAGCGATGCGCAGGGCTTCGGCGCTCGGGTAGACCGGCACGAATTGCGACAGGAACGCCACGGTTTCAGCCGGGACGCTTTCGAATTCGAAGGTCACCAGGTCGACTTCATCGGCCAATTGACGCAGGTGATCCTGATCGCCGTAATCGGCCCGCAGGTGTTCGCCCAACGCGGCTGCGCAGGCATCCGGCGCGGGGTCCAGAAAAGCGAAGTTCATGCCCAGCGGAGTTCCCGCCAGGGCCAACATGCGGCCCAACTGGCCGCCACCGATTACACCGATCTTCATCGTCAACAACCTCAGGCGATGCGTGGGTCTGGATTGTCCAGGACGCTGTCTGTCTGCTCAGCACGGAAGGTTTTGAGCACCGCATGGAATTGCGGGTGCTTGGCGCCCAGGATACTTGCCGACAGCAGGGCCGCGTTGATCGCGCCGGCCTTGCCGATGGCCAGCGTGGCAACCGGAATGCCCGCAGGCATCTGCACAATAGAGAGCAGCGAATCGACGCCCGAGAGCATCGACGACTGCACCGGCACGCCCAGTACCGGCAGGTGGGTCTTGGCCGCACACATGCCTGGCAAGTGGGCCGCGCCACCGGCACCGGCGATGATCACCTCGATGCCACGCGACTCGGCATCGGTGGCGTACTGGAACAGCAGGTCCGGGGTGCGGTGGGCAGAGACCACTTTAACCTCGTAAGGAATGCCGAGCTTTTCCAGCATATCGGCGGTGTGGCTAAGGGTGGACCAATCGGACTTGGAGCCCATGATCACGCCAACCAGTGCACTCATCGTCGTGCCTCTTCTCTCTGGGCGCCCGCAGGCGCGTCAAAAACAACAAGCCACGCGAAATGCGTGGCTTGAATGTACGAATTATGGCCGGGCGAACCGGCCGAAGGCCGCGCAGTATACCGTAATGAAGCAGATAAACAGCCCCTTGAGTGACCATCTGTCATGTGGCACAAACGACGACTTTATTGACTCGAAAGTCAGCTGACACGGCCAGTCCAGAAAGGACAACTCAGCTAGCCGAATGCACGACCCAGCACACCTAAATAAACTTAAAGACGTTGACTTGATCTCCAGTTTCTACTGCTATGCAATAGAAGGAAATACACGTTCAGTCGCCAAACTTACACTTCGCGGAATAGTCTGATCATCTCCATTTATCACCCTTATCACTCAGCAACTACAATTAACGATCACCTCGAACTCAACTGAAACTCGAGGAACTTTTAAACAAGGGATTCAAGGATGACTCCGAACATCGAACAACCACAAAAGAATGCTATTAACATAGTCGCCATCGTTCATGATGACGTGCCAGAAGCAACAAGAAAGACGATTTATGCTGACCATTTCCAGCCTCTCGTAAAAGAGTTGGAAAGCTTCACCGACCGAAAAGTCAACGTCATCTTCGGTGGCGGCGCGCCCTATAGCAACTTTGCATATAGAGGCGAGGATACGATGACCATCCTGCGGGGCTGGGAAGCTCTAGGTTACAAGTTCTTAGACGAAATGAGAAAAGAGGGCTTTGATTTAAGCGACCCGTTGACCAAAGTCATTCTGGTCACCCACCAAAACGTGAACATTAAGATCGCAGGCATCGCTCTTCTTTGGCCCCCGACCAATACCGGGACATTTGCAATTGCATCACTCAACAGCTTTCTGCATGTCGGCCATGAGATTGGCCACTTACTGGGGGCCAACCATGAGAACTGGGAAGTTCAGTACAACGGCTGGTGGGCCGAAACCTACATGGTGCCAGAACGAAACATGATCAGATCCATTTCTTACACCTTTAGCTCCGCCAATCGACAGAATATCAAAAACTATCTGGCCGACAAAAAGTGATGTTTCAACCTTGTTTGGCAGAGGCGCAAAATGAACGTATCTGCCTGTATCCACTTAAACGTTAGGACTCGCGGCACCACCCTCCAATTTGCGCCACAACAACCTGACGTTCGCCTTGCGTACCAGCGCACAGCGATACAGACGAATTTCCAGCGGCACGTGCCATTGCGGACCGCCGCAGACCACCAGTTCACCGCGTGCCAGTTCGGCGCGCACGCTCAGTTGCGGCACCCAGGCGATGCCCAGCCCTTCCAGCGCCATGCTCTTGAGGCTGTCGGCCATCGCCGTTTCATAAATGGTGGTGAAGCGCAGGGCGCGCTGGCGCAGCAGCATGTTCACCGAACGCCCCAGAAAGGCCCCGGCGCTGTAGGCGAGCAGCGGCACGCTGGCCTCGCCTTCGAGGTCAAACAACGGTTTGCCGTCGGCATCGGCCGCGCACACCGGGAGCATTTCGGTATGGCCCAGGTGCAGCGACGGGAAAATCTCCGGGTCCATTTGCATCGCGGCGTCCGGGTCGTAGAACGCCAGCATCAGGTCGCAGCCGCCTTCGCGCAACGCGTGCACCGCGTCGCCCACGTTGGTGGCCACCAGCCGCGTGGCGATGTTCAGGCCTTCGTTGCGCAGTTGGGCGATCCAGCGCGGGAAGAACCCCAGCGCCAAGGAGTGGGCCGCCGCGACTTGCATCACTTCGCCCTGCCCGCCTTCAAGGTGATGCAAGTGGCGCAGCACTTCGCCGAGCTGTTCGACCACGGTGCGTGCGGTGACCAGAAACAGTTGCCCCGCCGCCGTCAGTTCGATCGGCGTGCGCGAGCGGTTGACCAACTGCAGGCCCCAGCGCGGCTTCCAGGCTGCGGATCCGCCGACTGAACGCTGGCTGGGTCACGAAGCGCCGTTCGGCGGCCTGCGAGAAGCTGCGGGTGGCGGCCAGGGCACTGAAGTCCTCGAGCCATTTGCTTTCCAGATTCATCACGTCCTCCCGGACACGCACCAATTTAGGTCACACGTTCGCCACACACGCGGCGTCACACCGGCATTATGCCGAATGTGCATAGGCCAGTGTTTAACAGCATTGGCCCAAAATTTCGCACACGCCTAGCATTCGCAGCGTTCCGGCACAGACCGGGTCCATATCGAGATGATTTCTATCATGTCCTCCGCTGCATCTTTCCGCACCGAAAAAGACCTGCTTGGCGTACTCGACGTACCGGCTCAAGCGTATTACGGCATCCAGACCCTGCGAGCGGTGAATAACTTCCGTCTCTCCGGCGTTCCGATTTCGCATTACCCGAAGCTGGTGGTGGGCCTGGCCATGGTCAAACAGGCCGCCGCTGACGCCAACCGCGAGTTGGGTCACCTGAGCGAAGCCAAGCACGCTGCCATCAGCGAAGCTTGCGCCCGTCTGATCCGCGGCGATTTCCACGAAGAGTTCGTGGTGGACATGATTCAAGGCGGCGCTGGCACTTCAACCAACATGAATGCCAACGAAGTCATCGCCAACATCGCGCTGGAGGCCATGGGCCACAGCAAGGGCGAATACCAATACCTGCACCCCAACAACGACGTGAACATGGCGCAGTCGACCAACGACGCCTACCCGACGGCTATCCGCCTGGGTCTGCTGTTGGGTCACGATGCCCTGCTCGCCAGCCTCGACAGCCTGATCCAGTCGTTCGCGGCCAAAGGTGAAGAGTTCAACCACGTCCTGAAGATGGGTCGTACCCAACTGCAAGACGCCGTGCCGATGACCCTCGGCCAGGAATTCCGCGCTTTCGCCACCACCTTGGGCGAAGACCTGGCACGCCTGAAAACACTGGCACCAGAACTGTTGACCGAAGTGAACCTGGGCGGCACCGCGATCGGCACCGGCATCAACGCCGACCCGCGTTACCAGCACTTGGCCGTTTCGCGTCTGGCACTGATCAGCGGTCAACCGCTGGTACCGGCCGCCGACCTGATCGAAGCCACCTCCGACATGGGCGCCTTCGTGCTGTTCTCCGGCATGCTCAAGCGTACCGCGGTCAAGCTGTCGAAGATCTGCAACGACCTGCGCCTGTTGTCCAGCGGCCCACGCACCGGCATCAACGAAATCAACCTGCCAGCGCGTCAGCCAGGCAGCTCGATCATGCCAGGCAAGGTCAACCCGGTTATTCCGGAAGCCGTTAACCAGGTGGCCTTCCAGATCATCGGTAACGACCTGGCCCTGACCATCGCGGCCGAAGGCGGCCAGTTGCAACTGAACGTGATGGAGCCGCTGATCGCCTTCAAGATCTTCGACTCGATCCGCCTGCTGCAACGCGCCATGGACATGCTGCGCGAGCACTGCATCGTCGGCATCACCGCCAACGAAGCCCGCTGCCGCGAACTGGTCGAGCACTCGATCGGCCTGGTCACCGCGCTGAACCCGTACATCGGCTATGAAAACGCCACCCGCATCGCCCGTATCGCCCTCGAAAGCGGCCGTGGCGTGCTGGAACTGGTGCGCGAAGAGAAGTTGCTCGACGAAGAAATGCTCGCCGACATCCTGCGCCCGGAAAACATGATTGCCCCGCGTCTGGTGCCTTTGAAGGCCTGACCAAACGCCGGCTCCTTGCTCTTTTAACGAAGAGCACCAGGAGCCACGCTCACCAGGTTGAGGGACTAGACACCTCTCACCTTTTGAGGGCTTGGAGATCACTCTCCAGGCCCTTTTTTTTATCTGCTGAAAGACAAACGCCGGGCGCCTTCATTAAGGTTGCAACCTGTGGTCGACTGAGCAAATGTTCTGAATGTTTCTGGCAGGGAGGCCTCGCAAGCCCATGGACACGACGCACCTCCAAGCAATCACACGCCTGCGCCAACTCGTCCCGGTGAGTCTGCGGCATGCACAGACGCTGCTCGACCAGTGCACCGGCAACGCGGAACGTGCGGCCGAGCGGTTCAAAAGCGAGCTGCTGCAATTGCTGGTGGCCAAGTCCGGTTTGCCGCCGACCGAGGCACAGCCCTACCTGGAACGCGCTCACTACGACATACCTCAAGCGTTGTCCGCCATTGAGGACGCACGCTTTACGCTGACCGAACGCATTTTGCGCAAGAACCCCCAGGACAACAGCCGAGCCATTGGGCTGATCGCCGATGCGATTGAGCACGTGGAAAACCTGCAACGCCAGTACTGGCTGTCGTTTGACGACATCGAACGGCTCGCGCCGCCGCTGCGCTGCTTCATGACGCTCTACGAATGGACCCTCCATGAAGAGTGGGAGGGTTTTGACAGCGCCCTGTGTTTTCATCTGCCGCAGGCAATCGCCCAGCTTCGGTATTTGCAGATGAGTGAACTGGCGGACGCGCTCGAACACGCAGACCAGCGCCAGAGGCACCTGCGAAACAGCCATGCCGGCACAGCAACGTCGACAGAGATGGCTGAGCTGATCAATCAGGACGAGGCCATCACTGCATGCGGTGAGGCCTACGCCCGGCAGCGGCATGTGCTCGATGCGGCGCTGGTGAATCTGGCACAAACGACTATCGAAACCTTCCCCAGGTAGCTTGTTGCCCGTCGCCTGCTCGCCATCCCGACAAGATGCTTGCACCGTGTAAAAGCTGAAACGGTTAAGATGCGGCCGCATTCGAGGACATGGACGCCAGGACCGAACGATGGAACTTCACTTTCACATTACCCCCGAACATACCGCCAAACGGATCGGCATCCTGCTGCCCCATGAAATGCACAAGCACGACCAGCAAAGCGCACGCCTGCAACAGCGCACGACGTACTGGCAGGACCGCTTGCTCTCGCCCCTGCTACTGCTCCTGTTGCTGGTGGCCGGTTTCACGGCGAGTTATTTTGCGCAGCAGGCAATCACCCCGGAAAAAGTCATCGCCAACATCATCTTTGCCGTTGGCCTGCTCTGGGTCTGGCGACGTTATTCCAGCCGCTGGCTACAGCCGCTGCGCCAGCAGATTGCCGAACGCCGTACCCGGCCACACAAAGACTTTCGCGCAATTAACGAGCGCGTGATCCGCGCCAAAGTGCAGTTTATGTTGAGCCGGTCCGAGGGCGCCTACCGGCTGCTGATCGAAGACGAACAGTTAGTCCTCAGCCGGGGTAAGCGCCGCGCCTCGCGACTGGCCTGGAACAAAATTGTCCTGATCAGCCAATGCGAAGACTTCTACGAAGTGGCCGATGCCGCCCTGCTGCGTAAAAAGCAGGTGCTGCTGATCGCCAAACACAGCGACGACATGGACCCCGAGCACTACCAGAAAGGGCTGGAGCTGCTGCTACAGAAATCACCAGTCGCGCCGGGCGAGATTGTGCGCGGCCCGCAAGCCCCTCCCGCCGATTCATCGCACGACGCTATATCCTCGCCAAACGGAATTTGAATGCAGACTTCACAGCCTTTGCCCCTTGCCCCCCGCCCCGTGACCATTTTGGGTTCCGGGCATGCCCTGCCCGAGCGAGTGGTCACCAGCGCCGAACTGGACGCTGAGCTGGGCCTGGTGGCGGGCAGCGTCGCGCGCATCAGCGGCGTGGTCCAACGGCATGTCGCCAGCCGCGCCGAAACCGCCGCCAGCCTTGGCGCCATTGCGGCGCACCACGCCTTGCGCGCGGCCGGCCTTAAGCTGGACCAGATCGACCTGATCGCCTGCGCCAGCGGCACCATGGACCAAGGCATGCCGTGCAACGCCGCCCTGCTGCACCGGGAACTGGGGCTGGGCCAGTCCGGCATTCCGGCCATGGACATCAACGCCAGTTGCCTGGGCTTCATCGCCGCCGTCGACACCCTGTCGTGGCCCCTGATTGCAGGGCGCTACCGGCGCATCCTGCTGGTCTGTTCGGACATCGCTTCGTGCGGGCTGGACTGGCAGCACGTGGAAGTCTGCGGGATCTTCGGCGACGGCGCGGCCGCCGTGGTGCTGGGCGTCAGCGATGGCGGGCCGAAGATCATTGCCTCCAGCCTCAAGACCTTTTCCGAAGGCGCGCACCTGTGCCAGATCCCCGCCGGTGGCTCGCGTTTTCACCCGCGCCGCATCGACACCCCGTTCGAACCGCTGACCAGTTTTTCGATGCACGGCAAAGGCGTGTTCCGTCTTGCGGCCAAGCACCTGCCCACGCTGATGGATGAATTGCTGACCCAGGCCGGGCTGAGCCAGGCGCAGATCGACTGGGTCATCCCCCATCAGGCCAGCCAGCAGGCGATGCAACATGCGGCCAAGCGGCTGGGCTTCAGCCCCGAAAAGGTCATCGACATCTTTTCCCGACACGGCAATCAAGTCGCCGCTTCGCTGCCCACCGCGCTGGACATCGCCATCCGCGACCAGCGCATCCAGCGCGGGCAACGGCTGATGCTGATCGGCACCGGCGCAGGCCTGTCCCTCGGCGGCATGGTCCTGGAGTACTGATGAAGATTCTGGTCACAGGCGGCACCGGGTTCATTGGCCGGCACATTGTCTGGCGGCTGGCGGCCCAAGGCTGCGAGGTGCAGTTCAGCGGCCGCAACGCCGTGGCGGCGGCCGAGGTCATTCGCCACAGCCCCGCCGCGGTGCGCTGGGTCCCGCTGGAACACGGTACGCCCGCAGCGGCCACCACGCTGAGCGACGCCACGCGGGGTTGCGCGGCCATCGTGCATTGCGCGGCGCTGTCCTCGCCGTGGGGTACGCCGCAGGCCTTCGTCCGGGCCAACCTGGACTCCACCGACGAAGTGCTCCAGGCCTGCCACGCCAACGCGGTGAAACGCTTGGTGCACCTGTCGACGCCAAGCCTGTATTTCGCCTTCCGTGATCGCCTCGGCATCCGCGAAGACGAGCCGATGCCGCCGCCGGTCAACGAGTACGCCCGCAGCAAGGCGCTGGCCGAAACGCGGGTGCGTGAGGCCGGGCTCGCCGAAGCGGTGATCCTGCGCCCGCGTGCGGTGTTCGGCCCGTGGGATGGGACGCTGATGCCGCGCTTGCTGCGCGTCATGCAGCGCGGGCCGATCCCGCTGATGCGCGGTGGCCGGGCACAACTGGACCTGACCTGCGTCGACAACCTGGTGCACGCGGTGCAGTTGAGCCTGACCCAGCCACTGCCACGAGCCGTGTGCACCTACAACGTCAGCAACGGCACGCCGCTGGCCTTCGAAGACTTGCTGCACCGCGTCGCCGAGCAATTTCGCCTGAACCTGCGCACCCGGCGCCTGCCATGGCGGCTGGTGGACGCGGTGGCGCGGATACTGGAAACCAGCGCTCGCCTGCGCGGCAGCGGCGAGCCTTTGCTGACTCGCTATGGTGCGGGCGTGCTGGCGTTCAGTCAGACCCTGGACCTCGGCGCCATCCGCACCGAGTTGGGTTACCGCCCGGTGATCACTCAAGACGAAGGCATTCACCAGCACGCGCAGTGGTGGCTCGCCCAACAAGGCACGCGAGCATGAGCCGGACAGTCAGCCTCAACGTGTTGCGTGCCGGTTGGTGCCAACACCTGGAATGCATGGCCGATCGTGGCGGGCGCTGGGCGCCGACACGCTTTCCGGCGCTGTGTGGCCTGATTCGCCACCCGGATGCGGGGTGGATGCTGTACGACACCGGTTACGCCGAACACTTTTTCAAGGCGACCCAAGCGCTGCCCGAACGTCTGTATCGCGGCGCGGTGCCAGTGCAACTGCCGGTGCAGGAACAACTGCTCGCCCAATTGAAGGCCTTCGGCATTGGCCCGAACGACATTCGAACAGTGATCATTTCGCACTTTCACAGCGACCACATCGCCGGGCTGCGGGACTTTCCCCAGGCTTCGTTCATTGCCCTGGATGCCGACCGTCGACACATCGAAAGCCTGCGCGGCCACCGCTGGCGCGCCACCCTCGGCGGTCATCTGCCCGCGTTGCTGCCGGACGATTTTGGCGCCCGCCTGACCCTCGCCGACACCTGTAAAAACGTTGCGCTGCCGGAGTGGATGGCGCCCTTCAGCCAGGGTCTCGACTTGCTCGGCGACGGCAGCCTGATCGGCGTGCCGCTGCCGGGGCACAGCGAGGGCCAGCTCGGTTTGTTCATCCCGGATGCCCAGGGTCGCCCGGTGTTTCTGGTGGCGGACGCCTGCTGGTCGGTGCCCGCCTGCCGCGCCGAGCGCCTGCCGGCTCCGCCCGCGTTATGGTTTGCCAGCCACGACGCCAAGCAGTACCGCCAGACCTACAGCGGCCTGGGCACATTGATCCGCCGTGAACCGACCGTGGCGGTGTTGCCGTCCCATTGCACCCAGGCCTGGGAGGCGTTCAGCGATGAGCAGTGAACGATTGATCGGGACGCTGCGCAGCGCGCTGAGTTTTATCCACAGCCGCTACCGGCTGCGATTCACCCGACGCGAACAACTGGAAGCCTGGCAGGCCCGGCAGTTGAAGCACTTCCTGCAACGCGTGTTGCCAAAGGCCCAGCGCTTCAAAGGCCTGACTGTCACCGACCTGGCCGACCTGCCGCTGATGGACAAAGCCACGTTGATGGGCGATTTCGCCGGGTTCAACAGCCGTGGCCTGAGCCTGGAACAGGTGCTGCCAGTGGCGCGTCAGGCGGAAGAGTCCCGCGACTTCAGCCCGACGCTGGGCGACATCACCGTCGGGCTGTCGAGCGGCACCTCGGGCAATCAAGGGGTGTTTCTGGTCAGTGCGCTGGAGCGCCAGCGCTGGGCCGGCATCCTGCTGGCGCGGACCTTGCCCCGCCACCTGCTGCCACGCCTGCTCTGCCCTTGGCGTGCGCCGCTGCGGATCGCGTTTTTCCTGCGCGCCAACAGCCGCCTCTACACCACCCTGGCCAGCCGCCGGATCGACTTCGCCTTTCATGACCTGACCCTTGGCCTGGACGCATCGCTGGCACGCCTCAACGCGCAAAACCCCGATGTGCTGGTGGCCCCGGCCACCGTGCTGCGCGGCCTCGCCGAAGCGGCGCTGGCCGGGCGCCTGACGATCCGCCCCACGCACATTCTGTCGGTGGCTGAAGTCCTCGAAAGCGCTGACGCCGATGCCGTTCACACAGCGTTCGGCGTCGCGCCGCAGCAGATTTATCAGGCCAGCGAAGGCTTCCTCGGCTACACCTGCGAGCAAGGCACCCTGCACCTGAACGAAAGCCATCTACACATCGAGCCAGACTGGCTGGACGCCGCGCGCACACGGTTTCAGCCGATCATCACTGACTTTTCCCGGCGCACGCAGATGATCGTGCGCTACCGCCTCAACGACATCCTGCGGGTTGCCGAAACGCCTTGCGCCTGCGGGCGGGTCGAACGGGCGATTGCTGCGGTCGAGGGCCGCGCCGATGACGTTCTCTGGCTGCCTGACCTGGCCGGTCGTCAACTGTTGGCGCTCTATCCCGACGTACTGCGCCGCGCCTTGCTGATGCACGGCGCCTCGTTGCAGGAGTATGAAATCCACCAACAAGGCCTGCACTGGCAGATCAACCTGCGCACCGCCGACGACCACGCCAGCCTGTGCGCGGCCCTCAGCGCCAGCGTCCACGCATTGTGTGCCCAACAGGGCCTGCAACCTCCGGCGCTGAGCTTCGGCCATTGGCAAGCGCCGCCGCCACACGCCAAGCGCCGACGCCTGAAACTCCTGCAATTGCCCGAGGGTTTGCCATGCACGTACTGATTCTCGGCGCACGTGCGCCGGCCTGCCTGGAATGGGCGCGAGCCTTTGACGAGGCCGGATGGACCGTCAGCGTCGGCGATTCGCTGAGCCAGCCGCTCAGCCGTTTCAGCCGCTCGGCGCAGCACTTCGTGCGCTTGCCCGAGCCACGACAGGACCCAACGGCCTGGGTCGAAGCCCTCGCGACGGTGATCGAAACCCAGCGCATCGACCTGCTGCTGCCAACCTGCGAAGAAGTGTTTTACCTGGCCCACGGTCTCGAACGCCTGGCACCGTTGTGTCGGGTGCTGACCAGCGACTTTGCGCTGTTGCACCGCTTGCATCACAAAGGTCACTTTGCGGCCATGACCGATGGCTGGGCCCTGGCCGCCCCCGAAACCCGTTTGCTGACGGACCGTCAGGCATTGCTGGCCCTCGCCGACGAGGCCGCGCAGTGGGTGTTCAAACCGGCGTACTCGCGCTTCGCCTCGCAGACCTTGATTCGCCCGTCGCCCCAACAATTGAGCAACGTGCAGCCCACTCACGCCGCGCCGTGGGTGGCGCAGCGGTTTATCGAAGGGCGGGAGTTTTGCAGTTTCAGCGTGCTGATCGACGGCGACCTGCGCGCTCACAGTTGTTATCACCCGCGCTACCGGGTGGGCCGTGGCTCGGGGATCTACTTCCAGCCGAGCGCGCCGGAACCGGTGCACCGGTTTCTCGAGCAGTTCGGCCGCGCAACCGGCTACACCGGCCAGGTGGGTTTCGACTTTATCGAGGACCGCGATGGCCGTTTCCATGTACTGGAGTGCAACCCACGGGCCACCAGCGGCGTGCACCTGTTCGACAACCAGCGCCGGTCATTGGTGAGCAGCTTGAGCGAGCGGCCCGAGCGTGTGCTGGAACCGACACCGGAACCCCGGATGATCGCGCTGGCGATGCTTTTGCTGGCGGCACCGCAACACGCCTTGAGTGCGCCGTTCTGGCGTGACTACGCGGCTGCCCGCGATGTGATCGTCCAGAAAGGCGACGTCTGGCCGCTGGCCGCGCAAGTGTTGAGCCTCGCAGAAATCATCACCCGGGCTGCATCCCGGCGCTGCGGTTTGCTGGCCGCGTCCACGGCAGACATCGAGTGGAACGGCCAGCCGTTAAGCGAGCACGTGCGATGAAATTGCTGTTTGAAGAACAACTCCTCAGCGAGCCTGCCAGCCCTAATGACAGCCTCGCCCGGCACTACGTGCGGGCCTGCGCCGGGGGTGCGTTGATCGGCAATGTCAGCACCCGCATGGCGCTGCTCGACACCGGCGCGCAGCAGTTTCCGGTGAGCATCACCGAAGGCAACGAACCGGCCGACAACTGCTACGTGGTGTCGCCCCAAACCGCCTACAGCGGTTATGCCCGCGAAGAACTCAAGCGCCTCGGCCGGCCATGGCTGACCTGGCCGCTGAAGCGGCTGACCCAAGGCGTCGACCGCCTGCTGAGCGCGGCCAAGGTCGACAAACTGGTGCAGGTGAACAACTGGCTGCTGTCGACCAACCTTTATCCGAGCGGCTGGAACGTCGCCGAACTGCCAGCGATCACCGCGCTGCTGCGGCGAACCTTTCCCGATCACGGGTTCGGCTTTCGCTCGCTCAACGACTTCAGCAACCGTGAGTTGCGCCAATGCCTGGAAGCCCTCGGCTACCTGAGCATTCCCAGCCGCCAGGTCTATCTGTTCGACGGTCGGGCCGGGGCACAGGCGCCGTTTCTCAAGCACCACAACACCCGGCTGGACGCCACGCTGCTACGACGCAGCCCGTATGAAGTGGTACCGGGTTCGGCATTGAGCGACGCCGACTTCCAGCGCATCGAGCACCTCTACAACCTGCTGTACCTGGACAAGTACTGCACGCTGAACCCGCACTACAGCGCCCAATGGATGCAGCGCGGCCAACGCGAAGGCTGGCTCGAACTGCACGCCTTGCGCAGCCCTGACGGACGTATCGACGGCGCGCTGGGCTGGTTCGCCAATGCGACAGTGATCAGCACCCCGATTGTCGGTTACGACACCGCGCTGCCCCAACGGGCCGGGCTGTATCGGCAACTGACGCGTCTGTGCCTGCAAGAAGCCGTCGAACGCCGCCAGGTGCTGAACTTCAGCTCCGGCGCCGCCGAGTTCAAACGCTTGCGCGGCGGCCAGCCGCAGATCGAATACAGCCTGATCCACGTCGCCCATCTGTCCTGGGGGCGGCGGCTGGTGTGGACCGTGCTCAGCCGCCTGCTGCATGGCATCGGCGTGCCCATGATGAGGAAGCTCAAACTGTGAATCCGCTTGCTCACTGGTGGCCGGTAGCGCTCAGCCATGAACTGCGAAACACGCCGTTGGCGTGCCAGGTGCACGGCACGCCGCTGGTGCTGTTCCGCGCCGACGACGGGCGCCCCGCCGCGCTGCCGGATCGCTGCCCGCACCGCTTCGCACCCTTGAGCGCGGGCAAGGTCCGCGACGGGCAGATCGAATGCCCTTATCACGGCTGGCGGTTTGCCGCTGACGGGCGTTGTACCCGCGTGCCCGGCACCAACCTGGCACCGTGCAGCAAACCACTGCTGGACAGCCTGCCCAGTTGCGAAGCCCATGGGCTGGTGTGGGTCAGCCTGGGCGCCGAGCGCCCGCTGGCGCCGCCCGTTGCCCCCGCCGAACACCGGCAGAAACTCGACACGTTCTGGATTACCGATCAGGTGCAGTGTTCGTTGCAGGACGCGGCGGAGAATTTCCTCGACGGTTTCCATACCCATTTCGTCCACGCCGGCTGGATCCGTCACGACAAGCAACGGCAGAAAATCAACACACGGGTTCGCCCCCTCGCCGATGGCGTCGAGGCGGTGTACAGCGAGGAAGGCAAACAGTCAGGGCTGATCTCGCGACTGTTCGAAGGTGAGCGCGGCGCCAGCATGGGCCGTTTCCGTCTGCCGGGCCTGGCGGAAATCGAGTACCGTGACCGCCGCGACGGCCTCAATCTGTTGGTCAGCGCCTGGCTGACGCCTTGCGGCGACGGCCAGTTACGCCTGTTTGCGCGGATCGCCACGGCGCAGGGCTGGCTTCCGGCAGCGCTCAAGCGCAGCGTGTTGCGCCAGTTATTCCGGGTGATCCTGCGCCAGGACCGGCAGATCCTGGAACAGGTCAGCGCCAATCAGCGGCGCTTCCAGGCCAGCCCCGCCACGCCGCTGGACGGCCCGCAAGACTTGCTCGGGCCGAGCATTCGGCGGTTGCTTGAACAGGGCCAGCCGATTGCCTTTGAGGAACGCCAGCTCGAGATCTGGCTCTAGGGTCTGTACGAAAAGTCGCCGAGTGGCGATCAGGCCAGATCCAGGCCACGCAGTCTCAAACGCGGGTCCTGACTCAGTGCATCACCTGCCTGCGCCTTCGGTGCGGCGGGTAAATCCAGCGCATCGAGCAAACCCTTCTGACGTCCGCTGTCTGCGGACAACGCGGACTCCTCCAACACGCGTTTGGTCACGCCCTGGCTGTCCTTCGCACTGAACAGCACGGTCATCTCGGTATCCTTGTTGTAGAGGATCTCTTGCTCGTTTGCCTCGATCGAAATGGCGCTGACATCCAACCCGGACTTGCCGAACACGGTCGACTGGGTGCCATGGTTGCCAAAGTCCTTGGCGGTCTGCGCATTCATGGACGTCGACAGGTAGCCCGCGTCCTGGCCTTTCTGGCCCTCTGCGACACCGCTGAACGCGTCGCCGCCGCGGGTGCCCCGGAAGGTCTTGACGACGGTTTCGTCAGCGTCGACTTTGCCAAAGGCCGAACTTAACCCCTCGGCAATTGCCGACTGGCCTTGATCCAGTTCCTTGCCGGCCCGCAAAGCGCGGTTCAGTGGCTGATACTCACCATTGGTGTAGAGCCCGATGGCCATCACTTCCCCATCGCTGAAGGCCGAGG
Organism: Pseudomonas purpurea; assembly: GCF_039908635.1. NCBI lineage: Bacteria > Pseudomonadati > Pseudomonadota > Gammaproteobacteria > Pseudomonadales > Pseudomonadaceae > Pseudomonas > Pseudomonas purpurea. The sequence continues at coordinate 5,809,584 of NZ_CP150918.1, forward strand.
CTTGGCCATCCTTGGGTTCATCCAGGTACTGCTCGGCCTCCAGCCCGAAATGCTCGAGCAGCGCATCGGCCAGCTTATCGGCGGGTGGCGGGGTCACGGGTTCGCCCCTCAACTCCCGACCGACCGCCTGCTCCAACTGGCTGACATCGCTGGCCAATTGATTGAGTTGCTGCGCGGCTTCCGCCAACTGCGGCGCGGCCGCCTCTTGCAGCCAAGCGCTGGCCTGCCCACCGACCGTGGCCCATTGCTGCAAGGAAATGCCTGCCACTTTCTGATCCAGCAGCGTGGTCGCCACCGAACGATTGTCAGCGTTCTGCGAGTGATCCTTGACGGCTTTCAACGCGGTAGCCACGGAGCGCAAGGCGCCATTGCCGGTGGCGAGCGCGCTGTGTTTTTCCAGCAGATTCGCGGCAGTGACGTCGGCCAACTGACCCGCCTTGGCCAGGCCGTTAGGGGCTTCTTTGAGCGCAAAATGCTGCATCATCAATTTGAGTTCCGCCGCAGAAACGGGCGGCGTCTGGGCCTGGGGCGCCGCCTGCGGGGCACGAGGGGCGCTGTGACCCAGCAAGTTGCCGATCCACTCCCGCACCGCCGCAAACGGTCGGCTGATCTGGGCCAGGATTCGTGAGAGCAAGCCGCCCCCCTGGGGTGACTCATTTCGCCCGGCGAGCAGTTTTGCGGCAGCGTCGGTGTCGACCGGACGAGCACTGAGGTTGCCCAACCGACCTTCCTGTATGCCTGGAGCCTGGGTTGGGAGTGTGCCGTGGCTATGAGCCAGCGAATTGATCTGCAAGGTGACTTCCTTCTGTGTTGCCCTTGATTTGCCGGGAAGTCTAGGGAGATTTGCAGGGGCGACCTATCAGGATTGGTCGTGATTTTTGCAGACGCGACGGTTCGGAAAATTTGTTCACCAAAGTTAAAAAACTCCAACCATGGCTGATAGTTAGCGATTTTCCGTACTGCTCTAATGCGTTCTTTTAGCCCTCGGAAATCATCATGACCGCGCACTTTCAAGAAGCGATCAAGCAGCTCTACCTCTCGCTGTCACTGCCGGCACCCTCGACCATCGATCCGGTGACCAGCCTGCAACTCGACAGCCATGTCTGCCACCTGACCGAGCATCCGGTCGGTTACCTGTTGATGTTCGTCAACGTGACGCCAACCGGGCACGCTCCGGTCGAAGAGCAAAACCTGTTCAGCCAGGACGTCTGCAAACCGGTGCTGGGGCGTGATCCCGTAAGCCAGGACCGGGTGTTGTGGAACCGCCAGCCCCTGCTGCAACTGGACCGCGCCATGGCCCACCATCAACTGGAACAACTGGTGCACGCGGCCCGTCAGCTGACCCAGATTGCCTGATCCATGAGCAAAACAGGTCAATCGTTGGCCAACCCGCGGGCCGCCCCAGGGTTTCTGCCCGGCTCACATCCCAAGGTTCGCAACGCCTTGGCGGGCGGGCCCTGGGCCTGTCAGGGCAGCGATTTTACCCGCCCGGAATTTTCGCGCCGAGCGTGACGCCCCCCCCTCACGTTTTGTCGCCTGCACCACGGCTGTGCAGACGGCTGGCGCGCGCCTAGGTATAGTGCCCGCCCTCTTCGCGTGAGCAGCCGTCGGTAACGAGGCTCCCCCTCATGCGAAAACCGCACTTATAACAACCCGCGAAATGGAACCGGGTCGAACCCTCGCCCCACCTGTTGTGCCGTGCGCAACCGGGTGTAACGCGATGTGTCGAGCCGCCCAGCTTTTGCTCCAGAAAAAACAGCGAGGAATACTCCATGCTTGAAGTCATTAACGACTTCCTCTCAGGGAAAGTACTGATCGTGCTCATTGTCGGGCTCGGTAGCTACTTCACGATCCGCTCGCGTTTCGTCCAATTGCGCCACTTCTTCCACATGTTCTCCGTGTTCCGCGACAGCCTGCGCAGCAGCGCCGGCCAGCTCAGCTCGTTCCAGGCGCTGATGCTCAGCCTCGCCGGACGTGTGGGCGCGGGCAACATCGCCGGTGTCGGCATTGCCGTCACGCTCGGCGGCCCGGGTGCGGTGTTCTGGATGTGGGTGACCGCACTGGTCGGCATGTCCAGCAGCTTCTTCGAATGCTCCCTCGGCCAGCTCTACAAGCGCTGCGACTCCGAAGGCCAGTATCGCGGCGGCCCGTCCTATTACATCCAGCACGGTCTGCAGAAGCGCTGGTTGGGGATGATCATGGCGTTCCTGCTGCTGGTGACCTTCGGTTTTGCCTTCAACGGCCTGCAAGCGCACGCGGTAACGCACTCGCTGAATAACGCCTTTGGCCTCGACACCACCTACACCGGCCTCGGCCTGGCGGTGCTGCTGGGCCTGGTGTTCATTGGCGGGATCAAGCGCATCGCCGCCATCGCCGACCTGCTGGTGCCGGTCAAGACCCTGGTCTACATCGCCGTGACCCTGTACGTGATCGTGCTGCAATTCGACCACGTGCCGGGCATGCTGATGACCATCGTCAAAAGCGCCTTCGGCCTGGATCAGGCCTTCGGCGGCCTGGTCGGCAGCGCCATCATCATGGGCGTGAAGCGTGGCGTGTTCGCCAACGAAGCCGGCCTGGGCAGTGCACCAAACGTGGCCGCCGTGGCCTCGGTCGAACACCCGGTCGCGCAAGGCGTGGTTCAGGCGTTCAGCGTGTTCCTCGACACCTTCGTGATCTGCACCTGCACCGCGTTGCTGATCCTGCTGTCGGGCTTCTACACCCCAGGTTTTGAAGGCGACGGCATTGCCCTGACCCAGAACTCCCTGGCCGCCGTCGTCGGCGAGTGGGGCCGGATGTTCATCTCCGTGGCGCTGGCGCTGTTCGTGTTCACCTCGATTCTCTACAACTACTACTTGGGCGAGAGCAACCTGCGCTTCTTGATCGGCGACAACCGCAAGGCGCTGATCGGTTACCGCGCACTGGTACTGGTGTTGATTTTCTGGGGCGCCATCGAGAACCTCAGCACGGTGTTCGCGTTTGCCGACATCACCATGACCATGCTGGCGTTCGTCAACCTGATCGCGCTGTTCCTGCTGTTCAAAGTCGGCATGCGCATCCTGCGTGACTACGATGACCAGCGTGCGGCGGGCATCAAGACGCCGGTGTTCGATTCCAGCAAGTTCCCGGACCTGGACCTGGACCTGAAAGCCTGGCCAGCCAACCCGCCAGCCGCCGCCCAAAAAGCCGAAGCTGAGCCGCAAGGCGTGACCGCAGCGCAACGCTGATCGGTTAAAACCCGGGCGCATCCCCTGCGCCCGACGTGACACAGCGTGCGACCGGCGTCATGCTCGGTCGCATGGTGTGGCAGCTTGTCGAGGCTGCCGTTCTGGTTCGCGCTCAAGACCGCGGCGCTCCCTTCGCGAGCAAGCCCGCTCCCACAAGAAGTCATCGTTTTCGGAGACTCCCACATGATTCCCACCACGTACCCCGCCGCGCAGCACGTCATGGTGCTCTACACCGGTGGCACCATCGGCATGCAAGCCAGCGCCCATGGCTTGGCCCCTGCTTCCGGTTTCGAAGCGCGGATGCGCGACTACCTGCACAGCCAGCCCGAGCTGATCGTGCCGAACTGGCGCTTTCGCGAAATGACCCCGCTGATCGACAGCGCCAACATGACCCCGGCCTACTGGCGGCGCCTGCGTGAAGCTGTCGTCGAAGCGGTCGACGTCGACGGCTGCGACAGCGTGCTGATCCTGCACGGCACTGACACCCTGGCCTACAGCGCCGCCGCCATGAGCTTCCAACTGCTTGGCCTGCAGGCACGGGTGCTGTTCACCGGCTCCATGCTGCCGGCCGGCGTCCCCGACAGCGACGCCTGGGAAAACCTCGGCGGCGCACTGGTCACCCTCGGCCAAGGCCCTGGCGCCCGGCGTTCAGTTGTACTTCCACGGCGAACTGCTGGACCCGACCCGCTGCGCGAAAGTCCGCAGTTTCGGTCGCCATCCGTTCAAGCACCTGGAGCGTCAGGGCGGCGGCGTTAAAGTGCCTTCGCTGCCGGTGGAACTGCATTACCGCAAGCTCAAGCAACTGGCGAACGTCGGCGTGCTGCCACTGTTCCCCGGTATCAGCGCCGGGCAACTCGATGGCGTGCTGAACAGCGGTGTTCAGGGGCTGGTGCTCGAATGCTTCGGCAGCGGCACCGGGCCGAGCGACAACCCGGAATTCCTGGCCAGCCTTGCGCGGGCGCGGGACCAAGGGATCGTGGTGGTGGCGATCACCCAGTGCCATGAAGGCGGCGTTGAACTGGACGTGTACGAGGCCGGCAGCCGCTTGCGCGGCGTGGGCGTACTGTCCGGCGGCGGCATGACCCGTGAAGCGGCGTTCGGCAAACTGCATGCGCTGTTGGGTGCGGGGCTGGAGACCGCTGAAGTTCGGCGGTTGGTTGAACTGGATCTGTGTGGCGAGTTGATCTGAGTGAGGTTTGAGATCCACCCCTCACCAACAGCGGCACACAACTTGCTCCATTTCCAGCCAACCCAAGGCTGGAGCCGCCCATGCTGCACTCCCACCTCACCACCCTCAACGCTGTTTCCCTGGTGCTCAGCACCTTCAAGGCCGAAGGCCTGTCCAGCGAGGCGTTGTTGGCCGGCAGTGGGATCAGCGCGGCGGACTTGAGCCGGACCGACACCCGCATCACCACCAACCAGGAGATGCAGGTCTGCGCCAACGCGGTCGCGCTCAAGCGTGATATCGGCCTGGAGCTGGGTCGGCGGATGCACGTTTCATCCTACGGGATGCTCGGTTACGCCCTGCTCACCAGTGCCACCTTCGGTGACGCTTTGCACCTGGCGCTGCGCTATCCGGCGCTGTTGGGAACACTGTTCGAATTGAGCCTTGAGGACGATGGCGAGCGTATCTGGTTCTGCGCCCGCGACTATCGGGAAAACCCGGCGCTGGCGGTGTTCAACGCCGAATTCTGTGTGGTGTCCCTGAAAGTCATTTGCGACGACTTACTGGGCCATCCCCTGCCCTTGCTCGCTGCCCGCCTCGAACACCCGGCGCCGGACTATCAGGCACGGTATGCCGAACGCTTCGACTGCCCGCTGCACTTCGATGCCTGCGATAACGCCTTCGCCTTCGACAAACGCTGGCTCGACCAACCGCTGCCGCTGGCCGACCCCATCACCCACCAAGCCATGGCCGAACGCTGCCGCAAGCAGAACCTGGAGTTCACCGGGCGCCAGGCGTGGCTGGGGCGGATTCGCCAGTTGTTGAGCGCCCAACTCGACGCGGCGCCGGGCCTTGAAGGGCTGGCCGAACAGATGAACTGCTCGGCACGGACCCTGCGCCGACACCTCAAGGACCTGGGGTGCAGTTATCAGGAACTGCTCGATGAACTGCGCTTTGAGCGCGCCAAGCAGATGCTCTGCGAAGACCAGTTGCCGGTCTACCGCATCGCCGAGGCGCTGGGATTCAGCGAGACCGCAAGCTTCCGTCATGCCTTCGTGCGCTGGAGCGGTGTAGCGCCCAGCCAGTTCCGCCCCTGACGCTCTCCTGTGGCGAGGGAGCTTGCTCCCGCTGGTCTGCGCAGCAGACCCAAACCGAACACTGCGCTCTTCCATTTAAATAGCAGTTACCGGTTTTACGACTGCTGCGCAGCCGAGCGGGAGCAAGCTCCCTCGCCACAAAGGGGCGAATTTCGGTCAAACACTTTGGCCGTATTTATCCCCTTTTGGCCTTTCCTGTCGTTCTCTGAATCACCGCGCGCCGCAAGACTGTGTTCAACCGAATCAGCCTGCGGAGAACAAGAACAATGCTGACGATCTACTCGCACGATCACCACCTGCACCACGGACGCTGCGAATTGATGGACGGGCAACTGATGCCCTGCTTCGAAATGCCGTCACGGGCCGATCATGTTCTGGAGCGCGTTCGACACCGTGGGCTGGGGCCGGTGGAAGCGCCGCAGGACTTTGGCCTGACGCCGATCCAGCGCATTCACAGCCGCGACTATCTCGACTTCTTCAAAGGCGCCTGGCAACGCTGGACCGAGTACGAGCGCGACGGCGATCTGCTGCCCTACACCTGGCCGGCGCGCACCCTGCGCACGGTCATCCCGAAAAGCCTGCACGGTCAGCTCGGCTATTACAGCTTCGACGGCGGTGCACCGATTACCGCCGGCACCTGGCAAGCGGCGTACAGCGCGGCGCAAGTCGCGCTGACTGCCCACACCGCGATCCAGCGTGGCGCCCACAGTGCATTCGCCCTCTGCCGCCCGCCGGGACATCACGCCGCCAGTGATTTGATGGGCGGTTATTGCTACCTCAACAACGCCGCCATCGCCGCCCAGGCCTTCCTCGATCAGGGTCACAAGAAAGTCGCGATCCTCGACGTCGACTACCACCACGGTAACGGCACCCAGTCGATTTTCTATGGGCGCAGCGACGTGCTGTTCGCTTCGATCCATGGCCATCCGGAAGCCGAGTTTCCGTTCTTCCTCGGCTACGAAGACGAACGCGGCGAAGGGGCAGGCGTTGGCTACAACTTCAACTACCCTCTGCCCTCAGGTTCGGGCTGGGATACCTGGAGCACCGCGCTGGAACAGGCCTGCACAGAGATCGAACGCTACGGCGCCGACATCGTGGTGGTGTCCCTGGGCGTGGACACCTTCAAGGACGACCCGATCTCCCAGTTCAAGCTCGACAGCCCGGATTACCTGGCGATGGGCGCCCGCATCGCGGCCCTCGACAAGCCGACCCTGTTTGTGATGGAAGGCGGTTACGCGGTGGAAGAAATCGGCATCAATGCCGTGAACGTTCTCGAAGGTTTTGAAAGCGCCCAGTGAGGAATCAGAACAATGAACAGACTCAAGCGTTTTATCGCGCCGGCACTCTTCACCACAGTGCTGTGCGCCACGGTTCTCAGCAGTGCCGCTCACGCGCAAGAACGCACCCTGCGGGTGTACAACTGGTTCGACTACATCACCCCCAAGGCGCTGGAAGATTTCAAGACCCAGAACAGCCAGACCAAACTGGTCTATGACATCTTCGACACCAACGAAGCACTGGAGGCCAAGCTGCTCACCGGCAACTCAGGTTATGACGTGGTGGTGCCGTCCAACGTGTTTCTCGCCAAGCAGATCGAGGCCGGGGTGTTCCAGCCACTGGACCGCAGCAAACTGCCGAACTGGAACCACCTTGATCCCAAATTGATGAAGCTGATCGAAGCCAACGACCCCGGCAACAAGTTCGCCGTGCCGTACATGTACGGCACCATCCTGATCGGCTTCAACCCGGACAAGATCAAGGCTGCGCTGGGGGACAACGCGCCCGTGGACAGCTGGGACCTGATCTTCAAGGAAGAGAACCTCAGCAAGCTCAAGCAGTGCGGCGTGGCACTGCTGGATTCGCCATCGGAAATCCTGCCGCTGGCCCTGCAACATCTCGGCCTGGACCCCAACAGCAAGAAGCCGGCGGACTACGACAAGGCTGAAGCGCTGCTGATGAAGATCCGCCCGTACATCACCTATTTCCACTCGTCCAAGTACATGGCCGACATCGCCAACGGTGACATCTGCGTCGCGGTCGGTTATTCCGGCAGCTTTTCCCAGGCCGCCAACCGCGCCAAGGAAGCCAAGAACGGCGTGATCGTCGACATGCGACTGCCGAAAGAAGGCGCGCCGATCTGGTTCGATATGCTGTCGATCCCCAAAGGTGCGAAGAACCCGGAAGACGCCTACACCTTCATCAACTACCTGCTGCAACCGAAGGTGATTGCGCCGGTCAGCGATTTTGTCGGTTACCCGAACCCGAACAAGGACGCCACGGAACTGGTCGACCCGGCCATCCGCAACAACCCCAACCTGTACCCGACCGACGCAGCGATGAGCACGCTGTACACCCTGCAACCGCTGCCGCGCGATGCTGAACGGGCGCGGACACGGGCCTGGACCAAGATCAAGTCCGGAACCTGAATAACTGGCGCCATTGAAGACCCGCCCCGTGCGGGTCTTTTTTTGCCTGACGATATTTAAGTACCGCCAGCCTCCTCGTGCGACCCACTACTTTCCGAGTCTCTGCCCCGGTCAAAAAGGAAAATGACCATGACACAAACGTCCACAACCATTCCCCCAAGCAACGCAACGCTGCTGCTGGACAGAAGTCATCTGGCCAGCCTGGCCAGTCAGGGCCCCACGCTCGACGACGTCAGCTCGCAAGTGCTGCGCAAAGCACTGAAACAGCTTTATCCGCAGCTCGACATCGACCCCGACCAAACACTGATCGTCACTCCAGGATGGCGCCTGGAGGATGGAACCTTGAGTGCCGACACGCCATACGTGGAGACATTGACCCGTGCGCTGGTGCATCTGAGCTGGAGCGCAGGTGTCGCCAACTTCATCGAGGGTGAACACTTCTTGACGTCTGATCCCCTTACCAGGCCTCCCGTTCATCTCGCTGTCAGTGTCGAAGACATAGCCCAATTGTTGAACGATCACATCCCCCTGCTATCCGTCGAGTTTCAACAGTGCGAACTGGCTTTCTGGAATCAGGCGATCAACGGTCAACCCCGCTGGCATGGACTCTGCGAGACGCTGAGAAACGCGTTCAATGTCCAACAGGCAAAGGGCTGGAACGCCGATCAATGCGCCGTGGCCCGTGCGGTATACAACTACCCGGACAAAACCGAACGAGCGGTGAAAAACACTGAAATTCCCAATATCGAAGCCTGCCTGATCGACGTAGACAACAGCGAAACCACCAACACCAACCACCTCATGCTGGGAGGCGCGATTGTTCTGAAGGCAACTTACAAACAGCGCGAGCAGATCATGCTGTACACGATAGAAGGCGGTTACGAGGCCTTCGATTCTCTGGAGCAACTGGGCGCGTCGCTACCCGCCCGGATCGACATGAACCTGGCAGGTCGCATGCTCAAGTGGCGACTGGTCGAGCCAGCAGGCAACATTTTCGATCACATGGCCTGGGCGCTGATCGGCTCTCAAATGGACGCCATCGAAGCACTCATCCCCTCGGGGCCGACGGCCGGGACCAGAACACCCCCTGGCTTGCGCACGGCGGTCACCCCGGCAGAACATTTCAGCCCCGCCGACAAGAACCGCATCGAGCAGCTCGAGGCGGCCATACCCGATTGGTTATCAAACGCCTCGGCCAGTCACTTGCAAGACTACAGCCACCGTCTCTCCCGTCTGGGAAAACTGCGGACCGCCTCAAGCCCGAACGATATTCCGCTGATAGGTGCGTACGCGCAGACCAAAATGCGTGAAGCCATCGAAACGGACAAAGCCGCCGAAGGGGCTGCGCAGCTGCCGCTCGATGACCTGCAAATCACGCTCACCAACAGTTTCACCGCTGGCGGCTTTACCTTGCCCAACCCGCTTGACAGGCATATCGAAAGCCTGGGTGATTTCGCCCTGGAAAATACCGCCCCTTACCTTGCAGAACTGCATTTCAAAAACAACGATCCCGTCCCCCAATGGCTGACCGTTGATTACCTCACTGCCATGGCCGCCCAGGTCAATGTCGGCAAAATCTATCCGCAGTTGCTCAAGAGCAAACTGATCGATGATCCGCTGCAAGTCGCGCTACAGAAGCAGCGCTACGTCAGCCAGTTGCCCGAACTGCTACAGCTCAAGGCGCTGGAGTGCATGCTTGAACAGGAAGGCGGGGTCGATGAAACAGGCTATCGCTATATCCGCGAACTGATGGGCATCGCACTCGGAGAACCGCAACAAGGTGCTCTCGATATCGTGATTCGCCCCCTCACGTTCAAGCCCCGGCATCGCCTGCTCTCTGGCGGTGACACTGTCACAAACATGTTCATCATCAGCCAGCGCAATAAGCCTGCTGCTCCGTGCCTGCTTTACCGGCCATTGCTTGAGCAACCTCTGTTGCAGTTTGTCTCGGAGGCAAACCTGATTTACGCCCTGCACCAACCGGGCGCGCTGCGCGACTCCATATTGGCGTGGCTTGAGACCCCGGCGCTGAGCTTCGAATATGCGCAATACGTCTTTCCCGTGGGCCTGCCTTCGCCATGGCTGGCGGCTCAGTCCGATATCGATACATTACTCACTCTGGACCTGATCGGGCCCATCGACCTGGGCGCCGAAGAGGTCGTCGGCGACCTATTGGCCGCCCTGTTTCACAGTAACGCCAGCGCCATGATCGAGCAGGCGGATCGGCAGTCACTGTCCAATGGCGAAAGACGCTGGGCACTCTTGAAGGACAGCGCCTGGGCAATCTTCAACGTTGCATCAACCTTCTTGAGCGGGCCTGTGGGGACCGCCGTCTGGGTGTGGCAAAGCATCAACGAGATCCAGCAAGCGCTCGATGCCCATGAACAAGGCGACACGCTGGTCGAGTGGAGCTCATTGGGGGATGTGCTGATGACTCTTGCGATTGTGCTGACTCACCGCGCGTACAAGCAGCGTTACAGCGAGTGGGCTGGGCCGTCGCGCAAAAAACCAGCGCGGGAGCTGCCGCCATCTCCAGCACCACATCCATTACCCGAGCCGGCACCCGCACTCGCGATAATTTCCATGGACCCCTTGGTATTTGAACTGCCCGCAAACCATGCCTCATCGCTGGAGATCGGCGTATCGGCCCCTCGTCGCTCAGGTCCGACACTGGACGCCTTTCTGGACACGCTCAAGGTCTCTGCGCCAGATTTGAACAGCACCGGGCTGAAGACGCTGAATGAGAAACCGCCCCATCTGTATCAGCTCAATAATACACACTATGCACAGGTCGGCGAGCGCTGGTTACAGGTCAGTATCGATGACGAAGGGGAAGTCCATATCCTCAATCCGGAACACCCCTTGCGCCCGGGCCCGTTACTGACTCATGACCCGCACGGCAAGTGGAAAGTCGATACACGGCTGCGGTTACGTGGCGGTGGTCCGAAAAGCCGTTTGAAAGCCTTCAAGCAAGCAAAGGAGAACCGTAAACACCAACTCGACACTCAGTTAGAGGCATTCAAGGGCCAGGAGAAAACCCATCAGGAAGCACTCGATCGCCTCCAGAGCGCTATGGTTCAGGCTACCGACGAGAACCTCAAAACAACGTCCAGGCTTTACGCCGACAAGCTTGATGAACGGATCAAAAACTATGGGGAAGCCCTCAAACAGCTACGCGAATGGCGTTCGCTGGGCGGTGAAACCGGTTACGCCTACGACCTGTTGCGTCTCACCACCGAGCAGGAAAAGTTCTTGTCACTCTGGTTCACGGTGAAGAAACACCAATACGCTCGGCTCACGCAAAAGCTGCAGGAGCAAGCTCCTATCAACAGTGCTGAACCCGTGCGCGGGAGCCTGACCGACATCGAGCAAGCAACCGCACTGGGCAACGCACTCATCGAACGGCTCGAGCAGTCAAAAGCCGCCCTGGCAGGCCTCAAGGTACTGGGCCACGCAGGGCTCACCGCGACCCAAAGCATCGCCAGGCTCCTGCCAAAATTCACCCGACTGGACTTCAAGGCCAACGAAATCGGCATGTCCTACGAGCTGTGCCTTGAAGAACGATCTGACGAGGCCATGCCACAGGCTCGGGCAGCAATCGCCGATATTGTGGTCGATGCCGCCGACGCCAGCCATGAAGTCGCGCAGATGATGAAACAGTCGAGCGACACCGAGCCTACCGAGGAGCGCATCAAAAAACTCTCCAGGCTGGCCGATATCTACGCCGATACCCATCAGCGTATCCAGGACCTGCCAACCCGATACCCCGGGATGGTCCGGCAAACGCCGCTCGACCACCTTCAAGCGCTGATCTCCGAGTTTCAGGCACTGACACTGACCCAGCTCGACGGCTTGCTTCCCGAAGCCGAAGAAACTTTCCTCAAGGAACCTCTTGAACCTGTCGTTGCAGGGCCGTCGCGGCCCAGAGCCAAAGTCACCAAGACCCGTCCACGGGTCGCGAAAAGTGAACAACCCCAAGCCACCAAGCAGGGGGAAGAACAGGAGGCGTTTCAGAAGCTCGTCCCCCAAAACGCTCAACCAGCCAGGCTGGTCCTGGATGATCTCGATACCATCGCTGCCGCGCTGAACCTCAACCTGGACGTACACGACTTCATCAGACGCACTAACCGGGATGCCGAACGTGCAAACCGAATCCCTGCCGATATGCAGTACCTGTTTGATCAACAGGCGCTCAAACTGGAAGAGTCTGCAACGAACCTCGACAGGGCCATGAGCAACATCAGAAGTGCCGGTAAACAACTTCCTCCCATATCAGGCCAGAGCCGGGATATGCGTGAAGCCGCTATCGAGCTTCGTAAGGAGGGCATCCGTACCCGCACGAAAATGCTCAAGAAGCGCAAGCCCAGGCAGGAGTACTTTCAATGGTTAAACGAAAATCAACAGATCAAAATCGTCCGCAACGAGCAGGGCAGGATCAGAACCAAGGGACGCAAGGACTACTTTCAGGAATACCGGATTCTCGACACCACCGACAATGACCAGGAACTATGGGTTGCGCACTTCCACTACGAAACACTTGAGAGCAACGCCACTCAACCCACCGCAGCCCACCTGAAAGTATCTGAAAAATACCTGACGACGCTGGAGACCGAGCTTCGACAACAATTGGCCACTCTTCAACCGATTGACTATGTACTGCGTCGAATCACCAGTGCATCTACCCAGTCACTGTTCCTGACACTTGAGCCCCGGTGATACGTAAAAAGGCTGGTTGCCAGCCAGCCTTTTTACCGACGCCAGGCACTGCGCAACCGCGTCAGCGCCGACTCGATAGCCGCTTCCGGCACCGCCGCAAACCCCAGCACCAGCCCCGCCCGCTGATCCACCGGAGTGCTTGAGTCCAGTAGCCAGTAGCTGCTCAGGCCGTTGATCTCGACGTCGACGCTGGCGGCCTTTTCGATCAGCTCAAGCTCACGGGCCTGACTCTCGACCGGCACAGTCATATGCAACCCTGCCACCACATTCGGCAGGCTGCCCATTCCTGGAGTATCCACAGGCCAGCCGGCCAGCACTGTGTTGCGCCGGCTCAGCGCTGCACGGCGCATACGGCGGATATGCCGCTGAAAGTGCCCGGTGGCCATGAACTCGGCCATCACCACCTGAGTGCTGACCTCGGAGTGCCGCACGTCCACCGCCCGGCGCTGGGCAAACGCCTCCACCAGCCCCATCGGCAACACCAGATAGCCCAGGCGCAATGCCGGAAACGCGACCTTGCCGAAGGTCCCGACGTAAATCACCCGGCCGTGCCGATCCAGCGCCGCCAAGGGTGCCAGGGGGGCGCCACTGTAGCGGTACTCGCCGTCGTAATCGTCTTCGATGATCCAGCCCTCCGTGCGCTCGGCCCAGGCCAGCAACTCCAGACGCCGGGCCAGGCTCATGATCACCCCGGTCGGGTACTGATGAGACGGCGTGACATAGGCCAGTCGGCAGTCACTCAGGCCATTGAGTTCCGCGCAGTTAATGCCGTCGCTGTCCACCGAGACACCCTGCAACCGCGCCCCGGCAACCGCGAAGGCATGGCCGGCGGCGCGATAGCCTGGGTTTTCCACCGCGACCCCATCACCGGGCTCGACCAGCAGCTGTGCACAAAGGCTAATTCCCTGCTGCGCGCCACTGGTGATCACAATTTGCTCAGCGCTGCACTGCATGCCCCGCGAACTGCGCAAGTAAGCGGCGATCATGCCACGCAAACGCTCGTCACCCTCCGGAGCGCCGTAGCACAATTGCTGCAAATCCGGCTTGCGCCAGAAAGCCGCATTCAGCTTGGCCCAGACCTCGAACGGAAACAGATCGAAGGCCGGAATCCCCACCCGAAACGCCCTCGGCGGACCACCCGCAGGCTTGGCCAGATGATGCTGTTCGACCCTCTCCAGCGCGCCACCGTGGATAACTTTACTGGATGTAATCACAGGTAAATTCAACCAATTTGTGGATAACCCTGTGGGTAAGCCTGTTGAAAACCCTGTGGATACTTTTGTGGATAATTTTTTCGTGGGGAACGCGGCCTGCGGCAATTGAGCCACATACGTACCGTCGCCAACCCGCCCTTCGATGAAACCTTCGGCATAGAGCTGGTCGTAGGCACGGACCACGCTGTTGCGGGAAATCGCCAGGGCTGCCGCCAGATCACGGCTGGCGGGCAACCGCGTGCCACTGGCCAGGCGGCCATCGAGTACACGCATGCGTAAGGCTTGATAGAGCTGGCGGCTCAGGCCCTGGCGGCGATCGAGTTCGATACCGGCGGGGTTGAACGACAAGGACAGCGGCAGGCTCGTCATCGCATTGGACCTCTTGAATGGGTCGGTAATGGCTCTTACAACAGACCAATAGCCTGCCTAGGATGCAGACATTCGCCAAGGAAAATCTCCATGTACACCCCCAGCGCCTTTGCCATCGACGACCTCCCTTCCCTGCATCAGCAGATTCTCGACACGCGCCTGGCCATACTGGTCACTCACAGCCCGCAAGGCTTGCAGGCCAGCCATCTGCCGCTGCTGCTGAGCCCCGAACAAGGGCCCAATGGCACCCTCTACGGCCACCTCGCCCGCACCAATGCGCAGTGGCAGGCACTGGAAGCCGGGGCCGAGGCGCTGGTGATCTTTGCCGGGGCCGATGCCTATGTCAGCCCCTCGTTCTACCCCGCCAAAGCCGAACACGGCAAAGTCGTACCGACCTGGAACTACGTGGCCGTACACGCCTATGGCACGGCCGACGTGTTCAGCGACGCCCATCGCTTGCGCAACCTGGTCAGCGCCCTGACCGATCGCCATGAAAGCGGCCGCGCCCAACCGTGGAAAGTCGACGACGCGCCCTCCCACTACATCGATGGCATGCTCAAGGCCATCGTCGGGTTCGCCCTGCCGATCCAGCGCCTGGAAGGCAAACGCAAACTCAGTCAGAACCGCAGTACCGCAGACATCGCCGGCGTACGTGAGGGGTTGAGCGTCAGCCCCGACCTGCACGACCAGGCCCTCGCCCACTTGATGCCCAAGGAATGAACATGAGTCAGATCGAGATTCGCCGTGTCACCGCCAACGACCACGCCGCCTGGCTGCCGCTGTGGCAAGCCTACCTGCGCTTCTACAACACGGAACTGCCGGAGGCCGTCAGCCACAGCACCTGGCAGCGCTTCCTCGACCCGAGCGAACCGACCCACGCCGCCCTCGCCTGGGCCGATGGCAAAGCGGTAGGCATGGTGCATTTCATCTACCATCGCTCGAACTGGAGCATTGAAAGCTCCTGCTACCTGCAAGACTTGCTGGTGACACCCGAAACACGTGGCACCGGTGTCGGCCGCAAACTGATCGAGTTCGTCTACGCCACCGCCAAGGGCCGACGGTTGCACTGAGGTCCATTGGCTGACCCACGAAACCAACGCCACCGCGATCCAGCTCTACGAGCGTATCGCCGAGCGTCTGGGTTACATCCAGTTTTGCAAAACCCTTTAAGGTTCAAGGAGAGCAACATGCCGACTTCACTCGCCGACTGGAAAGGCGTACCGCCTCCCTCGGTTCAACTGATCGAAGGGCGCTTCATTCGCCTGGAAAAACTCGACCCTGCGCGTCACGCCGACGGCTTGTTCAAAGCCCTGCAAGGCCCGGGCGCCGACCCGAAGCTGTGGGATTACTTGCCTTACGGTCCGTTCCCGGAGCGCAGCACGTTCAACGACTGGCTGAACAACCACGCCGCCAGCAGCGACCCGTATTTCTTCTGCGTGATCGACCGCGCCAGCGGCGACGTGCAAGGCATGCTCAGCCTGATGTCGATCGTCCCGGCCCAGGGCCGCATCGAAATCGGCCACGTCACCTTCGGTGCGCCGATGCAGCGCTCACCGAAAAGCACCGAAGCGGTGTACCTGTTGGCCAAGGAGTCGTTCGCCCTGGGCTACCGTCGCCTGGAATGGAAGTGCAACAACGGCAACGCCCGCTCCAAGTACGCCGCCGAACGCCTGGGCTTCAGCTTCGAAGGCGTCTTCCGCCAACACATGGTGGTCAAGGGCCAGAACCGCGACACGGCGTGGTACTCGATCCTGGACTCGGAATGGCTGGCGATTGGGGCGGGGTTTGAAAAATGGTTGTCGGATGAGAATCAGACAGCGTCAGGTCAGTTGAAAAGCCTGCTGGAATGCCGCGCCTGACACCGTGAACCGCCATCGCGAGCATGCCCAAATACCAGTCAATCAAGGGGCACAACCCGTGGGAGCCCGTTCGCTCCCACAGGAGATCGGCGCACATCCACCCCCTCAGCTGATCGTGCGTCGAATCTTCACCACGCCCATTTGCATCCCGAATGGACGGAACACGGCATTAAGTGATTTGAGCGTCTGATTCCCTTCTCCGTGCTCAATG
This sequence comes from Pseudomonas purpurea, assembly GCF_039908635.1. NCBI lineage: Bacteria > Pseudomonadati > Pseudomonadota > Gammaproteobacteria > Pseudomonadales > Pseudomonadaceae > Pseudomonas > Pseudomonas purpurea. The sequence goes on from NZ_CP150918.1 coordinate 5,825,865, forward strand.
TGCACCAGCGTGCGCACCGAGATTTTGCACATCTTGGCGAACTGGCTTTGGTGTAAACCGGTCACCTCAACCCGCAATCGGCGTACCGCCTCGCCAATGGCCAATGTGTCGTTGGCTAACCCTTGCTGAATACTTTCGATCAGCAGCGTTCGCTCTGCCACTGTCATGCTCATTGCAGTCCCCACTCTCTAAAACGTTGCTCAAGGTGTCGCAGAGCAATGCGAGGGTGATTCATCGTCACCTCAGGCAGACCGCTTTCGGTCAGTATGTCCGGCAGTGCCCGCAAGCGATTGGCTTGCTCGCGCAACCGCTCGAAGACCACCTGCGAATCGACAATCCCCGTTAATGCATTACAGACGCCACGCCAATCGACATCCCCCGCCACCTCCAGATCCCGTGGCCATTTTGTGGTCCGAGTGATGCCTTCGTCGTCCATGACCATCGGTGCCAGGTCGTAGATCGGCGCCAGTTCAAACGAAGCGTCACGGCGGATGATCGCGGTGTTACGTCCGTGGTTATCGGAGTTGCCCAATATTTTGTTGAGCAGGTCGCGACGCAAGTAATCCACCACCAGATCCTCAATCTGCGCCCCTTGCCCTGCAGCCTCCCAAAGGTCAGAGAGAAGCCGGATCACCACCATGTGATCCATGGCACTTCCTGGAGTAGTCACTCCGGCCAGCGAGTAAATCGACTCAACCGCCAGCCGCTCGACACCCTGCTCGCTTAAACGACGGTCAAAACGCTGCATCCACAAACTGGGTTTTGTCGCTTCTTCCAAAGCCAGCCCTGCTGTCGCCACGGTGTCGATACCGAGCGTTTGCAGCGCCTTGTAGTAATGGAATTCGCTTCTGAGGATGTCTTTATCGGTTTGTGTGCCTTGGTTACGGGCGAACTTCACAAACCAGTGCTGTGTCACCTCGGTGTCATCCAGCACTGCATCCGGATACAACAGGCCTTCGCGGTTTTCTGTCAGCAACAGCTTGGGCGCTTCACCACCTGCCCCCGTCGCACCACCAATGGCCGCACCTTGTTCGTAGGCGTATTCCAGAAAGCGATTGTCGCGCGAGATCACGTCGTCACGCGCAAAGCCCACTGCCGGGCGGCTGCTCAGTGTTTCAAGCGATTCCTTGATCCGCATATTGCCAATGGGGCCCGGTGTACTGCGTGCCAGTAAAAACAGGTCGGCGCTGATGCCCTCTGGCTTGTCGTGACCAATGCGCGTCATAAGGAATCGTTTGGCTGCCCCCGCAGGCGCAATGTCGTGCAAAAACGCCGGAACCGCCGGGGTTCGCTGGCCCTCCCAGGCAATGGGAACATTGGCACTCACAGCCCGAGCGAAAGGACTGGGTATGTCAAAGACGTTGTCGATCAGATAACCCAACTCATAGCCAAAGCTACACCGACTGGCGAAGCCTTGCTCCGGGTCATCGAACGTCAAGACCATGGCGTCCTGCCATTCCCCGCTCGCATGTATTTGTAATGTCAGCTCCAGCATTGCGTGCTCCTGCAATTTAATGCACTTGCGTAGGCTTAAAATACGACATGCATGCAATATAGTGCACATGCTCAGTCCGCGCACAGCCAAAATCTGCATTTAAATGCAAACAGAAGATAATCCCAGGCAAACTCGTGCATTAAATTGCATCTTCACGCGATTGAAGCCCATCCATCAATCCGTACAAAACCTCTGCCTGCTAGACGCAGGGTTGATCACGGTGGCAGACGAGTTTCCAAGCCTTCGCCAATCGATCCATCCGAGAACGATGTAAGGAAAAACGTCAGTGCACGGAGGCCAATCGTTATGCTGTCTCGTGGACGGGGCCTTTGCTACAACCGAAGCTCCAGCGTCTTTCGAAAGCGCCGGAAATGCCCGGCATCGGAGCATACGCCCAGCCTTTTAGAGTTCGACCTCCCCAAGGAAGAGGTCGCATTCAATGCCCATTCTGCACACTCATCGCCCACACCATCTTGCCCTGGCAATCGCCCTCGCCTTCGGCGGCATCGAAATGTCCCACGCGCAGCAAACAGAGCCCGCCGTCACCGAGGCCAAGCCCCATCCCGTAAAAGCCAAAAAAATTACGAAGCCCAAATCCAAGATCCTCGTGCCCCCTGCAATGGAGCCGGTCACAGCCGATCGCAATCGCAGTCAGGCGATTCCCGTTAATGATCCGTTGCTCGTCGACACGACCCTTGACGACAATGAACCTGCGGCGCCTGAAGGATTGATCGCTGCGCTGACGCCTGAACTCCCAGCCGAAGTGGCTAAAAACGCCCCTGATGCGGTGCAACAGGGCGTTGATGGGCCCACGGTCCAGGAGCTGTTCAGCGCTTTCGCAGCGGCATCCACCACTCACCACACCCATATCGAAACCACGGATGGCTTTGCCGAAAAAATCAGTGATGGCAATGACCTGGTGATCCTGACCACCGGTGCCCGGCAGGAGGGCATCATCGATGGTGGCGGTGGCTTGAACGGTTTGAAACTCAATGCCGTCGAGGGTGGCACGCTGGGTGAAACCCGCAACTTCAGGGGACTGCTGGTGGAACAGGGTGTCTGGAACCTGACCGGCTTCAACGACTTCAGTCATGGCGTCGGAGTCCTCAACGCAAGCACCCTGTACAACCAGGGCAGTATCGCCGGCGATGTGATGGTCGAAACCGGTGGCCTCTACGGGGGTGCCGGCTCAGTCAACAGTCTGTTTGTAGACGGCGGCTTGTCGGTCAGTTCAGCGCTTGGCGCCGCCAGGGTTCGTCAGGACTTGTACCTGAACGAGGGCGCCATTGTGTTCTACGGCATCGACACCGAAGGCCGAAGCGCTACCGTTGTTGTCGAAGGTACGGCGACCATCGGCGGCGCCACGCTGGCAATCAATGCAGCCAATGCCGATCACCCGCTGACCAGCAAGCATGCCGTGCTTCAGGCTGGCAACGTAGTGGGAACATTCGCCGCCGTCACCAACAACCTGGCGTACATGACGCCCACCCTGACCTACACCGACACCTCTGTCGACCTGACCTATGCCCGCAACGATGTGCCACTGAAAAGCGCCGCCACCACCGACAACGCCCGCCAGGTCGCCAACAGCCTCGAATCCGAAAAGCCTGCTGAAGCACCTGCCCCCTCTGCTCCCGCCATAGCCAGCACAACGCAAACACCGAAGACGGTTGCGAACAATACCGCCGTCAATGCACTGCTCACGACTAGTATGTCCACCGCTGGAGCAGCACTGGAGCAACTGGCCGGTGGCAGCAACGCCAACCTCGCCAATGCCACCTTGAGCAGCGTTCGGCCAGTGAGTGCCAGCATGCTTTCAGCCATGCGCCAGTTGAGCAACGACGCGAGCCAGCAAGACCGCTCGACACCACAACTTGCCACCGGTCACGGCACCCACGGTCGGGTCTGGGTTCAGGCTCTGGGCAACACCTCCACGGTCAACGGTCACCAGAGCAGCAGCGTGCTGAAGCAGCACACTCACGGCCTGGTAGTCGGCGCGGACTGGTCACTCGACAGCGAATGGCGCGTGGGTGTGCTGGGTGGCAAATCACAGACCCGTCTCGACGGAACACAGCTCGATGGCGATCTCGACAACTGGTACCTCGGCGCCTATGCCCTGCGCCAAAGTGGCCCGCTGGCACTGCGGTTCGGCGCGACCTATGGCAGTCATGACGGAACCACCAAACGCAATATTGCCTTCAACCGCTTCAGCGACACCCCCAAAGGCAGCTATGACGCCAGCAGCCAGCAAGCCTTTGCCGAACTCGGTTACAACCTGGGCAGCGGCCGTTTAAGCGCGGAACCCTTCGTCAACCTGGGCTATGAGCGCTACCAGCGCGACAGCTATCAGGAGAAAGGTGGCGCCGCAGCCTTGAAGGTCGACAAGCAAATCCAGGACAACCTCAACAGCACCTTTGGCCTGAGGTTGGCACATCTGAGCCCACTGGATAACGGTATGAGCCTGACCCCTCGCATGAGTGCCGGCTGGAAGCACACGTACGGCGACATCAGCCGCTCTACGCGACAGGCATTGGTGTCGGGTGGAAAGGCGTTCAACGTTCAAGGCAGCGCACTGGATCGGGACAATGTGCTGTTGGAAGCAGGGCTGGATCTGGCCGTTTCGACGCAACACACCCTGAGCGTTGCCTACAACGGCGAGGTTGGTAGCAACAATCGCGACAATGGCGTGATGGGTCAGTGGCGGATGAGCTTCTAATGCACTGACACCTCAGTGGCGGGGGAGCTTGCTCCCTTGCTCACAACAACAGCGCCCCCAAACAGCGGACAAAAAAAGGGGAGCACATGCCCCCCCGAGGTTTAAAGCGTTAGAGACGAGGCTGTTGAATCAGCCTTCGATCTCGATCAGGATTTCGCCCGGGTTGACCCGGTCGCCCTTGGCCACATGGATGGCGGTGACTTTGCCTGCGATGGCCGATTGCACTTCGGTTTCCATCTTCATCGCTTCGGTGATCAACACGGCCTGGCCGGCTTTCACGGTGTCGCCTTCCTTGACCAGCACATCGACGATGTTGCCTGGCATGGCAGTGCTGACGTGGCCCGGAGCGGTGGCCTGCTTGCGTTTGCTGCTGCCGCCGCTGACGAACTCGTTGAGCGGTTCGAACACCACTTCTTCCGGCATGCCGTCGATGGACAGGTAGAAGTGACGCTTGCCTTCAGCCTTGACGCCGACACCGGTGATGTCGACGCGGTAGGTTTCGCCGTGAACGTCGATGACGAACTCGGTCGGCACGCCTTCACCACTCGCCGAGGTCACGCCACCGGCTTCAGGAATCGGCAGCAACACTTCCGGTGTCAGGGTGCCGGCTTCGCGTTCTTCGAGGAACTTGCGCCCGATGTCCGGGAACATGGCATAGGTCAGCACGTCTTCTTCGGACTTGGCCAAGGCACCGATCTCGCCGCGCAGCTTGGTCATTTCCGGTTTGAGCAGGTCAGCCGGGCGCACGTCGATCACTTCTTCGCTGCCAATTGCCTGACGACGCAGCTTCTCGTCGACAGTGCCCGGCGCCTTGCCGTAGCCACCTTGCAGGTAGAGCTTCACTTCGTTGGTGATGGTTTTATAGCGCTCACCGGCCAACACGTTGAAGAACGCCTGGGTGCCGACGATCTGCGACGTCGGGGTCACCAGCGGCGGGAAGCCGAGGTCTTCGCGAACGCGCGGGATTTCGGCCAGCACTTCGCTCATGCGATTCAGCGCGCCCTGCTCTTTCAACTGGTTGGCCAGGTTGGAAATCATCCCGCCCGGCACTTGGTTGACTTGCACGCGGGTGTCGACGGCAGTGAATTCGCTTTCAAACTGGTGGTACTTCTTGCGCACGGCGTAGAAGTACAGACCGATTTCCTGCAGCAGTTCCAGGCTCAGGCCGGTGTCGAACTCGCTGCCTTTCAGGGCGGCGACCATCGACTCGGTGCCCGGATGGCTAGTGCCCCAGGCGAAGCTGGAGATGGCGGTGTCGATGTGATCGGCGCCGTTCTCGATAGCCTTGAGTTGGCACATCGAAGCCAGGCCGGCAGTGTCGTGGGAGTGAATAAACACTGGCAGCGACTGTTCGGATTTCAATGCCTTGACCAGTTCGCCGGTGGCGTACGGAGTCAGCAGGCCAGCCATGTCCTTGATCGCCACCGAGTCGCAACCCATGGCTTCCATTTGCTTGGCTTGCGCCACGAAAGCCTCGATGGTGTGCACCGGGCTGGTGGTGTAAGCGATGGTGCCCTGGGCGTGTTTACCGGCGGCTTTCACCGCTTCGATCGCGACCCGCAGGTTACGTACGTCGTTCATCGCATCGAAGATACGGAACACGTCGATGCCGTTGACCGCAGCCTTGGCGACGAAGGCTTTGACCACGTCATCGCTGTAATGGCGATAGCCCAACAGGTTCTGGCCGCGCAGAAGCATTTGCAGACGGGTGTTAGGCAGCGCCGCGCGGAGTTTGCGCAGACGCTCCCACGGGTCTTCCTTGAGGAAACGTACGCAGGCGTCGAAGGTCGCGCCACCCCAGACTTCCAGCGACCAGTAGCCGACTTTGTCGAGCTTGTCGCAGATCGGCAGCATGTCGTCAGTGCGCATGCGGGTCGCGAGCAGCGATTGGTGGGCGTCGCGCAGGATGGTGTCGGTTACAAAGATCTTTTTGGACATTGTCATATTCCTCACAGGCCTGCGTGGGCGGCGATGGCGGCGGCGATGGCCAGGGCCAGCTCTTCGGGTTTGCGCTTGATCGAGTAGTTGGTCAGCTCAGGGTGGCTTTCAACGAAACTGGTGTTGAACTGACCGCTACGGAATTCCGGGTTACGCAGGATTTCCTGGTAATAGGCGGCAGTGGTCTTGACCCCTTGCAGACGCATGTCGTCCAGGGCGCGCAAGCCACGGTCCATCGCCTCTTCCCAGGTCAACGCCCACACCACCAGTTTCAGGCACATGGAATCGTAGAACGGCGGAATGGTGTAACCGGTATAGATCGCCGTGTCGGTGCGCACGCCGGGGCCGCCGGGGGCGTAGTAACGGGTGATCTTGCCGAAGCTCGGCAGGAAGTTGTTTTTCGGGTCTTCGGCGTTGATCCGGAATTGCAGCGCAAAACCGCGGTGCTGGATGTCTTCCTGTTTCACCGAAAGCGGCAGGCCGGAGGCGATGCGGATCTGTTCACGGACGATGTCGATGCCGGTGATTTCTTCGGTGATGGTGTGTTCCACCTGCACCCGGGTGTTCATTTCCATGAAGTACACCTCGCCCTCGGCGAGCAGGAACTCCACGGTGCCGGCGTTCTCGTAACCCACAGCTTTGGCCGCGCGTACCGACAGGTCGCCGATGTAGGCGCGCTGTTCCGGGGTCAGTTGCGGGCTCGGGGCGATCTCGATCAGCTTCTGGTTACGACGCTGGATCGAGCAATCACGCTCGAACAGGTGCACCACGTTGCCAAAGCTGTCGCCAAGGATCTGCGCTTCGATGTGCTTGGGATTGACGATGCATTTTTCGAGGAACACTTCCGCCGAACCAAAGGCCTTGGTGGCTTCGGAAATCACTCGTGGGAAAGCCTGTTCCAATTCTTCGCGGCTGTTGCAGCGACGAATGCCGCGACCGCCACCACCGGAAGTGGCCTTGAGCATCACCGGGTAACCGATGCGATCGCCTTCGGTCAGGGCTTCGGCGATGTCGGCGACGTTGCCTTCAGTGCCCGGCGTGACCGGCACACCGGCCTTGATCATGCTGCGTCGGGCTTCGGTCTTGTCGCCCATGCGGCGAATGACTTCCGCCGACGGGCCAATGAATTTGATTCCACGTTCGGCGCAGATGTCGGCCAGTTCGGCGTTCTCCGAGAGAAAGCCATAACCTGGGTGCAACGCGTCGCAACCGGTTTCCACGGCCAGGTTCACCAGCTTGCGCGGGTTCAGGTAGCCGGCCAGCGGTTCGGCACCGATGCTGTGGGCTTCGTCCGCACGCTTCACATGCAGGGCATGGCGGTCAGCGTCGGAATAGATCGCGACCGAGCGAATGCCCATCTCGGCGCAGGCACGTACGATTCGTACGGCAATTTCACCACGGTTGGCGATCAGGATCTTTGTTATCACTTGGAATTTCCCTTGAGCCGGTTGCTACCCACGACCCCTGGACTGGGTCGGCGCGTGACTAAATGTTTCAAGCCAGTCGCACAGTCACACTAGCCCGCTCAAGGGATTAACAAAAATCAATAATTATTGGGTCAGGCATAAGCAAAGACTTATAGTTGAACGACCAGCCTGCGGCCAGAGCCTATAAAAAATGCGTAAGTCCTTGATGCGTATGACATTACGTCAACTTCAGGTCTTCAATGAAGTCTGTGATTTACGTTCCTACAGCCGTGCAGCCGAGGAAATGTCGCTCACACAACCAGCCGTAAGCCTACAGATTCGTCAGCTGGAAGAGCTGATTGGTCAGCCTTTGTTCGATTATGTCGGCAAAAAACTCTACATGACCGAAGCCGCTGAAGCGTTACAGCGCGCCAGCCGAGACATTTTCGGGCGCCTGGAAAACCTCGATATGCAGCTCTCGGACATGCAAGGCTCGTTGCAGGGCCAGTTGAAACTGGCTGTGGAATCCAGCGCCAAGTACTTCGTACCGCATCTGTTTGCTGCCTTCAAGCGGCAGCACCCGGAAGTGAACCTGCATTTGACCGTGGTCAATCGCGGGCAAGTCATTCGACGCCTGTCGGACAACCGCGACGACCTGGTGATCATGTCCATGGTGCCGCAGGACATGGGGCTGGAATTCCTGCCGTTCCTCAACAACCCGATTGTCGCCGTGGCGCCACCCGATCATCCGCTGAGCCACATGGGCCCGCTGCGCTTGCAGGATCTGGAGCCCTACACGCTGCTGGTACGCGAACAAGGCTCGGGAACCCGGCAGGCCTGCGAGGAATATTTCAAAGAGAAGCGCGTGCACTTCAACCAGACCCAGGAGGTTTCATCGGCAGAAGCCCAGCGTGAATGTGTGGTGGCGGGTCTGGGCGTGGCACTGTTGACGCGCCACGCCCTGAACCTGGAGTTGGCGACCGGCGGGCTCAAAGAGCTGCCGGTCGAAGAGCTGCCGCTGTATCGCAGCTGGTGCCTGGTGCAGGCCAAGGCCAAACGCCTGTCACCGGTTGCACACGCGTTCCTGGGATTTATCCGCAGTGAACGGGTGCAGATCAGCGCGCTGGTTGAGCGCTTCGACGGGAAGCTGTCGGTGCTGCCTGCCAGTAATTGAGCTCCGCTGCGCCGGGAAAATCGCCAATCTCTGCCAGCAGTTGACGCTGCTCGCAACGATCTTCAATCGCGCGGCGAAATTCCATGCGGCGCTGGTCTTCTTGCTGACGACGGGTTTTGACGGCGCTGTTGCGTTCTTCGTAGGGCTGAGCCATTTCGAGTCTCCCAAGGCGAGTACGGGAGTTTCAAGATAGGCGCGGGGGATGACGGTTTGGCGGCGAGTCGATGACAGAAAAATGAAAATTTGTTCTGCTTCTGTGGCGAGGGAGCTTGCTCCCGCTGGGTCGCGAAGCGGCCCCAACTCTTTTGCGACTGCTGCGCAGTCGAGCGGGAGCAAGCTCCCTCGCCACACGATCGCCGGGTCAATCGTCGAGGGCTTTGACCGACTTGGGCGACAGCCGCAGGCTGCGAAGGCTGCGCTTGACGCTCTTGAGGTGGTTGACCAGGCTCGGACCGCGCGCCATGGCCACGCCCATGGCCAACACGTCGATCACCACCAGGTGGGCGATGCGCGAGGTCAGCGGCGTATAGATTTCGGTGTCTTCGTGCACATCGATAGCCAGGTTGACGGTCGACAACTCGGCCAACGGCGTCTGGCTCGGGCACAAGGTAATCAGCGAGGCACCGCTTTCACGCACCAGGTTGGCAGTGATCAACAGGTCCTTGGAACGGCCGGACTGGGAAATGCAGATGGCCACGTCCGAGGGTTTGAGCGTAACCGCCGACATCGCCTGCATGTGCGGATCGGAATAGGCCGCCGCGGTCAGCAGCAACCGGAAAAACTTGTGCTGCGCATCCGCCGCCACCGCACCCGACGCGCCAAAGCCATAGAACTCTACGCGCTGGGCCTGAGACATGAGCGACACCGCCCGCTGCAACTCCACCGGATCGAGCTTCTCGCGAACCTCCATGAGGGTGTGCAGGGTGGTGTCGAAAATTTTCAGGCTGTAGTCGGCGACCGAATCATCTTCATGAATCGCGAACTGTCCGAAGCTCGCGCCTGCCGCCAGGCTTTGTGCCAGCTTCAGCTTCAAGTCCTGGAACCCCGAACAACCGATGGCGCGGCAGAAGCGCACGATGGTCGGTTCGCTGATGCCTACGCTGTGGGCAAGATCGGCCATGGAACTGTGCATCACCGCCGCAGGGTCAAGCAGCACGTGATCGGCAACCTTGAGCTCCGATTTGCGTAACAGGTGGCGAGACTGGGCGATATGTTGCAACAGGTTCAAAGGGCAGGACTCATTGTTATTGGCAGACGCCGGGGATGTAGCGAGCTTGTAGTTATACTACAAGAATCGGCTTTTTGCCTGCCCAATGCGTAACTCAATGCCCCCATTCCACGCCTCGCGCACTCCATGTAGCACCCGTAGCCCTTGTCACCACCGACAAAGCTGCGTCTGAGTGCCGACCGGTAAGAACCCCCTCCGTCGCCAGCCCCTACACAGAGCCCGCGTCCCTGCGCAGTAACTCGGCCAGACCGTCAGCCTCGACCGGTCGACTGATCAAGTATCCCTGCACCTCATCGCACAATTCATCCTTGAGGAACTCCAGTTGCTCTGGCCTCTCCACGCCTTCAGCCACCACTTTGAGCGACAGACCATGCGCCATGGCAATGATCGCCCGGGTGATCGCCGCGTCCTCGCCGCCCTCCCCCAGCCCACGTATAAACGCCTGATCGATCTTCACGTAGTCCACGGGGATGCGCTTGAGATAGCTCAGCGACGAATAACCGGTGCCAAAGTCGTCGATTGCCAGTTTCACCCCCAGATCGCGCAGTTGCTGGAACGTCGCGATGATGTGTTCGACGCTGTCCAGCAATTGGCTTTCAGTCAGCTCCAGCTCCAGGTAGTGCGGCGCCAGGCCGGTTTCCTCAAGTACCTGGCGCACCAGACTGACCAGTTTTCCCTGACGCAACTGATGCACCGACAGATTGACCGAGACCCGAATCGGCGCCAAACCCTGGCGCTGCCACTCGCAGGCCTGCCAGCACGCCTGGCGCAGCACGAACTCGCCAATCGGCCCGATCAACCCGGTTTCTTCGGCCAGGCCAATAAAGTCGCCTGGCGGCACCCGGCCCATTATCGGATGGTCCCAGCGCACCAGCGCTTCGGCGGCATTCAACCGACCCGTCGCGAGGCAGAGCTTGGGTTGGTAAAACACCTTCAACTGCTTCTCTTCGATGGCCTTGCGCAGTTGATTCTCCAGTTGCAAACGTTCCAGGGTGCTGGCTTGCAGGCTGTCGGTGTAGAACTGGAAGTTGTTCCCGCCCAGGTGCTTGGCGTGCTGCATGGCCATGTTCGACTGGCTGACCAACGCGGAAATTTCCCGGGCGTTGTCCGGCAACATGCTGATGCCCATCGACGCGCTGACCACCAATTCATGGCCTTCGATCGTGAGCGGCAAACGCAGCTTGGCCGACAACCGGGTGGCGACCCGCGCCAGGCTCGACAGGTTGCCGTAAGCGTCGAACAGCACCGCAAACTCATCGCCCGACAAGCGCGCAATGGTGTCGGCTTCCGGCAACGCGTTGACCAAGCGCCGGGCCATTTTCTGCAACAGCTGATCGGCCACTTCATGCCCGAGACTGTCGTTGAGCAGCTTGAAACGGTCCAGATTGATGTGCAGCAGCGCCAGGCTGCGTCCACCCTGCCGCACCCTGAGGTGAGCTTCACGCAAGCGCTCGTGAAACAGTGAACGGTTGGCCAGCCCGGTGAGTTCGTCGTAGTGAGTCAGGTAGCGCATGCGCTCTTCGGATTCGCGCCGAGCCGACAGATCTGCGAAGAAGCCAACGATATGACTGACATTTCCCCGAACATCACGCACCACACTGAGCTGTAGCCATTGCGGGTAGAGTTCGCCGTTCTTGCGGGCCTCCACCAGTTCGCCCTGCCAGCTGCCGTGTTGCTCCAGCGCCTGATGGATCACCGAGTAGTGCCGCCGCGCATCACGACTACACGGCAACTCCACGACATTGCGCCCCAGCAGGTCTTCCATCCCGTATCCGGTGACGCGGCTGAAGGCCTGATTGACTGCGATCAGCGCGTAATGGGGGTCGAAAATCACGATGCCTTCGCTGGCGGCTTCGAATACCGTGGCCGCCAGTTGTAGCTGTTCTTCCAGCTCTTTGCTGGCAGAAATGTCACGCCGGGTGCCGACCATGCGGATCACCCGCCCATCGGCACCACGTTCCACCGCGCGCCCACGGTCCTCGATCCAGACCCAATGACCATCGCCGTGGCGCACGCGGTACTCGATCTGGTAATCCTCGCTGCGCCCCTTCAAATGCTCGACCAGCGCTCGCTTGAGCGGCATCAGGTCTTGCGGGTGCAGCCGCGGCTTGAGGTCACGCAACATCGCGGTGACATACTCCGGCGCGAGGCCGAACAGTTCCTTGAGCTGGGTGTGATGCACCTCGTCGGTTTGCAGGTTCCAGTCCCAAAGGCCCAGCTCACTGGCCTTCAACGCCAGCCCCAGCCGCGCCTCACTCTTGCTCAACGCCTGGTTGGCGGCGTCCAGCTCCAGACTGCGCTGGGCCACGCGACCTTCCAGTCCGACCTGAGCCTGGCGCAACTCTTCTTCGGCACGGCGCCGCTGCTCAACTTCACGGCCCAGCTCCTGATTGAGCTGGTCGCTGCGCATCCGGGCCAGCTGCAAATGTTCGATCAACGCCTGATTCTGAAAGCGCCGCAGCAGCTCGCGCTGGATCAGCCGGTTGACTTGCCAGGCGACCACACTCAACGAGCCCAGCACAATCAACCCGAGCCAGCCCCAGCGCTGCTGCTGTTCATCGCCGCCCCAGAACAGGTAGCCGATTGCAGGCAACAGGCACGGCAAGGTAAACGACAGGAACGCCGGCAAGCTGACCGCATAAGCGACGCTGGCCGACAGCACCGCAGCGCCAATCAGGCCGAACACCCAGGCTTGTTGCAGGAAGTTGTCGGCCGGCACCAGGGCGATGCCGGCACCGGCGAGGGTCAGGCCGGTCAGGCCCGAACCGAACAGAAACATGAGCCGCCAGATCGGCTGCGCCTGCCGACTGGGCATCGCCGCATCGAACGCCGCGACCTGAATGACCCGCAACGCCACCAGCACGAGCAACCAGATCAGCCAGATGCTGACCACGAAATAGCGCTGCGGACTCCAGAGCAACCCGGCGCAGACCAGGCCATTGATCAACATGAACAGCGTCGGCAGCAGCGAACCCTGATACAGCAGGCGCGTGCGCTCGACCGCCATCTCCATGGCGTACTGTTTACGGATAACCCGCGGTTCCACAGAGGGGCCCGACAGGCCGGGGCTGAAGGTCATAGGCGGTGTTCTTGTTCTTATAATGGCGGGCGATGGTTGAGCCCGAACGTGCAGCGAGCATACACAAGCGAACGCCCGGACCAAACTGCCCCAGATCACAAAAACGACAAAACAAATCCACGACCCGAACCCCGTGAAACCCCTCAAGCAAGGCCCACCCACGCCTGCAGAGCATGACCGGCCGGTCGTCCCCGGTGTTTCTTTCATCGGCTAATGCAACGCCGGGTTTGCCCGGTATGGCGCAGCCCCCTAGAATGCCCCGATGCGCGATGATCTCTCCCTTCTGCTGAACTCTCTCAACGATGCCCAACGCCAGGCCGTAGCTGCCTCCGTGGGTCGTCAGTTGGTCCTGGCCGGTGCTGGTTCCGGTAAAACCCGAGTGCTGGTGCACCGTATCGCCTGGTTGATCCAGGTCGAAAACGCCTCGCCCCACTCGATCCTGTCGGTGACTTTCACCAACAAGGCTGCTGCCGAGATGCGTCACCGCATCGAGCAACTGATGGGTATCAACCCGGCCGGCATGTGGGTCGGCACCTTCCACGGCCTGGCGCACCGCCTGCTGCGGGCACACTGGCAGGAAGCCGGCCTGAGCCAGACCTTCCAGATCCTCGACAGCGATGACCAGCAACGCTTGGTCAAGCGAGTGATCCGCGAACTGGGCCTGGACGAACAACGCTGGCCGGCGCGTCAGGCGCAGTGGTTCATCAACGGGCAGAAAGACGAAGGTCTGCGTCCGCAACACATTCAAGCCAGCGGCGACCTGTTCCTGGCCACCATGCGCAGCATTTATGAGGCCTATGAGGCCGCGTGCCTGCGTGCGGGCGTCATCGACTTCTCTGAACTGCTGCTGCGCGCCCTCGACCTGTGGCGCGACCATCCGGGCTTGCTGGCACACTATCAAAAGCGCTTCCGGCACATTCTGGTGGACGAGTTCCAGGACACCAACGCCGTGCAGTACGCCTGGTTGCGGTTGCTGGCCAAGGGCGGCGACAGCCTGATGGTGGTCGGCGACGACGACCAGTCGATCTATGGCTGGCGCGGCGCGAAAATCGAGAACATCTATCAGTACTCCGACGACTTCCCGGATGCTGAAACCATTCGCCTGGAGCAGAACTACCGCTCCACCGCCGGCATCCTCAAGGCCGCCAACGCCCTGATCGCCAACAACACCGGGCGCATGGGCAAAGAGCTGTGGACCGACGGCGGCGAAGGCGAAGCCATCAACCTCTACGCCGCGTTCAATGAACATGACGAAGCACGCTACGTGGTGGAAACCATCGAAAGCGCGCTGAAAACCGGCTTGGCTCGCAGCGATATCGCGATTTTGTACCGCTCCAACGCCCAATCGCGGGTTTTGGAAGAAGCCTTGCTGCGCGAACGCATTCCGTACCGTATCTATGGCGGCCAGCGCTTCTTCGAACGGGCCGAAATCAAGAACGCCATGGCCTACCTGCGGCTGCTCGAAGGTCGCGGCAACGATGCGGCACTGGAGCGGGTGATCAACGTGCCGGCCCGTGGCATCGGCGAGAAAACCGTCGAAGCGATCCGCGACCATGCCCGCCACAGCGATGTGTCGATGTGGGAAGCCATGCGTCAACTGGTGGCCAATAAAGGCCTGACCGGCCGCGCGGCCGGTGCTTTGGGTGCGTTCGTCGAGCTGATCGAAAACCTCGCGGCCAAAACCGCCGAGATGCCCCTGCACCTGATGACGCAAACGGTCATCGAGCAGTCGGGCCTGATTGCCTATCACGAAGCGGAAAAAGGCGAGAAAGGCCAGGCACGGGTAGAAAACCTTGAGGAACTGGTCAGCGCGGCGCGTAACTTCGAAAATGCCGAAGAAGACGAAGACCTGACACCGCTGGCCGCATTCCTGGGCCATGCGTCGCTGGAATCCGGCGACACCCAGGCTGACGAGCACGAAGACAGCATTCAGCTGATGACTCTGCACAGCGCCAAAGGCCTGGAATTCCCTTACGTGTTCCTGGTGGGCATGGAAGAAGGCCTGTTCCCGCACAAGATGAGCCTGGAAGAGCCCGGTCGTCTCGAAGAAGAGCGCCGTCTGGCCTATGTCGGCATCACCCGGGCCATGCAAAACCTGGTGATGACCTATGCTGAAACCCGACGCCTGTACGGCAGCGAGACCTACAACAAGGTTTCACGCTTCGTACGCGAAGTGCCGAAAGGCCTGATTCAGGAAGTGCGACTGTCCAACAGCGTCAGCCGTCCGTTCGGCGGCGGCCAGAAGCAGAATTCGAGCAGCCTGTTCGCCGGCACGGAAATCCCCGAAACCGCGTTCAGTCTCGGTCAGCAGGTGCAACATGCGGTCTTCGGCGAAGGGGTGATCCTCAACTTCGAAGGCGCGGGTGCCCAGGCTCGGGTGCAGGTGAACTTCAGCGAAGGCAGCAAGTGGCTGATGCTGGGTTACGCCAAGCTGGAAGCGATTTAAAGCTCATCAGAGGCCTTATGTGGGAGCGGGCTTGCTCGCAAGAACGATAACGCGGCGTTCCTGATAAACCGCAGTGCGGTCTTCGCGAGCAAGCCCGCTCCCACAGGGGTTGTGTTGAATCCACCTCAGCAGGTTGATCTGAAAAGGCGCAAAACATGGGCTCAGGTTTCTTTTCTTCCTGGACATTCTGGGCCCTGCTGTCGGCCGTGTTCGCGGCCCTTACTGCGATCTTTGCCAAGGTCGGCATCGAAAACGTCAATTCCGACTTCGCCACGCTGCTGCGCACCGTCGTGGTGCTGGTCAGCCTGGCGCTGATCCTGTACGCCACGGGCCAATACCAGTCGCTGGGATCGATTACCGGCAAAAGCTATCTGTTCCTGCTGCTGTCGGGCCTGGCGACAGGGGCTTCGTGGATTTGCTACTTCCGCGCGCTGAAACTCGGACCAGCCTCGCTGGTCGCCCCGGTGGACAAACTCAGTGTGGTGCTGGTGGCGGTACTCGGCGTGATTCTGCTGGGTGAAAAGCTCGACCTGCGCCAATGGGGCGGCATCGGTTTGATCACCGCTGGCGTGGTGATGCTGGCCCTTCGCCGCTAAACAACTTTCCTACTGAACATACCCATTCGTCTGACAGACAAACGCTCAAAGGCCCTATTGCGCCGACGAAGCTGAACCCAAGCTGTCAGGCAAAAGCCCGAAACACTCTGCCGCTAGCCAGTAATAGTTCACCTGTGCAACATGGCGCGCGTGCCATCTACCAATGGGAATTCCCTTTATGAAACGTTTTCTTAGCATCGCCATGGCATTGTGCATCGGCCTGACGATGAGCCTCGACGCCAACGCCAAACGCTTCGGCGGCGGTAAAAGCGCTGGCGCCGCGCCGACCCACCAGACAAGCCAAATGGCCCCTTCTTCTCCAGGCATGGGCGGCGCAGCTGCGACCGCGGGTGCTGCCGGCGCCGCTGGCGCTGCGGCCAAGGCCGGTGGCGCTTCGCGCTGGCTCGGCCCGTTGGCCGGCATCGCGGCCGGTGGCCTGCTCGCCTCCATGCTCATGGGCGACGGCTTCCAGGGCATGCAGATCTTCGACATCCTGATCATGGCGCTCATCGCCTTTGTGATCTTCCGATTCATCGCCGCTCGTCGCCGCAAGCAACAACAAGACATGGCCCCTGCCGGTCATGCGCCGATGCACCGTGACGCGTTCGAGCAAAAGCCGTCCATGGGCTCGATCTTTGGCGGTTCGACAGCACCTGCACCCGCTCGCCCGGTGATCAACGCACCGGCCCTGGTTCAACGAAGAGCGTTTCGTTGAAGCGGCACGCAACCACTTCCAGTCCCTGCAACAGCACTGGGACGCCAACGAAATGGACAAGATTGCCGAGTTCGTAACCCCGCAACTGCTGGAGTTCCTCAAGCGCGAACGCGCCGAGTTGGGCGATGGCTTCCAGTCGACGTTCATTGATAACCTCAATGTGCAACTGGACGGCGTGGATGATCGCGCTGACAAGACCATCGCCACCCTGACCTTCAGCGGCGTGTCGAAGAACTCGCGTTTCGACCAGGGCGAAGTGTTCAGCGAAAGCTGGAACATGGAACGTGCCCAAGGCGAGAACCAGCCTTGGCTGGTGGCCGGTATCCGCCAGAACGGCTGATACTTCCCGGCTCTGCCTGGAAGGTGCCTGCGCGTTCCAGACAGAACCTAGCATGCTGTAATGAAAACCCCGGACTTGTCCGGGGTTTTCTATTTCGCGGTTGCATCTATAGCGAGCTACTGTATAAACCGCCCCAACCAAACCGCGCCATTGAGCAAGAGGATCCCGGACGTGGAAGAAATCATCGAACAACTGCGTGAAGCCAACGAACCGGTGCCGGTTCCGCTGGAGCTGCCTGACGAAGACCTGCTGGTGGAAATCGAAGAACAACTGTTCATCGATATCCCGTTCGTTTTCAGAGAATTCCTGCTGACCGTCAGCGACGTTGTTTACGGCAGCCTGGAGCCGGTCACCGTGACCGACCCGCAATCGCACACCTACCTGCCAGACGTTGCCGCCAACGCCTGGGATGCCGGTGTTGATCGCAGCATGATCCCGATCTGCCAGGACGGCGACGACTACTACTGCGTCGAAGAAGACGGCACCGTGGTGCTGTGGTCCGCCGAAGAAGAGCTGGTGACCGAAGAAACCTGGGAATCGGTATGGCACTGGGCGCGGGACGTCTGGCTGGAAAGCTGATCTGCCTGACGCCCCGCTCGATCAATGTCCGGACGAATCCTTGTGGTTGTCCAGGGTTTCCAGCAGGGCGACCTGCATCCGCGTGTGGATGCGGATGAACCAGCGCCAGAGCAGTGCTGCAACCGCAGCGGCGACCACGGCGATCAGCACCAGCAACTTGTTGGTCGGCAAGATACTGGCCGACAAGGCTGCCAGCAGCAGGAAAATCACCAGCAGCGAGAGAATCGGGATCACTTCGGCGATCACCCGACGCACTCGCTGTGTGTGACGCCCCGCCATCTCCGGCTTCACCCCCATCTCCGCCAACAACATCGAGAGCGCCTTGAGCTTGCGGTAAGCGGCAATCAAAAATGGCAGTGACAACAGCAATGCCCCGCCCCAGATCAGCGCCTTCTGCCAGCTCGGATCACTGATCCAGCCTTGCAAGTACGCGGACATTCGCTCGGCGAAGAACCCGCCCGAGAAGAAGATTGCCACCACCAGCGCCAGGTTGACCCCGACCTGCAACAGAATCCGCCGAATCATCGACGCCAGCAGCGCGCCCTCGCCCTGCGGCTGAATGCTGCGCAGCCACTCGCCGTACATCCCCAGCACCCGGCCCAGACGCTGGGGCATCACCGCCGCCAGTTTCATCGACAACGGGTCCGCCGAGCGGATCAGGTAAGGCGTGAGCAAGGTAGTCATCGCCGAAACGGCCACCGCCACGGGATAGAGAAAATCGCTGGTGACCTGCAAGGTCATGCCCAGCGCGGCGATGATGAAAGAGAATTCGCCAATCTGTGACAGCCCCATCCCGACCCGCAGCGAGGTTCGTCCGTCGTTGCCGGCGATAAAGGCACCGAGGCCGCAGGACAACATCTTGCCAAGCACCACAGCCACGGTGATGACCGCAATCGGCCACGCGTATTGCAGCAGGATTAGCGGATCGATCATCAGCCCGATGGCCACAAAGAAAATGGCGCTGAACATGTCGCGAACCGGTTCGATCAACCGCTCAATTTTCACCAGTTGCCGCGATTCAGCCATGATTGCGCCGATCAGGAACGCACCGAGCACCATGCTGTATTCAAGCTTGACCACCAGCAGGCAAAAACCGAAACACAGGCCCAAGACCGTGATGAGCAGCATTTCGTTGCTCTCGAATTTCGCCACATATGCCAGTAAACGCGGGACCAGCAGGATGCCGACCACCAGTGCGACGATCATGAACAACGAGAGCTTGCCGACCGTGGAAAACACCTCGCCGGAACTCACGCTTCCGCTGACGGCGATGCTCGACAGCAAGGCGATGATGCCGATGCCCAGGATGTCTTCGACGATCAGTACGCCGAAGATCAACTGCGCAAAGCGCTGGTTCTTCATCTTCAGGTCATTGAGGGCCTTGACGATGATGGTGGTCGAGGAAATCGCCAGGATCGCGCCGAGGAACAGCGAGTCCATGGTGCTCCAGTCGAACCAGCGGCCGATTTCGTAGCCGATCCAGATCATCAGCACGATTTCCAGGAAGGCTGCGATAAACGCCGTGGCGCCGACCTTGAACAGCTTGCGCAGGCTGAACTCCAGCCCCAGGCAGAACATCAGGAAAATCACCCCGAGTTCGGCCAGGGTCTTGATGGTTTGCTCGTCGTGGATCAACCCGAATGGCGGTGTGTGCGGGCCGATGATGAAACCGGCCACAATGTAGCCTAGGACCACCGGTTGCTTGAGCCGATGAAAGAGGATGGTCACCACACCCGCGACCAGCATGATCACTGCCAGGTCCTGAATAAAGCTGATGGCATGCATGGCGCGAGACTCCTTCGAAGGGCTGAATAGACGTCGTTGCGGGTCACCAGATAGAGGAAAAGGCCCTTGGGATGGGCTTTTTGAAGGGTAACACCGCGACTTCCGACAGAAAGGCGGTGCAATATATGGAAACAGATCGTTCCGTGCGTGACGGTCGCCCCTGGCGCGGCGTCCCGTTAACGGTGGTTTTGAAAAGCCAACCAGGCACCCACAGAGGTGCCCCCGCAACCAGCCTTGAACCGTGAGTGTGCTATGGAACCCGGAAACGCCCAGCTGTCGATGACGGTATTGATGACCCCCGACATGGCCAACTTCTCAGGCAATGTCCACGGCGGCACCCTGCTCAAGTACCTCGATGAAGTCGCCTACGCCTGCGCCAGCCGTTATGCCGGACGCTATGTGGTGACGTTGTCGGTGGACCAGGTGATTTTCCGCGAGCCGATTCATGTCGGCGAGCTGGTGACTTTTCTGGCGTCGGTGAACTACACCGGCAACACCTCGATGGAGGTCGGCATCAAAGTGGTGACCGAGAACATCCGCGAACGCTCCGTGCGCCACACCAACAGCTGCTTCTTCACCATGGTGGCGGTCGATGACCAGCGCAAACCCGCCGTGGTGCCGCAACTGCAACCGCAAAACAGCGAGGACCAGCGCCGCTTCATCCAGGGTAAACAGCGCCGGCAGATCCGTCAGGAGCTGGAAAAGCGTTATCAGGAGATCAAGGCTGATGCCTGAGGCGTTGAACCTTTAGATCGCTTTCGCGGGCCAGTCGGATCGCCACACCGACTGGCCCGCGAAGCTTTTAAAGGCTGATCGGCGTTGCTTCGAACCGCACCCGCGGATGAGCGATGCGGTCCTGGGCCCTCACCAGTTCCAGCTCATAGCTGGCGCAGGCCCTGGGTTTCCAGCAGCACTTCATGCACCGCAGCCGCTGCAAACTCGAAGGCCTCGACCAGGCTGTCGCCCAACAGCACACGAGCCAGGAACAACCCTGACGTCAGGTCGCCCACGCCCACCGGCTGCCGGGGAAACGCCAGCAACGGGCGACGCAGGTGCCAACTGCCTTCTGCCGTCACCAGCAACATTTCAAAACCCTCCGGCAACTTGCCTGGATAGTCCAGGTGCTTGACCAGCACGGCTTTCGGCCCGCGCGCCAACAGTGCCCGCGCCATGGCCAGGCAGTCGAACAACGATTGCGGCTTGCGCCCGGAAAAACTGTCGAGCTCCAGCTGATTGGGGCACATGAAGTCCGCGACCGCCGCCGCTTCTTCCAGCAGGAACTCACTGACCTCGGCTGGCACGATGCAGCCTTTTTCCGCGTGCCCCATCACCGGGTCGCACAGGTACAGCGCCTTGGGATTGATCGCCTTGATCCGCGCAACGCCGCCCAGAATGGCACGCCCCTGGGCCGCACTGCCCAGATAGCCGGACAACACGGCGTCGCAGTTGCCCAACTCGCCGATTGCGGCGATCCCTTCCACCAGTTCGGGGATCTGATGAGGCGACAACACCTCACCCGCCCACTGGCCATATTGGGTATGGTTGGAAAACTGCACTGTGTTGAGCGGCCAGACGTTCACCCCGACCCGCTGCATCGGGAAAACCGAAGCACTGTTACCGGCGTGGCCGAACACCACATGGGACTGGATGGCGAGCAGGTGAGGCGTACGTTTCATGCGGGATTTTTCCGTAAACCGATTGAAATTCGAGCGGCGCAGTATGCGACTAAACGCAGCCTGTACGACAGACCGGAGACACAGTTAAGCTGACGCTAACTTGTTGGAGCACTGTTCATGCTGACCCTTGGAAATATCTTCGTGCTGATGCTGCTGGCGACCGGTGCTGCGTGGCTTTGGCACAACCATGGCTTGCGCGAGCGGGCACTGGAAAGGGTCAAGCAGCATTGCGCCAAACTCGATATCGAGTTGCTCGACGGTAATGTGGCCTTGAAGAAAATCGGCTTTGTGAGGGATGCCAGCGGGCGGCAACGCCTGGCCCGTGTATACAACTTCGAGTTTACCGTGACCGGCGAAACCCGCCACGCGGGCACCATCACCCAATTCGGTGCCCACAGTGCGCAGATCGAACTGGCGCCCTACCCGTTTCCGTTCGCGGAAAAACCAGTGGTACCCAGCGCTGAAGTGATCGAGTTGAGCCAGTGGCGTCAGGATCACAACAAGTCGCGCCACTGATCCGCGTCAGGCAGGGTTCAGGCGACAACTCATCAGGTTCTTTTGCAGCGTCTCGGGGGCTTGCGGCGCGTCGAAAATCAGCTCGATGCGTGAGTCCTGACGCCATTCACTCGCTAGCCACTCCAAATCTGCATTGCCCAGCGCGTTGGCCGACACCCAACCATCCGCACTGTGGATAACCAGCTTGGCCCGGCACCAATCAAGGCCCTGGAGCCACGCCTGAACCCGCGAGGCGTCGAACGAACAGCCCGGATGAAAGCGCCAGCCAATGCTCCAGCCGCCCTCCTGTTGTTGACTGAGGCACATCGGCACCTCCGGATCAGGCCAAATCGCCGGGATCTGTGCCAGGCCTTTGGGCACGACGAAGTTATCCACACCCGCAACGGCCAGCACCTCGCTCCCCGGTAACTCTGAAAGCGCTAAAACCGCCTGTTGTGTCCAGTACAACGGGCGGTCCGGTAATTGTGCGGTGATGCGCTGGCGATCCGCGTCACTCAGTTGCTCAGCCTTGTTCAGCACCAGTAAACCCGCACTTGGCAGTGCGTCCCGCTGTGACGCCGGCAGCGGTTTTCCGGCGGCCAGTGCCTGGGCATCAAGCACCAGGACGCACGGCTGCAGCGCCAGCACACCTTGCCACGGCGCTTCGCTCAATTGCCTGAGCAACTGCGCGGGATGACCAAGCCCGGAAGGTTCGATGAACAAACGATCCGGCCGTGACTTGCGCAACAATCGCCCGAGGCCGACCTGAAACGGCGCACCATTGACGCAACACAAACAGCCGCCGGCCACTTCACCCAGTGCGATACCATCGGCGTCCGTGGTCAGCAGCGCGGCGTCGAGCCCGATCTGGCCAAACTCGTTGATCAACACCGCCCAGCGCTCACCCTCAGGCCGTTGCGCCAGCAGGTGCTTGATGAGGCTGGTCTTGCCGGCGCCCAACGGCCCGGCAATGACGTGTGTGGGTATGTTCTGCAACATGTTCAGCGGTTTCTAAGGAGATAAAGGATGCGTTTGATCTGGCTGCCCTTGCTGGCAGTACTCGGCAGTGGCGAAGCGCTGGCCGAGGCCTGCGTGGTCCATAGCCAATCCGAACGGGTTGACGTCAAAGTCTGTCAGCAAAACCGCAGTATTCCGGACAAACTCTTCCGCGACGGCTTCTGCCAGCCAAGCCTCGCCGGGCAAAAAGTCGACGTACAATTCGTCGACCAATGCCCAAGCGGTGCCTTTGGCGTGTGCAGCAACGCGCATGTGGCCAATATGCCTTACCGGCAGGATTTTCACTATTACGGCGTGGCCACCGACGCGGCATACCTCAAGCCGTTTTGCGAAACCCAGAGCCAGGGCTCATGGCTCAAACCCTGAATCAGTCGAGCCAGTCCAGCGTGAGGATCAACCGCCGCTCACCGGACGCCGGTTGCGGCGAACGATGGATCAAGCCAAACCCTTCGTTGCCGTGCCATTTTTCGCCCTTGAGTAACGCCACTTCACCAGCAAGCATCTGCTGAATGTCCTGCGGCTCGGCAGCCTCTGTACTCAGTGCCCTACGGTCCAGGGCGCCTTCCCTGAGCCATTGGCTGCCGATGCCCGCGTAGGTCGTGATCAGCCGCACCGACACATGATCAACGTGAAAACGCGGGCACATCGCCTTGTCCAGCACCCGCAACCGCAGACCAATGCGCTTGGCGCCAAGCAGGCACGCGAAGGCGCTGACCAGCCACGACACGTCGGCCATGAAGCCTTCATAGCCCACCAGATCGCTGAAACCTGCGGCCAGGCCGCGCAGATCCGGCTCTGCATCATCGGTCGGCATGGCCAATGACAAAGACTCTGCCAGCGGCTCATTCAGCGATAACAGCACTGCACCGAAATCGGCGATGTGAGCCGGTAACTGACGCTGCCAGAGGGCCAGATTTACCTCGTCTGCAAGGATTTGAGTGAAGACTTCAGGGGTTTGGCCCTGCACCTGAAGCGGGTCTGAACGCAGCGCCAACTTCACGCAGCCGCCTCTTCGTGCCACGACCCGAAAGGATCGGCCATCAGACGCCAGCCTTCGACGCCGAGGGCCATTTCATCATCGCTGAGCAGGCACGTGTCGAGGCGTGCGGTGAGTTGGGCGAAATCGATGTTCTGACCGATGAACACCAGTTCCTGGCGGCAATCACCGCTGGCGGGCGTCCAGTTTTCCATGATCGCGGTGATGCTTTCCGGGTCTTGGGGCCACTGCTGCTTCGGCACAAAACGCCACCAGCGTCCGGCAAATCCATGGCGCATCAGCCCACCGGCCTGAGACCAACTGCCCGCGTCCTGATGCTTGCTGGCCAACCAGAAAAACCCTTTGGAGCGCAGCAGTTTGCCGTTCACCCAAGGCCGGTTGATAAAGCTGAAAAAGCGTTGCGGGTGGAACGGCCGACGCGCCCGATAAGCCATTGAGGCGATGCCGTATTCCGTGGTTTCCGGCACATGCGCGCCGCGCAACTCTTGCAGCCAGCCGGGCGCCTGGGCGGCTTTTTCAAAGTCGAAACGGCCGGTGTTGAGGATCTCTTTCAACGGCACTTCACCCATGACCATCGGGATAATGCGCGCCGTTGCATTGAGTCGCTCCAGGATCGCGATCAACTCCTGGCGCTCAACACTGCTGATCAAATCAATCTTGCTGATGAGGATCACGTCCGCGAATTCGATCTGCTCGATCAATAGGTCCGTGATCGAGCGCTCGTCCTCCTCACCAAGGGTTTCGCCGCGTGATGCCAGGCTTTCCGCAGCCTGGTAATCGGGCAGAAAGTTCATGCCATCGACCACGGTGACCATGGTGTCGAGCCGTGCAATGTCGGCCAGGCTTTGGCCTTCCTCGTCACGGAAGGTGAAGGTTTCAGCCACTGGCAAGGGCTCTGAAATGCCGGTGGACTCGATCAGCAAGTAATCGAAACGACCGTCCTTGGCCAGTTTGCCGACCTCTTCGAGCAAGTCTTCGCGCAAGGTGCAACAGATGCAGCCGTTGCTCATCTCAACGAGTTTTTCTTCAGCGCGGTTCAGGCTGACATCTCGCTGGACTTCGCTGCCATCGATGTTGATTTCGCTCATATCGTTCACGATCACCGCAACCTTGAGGTTCTCGCGGTTGCGCAAAACGTAGTTGAGCAGCGTGCTCTTGCCAGCGCCGAGAAAGCCGGACAGCACGGTAACGGGGAGACGATTGGGCATCAGGTATTCCTCATCAGGAGTGGCCGGTCAAATCGCCCGTTGATGGCGTTCGCGCAGCTCTTCACGTTCTTTGGCTTCGATACACAGGGTGGCGGTGGGCCGCAGCAGCAGGCGTTTGAGGCCAATCGGCTCACCGGTTTCGCGGCACCAGCCGTACTCGCCGCGCGCGAGGCGTTCGAGGGTCTCGTCGATCTTGTCCAGGAGCTTCTTTTCCCGCTCCAGCAGGCGCAGCTGCCACTGGCGTTGCTCTTCAGCGCTACCGACATCCGCGGGATCGCTGTTGGGTTCTTGTTCGCGCAGCACGTCGAACTCATGGGCGATGCGTATTTGCAGTTCGCTGCGTTGGGCGAGCAGCAATTCGCGGAAGAAACCCTGCTGAGCGTCATCCATGTAATGGGCCGAAGGTTGGGCGAGGAGTTCTTGTTCAGTCATGGGAGTCACGCGGCGGGTTGTTCTTTTATGTTATAGTATAACAACACAAAGAAGCCAATCCCCTGTTGCACGCCGTGTGAAAGCGCAGGATCCTGAACCGGCTCGTCCGCTGAGAATCGCCATGCACAACGCCCTGAAATGCACGCTGCTGAGCGTTCTGCTGCTCACTGCCACCAACATTTACGCGCAGGCTCCAAACCTGGCGACATGTACGCGCAGCGCCAATCTGCTGGCCTGCGTCGACGCAAACGGCAACGCCTACAGCGTCGCCACGGCGGGCAGCACGACGTATCTGCGGGGGTTTGAAGTGATTGGCAACCGTTTTTGGGCGCAGACCAACAGCCGCTATGGCCAACTGACGTTCTTCACTGGCTTGGCGTCTGACGGCGAAGCATGGGTGGGCTACAGCCGCCGCGTGGGATGGACCACGCTCAACCGGTTTTCCAGCTCGGGCGGCGCCAGTGGCAAGTTCACGTGCAGCCGAATCACAGGCTGCTAAACCTGCACTTTTTGCTGCGCCTGTTGCCACGCCATGTAGCTGTTCATCGGCGGATTTTTCTGGAAATAGCGCTGCAACCCTTCGAACAAACCATCTGCCACAGCCTGCTGATGGCGCGCAGTGACCAGCCGTTGACGGTCGCGGGCATTGGACATGAAGCCGGTTTCCACCAGGATCGACGGTACGTCCGGTGATTTAAGTACCGCAAACCCAGCCTGCTCCACACGCTTCTGATGCAGCGTGGTAATCCCTTCCAGGCAACCCAGCACCGTGTTACCGAGCTGCAAACTGGCGGCGATGGTCGCGTTCATCGACATGTCGAGAATCACCCCGGCGAGCATCGGGTCCTTATCTTTTAGATTGAGCAGGCTGGTCGCGCCCAGCAGATCGGCGCCATTCTCGCGCTGCGCCATGAAACGCGCCGTGGCCGACGTCGCGCCGCCCTCCGACAAGGCGTACACCGAAGCACCTGAAGCGGTCAGCCGTGGCGCCGCATCCGCATGCACCGAAATGAACATGTCAGCCTTGTGCATGCGGGCAATTTCAACGCGCTTACGCAAGGGCACAAAGAAGTCGTCGTTGCGTACCAACTTCACGTCGAAGCCCTTTTCACGCTTCAACCGCTTGGCCAGCAACTGCGCGATGGACAGCACCACATCCTTCTCACGCTCACCTTTCGCGCCCACCGCGCCAGGGTCTTTGCCACCGTGACCGGGGTCGACCACCACAATGATGTCGCGCTTGAGATGCTTGGTATCGGCCGGTGTTTCACGTGGAACCTTTGTATCCGGCGCGACAGAGAATTGGGGCGCAGCGCTGATGAGGTCGAGCACCAGGCGATCGCCCTGTCCGTCCTGCGCAGGCAAAAGGAAGCTGTTGGTCCGCACCGGGACACCGAGATCAAGGACGATGCGGGTATCGCCCTGACCGAAATGCCCGAAACGAATCGAACGAATCACGGTGTCGGCGAGTACCAAATGGCTGAAGTCGCCGCTCAATTGGGCGCCGTTTACATCGACAATCAACCGCTCGGGAGCAGTCAGCGAGAACGTTTTGTACT
The DNA here is from genome assembly GCF_039908635.1 of Pseudomonas purpurea. Classification (NCBI taxonomy): domain Bacteria; kingdom Pseudomonadati; phylum Pseudomonadota; class Gammaproteobacteria; order Pseudomonadales; family Pseudomonadaceae; genus Pseudomonas; species Pseudomonas purpurea. The sequence goes on from NZ_CP150918.1 coordinate 5,852,746, forward strand.
GCACCGGACCACTGAGAGCGAACACCAGACGTAACGTTTCATTTGATCGCCAGAGCCGGGCATTGCGGATTTTCGTGGCCGACACCGTAAACGGCAGCGCCAGCGTTGCGCTGGCCAAAATCAGATTCAGCAATTGACGTCTGTGCATGATGAAGACCCGTTCACGAAAAATGCATCGTCGATTTAGTTGTTATACTATAACATTCAAAATCAACTCCAACGATGGACCTCCTCATGAATGCGTTGACTCTGCCGGACATCGCCGCGCAGGCCTCACGCCAAGCCCTGCCACTGGAGTGGGTGGGCATGTGCGGGATTGCTCTTCCTGTTGTATTCGAAGGCCAGCGTTTGAGCGCAAAGGCCGATGCGGGTGTCAGTCTCGATAACGGTGAAGCGCGTGGCATTCACATGTCGCGGTTGTACCTGGCGCTGGAAACGTTGGAGCACGAAAGCCTCAGCCCCGCTCTTTTACGCAACGTTCTGCAGCGTTTTCTCGACAGCCATGACGGTTTATCCAACGCTGCGTACCTGCGCATTCATGCCGACTTGCTGTTAAACCGACCCGCTTTGGTCAGCCCATTGGCCGGCTGGAAAACCTATCCGATCAGCATTGAAGCGCGCCTCGAAAACACGGTGTTCCACGTGGAACTCAAAATCGAGGTGCCTTACTCGTCCACGTGCCCCTGTTCTGCTGCACTCTCAAGGCAGCTGATTCAGCAGCAGTTCATTGACGACTTTGCTAACCATCCACTGCAACACGCCGATGTTCTGGCTTGGCTCGGCTCGTCAAAAGGCATCATCGCGACACCTCACAGCCAACGCAGCACCGCGCACTTGCAGCTGCACTTGGACGATTTCCTGGACGAGTTGCCATTGATTGCCGTGATCAATGACGCTGAAGCTGCGCTTGGCACCGCCGTCCAGACCGCCGTAAAGCGCGCCGATGAACAAGCATTCGCCTTGGCCAACGGCCAGAACCTGATGTTCTGCGAAGACGCCGCACGCCGCTTGAACCTGGCCCTGAAACGCTCCCCCGGCATCCGCGCATTTCACCTGCGCGTGGTTCACGCCGAAAGCCTGCACGCCCATGACGCAGTGGCTGAAAGTCGCTGGAACGGTGTGATCCGATGAGCCATTGCCTAGACCTGAGCACACCATGATCCGTAAGAACCCTTCCGGTGATTTGCCGGTGATTGCCGAGTCCGCCTACGTCGACAAAACCGCGATCATCTGCGGCAAGGTGGTGATCGGCGAAAACGTTTTCGTCGGTCCCTACGCGGTGATTCGCGCCGACGAAGTGGATGATTCAGGTGCCATGGAGGCAATCACCATTGGTGCCAATTCGAACATCCAGGACGGCGTGGTCATCCACTCCAAATCCGGTGCGGCGGTGACCATCGGCGAATTCACGTCCATCGCCCACCGCTCGATCGTCCATGGCCCGTGCACCGTCGGGAACCGGGTGTTCATCGGGTTCAACAGCGTGCTGTTCAACTGCGCGGTCGGCGACGGTTGCGTGGTGCGGCACAACTCGGTGGTCGATGGCCGGGATTTGCCGAACGACTTCTACGTGCCCTCCACCACCCGCATCGGACCGGCAACCGACCTGTCGCAGTTCCCGCCCGTGAGCATCAGCGCCTCGGAATTTTCCGAAGACGTGGCCCGCACCAATGTCGACCTGGTGCGCGGTTACAAAGCCCTGCAGAACGAGTTTTGAGCATGGGCAGCGTACTGATCCGCAACGCCAGGTTGGTGAACGAAAGTCGTGAGTTCGACGGTGATCTGCTGGTGGACCACGGCCGCATCGTGAAAATCGCCAGCAGCATTCAGGACGAAAACGCCCAGATGGAAATCGATGCCCAAGGCCAATGGCTGCTGCCGGGCATGATTGATGACCAGGTGCATTTTCGCGATCCCGGCGCGCCGGACAAAGGCAGTTTCTACACCGAGTCCCGCGCTGCCGTGGCGGGCGGCATCACCAGTTTCATGGACATGCCCAACACCCGTCCGGCGACGTTAACCCTCGCCGCACTGGCCGATAAGAAACGTCGGGCGGCCCTCCACTCGGTGGCCAATTACGGTTTTCACTTTGGCGTCAGTCACGACAACCTCGACACCATTGCCGCGCTCAATCCGTGCGAGGTGGCCGGGGTCAAAGTGTTCATGGGCGCCTCCACCGGCAACATGCTGGTGGACGATCCACGCGTGCTTGAAAAACTGTTCGCCCACGTACCTACCATTCTGTTGGCGCATTGCGAACACACGCCCAGCATCCTGGCCAATGAACGACAGTTTGCCGAACGGTTCGGCGAAGACATCCCCGCCGCCGCCCATCCGCTCATTCGCAATGCCGAGGCGTGCTTCGCGTCATCGTCGATGGCCGTGGGCCTGGCCAAACGCTTCGGTACGCGCCTGCACGTTTTACACCTGACCAGCGCCCGGGAACTGGCACTGTTCGAAGACAAACCATTGGCCCACAAATCCATTACTGCCGAGGTCTGCCTGCATCATCTGCTATTCGATGATCGCGACTACCCACACTTGGGCAATCTGATCAAATGCAACCCGGCGATCAAGACCCAGGCCGACCGCGATGCTTTGCGCCAAGCGCTGTCAGGCCATCGGATCGACGTGATCGGCAGTGATCACGCCCCTCACACCTGGGCTGAAAAACAACGGCCTTACCAACACGCGCCATCTGGTTTACCGTTGGTACAACACGCGCTTCCTGCACTTTTCGAACTGGTGGCCGACAACCTCCTGCCACTCACAACCCTGGTGGCGAAAACCAGCCACCGAGTGGCCGATCTGTTTGCCATTCCTGATCGCGGATACTTGCGTGAAGGCTATTGGGCCGACCTGGTGCTGATCAAACCCGAACCCGATGGCCAACCGGTTTCACAACAACCGATTCTTGCCCGGTGTGGCTGGACCCCCTTTGCCGGACGGCGTTTTCGCCACAGCGTGAGCACCACGCTGGTATCGGGGCAAATTGCCTGGCACGCCGAACGTCTATATGACGACTGTCAGGGTTTGCCTTTGCGGTTCATGCGTTAAATCAGTCTTTTTTTGTCGTAGCCAGGAACGCTCACCATGATTCACATCACCCTCCCCGACGGCTCGCTGCGCGAGTACGACCAGCCACTGTCCATCCACGAAATGGCCGCCAGTATCAGCCCCGGCCTGGCCAGGGCAGCCGTCGCGGGGCGGGTGAACGGCGTGCAGGTGGACTGTGATTTCATGCTGGAACAGGACGCACGTGTCAGCATCATCACCCCGCGTGAGCCTGAAGGTCTGGAGATCGTGCGCAGGTCCTGCGCACTGCTGCTGGCCATGGCGGTCAAGCAGGTGTATCCGCGTGCGCAGCTGCTGGCCGGCTCGGCCCTTGGCGATGGTTTTTTCTATGAATTCGCCTATGACCGCGCCTTCACTGCCACCGACCTTTTGCTGATCGAAGCGCGCATGCATCAGCTCGCGGCGACCAATCACACGATCCGCCGTCGCGAACTGCCGTGGAAAAAGGTCCTGGCGTTCTTCATCGCACTGGGCGAGCACTACAAGGCAGAACTGATTCGCGCCCTGCCGGAAGACGACTGTCTGTGGTTGTACTCGCTGGGAAACTTCGAAGACTTGTGTCACGGCCCGCACATTCCCTCGACGGCCATCCTGCAAGCGTTCCGACTGGCCCACATCACCCGTAATGGCGCACCGCTGCAACGGATCTACGGCGGGTGCTGGGAAAGCCAACAGGAACTCGACGCCTGGCTCGCGCCGCAACAGGCCGTTGTCGTCAACCTTGATGAGCGTCAGGCGGACTATGCACAGTCGGTGGTCGACGAACTGCGCCGCGCCGGAGTGCGCGTCAATGGCGACCTGCGCAAAGAAAAAATCAGCCACAAGATTCGCCACCACCGCGAGCACGGCGTGCCGTGTCTACTGGTGATCGGCGATAAGGAAATGTCGGGCGGGTTTGTCAGTGCACGGACGTGCACGGGTGAGGATCTGGGGGAAATGAAAGTCGGACAAATCGCCGAGTGGCTGAACGCTCAGGTTCACCTCAACGCTTAAGGCACACGCCTTGCCCCCGGCAAAGCGTGACCTCCCTGCATCAGGCCCGGGGTTTGACCGTCCCGCATTCCTGACCCAGCCACACGGCACGGGTGTCCATGCTGCCCTTCTGCTGGATGCCCGTGGCGTTGAACGTGCCATTGACCGTGGTGTTGAACTCCCGGTCACTGAGGAATGTGGCGACGCCCGCGCCCTGGGCTTTAGGGCAACTGAAGCGGAACTTCCACTGGTTGCCGGTGCGGTCAGTGATCTGCTGTTTGCAGCCGGACTGCGGATCTTGCAGCGGAATGGTGTCGGTTTGAACCTGGGCCTGGGTCAGGCAGACCCGAATCCCCTTGCCGCCCATGGTAATGCCCTGTTTCTCCAGTGCGGCCTTTTGTGCCGGGGTCATCTGGCTGCCCAGTTGGTTCAGAATCAATTGCAGGTCCGGCAGGTTCTGGTCATCGACTTTCATATTGCTCGAGGTCAATTCCCACAAACCCGGTTGCAACATCTGAGCCTGAGCGGCCAAAGGAAACGACAAGCCAACAGCCATGGCCAGGCCCAGCAGACGAATATTCATGAAGTAACTCCGGATCGATAGTGGCCGTTAGACGTCGCCAATCTACTTCGGTTGCATGGCGAATTAAATAGCGACATTCGCCATGGAACATGGTCTGTTAGGCATTAATTCTTCAGGAGCAAGGCTGCCCCATGGATTATTTTGGCCCACACGTTTTCGGTTACCTGATCGCGCTCATCCACTCACTGGGCACGATCGCCGCCATTCACGCTGTGTTGACCGTCAGAACCGCCCAAGGCTCGATTGCCTGGGCCTTGTCGCTGGTATTCATACCTTATCTGACACTGATTCCCTACCTGGTCTTCGGACGCAGCACCTTCGACGCCTACATCAAGGCACGTCGCCAGGCCAATGAAGAAATGCGCAAGGCCATTGCCGACCTTAACTGGCGCCCGTGGGTTGAAGAAGCCCTGACGGCCCGGGCCTCACGAGCCTATGGCGCACTGCGGGCCATGCCGAAACTGGGGCTCATGCCGTGCCTGGCGAACAACGAAGTGCGCTTGCTGATCAATGGCCAGGCCACGTTCGAATCGATTTTCGACGCCATCCGCAGTGCCCGCGAAGCGGTGTTGGTTCAGTTTTTTATCATCCACGACGACCAACTCGGCCGCCGCCTGCAAACGTTGCTGATGGAAAAAGCCGCCGAAGGCGTGGCGGTTTACCTGCTCTATGACCGGATCGGCAGTCACACCCTGCCCCATAGTTACGTTCAGCCATTGCTCGATACCGGCGTTCAGGTCAAAGCCTTCGCCACCCGCAGCGGCTGGCTCAATCGGTTTCAGGTCAATTTCCGTAACCACCGCAAAATCGTGGTGGTGGATGGCGTGATCGGGTTTGTCGGTGGGCACAACGTCGGTGATGAATACATGGGCGCCAAGCAACCGCTGTCACCGTGGCGCGACACCCATGTGCATATTCGCGGCCCGGTGGTGGCCTGCCTGCAAGAGTCGTTCGCCGAAGACTGGTTCTGGGCCGCACGGGAACTGCCGCCGTTGATCCTCCCGGACACCTTCCCGGAAGACGGCGTGCTCTGCCAATTGCTCGCCAGCGGCCCGGCCGACCCTTACGAAACCTGCTCGCTGTTTTTTGTCGAAGCCATTCATGCGGCAGAGGAACGGGTGTGGATTACCAGCCCTTACTTCATTCCCGACGAAGCGGTTTTCGCCGCGTTGCGCCTGGCCGTGTTGCGCGGCGTCGACGTGCGCATCCTGCTGCCCTCGCGCCCCGATCACCGGATCGTGTATGCCGCGTCTAGCCTCTACGCCTTCGAAGCCGTGCGCGCGGGCGTGCGCGTATTCCGTTACCAACCAGGTTTCCTGCATCAGAAAGTGGTGCTGATCGACAGCGAAATTACCGCCATTGGCAGTGCGAACCTGGACAACCGCTCATTCCGCCTGAACTTCGAAGTGATGTTGCTGACCGTCGACAGCGACTTCGCTGCCGAGGTCGAGCACATGCTTAACGATGACTTCGCCCTGGCCCGCGAGATCGCCAAGGAGGAAAGCCAGCAGACCCACCGCCTGCAACAACTTGGCATGCGGGTCGCCCGGCTGATCTCGCCGATCCTCTAAGGGGTATAGATGTCGTCGCGGGTCCACGGCAGTTCATGACTGCCGTCGGGGTGAGCCTTGACCGCAAGAATCTGGTGCAGGTTAATCCAGCCCCTGGCGAACGCGTATGCGCAACCGGCCAGGTACAGGCGCCAGATCCGCAGCGTTTGCTCCGGCACCTGTTTGGCCGCTGCTTCAAGGTTGTCCTCCAGGCGTTCACTCCAGTGGTCCAGCGTGCGGGCGTAGTGCAGGCGCAAGCTTTCGACGTCGACAATCTCAAGCCCGGCTTCGCTGATTTCGGCGGAAATCATCGCCAGGTGCGGTAACTCGCCATTTGGGAAAACATAACGTTCGATGAATTCGCCTGCCCCGCGCCCGACGGGCCGACCGTCGGTGTGTTTGGCCGTAATGCCGTGGTTCATCACCAGCCCGCCCTCACGCACCGCGCCAAACAGCGTTTGGCAATACTCGGCCAGGTTCGCGTGACCGACGTGCTCGAACATGCCGACACTCACGACTTTGTCGAAGCGACCGTCCTGCGGCAGATCACGGTAGTCGAGCAGCTGCAACTCGACCTGATCGTCCAGGCCTTCAGCACTTACCCGCTCACGGGCCAACGCCAACTGCTCTTTGCTCAGGGTGATGCCGAATACTTTCGCGCCGAACTCTCGCGCCGCGTAACGTGCCAATCCACCCCAACCGCACCCGACATCCAGCAAATAGTCCCCCGGTTGCAGCCGCAACTTGCGGCACAAATGGCGGAATTTGGCTTGCTGGGCTTGCTCCAGGGTTTCACTGCCGGTCTCGAAATAAGCGCAGGAATACGCCATGTCGCTGTCGAGCCACAGTTGATAGAAGGCGTTGGAGAGGTCGTAATGGTAAGAAATGGCCGCCGCGTCGGTGTCCTTGTCATGCACCGCCCGCAATGGTTGAGTCTCATCGTCACTCAGCAGCGCCTGGCTCCACTCGTCACAGACGCGGATGACGTCACTGATCGAACCTTCCAGTTCGAGTTTGCCTTCGACAAACGCCGCCCCCAGCAGGTCCAGGCTGGGGCGCGTGAACTGGGCAACCAATTGCGGGTCCTTGACCACAATCGTGACGCTGGGCGTAGGACCCAAGTCAAATTCATGGCCATCCCAGAGTCGCAGGCGAAGCGGTAGCTGCAGATTCTGTAAGGCCGGTGGAAGTTGCACAAGCATGAAAAATCCCCCTTGTTTCAGACGTCTGAAATGAGGGTAGACCATCCTGAAAAATTAGCAGGCGAGCGACTTGCCCTCCTCACCCAGCGACTCGCGGCGTGCTAACAGGCCATCCTGAACCCACTGTTTCAGCCAGGTGACGGCTTGAAGTGGCGCGCCCTCTCCATAGATGACTGCCAACTCTGCGCACAGTTCGGCGAAGTTCCAGCCCAGGTTGGCCATGCCATTCAGGGCATCGGCTTCAGCGGCTGACAGGCTTCGGTAATGACACACCAACTCGGCCCGCCAGATCAGGCACACCTGAGGTGAGTCCAGTAACAGGCTCTCGGGGAAATCCGCTTCATCCTTCACCGCACGCCACAACGCCACGCTGTTGTGGCGGCACTCCAGCCACTGCACGCAAGGGCGCAGGCTGACTTGCAGCAACGGCCAGTCGGCGGGTGGAAGGCTCGCCATGGTTTGCAGGGTCAATGCGGCGTGATCGGGAGCGTCGAACGCCAGAGTAAATGCCCATTCCAGCGCGGCCAGTTCCGCCAGCGGTCCACCGTATTCAGGCACCAGGTGCTGGCGGATGAACGCCTCGAAATCTTTGCCCAGCCAGCGCAGGCTGAAATTCGATGACGGCGAATGACGCAGGTACGCCGCCGCCAGTGCCTCGAACTCATCATCGCCGAGCCAGTGCCAGAGGGTCGGGAAATCACCGCGCAGGACTTCTTGCAGCCGAGCCTGATAGGCATTGTGGTAAATCGCCAGACCGGTCTCGACGTCCAGGGGCGGGCCTCCGATCAGGCTCCGACCCAAGGACAGATTCGCCGTGGATTGTTCACCGAGCAGGAAGTCTTCAAAGGCCAGTTGCCATTCGTTCAAGCGCATCGAAGCCTCCGTGTCAGGGTTTCATCTCCCAGCTCCCGGGCCTTCTCCAGCTCCGCCAGAAGTTCTTCGAAGGGCGGAAAGTGATCGTCACGCTCAAGTAAGGTCGCCACCGGGCCAACGTGTTCGAGGGTCCGTTGGTACAGTGCCCACACCGGATCACTCACTGGATGGTCATGGGTATCGATCACATAGTCGCCATAGTCGTGGTGCCCGGCCAGGTGCAGTTGGCGAATACGGTCCGCGGGCAAGCCTTGAATGAACGTCCAGGGATCAAAACCGTGATTGCGTGAGCTGACATAAACGTTGTTCACGTCCAGCAACAACTCGCAGCCGCTGCGCTGGCTCAGGGCCGCAAGAAACTCCCACTCGCTGAAGGAGTCATGGGCGGCACGGACGTAACTGGAGACGTTTTCCAGCACCAACGGACGTTGCAGCACGTCCTGCACCTGCTGCACCCGGTCGGCCACGTACGTCAGGCTTTCTTCGGTGTAAGGCAGCGGCAGCAGATCATGCAGTTGATGGGCGTTGCCACGGCTCCAGCACAAATGGTCGGAGATCCAGGCGGGCTGAACCCGCTTGGCCAATTGCTTGAGTAGCTTGAGGTACTCCGGATCGAGGGCATGAGGGCCGCCGATGGACAGGGAAACACCATGCATCACCAGCGGATAGCGCTCGGCGATGGCGTCCAGGTAGTACAGGGCTTTACCGCCCTGGACGAGAAAATTCTCGGAAACGATCTCGAACCAGTCCACGGCCGGCAACTGTTCAAGAATCTGTTGGTAATAGGCGCTGCGCAAACCCAGGCCATAGCCCAGGCAAGAATTGGATACAGACATGTCGGGCTCCTCGCCGAGTGGCCGCAGTGGTGAGGGCACCACTGCGGCAGGCCGGTTATTCGCCGACTTTGCCACCCGCTTTATCACAGGCTGCCTGGGCCATGGCTTTGAAACCCTGGCCTTTACAGGCACCCATGCCTTTGCAGGCGTGGTCTTTGGTTTTGCAGTCGTTCTGACCTTTGCACGCATTCACGCCGTAGCAGTGAACCTGAGCATCGGCAGCAGTCGCAGTGGTGGCAACACCGGCAAACAGGGTGGCAGCGGCCAACGCAAGGGCGGCACCAGCAGCGGCGGTTTTAATGTTCATTTTTTTATCCTCGATAGTAGCCAGGGGTGTCGGCTGGAAGGTTGTTCAGTCCCGACATGGCACTAGAGAGCGCTGCCCCAAGGGCGTTACAACCGACATGAAAAAAAACAAAAAATAATTCCACCCCCTACCCCATGTAGGAGCAAAGCTTGCTCGCGAAAGCATCACCCCAATCCACTGGGGCGACGCACGCTTCACACCTACAGCTTGAGCAACGGCTCCTGGAACCGCAGCAAGCGCCCGGCGTTGCCCAGCACCAGCAACGTGCTGAGGTTGTGCAGCACCGCCGCAATCATCGCCCCTGCCGCACCGAGCCAGCCAAACGCGGCAAACGCGACAATCGCCAGCGTCCAGCCCAGCCCGATGATGACGTTGACCTGCAAGGTCTTCCGGCATTGGCGGCTGAGGCGCACACAGGTGCCGAGCCGGCGCAGGTCGCTGCCGATCAGCACGATGTCTGCCGACGCCAAGGCGATGTCCGCACCGCCCGCGCCCATCGCCACCCCGACCACGCCGGCCTTGAGGGCCAGCGAATCGTTGATGCCGTCGCCGACCACCATGGGCCGAAAACCGCTGCCGATTTCCGCCAGCACGCGGTTGAGTTTGTCTTCAGGCAAGGCCTGGGCCTCGACATCGCTGATGCCGACATCCGCTGCCAGGCTGTGAGCGACACTGTGGCGGTCACCGGTCAACAACAACTGCCGACCCAGCCCCAGCTCACGCAGTTCGCTCAAGGCAAACCGTGCTTCGGGTTTAACGCTGTCGGCCAGCAACAGCCACGCGAGGAACTGCCCGCCCAGCGCCAGACCGGCAATCGGCCCATCGTGTTCAGGCACCGTCGACGTTTCAATGCCCAATTGTGCGAACAACTCCGGGCGCCCGAGCGCCGCCTCGCCCTGCCCGGTCATGGCCACAACCCCCAGGCCCTGGCGTTCGCGAATGTCCGAGAGCAGCAGAAAGTGCTCCTGCGTCACCAACCCGGCCAGCGCCCGACTGACCGGATGGCTGCTGGCAGAGCCGAGGCTGGCCGCCAGTTTCAGCAGCTCGCTGCGGTCTTCCAGCGGGCTTTCAATCGACTGCAAACGCAGGGTACCGAAGGTCAGGGTGCCGGTCTTGTCGACCACCAGCGACGTGAGGTCCGCCAACTCTTCCAGGAACGCCGAGCTGCGAATCAGGATGCCATGACGCGCCGCCACCGCGATTCCGGCAATCGCCGTCGCCGGTGCCGACAGCACCAATGCACAAGGGCACGCCGCGACCAATACCGCGAGCATCGCCTGGGCATCGTTGGTGACGAACCAGGTCACCGCGGCCAACAGCAACACCAACACCATGTAGCTGCCGGCATAACGTTCGAGCAACCGGGTGATGGGCGGTTTCGAGCGCTCGGCGCTCTGCATCAGGGCGATGACTTTGCCCAGGGTCGATTCATGGCCGGTGCGTGTCACTTCCAGGCGCAGCAAGCCGTCGAGGTTGATTGCGCCACCAAACACCTGAACGCCGACCGTCGCCTCCAGCGGCACCGACTCACCGGTAATCGGTGCCGTGTCGAGGCTGGCCTGCCCGGACAACACCAGGCCATCGGCCGGCACCCGATCCCCGGCCCGCACTTCCACCACGTCGCCGGCCTTGAGGGTCGCGTTGTCGACTTCGACAATCGAGCCGTCGGCCTGAACCTTGCGCGCATGGCTGCGGGTCAATTGGCCCAACGCGTGAATCGCCTCCTGCGAGCCGATTACGCTGCGCTCTTCCAGCACGTGGCCGAAGATCATGATGATTGGCAGCAACGCGGCGGTCAGCAAGTCGCCGGTGGCCCAAGCGCCCATCATCGCCAGCGCGATCAGTTGATCGGTAATGCCGTGCAGGCTCGGGTACCGCAGGCTGTACCAGGCCGAACGCATGACCGGCACGGCCACCAACAGCGAGGCGACCCCCAGCAACACCTGACTGACCCCGGTTTGCTCCGGCGATTGCCAGCGCCACACCAGCCCCAGACCGAGCAAGCCGAGGGCAAGCATCGCCAGGGTGAGTTGGCGCGCGGCGCTGCGTTGTTCGGCCGTGCTCAGCATGCTGGGCACGGCGGCGGTTTGAGCGGTCATTGTTCGGCTCCCTGAATAATCAGGCGGGAATCGTCTTTGGGGTTAACCGTGGTCACTGAGCCGGCCTGACGCAGAATCGTCGGCATCCGCTCGCGGTAGATACGCAGCAACATGCCCGGGTCGGTGCCCTGCTGTTGGGCCTGCGCCAGGCTCGACACGGTGGCGGTGTCGGCCGAGGCTTTGGCCAGGCGTTCGCGGGCCTGGGCATGAGCGACTTGCAGCGCACGGTCCGCTTGTTCATTGGCGGCCTGGGTGAGTTTTTCGGCCTCGGTTCGCGCATTGGCCACGGCTTTGTCGGCCTGCTGACTGGCCGTGAGTACCGCGTTGAAGGCGTTCACCGCCGGTGCAGGCAGACTCGATTGCACGTCGACCCGCGCCACTTCAATGCCCAACCCTTGCCCGGTCGCACTCAACTCGGCCAGGCGTTGATTGATGCCCTGCACCAGATCGCCGCGCAGACGTTCACGGCGTTCGGCCGCCTGATTGTCGGCGCCGATCAATTCCGGGCGCGCCACCAGAATGGTGTCCAGGTCCCGCGCCGCGGTCAGGGCCACGGCGCTGCGCGTCACCAAACGGTCCAGCGCCGGCAACACATGTTCACCCTGAAGCACGAAGGCATAGGGCTCGGTGACCTTATAGAACACCCGCACATCCAGTTGCACGACGCCTGCATCACCGGTCAATAAATAACCAGAGCCAGCCAGGGCATCGCTGATCGGCGTGGCGAAACTGGCCTGACGATCGGCCTGCAACGCCGGGTCGGAACGCAGCAGATTTTCGACGCGGCGTTCAATCACGCGATCTGCGGCGGGCAACAGAATCACCTGCTCGAAGGGGCGCGGCCAGGCCAGCAGTAAACCGGCATTCTGAATCCGGTCCAGAGCACCAAAGTGCAACACCACCGCACGATTCTGCGGATCGATCTGCCGCACATTGGAGAATGCCCACGCCAACGCGGCCAGTACCGTCACCGCATACAACGCCAGAAACGTCAGCCGTCCGGCCTGAATCCACGGGCTGCTGAGTTCAATTGTTCCACGTGGAACTTCACTCATGGCTGCGACCCGGATTTGTTATCCAGCGTCGGCGGGCCGTCGACCAATACCCGAAACGGCGCGGCATCCGTGCGCAGAATCAGTTTTGTACCCGGCGTCACTACCGTGCCCAAGGTGTCGAGGGAACGCAGCAAGTTGTACAGCTGCGGCGAACCGGCGTAAGCCTTGCCATAAATCTGCGCCGCTTCAACTCGCGATTGGGCTTCGATGTCCGCCGCTTTGACCGTGGCATCTGCTTGCACGATCCGCGCGTCGCGCTCGGCGGCCGAACGGATTTGCGCGGCTTCGCGTTTGCCCACGGCCGTGCGTTCGGTGGCAATGGTTTCACGCTCGGCACGCATGCGGTCGACGGTGGCGCTCAAGGTGACGGACGGCAAGGTCAGTCGTTCGATGCCGACTTGCAGCACGCGCACGCCGTAAGTGGTGAGCAGTTGCTGATCGATTTGCTTGCGCAGTTGCGCCTCGAAATCGGCAATGCGCACCTGGTTGGCGTCGGTGTTCACCAGGTTGGCCAGGTCGAAGCTGCTGGCGGTGGTTTCCAGCGCCGAGCCGACAAAAGTGCGGATCTGCCGCGCCGCTTCATCGGGCTGGTTTTGCACGGCGCGCATGAAACGCTGCACGTTGTCCGGGTCGCCCTGCACCTGCCACGCCACGTAAGCCTGAACGATGATGCGCAAGCCGTCGCGGGTGCCCACATCCTGCAAGCCGCTGGACGTGGTGCGCAGCCGCAGGTCCACCGGGATCGCCGCCTCGAACGGTGCCGGCCAGCGCCAGCCAAGACCGGGTTCCAGCAACACCCGTGACGGATTACCAAACCGGGTGATCACCGTGGCCTCACCGGAGCGCACTTGCACCAGGCTCGCCGCTGCGATGGCAAACACCACCAGCAACGCCGCCCAGGCCATGCGCCGCCAAGGGAAAGGCCCTGCTTCTTGAGGATCACCGTGGTGATGATGGCCGTGATGATGACCCGCGTGGCCGTGATTATGCCCAGCGTGGTCATGATGATCGTGAGAAGGCGAGAGGCTCAATGGACGGCTCCTGGCTGAACGGTTTTACGCAGCGACGACGGATCAGCCGGCAGCGTGAACGTGCGTAGGTCGATGGTCGGCGCGTTGCCGCCGCCCAGACGATGATCGAGCACCAACAATTTGGCGCTGGCGAGGCCTTGGGTCAGTTGGCTGAAATACTGCTCCAGCACAAAGGCCTGACCCGCGCTGGCGAACGCCTTGCGCTCAGCGGCAAAGCGCAAGTCGGCGGCCCGGGCCGTGGCGTTGACTTCATGGGCCGTGGCCTGGGCCTGGTCGCGCGCGACACTGGCCTGCAATTGCGCCTGGTTGGTCTGCTCGGCAGCGGCGCCGCGCTCGCGGGCAATCAACGCCTGGGCGCCGATCTGCGCCGCTTGCACGCTGTGGTAAGCGTTGGCGGCGCCGGCCGGCGGGTGAATGGCCTCGACCACCGTGGCGAGGATTTCCACTCCGCTGTCGAGTTTCTGCAAGTCCGCCTGCACCGACCGGCCAATGTCTTCGGCCAGCCCCACACGGTCGGCGCCAAGCAAACCGTCGAGGGTTCGCGACGCAAAGTCGTGCACCAGAATGCGGCTGGCGGTGCTGCGAATCAGCGTCGGCACATCGGCGCTGTTGTAGGTCGCGGCCAACGCCGCCTGATCCGTCAGGCCGATGCGATAGACGAACCGCACGTCCATGTTGACGATCTGGAAGCTCTGTTTGTCGTTGCTGCTGCTGGCGATCACCTGCGACTTGTCGTTCACATGGCTGGCGTCCCACAAGCGGTTGGCGATGGCCGGCGCCGGGCCTTCAGCCGGATCGGCAGCCAGAGGCGCCGCAGTGGTGTCTCCCACGCTGGTGGCCAACTCATGAACCACGCCATTTTCGACATTCAATACCCGGCCCAGCGGCCAAGGCAAACCGGCATGCAAACCCGGCCCGAAGACTTCCACGGGTTTGCCGAAGCGCTCGTAGATACCGCGCCCTTGCAGCGGGATTTCATGGAGCCCGGTGAGCAACCAGCCGACCGCGAGCACCACCGCCAGCACGGGCAGAAATGCCCGACGCATGTAAGTGAATGCCCAGATCTGACGCAGGTCGATGCCAAAACGGTTGTGCAGTTCGTGCTGCAACGCGAGCAACGGTTGAGGTGGCCAGCGCAGCATCCCGGCGATGAAGCTCTGCGCCAGCAGCGGCGGTTCGAGCTGATCGCGGCGCGGGCTGAACAGCGACAACAGCGCACGTACCAACAGCTCAGCAGCGACCAGCCCCGGCAGCAGCCCGATCAGTACCGCCAGCCGCACCGGCCAAATGGCGGTTTCGCTGGCGAACAACAGACACAACGCGCCGAGGATCAGGCAGATGATCGCCACGCGCAGCAGTTGCGCCAACTGCCCCGCTTCCGGCCACTGCGCAGGATGTTCCTGGGCCAGCTGGCGTTCGAACACCAGCAAGCCGAACGCCAGCAACAACGACAACGCCGCGCCTACACTGGCCGACAAACCGACCGCCGCCGCTGGCAAACCCAGGTTCCAGGCTTGCCCGATGCACAGCAACGCCAGCAGCGCCCAGCCTGCCAGCCACAACATCGGTGCTCCGATCTGTCGCAGCAGCCCGACCCCGCGCTGGCTGAGGCGCTCCAGCAATCGCTCGTACCAGCCGTGGATTTCAGGGGGTTCGACAACCTCGACCGGCATTGCCGGCGGGTTCAGGGTTCGCGCTCGCCACTGGGTCACCCAGCCGGCCGATTGCAGCCCGGCAATCACCACGATGAGCGCCGCTGACTGATTGACCAGCAGCGCCGGCCACACCGACAGCGGGGCGAATACCCCGACAAAGAACGCGAGCAGCAAGCCCAGCGCCGCCAGACCAACCAGGCCAAACCCGACCCGTTTCAACCGTCGTCCGTGAAACAACGCCTGCTGAAAACGCGGCAGCCCTGCTACGTTCGTCCCCTCAGCCTCCAGATCGACTTGCATACCACCTCGGTGTTTTGTCGTTGTGCGGGTCACAATTCGTTACGATATAACAAGAGTAGTGAATATTTTGTTCGATACCCATCACATTCACCGCCGGACGGCCGACACTGCTACTGTGCGCGCCACGCATTTGCGGCAATAATCGGCAACAAATCCCGGGCCGGCGCCGCCCTCGGGAATTTCATGATCGACAAGGACCCGTCTCTTCAATGCCCTCCATCTATCAACTCAAGCCGGCCTTTCAGAACCTGTTGCGACCCCTGGTCCAACGCCTGTTCGACAATGGCACCACCGCCAACCAGATCACCGTGCTGGCCGGGGTCATTTCGGTGCTGGTGGGTGTGGCAATCGCCTGCTTCGCCAGCCACGCCTGGGTGTTTGCGCTGATTCCAGTGTGGATGATTCTGCGCATGGCGTTGAACGCCATCGACGGCATGCTCGCTCGCGAGTTTGGCCAACAATCGCGCTTGGGCGCCTACCTCAACGAACTCTGTGACATCGTCGCCGACAGCGCGCTGATCCTGCCGTTTGCCCTGCTCCCCGACGTCAGCCTGCTGGCGGTTCTGCTGGTGACGCTGCTGGCGCTGTTCTGTGAATACACCGGCGTGCTCGGTCCGATGGTCGGAGCCTCCCGGCGCTATGACGGCCCGATGGGCAAAAGCGACCGGGCATTCGTGCTCGGCGTGCTGGCCACCGGCGTAGCGCTGGGCTGGCTCGGCGCAATCTGGGTCAACGGCGTGATGCTGCTGGTCGCGGCGCTGCTGGTGTACACCTTGGTCAATCGGGTCCGTCAGGGCCTTAAAGAAGTCAACGACAACGCTCCCTCGGCATAAGGATTTTGCAATGCGCGACGCTCAGCATCAGACGTTCACGACCCACGACGGCGTAGAGCTGTTCTACCGTCACTGGCCCGCCAGCGCCGCGCCGACCGGCGAGCCACGCAAAGCGATTCTGCTGTTCCACCGTGGCCACGAACACTCGGGGCGTATTGCCCACCTGGTCGACGAACTGGACATGCCCGAGTTCGACTTTTTTGCCTGGGATGCCCGTGGCCACGGCCAGTCCCCCGGCGCCCGTGGTGACAGCCCGAGCTTCGCCACCAGCGTGCGCGACGTGCAGACCTTCTGCGATCACATCGGTGCGACCCACCAGATCGCCGAAGAAAACCTGGCCGTGATCGCCCAAAGCGTTGGCGCGGTCATCGTGTCGACCTGGGTTCACGACTACGCGCCCCGCATTCGCTCGCTGGTACTGGCTTCGCCGGCGTTCAAAGTCAAACTGTACGTGCCGTTCGCGCGCACGGGCCTGGCGTTGATGCGGACCTTTCGCGGCAACTTTTTCGTCAACAGTTACGTCAAGGCTCGCTTCCTCAGCCATGACCCGGAACGCGTTGCTTCTTACGACAGCGACCCGCTGATCACCAAAGCCATTTCGGTCAACGTGCTGCTGGGTTTGTACGAAGCCGCCGACCGCGTGGTGGCCGATGCCCAGGCGATTCAGGTGCCGACGCAGTTGCTGATTTCCGGCTCCGACTTCGTGGTACACCGCAAACCCCAGGAACAGTTCTTCGAACGCCTGGGCAGTTTGCAGAAGGAAAAACACATCCTGCCGGGGTTCTTCCACGACACACTGGGCGAGCGTGGCCGCGAAGTGGCGGTGAAAAGCGCCAAGCGCTTCATCCTGCAAAACTTCCTGCACCCGCTGAACCGCCCTGCCCTGCTCGACGCCGACCGCATGGGCCCGACCTGCGCCGAATCCGAGTCGCTGGCCGCGCCGCTGCCGCACAACTCGCTGCGTGACCTGTACTGGCGCATGACCCGCGCCAGCATGCGCCTGGGCAGCAAGCTGTCGGCCGGGGTCAAACTGGGCTTCGACACCGGTTTCGACTCCGGCAGCACCCTGGACTACGTCTACCGCAACCAGCCGACCGGCCACACGGCGCTGGGCAAGATGATCGACCAGAACTACCTGAACTCCATCGGCTGGCGCGGCATTCGCCAACGCAAACTGAATGTCGAAGAACTGCTGCGCCTGGCCATGGGCAAACTGCGCGAAGAGCAGCGCCAGGTGCGCATCGTCGATATCGCCGCCGGCCACGGTCGCTACATCCTCGAAGCCTTGCAGGGTGTGAGCCCGTTGCCGGAATCGATCCTGCTGCGCGACTACAGCGACATCAACGTGCGCGACGGCAGCGCATTGATCGTCGAGAAAGGCCTGGGCGAGATTGCCCGCTTCGTCAAAGGCGATGCCTTCGACCGCGCTGACCTCGCTGCGCTGGAACCCAAGCCAAGCCTGGCGGTGGTGTCCGGTCTGTATGAACTGTTCGCCGACAATGCCATGGTCGGCGGTTCGCTGGCCGGTCTGGCCGAAGCGGTCGAGCCTGGCGGTTACCTGGTGTACACCGGCCAGCCGTGGCACCCGCAGCTGGAACTGATCGCCCGCGCCCTGACCAGTCACCGTCAGGGTCAGGCCTGGGTCATGCGCCGCCGCACGCAGGCCGAAATGGATCAGTTGGTCGAGGCCGCCGGTTTCCGCAAGATCACCATGCGAGTAGATGAGTGGGGCATCTTCAGCGTGTCGCTGGCGCAACGGGTGCGATGATGAGCCACGCCGCTCTGCCGGCGCGCGAGCCCGGCCTGTTGAAACCCGCGGTGCTCTGGCTGCTGTTGCTGGCACCGCTGTTCTTCAGCACCTACGGTTTTGCGACGTGGGTCACCAGCCAGCGCAGCGACGTCGGCACGATGGTGTTCGACTGGGAAACCCACATGCCGTTCTGGGCCTGGACCATCGTGCCCTACTGGTCCATTGACCTGCTCTACGGTCTCTCGCTGCTGTTGCCCAACACCCGCGTGGAACTCAAGCGCCACGCCTTGCGCTTGCTCACGGCGCAACTGATCGCGGTCAGTTGCTTCCTGATCTGGCCCCTGCGGTTCACCTTCGACCGTCCGCCCATGGACGGCCTGTTTGGCTGGCTGTTCGAAGTACTCGCGGGGTTCGACAAACCGTTCAACCAGGCGCCCTCGCTGCACATCGCATTGCTGGTGGTGCTGTGGGTCTGTTTTCAGCGGCATACCCAAGGGGTGTGGCGTTGGCTGGTGCACGGCTGGTTCGGCTTGATCGGCGTCTCGGTGCTGACCACTTATCAACACCACTTTATTGACTTACCCACAGGCGCGCTGGCCGGTTGGTTGTGCGTCTGGCTGTGGCCACTGGACCGGCCGAGCCCGCTGCAATCGGCACGCCTGACCCACGACCGCAAACGCTGGCAACTGGCGATCCGTTACGCGCTGGGCGCCGCGCTGTTCGCGGTGCCGGCCTTTGCCTTCGGTGGTGCCTGGCTGTGGTTGCTGTGGCCGGCGGCGGCGCTGTTGATGGTGGCGCTGAACTACAAATGGTTCGACGCCGCCGGGTTTCAGAAACGGGCCGATGGTCGCCTGAGCCCGGCCGCTCGCTGGTTATTCGCTCCGTACCTCGCCGCAGCGTGGATCAATTCACGGCTGTGGACACGCCGTCATCCACAGCCCGATCAGGTTGTGGATAACGTTTGGCTGGGGCGCATTCCCACTGCCCGGCAATTGCAGGACAGCCCGTTCGACGCGGTGCTCGACCTGTGCGCCGAGCTGTCGCTGGACCCGCAAGGCCGACCGTACCACGCGCTGCCGGTGCTCGACCTGACGGCTCCCACCGCCGAGCAGTGCCGGGAAGCAGCGCTGGCCATCGAACGCTTGCGTCAGCACGGGCCGCTGTTGGTCTGTTGTGCACTGGGTTACTCGCGCAGCGCCACGGCGATTGCCGCCTGGTTGCTGCACACGGGCCGGGCCGCCAGCGTCGATGCCGCCGTGGTGCAAATTCAACGGACGCGGCCGCAGATCGTCTTGCACCCCGCCCACCGCCACGCCCTGGAACAGTTGAGGAACACCGATGGCCGTTGACCTGCAACTAGCCGTCGTCGCCAGCCTGCTGCGACGTGGCAAGGCACTGGATCAGTTATCCACAGGGCTGACGCTGATCGGCGCGGCCATTGGCCTGATCCCGATGCTCGTCTACGGCAGCCTGTGGATGCACGGCCTGTGCGCCGCGCTGGTGATTTTCGGCCTGCTGCAAAAATACTGGGCGCTGCGGGTGGCCTTCGATGCGGACCTGTTCCAACTCATGGCCGACTCTACGCAGCCCTTGCCGGAATGCACCCTCGCACTCGATCAGGTATTGCAAAACCTGCGCCTGAAACCGGCCAACGGTGCAGACCGACCCTGGGACGAGCGCAGTCGTGGCGCACTGAAGCTGTTGCGCAACCAGACACAAATGCTCGCGGCGCAAGCGCTGCTGGCCGTCGCCGCCATCATTGCCAGCCCTGCGCTGGGCTTCATTCGATAAGGAACCCTCATGTTCGAACCCGTGGTCGCTAGCCTTATCACCTCCGCCGCCCGCACGGTCACGGGCGCACGCAGCCTGTGGCTCGGTTGCGCGCCCACCATGGTGCAGCGCATCTATTACGCCAACCACAGCAGCCACGGCGATTTCGTGCTGCTCTGGGCCTCGCTGCCCAAGGCATTGCGCAAAGTCACGCGGCCAGTGGCCGGGATCGACTACTGGAAAAAAGGCGTGGTCCGGCCCTACATCATCAACCGCGTGTTCAACGGGGTGTTGATCGAGCGTGAACGCAAGGACCCTGTGGATAACCCTTTGCAGCCCATGATCGACGCGCTGGAGAACGGCGATTCGCTGATCATTTTTCCCGAAGGCACGCGCAACCTGGAAGACGGCTTGCTGCCCTTCAAGAGCGGGATTTATCACTTGGCCAAACGTTATCCACAGGTCGAAGTGATCCCCGTGTGGATCGCCAACCTCAACCGCGTCATGCCCAAAGGGCGCGTGCTGCCGTTACCGCTGCTGTGTACCACCCGTTTCGGGGCACCACAGGTGCTCGCCGAAGACGAAAGCAAAGAGCAGTTTGTCGAACGCTGCCGCAACGCATTACTGGCCCTGGCCCCGGAGCATTCCTGAATGGATAAGCAAACCCTGATGCTGTTCGCAGGGATCGGCGCGATTCTGGTGCTGGCCTCGTTGATCGGTTTCATCCTCAAACTCAAAACCCGTGGCACGCCGAACTCGGTGATCGACAACCTCAACGCCCGGATCAACGCCTGGTGGGTGATGGTGGTGGTGATCGGTATCGCCTTCTGGCTCGGCACCAGCGCGGTGATCCTGTTGTTCTACGCGGTGTCGTTCTACGCCCTGCGCGAGTTCCTGACCCTGACCCCGACCCGGCGCAGTGACTACCCCGCGCTGGTGGCGGCGTTCTACCTGGCGCTGCCGCTGCAATACGTGCTGATTTACTCAGACTGGTACGGGCTGTTCTCGATCTTCATTCCGGTCTACGTGTTCCTGCTGCTGCCGATCCTCGCTTCGCTGGGCGGTGACAGCACGCACTTCCTGGAACGGGCCTCGAAGGTGCAATGGGGGCTGATGATCGCGGTGTTCTGCGTGTCGTTCGTGCCCGCGCTGCTGACCCTCGACATCGAAGGCTACGAAGGCCGCAACCTGTTGCTGATCGCCTACCTGGTGATCGTCGTGCAACTGTCGGACGTGTTGCAGTACGTCTGCGGCAAACTGTTCGGCAAACACAAGATCGCGCCAAACCTGTCGCCGTCGAAAACCGTTGAAGGTTTCGTTGGCGGGATCCTGCTGGCCTCGATGATCGGCGCGGCACTGTGGTGGATCACCCCGTTCAACATCTGGCAGTCGTTCCTGATCGCGCTGTTGATCAACCTGCTGGGGTTTGCCGGTGGCATTGTCATGTCGGCGATCAAACGCGACCGGGGCGTGAAGGACTGGGGCCACATGATCGAAGGCCACGGCGGCATGCTCGACCGACTCGACTCGGTGTGTTTCGCAGCGCCGATCTTCTTCCACCTGGTTCGGTACTGGTGGACCTGAGACAGCTCGCCGGTGATGCCTGGAAGACGGGCAACACCGGCACCGCATCACGCCGGTAAATGCCCCAACGGCAGCGGCCCTGGGGTTTTCACGGTGTGGATCGCGAAGTTACTGCGGATATCGCTCACGCCCGGCAACTTCAGCAGGCTGCCGGTGAGGAAACGCTCATAGCCGCGCAGGTCCGGCACCACCACTTGCAGTAAAAAGTCCGACTCGCCGGACACCAGGAATGCCGAAATCACCTCGGGCAACGCGGTCACGGCCAAGCGAAAGGCATCGGCTTCTTCTTCGTTGTGACGTTCGACCTTGATCCCTACAAACACCGTCAGCCCCAACCCGACTTCGTCGCGGTCGAGGTTGGCCTGGTAACCGCGAATCACCCCCGCCTCTTCCAGCATCCGCACCCGGCGCAAACATGGCGAGGCGGACAGACCGATTTCGTCCGCCAGTTGCACATTGCTCAGGCGTCCGTCCCGTTGCAGTGCGGCGAGAATTCGGCGGTCATAGGCATCCAGTTTCATGATTTGGCAGTTCCCGACTGTTTTCAGTCATCGATTGGCAGAAGCTGCCAAGTCTAGCGGCTCTGCGGGCGGATTACGCAAGCACCTGCCCCGCCCTTGCGCTCTAGACTGGGCTGACCAAATCGACAACGAATGGGGTGCAGCGTGGCAGAGCTCTGGATGTTCTTTATCGCCGTGGCGGTGGTTTACCTGTTGCCCGGGCCGGACATGATCCTGCTGCTGCAAACCGGCGCCCGGCAGGGTAAAACCGCCGCGCTGGCCACGGCCATCGGCCTGGCCATCGCCCGCAGTTGCCACGTGGTGCTGGCCGCGCTGGGCCTGGCGACGCTGTTCAAGGCAGCGCCCTGGACCTTCGACGTGGTGCGCCTGGTCGGGGCCGCCTACCTGTTATGGCTGGGGGTCCAGTGCCTGCGCTCTACTATGTTGCCCACCCTGAACACCGCTGGCGCAGCCGCCCCGACACTGGCGTGGCGCGAGGCCATTGCGCGCGGCGTGCTGACCAACCTGCTCAACCCCAAGGCGCTGCTGTTCTGCTCGGTGCTGCTGCCGCAATTTATCGACCCGCAGGCAGGCTCCGTGCTGGCGCAATTCGCCAGCCTCGGGGCACTGCTGGTGATTGCCGGGTTGATGTTCGACAGTGTTTACGCGCTGATCGGCGCATGGCTCGGCCGCTGGCTGGAGCGCAGCCCATCGGCGCAGCGCGCTCAGCAATGGCTGTTTGGCAGCCTGCTGATCGGTTTCGCACTGCGCCTGACGTTCGTCCAGCAGGCCTGACCTTAACGCTTGGCGCGGCGACGGTTCCAGAGCAGGAACGCCGCCCCGAGCACCAACACACTGGCGCCAGCGATCAGCGCCAGTTTGAACGGCCGCAATGCCGAACGAACCGCGTCCACAACCTGGGTCACGTAGCGCTTGTTGGCCGTGTCGAAGGTCGGTTCCTCACAGTTCTCACCGAAGTTTTCCGCCCACTGCACGTACGGCCCCTGGTTGATGTAACGCTGGTAGTAAGCCAGCTCATCGTCACTGCCACGGGTCCAGCGCGCGGCTTTGCACAGCACGGCGGCGAACGCCTGGCTGCTGTGGGGCAGGAAGTTGGCTGAGTCATTGGCCAATTGGGCGGCCACGTACCGATAGTGATAACGCACATCCGGCGCGGCCTGGGTCGCTTGCTGACGCTGGACTTCGGCAGCGGTGATGAACGGGCCGGCCTCAACCGGCGGGATCTCCAGGCTGTACATGCCTTCCAGCGCGTGAAAGTCCGGCCCCATCTCGTAGCCCAACAGTTCCATGCCCGACTCGCGAGCCAGTTTGGCTGCCTGGTAATAGGCTTCGGCGCGGGCGGTGGGCAGCCAGCGCGATTCGGCGTCCTGACGATACTGGCCGTAGGCCTTGGCCTTCGCTTGCAGCTCGGGGCTGTCGAAGTAGCCCGATACCTGATCGTAATGACCCTCGCGCAACAAGCGGCGGCCCAGCAGCTCGCGCAATTGCGCGGCAATCGGCAAGGTCGTGTAGTAACCGCTTTCCTGCTTGGGGGTCGGCGGTGGCGCGGGCACATGGCTGTCGACGTACTGCTTGAGCTCGTCGAGGGTCAGCACACGCTCAGCGATGCTTGCGGTGTCCTGCCAATACACATCATCGCTGCGGTACAGCTGATCGAAAGCTTGCAGGTAGTCACCGCGCTCAAGTGCCAGCACCGCGCTTTCACCCTCGACCCGGCAACCGGGTTTGAGCGTTTCGTAATAGCCGTTGTCGTCGGTGCGATAGCCCCAGCTCTCAGTCTGCGGGAAGGCTTTGGCGGCTTTGGCATAGGCGCTGGCCGCCGCAGCCTTGTCGCCGGCACGCAGCGCCAGTTTGGCCCGCAGCCACCAGGCCAGGCCACCGTCGCCAGCGTGTTCGAGCAAGGTCTGGGTGGTGGTGTAATCACCGATCTGATAGTTCAGCGCGGCCAGTCGGTCGGCATTTTCAAGGCTGGCGGCGGTGCTGAGAATCAGCGCCTTGATCAATTTTTGCTCAGACGGCGGTTGCTCGCCGTAAGACCAGCCCATATGGCTGATGAGCGCCGCCGTGACCAGTTGCTGCACCGGTTTGCCTTCCAGCAACTGCGCCAGTTCCGCGTCTGGCATCGCGCTCAGTTGCGCGACCAATTGCTTGAGGGAACTGAGGCCCACCGGTGACCCGTGCAGGGATTGCGTCGCATACAGGCCAATGGCGCCGTTCCAGTTACCGTCTTCCAGGAGCAACCGGGCCTCTTCGCCCAGGCTGGAAATGCCCAATTCCTGCGGGTCGCTGAAACCGTCGACGCTCAATTGCCGCGTCTGCTGGAAGGCCTTGCGGGCCAGCAGCAACATGTCGCGGCGGGCCAGTTCATCGAGATCATTGGCTTGCACGCTGATGGCGTACAAGGCACGGCCCAGCGAGTACGCGGCCCAAGTGCTGCGCAAGGCACGCTGATCGGCCGGCAGCGCCAGCACCTGACGGAAATACTCCGTGGCCTGCTGATACTCGCCCGCATTGAAGGCCACGGCCCCGGCGCTGTACAGGCTCAATTCGGCCGGCAGGCTCGCGCCCTGGATCAACGCTTGTTGTGGGTCCTTGAGCTGGCGCAATTGCGCCACCAGGGTTTGCTGGGCATCGCTCAGGCTGACCTGTTCGGCCTTGGTTTTTTCCTGCACATAAGGGTCGCCGTCACCGTAGTAGCCGTAGCCCAGCGTGGCAGCGGTGGCCGGTTTCAACCCGGCGATGGCACTGCCCAAACGGCTGGCTTCGAACTGGAAGCTGCCCTCCGGCAGCTCGGCCAGGGTATGCGCCCGATCACTGAGCAAACGCAGGGGGAAGTCCGGCCCGCAGGCCAGCGCCGAGCCTAGCGGCAGGCTAAGGGTCAGGCACAGCAGGCCGTTACGGATAAACATGAGAACCTCCTTGATCAATAAATGTACAGCGTGCCCAACCTACAACACGCGCCGCACCTGCCGGCAAACGGCCTTCTTTGAGGCGAGTGAAGGTGAGCTGTTCGGGGCTTTGTTGCAACGTATATCCGCCCACAGCGTCGGCACCGTCACAGTGCGAAACCGCCAGCGTCACGCGCTCGGGCCAGGCGCTGTCGAGGTTGCCGGTGTTGTTCACGGCAATGTCGTACAGACCGTCGGTGTTCGCGAGGTTCAGCGTCAATTGACTGTTCAAGGCATCGCCCCGCGCCACGGCGCGCAAGGTGGCCAGGCTCCAGGCCCGACGGTCGCCCTTGAGCGGCAGGCGAAACCAGATCAGCCCGGCCAGATGCGCCGGTGGCTCGGCGCGTAGTTGGGCCGCCAGGCGCGACAATTGCTGCGGGTCGGCGAGCAATTCCCGGCGCAGACCAGCACCCTCGATTGGCACTTCGCTTTCCACCGTCGGGACGCCATCGGCATTCGGCAGCAACGCCACGCCGTAGGCCGGCAAGGCCAGGTAATAAGGATGGGGGGTGATTCGGCTCCAGCGTTCGGCCCATTGTTTCGCTTGTTTAGGGTCGAACAACCCTTGCTCGGGGTCGCTCACCGCGTGCACCTGCAACACGCTGCTGTCGACCACCGCCAACAGCGCCGGCAACGTGGAACTGTCGAGCCAGGCCGGCAATGCGGTGATGCTCAGTTTCAACGACGCGGGCAGCACGCTGCGCAGGTCGACAAGAAACTCACGATAGGCCGGCAACCGCGCATTGCCGGCGTCGTGGTCGATCTCCACGCCCGCCAGCGTCAGGCCCTGAGCCTGCCAGTCAGTCAGTACGTTGAGGATCTGTGTGCGCACTTCGGCGTGGTCCAGTTGCTTGAGCTGGCCATCCAGGCGAATCACCGCGATCAACGGGCGGCCATCACGTTTCAACAGCGCCGGATCGATCCGGGCACGGCTCCAGCCAGCGCCAGGGAACGCCTGCAAGGCCAACACGCGCAAGGTCGAAAAGTCGGAGCGGGTCTGGGCCAGCGCATCCTCATGGGCCTCGGTCCATTGGCGCTGCCACACGTACAGTTGCTGGTCCAGCGGCGGCGCCTCCTGAGGCTGGCACCCGCCCAACAACCACAGGCCCGCGAGCAAAACCAAACAACGAACAAAAAAAGACGCGGACATAAACCCCTTCGAACCGACACGTAATCCCTGAACGCAAAAAGGGCCTTCACGGCCCTGGTTGCAATACGCGCCAGCCTACTCAGCCAAGGGCTTTCGGGCAATGATCACCTGACTTTTCGCCACCGCCGAGTCCAGCGCCTGTTTGAGCTGCGGCCCACGGGGCGAGGCGAGAATCATCTGCCACATTTCGGCCCAATGATTGAGCAACGGGTGATCGGCATTGTGCAGATCGACCTTCGCGTCCCAGAACAACAGCATCCACAGCGACCAGTAAAACCCGTACTGGCTGTGGCTCAGCACCTCCAGGCCACTGTCGCTGACCATCTGCTTGAACTGGTCCTCGCTGATGACCCGAATGTGGTTGGGTTTCTGGAAGTACTGCGGCGCAGCAATGTCTTTTTGCAGGTTTTCAGAACTGGGGTGCGGCACGCTGAGCAGGTACAACGCGCCCGGCTTGCCGACGCGCACCAGTTCAGCCAGGAACTGCGCCGGGTCGTCGACGTGCTCGATGACTTCGGTCGAGACCACCCGCGTGGCCGTCGCATCGGCCAGCGGCAGCGGATTGCCGTCGGTGACGTGGCATTCGACGTCACGGGCCGGGGTGTCCTTGAGGCGCTCGGCGGTGGCGGCGATTTTCTCGGCGTCGATGTCGGCGACAATGATTTTCGCCCCGCGCATGGCACAGAAATGCACATTGCCGCCGTCACCGCAGCCAACGTCCAGCACGGTGTCTTCCGGGGAAATCCGGAACCCGGTGTACAGCTCGTTCGTGGCCTGGTTGAACCAGCCGCTGAGCACAGCGTCCATCAGCCCCAGCTCATAGGCATCGACCTTGGCCGCTGGCGGCACGTGGGCCACGACCGGCGCCGGAACGGGGTCTTTGCCCTTCGTGAGGTTTTTCAAACGGCTCAGCATGCGGTGGCTCCAGTGGATGAGGAATCGGCCGGGGCCGGTTTGCGGGCAATGATGACCTGACTCTTGGGCATGAACTGGTCCAGCAACTGCTTGATCGCCAGCCCGTCAGGCTGCGCCAGCAAGTCTTGCCAGGTCCTGGCCCAACTCTCCATCAGCGGCGGATACGGGGCCTGGATCCGGTCACGTACCGCGCCGCCGAGGTCGCGTCCGGCCGCCCGTTCGCTGGCCCAGAAGAAAATCATCCCCATGACCCAGAAGAACCCGTTGCCCTGGCGATGCTCGATGACCAGCCCGACGCTTTCCACCAGCTCGGTGAAGCGCTCGCGGGTGAATATTTGAATGTGGTTCGGCGCCTGGAAATAGGCCGGTGGCGCGATGCCTTGCTGCAACTGCTCGCCCACCGCGTCCGGGACGCTGAGCAAATATTGCGCACCGGGACGGCCCATGCGCACCAGTTCCGCCATGAACAGCTCGGGGTGCTCGACGTGTTCCAGCACTTCCATACAAACGATTTTGCTCGCGCAACCCTCGGCCAGCGGTAACGGCAGGCTATTGCTGACCACGCCCAACGACGGTTTCGCGCTCTGCGCCTGGACCTGACCCGCGAGGTCGCGGACCTTGTCGAACTCACTGTCGGTAAAGATCACCGAGGCGCCCTGCCGTACCGCGAACAACGTCGCCACGCCTTCACCGCAACCGACATCGAGCAAGGTGTCGTCGGGGCCGATGGCAAAACCCTTGAGCAACTCACCACTGTCACCGAGAAACCAGCCGTCGAGCACTGCGTCCTGCAAACCGCAGTCACGCGGCGAGCCGACGCTGGGAGGCGCCAGCGTCACGGGTGCAGGCATCGGCGGCGACAATGGGCGCAAGCGCCGCAGCCACCGGCCAATCATGCCGAGGTGCCCGCGTGGCGCTGCAAGACCTGCGCGAGGAACCCTTCCAGGCGTTGCTCGGCACGGGCCTGACTGCAGAAATGTTCGAGGCTGGCCACCGCGCTGGCCGACATCTGCGCGTAACGGGCGGTGTCGTTTTTCGCCACGTCGTAACTGGCCTGATAGGCCGAGCACAGCGAATCCCAATTCGTGATGTAACGCAGGGTCCGGTAGGCCGCACGCGGGTCGTGGGGCCACGCGGTCAGTTCATCGGTGGAGTCGACGATGAAGCTGTTGTCGTGGTCGATGTAGTCGGCCATCGCCGTGTTGCACGGCGCCACAGCCGGTTTGCCGCACGACATGAATTCCATCAGCGGCAGGCACTGGCCTTCGCCGAAGGAGCTGTTGACCACATACGACGTGGCTTCCACCAGCCGCTCGTAATCGGCGTCGGCCAGGTAACCGTGGATCAGCACGATGCGACAGCGGTAAGACTGGTTCTTGTAGAGGTGATGCAGCATGTCGTTGAGGGCGACATCGATGTCATGGTGGGTCAGTTTCAGCACCAGCGTGGCGTCCTCGGTGTCGCGGAACGTGGTGCAGAACGCGCTGATCATGTCCTGCCAGTTCTTGCGCCCGTCGTAGGGGTTGAACACTGCACTGTAGACCACGCCGTCGAGCAGCAACTCGCAATCGGGACTGGCAGTGGGCACGGGCGGGAAACCGTCGACCAGGGCCTGCGGGCCATAAGCGCCGAGGTCCAGCATGCGGCTGTCGATCAACAGCCCGCGCAGACGCAAGGTCACCTGATCGGCCTGGGGCTTGCGCTCCAGTTGTCGGCCGAGCGTGGCGAAACGGTCCCAGACCGGCGCGGGGATCGCGCAGATCGGGTACTGCGCGCCCATCGCGTCACGCACCGCGTTGACGGTGTAGCTGGAATGGGTGATCGCCGCCCCGCACGCGCCCAACACCCGGCGCCAGTCGTGGCGCGGTTCGCCGTGCCAGCTTTCGGTGGGGATGGTGCTGAACTCCCAGGCGAACACCGGCAACGTCGGGCAGGCGTAGTGCATCGGTGTGCGATGGGGCGGCGAGAACGACAGAAACACACACGCCTCGCCACGGCTCTGGCAGTCGGCGTACAAGCGGTCCACCAGTTCGTCCGGGTTGCTGACTTCCAACACCTGGCCCAGGCGTTCCAGCACCGGGCGAAACTCCTTGAGCACGAAGTAGTAGCTGTACTCGGGGCGCCCGAGGTTCTGTGCGATGGTGCTTTTGTTGGTTTCCGAATGAATGATGATCAGCATGAGGCGCTCCCCGCGACGGCCACACTCGGCGCGTCGGCTGTCTCGGTTAACGGGGCCAGCCGCAGGAATCCGGCCAGACTTTGCTGCACCGGAGTAAAGCCGCAGTAGTCACGCATGCGTTCGCTCGCCGCCGAGGCCATCGCCTGATAATCGGCGGGACGTTCCTTGGCCATGCGATAGCTGTCCTGATAAGCGGTTTTCAGCGAGCCCCAATCGGGGCGATGACGCAAGGTGCGGAACAGGATGCGCGAGTCCTGCGGCCAGACCGCTGGCTCATGGCTGGATGCGACGACGAAAGCCACGCGCTCGTCGATGTAATCGAGCATCGCGGTATGCGCCGGGGCAATCACCGGTTTGCCGCACGACATGAATTCCATCAGCGGCAGGCACAAGCCTTCACAACGCGAGGCGTTGACATAGAAACTGGCCGCGCCGTACAGCCGCGCATAGTGTTCGTCGTCCAGGTAGCCGTGCATGACCACCACCCGGCAGGCAAACGGCGACAACTGCGAGAGCAGGGTCAGCAGGTGCACGTAATAGGTCGACAGGTCGCTCTGGGTCATCTTCAGCACCAGCGTCGCGTCCTCGACATCGCGCATCGCCCAGCAGAAAGCGCTGATCAGTTGATGCCAGTTCTTGCGCCCGTCATCGGGGTTGAACACGCTGACGTACACCACCCCGTCGACCTGGGTTTCGACCCACTGCGTGGTGTCGGGCAGCACGGCTTGCGGGTGTTCCTCGACAGGCTCCGGTGGCGGTGCAATCACAGGCGTTGGCTGCGCCGGGCGCAGCCGCGCGATCAGCGCTTGCAGGCGCTCGGGCACCAGGTCACGGAAGCCTTCGCGGTAGGCTTCGCGCAGGTAATGCCGGGCAATGAACAAACGGCGTGGCAGCGTTTGGCCGGTGCTCTCACGCAGGCTTTCACGCACGTAGTGCCGGGCGATAAAGGCGCGCCGACGCCAGGTCAGTGGCGGCGGTTCGACCTCGGCCACAGGTTCCGTCGGCTCCAGCAGTGGCGCAATCAAACCGTCCGCCGACAACCCCAGCGGTCGGCTATCGAGGATAAAACCCTTGATCCGCAAGGTCGTGCCGGGATTGACCGGTATACTCGCGAACTGGCTGCGCACCTCGGCATAGCGTTCCCACAACGGCGTAGGCAGCACCAGCACCGGGAAGTCTTCGCCCAGCACTTGCCGCACGGCGCGGGCGGTGTGGCTGGACAGGGTAATCACCCGGGCGTGGCGGGCCAGGGTCCGGCTCCAGTCCTGATTCGGGTCGTTGTCCCATTGCTGGTCGGGGATCGTGTCGAACTCCCAGGCCACCACGCACAAGGTCGGGCATTGCAGGTCGGTCGGGGTTTTGTGAGGCGGGGCGAACGAGAGGAACAGGCTGTCCTGGCCCTGGAGCAGCAGTTGCCGATAGAGCGGATCGACCTCGGCGGTGGACGCGACCACGTGAACCTGCCCAAGGCTTTCGAGCACCGGGCGGTAGGCCTTGAGGACGAAGTAATAGCTGTACTCGGGAAGCCCCAGGCTCTGGCTGATCGAGTGGTCGTTGACGTCCGAATAGAGAATGAAATTCATGGCATCCCACGATGAAGCCGCCATCCCGGCAGCTTCACTCTATGACGGTCGAGCCACGGATCGGGCCTGAGGTCGTCAGTGCTCGTCCATCGTCTTCATGCCCGTCTACGTTCTTGTTTTATTAGTCAGTTTCGCCTGGCGAAAAAGCAGCCACGCGGATCCCTGGGCGGTCGTGACGAGGGGCATTCTAAACACATCCGTTGGGGATTCGTGAACAGCCCGTCGTGAATAAATCAGGCTACGCTGACGAGAACTGACCGGTCACGGTTGGACCTGTTGAAATTACCGCGTAATTGGCACAGATTGGCGGCCAAACAACTACAACAAAGACTTCGCGTGTCAGATTTTTCCGTAGGAGCGGCTCACGCTCTGCGGATGAACGCCATGAAAAATGGGCATGGACGAAGTTTGCTGAATGAGGGGTCGCTGCTTGAAAAAGCGTCTGTTCGTTACGGGTCTGAGTGGATTCGTAGGACGTCACATCCAATCCCGCCTGACCACTCCCGACTCGGGTTGGGAACTCTTGTCCGTCAACTCGCGTTTTGATCTGTGCGATCGAAACAGCCTCGACGGGCTATGGCCGCAGATGCCCGACGCCGTGATTCACCTGGCCGGCCAAACCTTCGTCCCCGACGCTTTTCGCGACCCGGCCAAGACCCTGCAAGTCAACCTGCTGGGCACCCTGAACCTGCTTCAAGCGCTCAAGGCCCGTGGCTTCAACGGCACCTTCCTGTACGTCAGCTCCGGCGATGTCTATGGCCAGGTCAGCGAGAGCGACCTGCCGATCACCGAGCAGCAACTGCCGTGCCCGCGCAATCCCTATGCCGTGAGCAAGCTCTCGGCCGAATTCCTGACGTTGCAGTGGGGCCTCAGCGAAGGCTGGCCGGTGCAGGTCGCACGCCCGTTCAACCACATCGGTGCCGGGCAGAAAGACAGTTTCGCCATTGCCAGTGCCGCGCGGCAGATCTGCCGCATCCAACAAGGCCTGCAAGCGCCGGTGCTGGAGGTCGGCGACATCGACGTGACGCGAGACTTTCTCGACGTCAGTGACGTGGTGTCGGCCTACCTGGCGCTGCTCGAGCGCGGCGAAGCGGGTCAGGTCTACAACATCTGCTCGGGGGTCGAGCAAAGCATTCGCAGCCTGATCGAACAACTGGCCGACATCGCCCAGGTCGATCTGCAACTGGTTCAGGACCCTGCGCGCCTTCGTCGCGCAGAACAGCGTCGTGTCTGTGGCAGCCCCGCCAGGCTTTCACACGCCACCGGATGGGCACCTGAAGTCACTACACAACAATCCCTGCGGGCGATCCTGTCCGACTGGGCGTCACGGGTACGACAAGAATGACAAAAAGTGCATTGATCACAGGGATCACCGGTCAAGACGGCGCCTACCTGGCCAAACTGCTGCTGGACAAGGGTTATCAGGTCTTTGGCCTGGTGGCCCGGCGCAGCAGCGATTCACGCTGGCGTCTGCGTGAAATGGGCGTCGAGGGCGATATTCATTACCTGGACGGCGACATGGCCGACGCCTGTTCGGTGCAGCGTGCGGTGATCAAGTCGGCGCCGGATGAAATCTACAACCTGGCCGCCCAGAGCTTTGTCGCGGCGTCCTGGGATCAACCGGTCACGACCGGCATCGTCGACGGCCTGGGTGTGACCCACTTGCTTGAAGCGATCCGCCAGTTCAGCCCGCACACCCGTTTTTACCAGGCGTCCACCAGTGAAATGTTCGGGTTGATCCAGGCCGAACAGCAGGACGAGAGCACGCCGTTCTACCCGCGCAGCCCGTATGGCGTGGCCAAGCTCTACGGCCACTGGATCACCGTGAACTACCGCGAAAGCTTCAACCTGCACGCCAGCAGCGGCATCCTGTTCAACCACGAATCGCCACTGCGCGGGATCGAGTTCGTCACCCGCAAGGTCACCGACGCCGCCGCCCGCATCAAGCAGGGCAAGCAGCAGGAACTGCGCCTGGGCAACATCGACACCAAACGCGACTGGGGCTTTGCCGGTGACTACGTCGAAGCCATGTGGCTGATGCTGCAACAGGACAAGGCCGATGATTTCGTGGTTGCCACCGGGGTCACCACCACGGTGCGCGAAATGTGCCGGATTGCCTTCGAACACGTGGATTTGAACTACCGTGACTTCGTAAAAATCGACCCGGCGTTTTTCCGCCCGGCCGAAGTCGACGTGCTGTTGGGCAACCCGGCCAAGGCCCAGCGAATTCTCGGCTGGAAACCCAGGACCGACCTGGACACCCTGATCCGCATGATGATGGATGCGGACATGAAACGCGTCGCCAAGGAGTAGGCCATGCTCATCCCAGTGATTCTTTCCGGCGGGGCCGGGACAAGGCTTTGGCCGGTGTCGCGCGAAGATCATCCCAAGCCGTTCATGATGCTGCCCGACGGCCAGACGCTGCTCGGTAAAACCTATCAACGGGCTGCCGGGTTGCAGGGCAGCAGTGGCGATATCGTCACGGTGACCAACCGCGACTATTACTTCCAGAGCAAGGATCACTATCAGGACGCACGGCTGGACCGCCATCGCGGGCATTTCATCCTTGAGCCCATGGGCCGCAACACCGCCCCCGCCATCGCAGCCGCTGCCCTGGCATTGCATGAACTGCACGGTGACGACACCATTTTGGTGGTGATGCCCGCCGACCACCTGATCCAGAACGAAGAGGCGCTCAACAGCGCGGTCGAACACGCCGTCAACCTGGCCAAGGATGGATACCTGGTGACATTCGGGGTGATCCCGACGGCGCCGGACACCGGTTTCGGCTACATCGAGCGCGGCGAACGCCTGGACGAACGCGGCGCGGCTGCCGTGCTGCGCTTCGTCGAAAAACCCGACCTGCAAACCGCCACCCATTACCTGGAAAGCGGCAACTTCCTGTGGAACTCGGGGATGTTCTGCTTCTCGGCCGTGACCTTGCTGGCCGAGCTGGAAATCCACGCGCCACAACTGCTGGAGCAGGCCCGTGCATGCATGGCGGCCAGCGCCGCAGTGCAGGCCGGTGGTTGCCTGCAACAAGAGCTGTCGGCGGTGCATTTCGCCGACATGCCGGACATCTCCATCGACTACGCCTTGATGGAGCGCTCCGAAAAGGTTGTGGTGATCCCGGCCGCTTTCGACTGGAGCGACATCGGCTCCTGGGGCGCGGTTGCGGCGCTGGTCCCGGCCGATGCGCAAAACAACCGCGCCAGCGGCGATGCGCTGTTCATCGACAGCCATGACAACTTCGTACACAGCGACGGCCGACTGGTGGCCACCGTAGGTGTGGATAACCTGATTGTCATCGACACCGCCGACGCCGTGCTCATCGCCCATGCCGACCGCACGCAGGATGTGCGACGCGTGGCCAAGCAGCTCAAGGACAAACAGCACGAAACCTATCGCCTGCACCGCACGGTCAGCCGACCGTGGGGCACCTACACCGTGCTCGAGGAAGGTTTGCGCTTCAAGATCAAGCGCCTGGTGGTCAAGCCCGGTGCCGCGCTGTCCCTGCAAATGCACCACCACCGCAACGAACACTGGGTGGTGGTCGAAGGCATGGCCAAGGTCACCAACAACGGTACCGGCACCCATTTGGTGGCCAAGAACGAATCGACCTTCATTGCCGCCGGCCACAAGCATCGCCTGGAAAACCCCGGGGTCATCGATCTGGTCATCATCGAAGTGCAAAGCGGTGAATACCTGGGCGAAGACGACATCGTGCGCTTCGAAGACCAGTACGGCAGGACGGTCTGAATGCTGCTCAACCTGTACCGCTCGCTGCGCAGTTACCGGGGTTTCATCCTGGGCAGCGTCAAGCGGGAGTTCCAGTCGCGTTACCGTAACTCGCTGTTCGGTGCCCTCTGGACGGTGCTCAACCCGCTGTCGATGATCCTCGTCTACACCGTGGTGTTTTCCCAGATCATGCGCGCCCGTTTACCGGGCGTGGATGACGGCCT
The DNA here is from genome assembly GCF_039908635.1 of Pseudomonas purpurea. NCBI lineage: Bacteria > Pseudomonadati > Pseudomonadota > Gammaproteobacteria > Pseudomonadales > Pseudomonadaceae > Pseudomonas > Pseudomonas purpurea. The sequence continues at coordinate 5,887,479 of NZ_CP150918.1, forward strand.
GGCCTACAGCGTCTACCTGTGCGCCGGCCTGCTGACCTGGGGGCTGTTTTCCGAAATCACCCTGCGCAGCCAGAGCATGTTTCTGGAAAACGCCAACCTGCTGAAAAAAATCAGCTTCCCGCGCATCTGCCTGCCGGTGATCGTGCTGCTCAATGCGGCCGTCAACTTCGCGATCATTCTCGGGCTGTTCCTGGGCTTTCTGCTGATCACCGGGCGCCTGCCCGGCATGGCATTGCTGGCGCTGGTGCCGCTGCTGCTCCTGCAAGTGATCTTCTGCGCCGGGCTGGGGATGATTCTCGGGGTGCTGAACGTGTTCTTTCGCGATGTCGGGCAGTTCTTCGGGATCTGCCTGCAGTTCTGGTTCTGGCTGACGCCGATCGTCTACCCGATGACCATCCTGCCCGAACCGATCCAGCGCCTGCTGGCGCTCAACCCCATGACCGCATTGATGCACAGCTACCAGAACCTGTTTCTCTACAACCAGTGGCCGGTCTGGAGTTCGTTGACGCCGCTGCTGGTGATCGGCGTGCTGTTCTGCGTGATGGGGCTGCGGCTCTTCCGCCAGCGGGTCGGTGAAATGGTGGACGAACTCTGATGGGACACATACGCGTCACGGGCCTGGGCAAGGCCTACAAGCAATACCCCACCCGCTGGAGTCGGCTGTTCGAATGGCTGGTGCCGTTCTCCCGACCACGGCATCACTTGCACTGGATCCTGCAAGACGTCGACTTCGAGATCCAGCCGGGCGAAGCGGTGGGCATCGTCGGGGTCAATGGCGCCGGTAAAAGCACCTTGCTGAAAATGATCACCGGCACCACCCAACCCACCTGCGGGCATATCCAGCTACAAGGCCGGGTCGCCGCGCTGCTGGAGCTGGGCATGGGTTTCCACCCCGATTTCACCGGACGCCAGAACGCCTTCATGGCCGGTCAGTTGCTGGGCATGCAGCTCGAAGACATTGAAGCCCTGATGCCGGACATCGAGTCCTTTGCCGAGATCGGCGAAGCCATCGATCACCCGGTGCGCACCTATTCCAGCGGCATGCAGATGCGCCTGGCATTCAGTGTCGCCACCGCGCGGCGCCCGGACATCCTGATCGTCGACGAAGCGCTGTCGGTGGGCGATGCCTACTTTCAGCACAAGAGCTTCGAACGCATTCGCAGCTTTCGTCGGGACGGCACCACGCTGTTGATCGTGTCCCACGACCGCTCGGCGATCCAGTCGATCTGCGACACCGCGATCCTTCTGGAACAGGGCCGCGTTGCCCTGCGCGGCAAACCCGAAGAAGTGATGGACTACTACAACGCCATGCTCGCCGAACGCGAGGGCCAGACCGTTCGCCAGGAAATGCTCGCCAACGGCCAGGTGCAAACCATCTCCGGCACCGGCGAGGCCGGCATTCTCAGCGTGCGCCTGCTGGACCAGCGCCAGCGCTCGGTGGAAGTTGCCGAGGTCGGCCAGCCGATGGTGCTGGAGGTGCAGGTCGAGGTGCGCCAGGACATCGAGCGGCTGGTGCTTGGTTTCATGATCAAGGACCGTCTCGGCCAGCCCATGTACGGCATCAACACCCACCGGCTGGATCAGGCGCTGACCGACCTCAAGGCCGGCGAACACGTGACCTACCGGTTTGCCTTCACCCTGCGCCTGGGCAAGGGCAGCTACTCGGTGGCCCTGAGCCTGTCGCGGCTGGATTCACACCTGGACCGCAACTTTGAATGGCGCGACTACGGCCTGGTGTTCCACGTCATCAACAACCGTCAGGAAGACTTCGTCGGCTGCGCCTGGCTCGATGCGCAAACCAGCATCAGCCGCGCCCTTCCCGCCCCGCGCGAACCGGCCACACGGGAGATCGCACCATGACGCGACTGTTGGTCGAATGCACTTACGTGTTCGAGCATCCCCAGGCCAATTCCGGGATTCAGCGCGTGGTGCGCAACGTCATCCGCGAGTTGCCCGAACCCGACGGTGAATGCGAATGCATTCCCGTGGTGATGCTCAACGGCAAGCTGTACCGGGTGCTGAGCCTGACACCATTGCCCACGCCGACCTTTGACCTGATGAGCCTGCGGGTGCGCCTGGAACACTGGGCCAACGCCTTCTGGTTGCGCCAGCGCACCCTTGAGCGACGCTGGCCATTTCACCGGTCACGGCTCGCCCGGCGGCTGCTGTACGTGGGTTGCCGAGTGGCGGCGGCGCTGTGCCTGAGCATCCCGATGCGCATCCTCGACCGGCAGCTGAACAAGGACGACATCCCGGCACGCTGCGCGCCCTTGCAGCATCAGCCAGGGGATCAACTGGTGCTGCTCGACTCGTCGTGGCACGCCGATTTCTTTCCCCTGGCCGAGCAGCTCAAGCGTGACGGCGTGGGCATCGTGTCGGTGATCTATGACCTGATCCCGCTGACCCATCCGCAGTTCTGCGACGCCGGGCTGGTGCGCGTGTTCAACGACTGGTTCGACTGGATCGCCCGTACCGCTGACGGCTACGTTGCCATTTCCACGACCATTCGCGACCAGGTGCGCGAAGAAATGCTACGCCGGGTGGGTGCCAAACAGGTCGAGCAACGCTGGTTCGACTACTTCCACCTGGGCTCCGAGCTGGACCTGACAGACGAAACCGCTGCGGTCGATCCAGGCCTTGAGCGGATGTTCCAAAGCCCGGACCCGGTGTTCCTGATGGTCAGCACCATTGAGCCGCGCAAGAACCATGCATACCTGCTTGATGCGTTCGAACGGGCCTGGGCCAGCGGTTCACGCGCACGCCTGTGCATTGCCGGGCGCATTGGCTGGAAGTGCGACGCGTTGATTGAACGTATCCGCCGCCACCCCGAGTTGAACACGCGCCTGTTCATGTTCAACAGCCTCTCGGACCGTAGCCTGGAGCACGCGTATTCCCGCTCCACAGCACTGGTGTTTCCGTCCTATGTCGAAGGTTTTGGCTTGCCGCTGGTGGAAGCGATGCAGCGCGGTTTGCCGGCGATGGGCAGCGATATTCCGGTGTTTCGCGAAATTGGCGGCGAGTTCATGGTCTATTTCGACCTGACCGACCCGCAAAGCCTGACCACGCTGGTGCTCGACATGGAGCGCACGGGCGCCTTCCCGGCGCCTCGCAGCGTTGACCAATGGCACTGGCTCGGTTGGCGCGAGGCCAGTGCGCAACTGGTCGAACGGGTGATGCGCCACCTGAAGAAAACACCGAAGGGGCAGAGGCAACATGCAGATTGCCCTTAACGCCCGGGTGCTCCAGGCACCGCGCACCGGCATCGGCCATTACCTGGCCGAGTTGGTCACGGCCCTGCGGCATGAGCCAGACCTTGAGCTGTCGCTGTTTCACGGCTGGGGCTGGAACGCCGCGCTGCCGGAGGCCGCGATGCCGGGTTACTCGCGCCTGACGCCCTGGCTGCGCCAGATCCCCGGCGCCTATCAGGCCCGGCGCTGGCTGGAGCAGCGGCGTTTCGACAACGGCCTGCCGAAGGCGATTGACCTTTATCACGAGCCGAGCCTGTGGCCGCTGGCGTTCAAGGGGCCGACCCTGATCACCCTGCATGACCTGACCCACCTGCATTTCCCCGCGACCCAGCCCCCGGCACGCTTGAAAGAAATCGAACGGCGGCTGAGCCATGGCGTGCAGCACGCCCGGCTGATCCTGACCGACTCGCAGTTCATCGCCGACGAGGCCCGGCAGCACTTCAGCCTTCCCTCCGAGCGCTTCGTGGTCGCACCGCTCGGGGTGGGCGCACGCTTTCATCCACGCAGCGATGAAACCCTGCTGCCGACCTTGCGTCCGCTCGGCGTAAAGCCACAGCAATATTGGGTGTGCGTGGGGACCCTGGAGCCGCGCAAAAACCTGTCACTGGCACTGCGAGCCCACGGGCAACTGCCTGAAGCCGTGCGTCAGCGTTTCCCGTTGCTGGTGATCGGCATGGCCGGTTGGGAGCAAGGGCAGTTCAGTGACGCGTTGCGCAAAAGCCTGGCCTCGGGGCACGTGCGGCTGCTCGGTTACTTGCCGGACGAACAGGTCGCGCACCTGGTGGCCGGTGCCCGTGGGCTGGTTTTTCCGTCGCTCTATGAAGGCTTTGGCCTGCCGGTGCTAGAAGCCATGGCCAGCGGAACACCCGTGATCCTGACCCGCCGCTCGGCGATGCCGGAGGTTGCGGGTGATGCCGGCACTTACATTGAACCGGACGATGTCGACGGGTTGAGCCAGGCGATGGCACGCCTGATCGACGATCACGTGTATTGGCTGCACTGTCGCGAGGCAGGCTTGCAGCGCGCGAAGCTGTTTTCCTGGCAACGCTGTGCGAGCGTCACCGCTCAAGCGTACCGTCAGGCTATGGGAGGTTGAATGCGTGTCCTGCACTTTTACAAAACGTACCTGCCCGACTCGATGGGCGGGATCGAACAGGTCATTTTCCAGATGTGCGAAAGCAGCGCACGCCACGGCGTGGACAGCCACGTCCTGACCTTGAGCCCGGCCCCCTCGCCCGTTCCGCTGCACATCGGCCAGCATCAGGTGCATCAGGCCAGACTTGACCTGCAATTGGCCTCCAGCGGGTTTTCCTACAGCGTCATCAAACAGTTTCGCGAGCTGGCGGCCGAAGCGGACATCGTCAACTACCACTTTCCCTGGCCGTTCATGGACGTGGTGCATTTCTGTACCGCAATGAAGAAACCCTGCGTGGTGAGTTATCACTCGGACATCATTCGCCAGAAAAACCTGCTCAAGCTCTACCGCCCGCTGATGCGCCGGTTCCTGGACAGCGCCGACCGAATCGTCGCGGCCTCCCCCAACTACCTGCACACCAGTGACGTGTTGCAAGCCTACCGAGAGAAAACCCGGGTGATCACCTATGGCCTGGACAAAGCACTTTATCCACAGCCCTCGCCCGAGCGTCAGGCCCAGTGGCGGGAACGATTGGGCGATCGGTTCTTCCTGTTCGTCGGCGTCATGCGCTATTACAAAGGGCTGCACATCCTGCTCGAAGCCATGCAGGGCTTGAACTACCCGGTGGTGATCGTCGGCGCGGGGCCTGTTGAAGCGCAGTTGCATGCTCAGGCCACCGCCCTTGGATTGCAGAACCTGCACTTCCTGGGACGCTTGGGAGACGAAGACAAAGTCGCGTTGCTGGAATTGAGCTACGCCGTGGTCTTCCCCTCACACCTGCGTTCCGAAGCGTTTGGTATTTCGTTGCTGGAAGGCGCGATGTACGGCAAACCGATGATCTCCAGCGAAATCGGCACCGGTACCAGCTACATCAATATCCACGGCGAAACCGGCCTGGTGGTCCCACCCAGCAACCCGCAGGCCTTTCGCGAAGCCATGCGCAGCCTGTGGGAAAACCCCGTGCGGGCCGCCGAAATGGGCGCCAAGGCCCAGGCGCGCTATCGGCAGTTGTTCACCGCCGACGAAATGGGCCGCAAATGGACCGAGTTGTATGAAGAGTTGCTGGAGGAAAAAACCTTTTCCTACGCCTGAGTCCAGGTGCCGGTCTTCAGGCTGCTGGGCGACATACCGTCGAAACGCCAGCGCAAACCCAATGCAGCCGGCCGCCGAACCACCTGCTCGACGTGCAGCGTCCACAAACGCTCGGCGCCCTGGAAGGCCTCGACCTGCGGCCCGTCGAGGATAATTTCCGTGCGACCGCTGACCTGCAACACATCGCCCGTTGTGAAATCGATGAACAGCAACCCGGCACGCGGATTAAGCAACAGGTTGCCCAAGGTATTGAAGTGCAAGTTGCCGGCAAAATCGGGGATCGTCAGGCAATTGCCATCGACCCGAACGAACCCGGCCTGCCCGCCGCGATGGGAAACGTCCACCCAGCGCAAGTTATCCACAACCGCGTAACTGGCGACAAAGAAGGTATCGGCACGCCGAATCATCGCCGTGGCCGCGTCATCCAACGTGTTCAGGCGTTGTGCGGGGCGGGTCGAAGGGGCGGCCAGCGGCACCCGTTCAAACTGGCGCAACTGAATGTACTGCGGGCAATTGCCGAACGCCTGCTCGACCGCCACGCTCAGGCCCTGGCCGTCGATGGCACTGACCCGGCCGTTGAGGCGGTTGCGTCGACGCGTGTGCAATTCGATCCCCAACAAACCTATCGCCGCCCCCACTTGGACCTGCGCCGGGTCATCGGCTGCCGGCAGGCTGTCGAGTTGCAACAGCGCAGGATCGGGAGAATGGGCAAACCCCGGCGGACCTTCGAGGAGGCTGGCCCAAGGGTTGCCGTCGACGTCCACACTGGCGAAGAGCATGAACGGCAATTGCCGATAAAACTGGCGATGCTGATCCGGCAGCTCGTGTCGAATCACCCTGGGCCCCAAGGCTTCCATGCGCTCGGCAACGCCAACATGCGCTTGCAACCGTTTCTCGCCAGCATGCCAAGGTGACACGTCCATCACGGTTCTCCTTCTGCGCGCGGCGCAGTGTGGTCAGCCCGACGGCCCGGGCCATCACCTCATCAGGCGGTTTGCAAACCCGCCACGGTACGCGGCATGCCGACAAACCCCGGCAAGGCTTCGATCCGCACCAGCCAGGCCCGCACGTTGCCGTAGTCGGCCAGCGAGACATTGCCTTCCGGTGCATGGGCGATGTAACTGTAAGCGGCGATGTCGGCGATGGTCGGTTCGTCGCCGACCAGGAAACGACGGTTGGCCAGTTCCTGATCCATCACCTTGAGCAAGTTGTGGGAGCGTGCGATCACGTCTTCAGCGTTGTAGGGCGCGCCGAACACGGTGATCAACCGTGCAGTGGCCGGCCCCGAGGCTATCGGCCCGGCAGCCACCGACAACCAGCGCTGAACCCTGGCGGCACCGACCGGATCGCCGGGTAGCCAACGGCCATTGCCGTACTGGCGCGCCAGATACACCAGAATTGCATTGGAGTCGGCCAGCACCATGCCCTGATCGTCGATGACCGGCACCTGGCCAAACGGGTTCAATGCCAGGAAATCCGGTAATTTCTGGGCGCCGTGGGCCAGATCGACGAACACCTTTTCGGTCGGCAGGCCGAGCAGCGACAACATCAGCTCGACGCGGTGGGCGTGGCCGGACAACGGGAAGTGATAGAGCTTGATGGCGTGCTGGGGCATGGTCGACTCCGCAGGGTGATCGCACAGCCAGGGAAGGAGCCGCGCGGCTGGGAGTCATCTTCTACCCGCGAGAAAAACAACAGAATAGCCAGAAAACACAATCCATTATTTCAGCCTGCGCAATAACGCCTCAGCCCCGCAACGCCGGGTGTTCCCGCAAGGCCTTCACGGCGAAATCCACAAAACTGCGAACCCGTGCCGGCGCCTTGCGCCCACCCTGATACACCACATGGATTGGTAACGGCGGCAGTTCGAAGTCTTGCAGGACGATTTCCAACTCACCGGCCGCCACTTTGCTGGCCACCTGATAGGACAGCACCCGCGTGAGCCCCCAGCCCAGGCACGCGGCCGTGATCGCGGCCTGATTGGCGGTGACCACCAAACGCGGCTCGGGGCGAACGCTCAGCATTTGGCCGTCCTCAAGGAACTGCCAACTCTTGAACTGCCCGATCGAAGACGGCGCCACCACTTGGGCCTGACGCAATTCCTCGGGGTGTCGAGGCCGACCATGGGCCGCGAGAAACGCCGGCGATGCACAGATCACCCGGCGTACTTCGCCGACCGGGATCGCGTGCTGGCCGCTGTCCGGCAGCTCACCAATACGCACCGCCACATCGACGCCCTCCTCGACCATCCCGACCACACGGTCGACGAGCAAGGCATTAATGCTGACATCAGGAAAGCGGTCCAGATAACCGACCATCACCGGCGTGACGAACAACTCGCCAAACAACACCGGCGCGGTGATCGTCAGTTGCCCCCGGGGCTGGGCATGACTGCCGGCGGCCGAGGCCTCGGCTTCCTGGATTTCCGCGAGAATGCGCCGGCAATCCTCCAGATAACGCTGGCCGGCCTCGCTGAGGTACACGCGGCGGGTGGTGCGCGTGAGCAACTGCGTGCCGATGCGCGCCTCCAGCGCGGCCACCGCCCGCGTGACACTGGCCGCCGACATCCCGAGGCGCCGCGCCGACACCGAAAACCCCTGGTCCTGGGCAACCGCGACGAAAACCTGCATTTCCTGAAATCTGTCCAAGGACCCACCTCTGTCAAAAGGAATTACCCAAGCCCTGCATCGCCTGCCAGCGGGGCGTCTTCATGCAACCCCAGACGAAACTGACCCGGATTCCATGGACACTTTGCACGCTGATTGTGTAACACTTTTCACACTTTCACCGGTGACAGTCCCGGTGTACGTTTTGCGTACCCTGCCACTTGCCGGGGTTGCCACGTCAACCGATACACACCCTTTCGTCTGCGGTGCCTTTGCACCGGGCCGGCCTCTATCAGCCTTTTTCAGGCAACACGGTTTTTAAGGAGATCCTAGTGATCTGGTTTCTTGAGGGACAATCGAGCCAGCGTGACGTGCTCATGGGCGCACGCGAGGCATTGCCTGCCGATGTACGGATTTTCGCCTCGCACCGCCGCCAGCGCCCGGAGATCACGAGCCAGGCGGATGTCAGCCTGCAAGAGCCGCTGGATAACGAGGAACGCATCGACTGGATCCTGCAAACCGCCAGGGAACACGGGATCAAAGTGATCCTGGCAGGGCGCATCGGTGGTTTCTACGAAGCGCGGCGGGCGCTGTTCGAGGCCCAGGGCATCACCCTGGTCACGGGCGGCATGTCGATGGAGACGTTCGCCTGTGTCGATGACAAAAGCCGCTTTACCGCCGAGTGCGAAGCCGCGGGCCTGGCGTGCGTACCGGCCATCACGGCGACCAACACCGCCGAGTTGATCAGCGCCTATGAAACCCTGGCAGCCTCTGGCGAGGTTTGCATCAAGCCGACCGTCGGCATCTATGGCCAGGGCTTCTGGCGTTTCAAAGCCGAAGCGGACGCCTTCAGTTGCTTCGCCGACCCGGATGCCCGGCAAACCAGTTTCCAGGCGTACCTGCACGCTTATCAACAGGCCGCCGAGCGCCCGCCGATGCTGGTCATGCCCTATATGGCTGGAAGCGAGTGTTCCGTGGACATGGTGTGCGAGAATGGCCGGGTTATCGCCAGTGTCGGCCGTCGCAAAGAAGGGCTGAACCAGACATTCGAGCGTGATACCGATGCCGTTCGTCTGGCAATCCGGGCTGCCGAGCACTTCAAGTGCGACGGTCTGGTTAATGTACAGACCCGCGACAACGACAATGGGCAGCCTCACCTGCTGGAAATCAACCCGAGGTATTCCGGTGGCGTGGGTTATACGCGGCACGCAGGCGTGAACCTGGCCGGGATTTTCGCCACACGGCGCCTGGGGCTTACAGAGCCGGAAACAAATTGGCGCAATAATGTTTGTGTCAAAGCAATTACCGTTGCCGTTTCGGCAACGGCTTGATTTTATAATTGGAATTTGCCATCAGTGATCTCACTGTGTGCCTGTTCAAGGAGAGATTCGGATGAAGGTGCTCGCGCCTGGCGCAAACACCCCTCTTCCAGGTGCACAGAGCACATGGATACTAGAGTGTGAACGGACTTCGGTCTTCGGCGAGTTCGCCGCCGTGGCGCTGCTCCCGGTCGACGACAAACGCCAGTCCAAAGGTGAGCCTGCCCTGCTGCATCGGGAACAGTCATGGATGGAGTGGAGCGACGGCCCGGAAAAGGTCGGTTGTTCCCTCAAGCTGGACAAACTCCCCGTCGGCAGTGATCGGGTCCTGTTGCTGGCCTACACCTATTCGGCGGCCGGTCCGGTCAGCGACATGCAGGGTCTGCGGCTGACCATTGGCAGCGACATCGAATTCAAACTGAACCTGCGCGACAACGGCGAATCCTCGATCATTCTCGGCGAGTTCTACCGCCGCAATGCCGAGTGGAAATTCCGTGCGCTGTCCGAAGGTTCTGCCTATGGGCTGTCGGCCTTTGGCCGGCGCATCGGCCTGGACGTCGATGACAGCCATCCGACCCGCCGCGCAAGCGATGGCGGGCGACGCTGCGACTCCGCAACCGGCACCGCTTTTGCGGTCGGCACCAGCCACGTCATGACCTGCGCCCATGTCATCGAAGACATGCGCAGCCTGTACATCACCTCGTTCGAAGGCCGCTACCGGGCTGAACCCGTGGTCGTCGACCGGCGAAACGACATTGCCCTGCTCCGGGTCCATGAAGCACCCGCCCTCAAGTCCGTCGCGTTCAGCGATGGCAGCGGCTGCGCCCTGGGCGAAACCGTGGTGGCGCTGGGCTTTCCGCTGGCGAGCATTTCCGGCGGCGGTTTGCAGGTCACCCAAGGTGGCGTTTCCGGGCTGTTTGGCCTGCACAGCGACTCAAGCCTGTTCCAGTTCACTGCGCCGATTCAGCCAGGCTCCAGCGGCAGCCCGTTGTTCGATACCCGCGGTGCGGTGGTCGGCATGGTGACGTCGACGATCCCGGATGCGCAAAACATGAACTTTGCCGTCAAGGCCGGCCTGCTCACGGCGTTTCTGGATGCCTGTCGCGTGGCCACCACCCGAGAGGCGTCGGGCAAGACGTTCACGACCAGCGAAATCACGCAGACCGCACAGCCCTCGCTGTGGCTCGTCGAGGCCAGCAACACCTAGCCCTTTTTTCAGTTTTCAAAGGTTTAAGCGAGGCCCTCTGGTCTGCGGCCTGTACACACTTTTAGGAAATGCTTTCCATGGACTGCAGCGTAGATACCCTTGAACCGACATCACTTCATGCCGACCTGCTTCGCGGTCGCCTGGACGTGCATATCGAGTCATCCTCCATCGCGCCCGAGTCTCTCTTCGGCTTTGCCGAACGACGCAACCCGAAACGCGCCTTCCTGTTCGTTTCGCGCGTATTGGGCCGCCACATTCCGGTACGCCCTTCGCGGATGCTCGAGAGTTTCGAACACCTGGCGACCAAAATACCGGCCGACCTGCCGGGGCCGGTGCTGGTCATCGGCATGGCCGAAACCGCCGTGGGCCTGGGCGCCGGTGTACACCGCGCCTACAGCGCGACCCGCCCGGACACCGTTTACCTGGTCAGTACCCGGCACCCACTGGGCACCGAACTGTTCGCCCGCTTCGAAGAAGAACACAGCCACGCCAGCGCACACCTGATTCACCTGCCGCAGGACCCCGAGGTCAAGGCCATGATGTTGCAGGCCCGTTCGCTGGTACTGGTGGACGATGAAGCATCCACCGGCAAGACCTTCATCAACCTGCACCGGGCGCTGGTCGATGCCGGCCTGAGCCAGGTCGAACGTGTCGTGACCTGCGTGTTGACCGACTGGTCGGACGGCGCGGTTCGCGCGCACATGGGCGAAACCGCGGAACAGGTTTCGTTGCTGCAAGGCTCCTATCGCTTCACCGAAGACAGCAGCGCGCCCCTGCCGGACATGCCGCAAGTCGGTACGGTGGCCATCGGCGACTGGCCGCTCAAGGCTGCCAATGACTGGGGCCGACTGGGCGTTCGGTCGGTGGCCGATACGCTGGCGCCAGGCCTTGAAGTGAAACCCGGCGAGCGCATTCTGGTGGTCGGCACCAGCGAGTTCGTCTGGCGTCCGTTCCTGCTGGCCGAGCGCCTGGAAAAAGCCGGGGCCGACGTTCATTTCAGCTCCACCAGCCGCTCGCCCATTGCCCTGGGCCATGCCATCGACCACGCGCTGTCCTTCTCGGACAACTACGGCCTGGGCATTCCCAATTTCCTCTACAACGTCAAACCCGGTCAGTTCGACCGGGTGCTGATCTGCACCGAAACACCCGCCCAGGCGATTCCTGCCGAGCTGATCGAAACCCTGAACGCGGAGATTGTTTGCGATGCCGAGTAAGCGCCCACTGGTCCTGATCGACCTCGACGACACGCTGTTCCAGACCGCACGCAAGATGCCCGAAGGCATTGAGCGTCACGTGGCTACCCTGGATGTCGACGGGCAACCGAACGGCTACATGAACGCCGTCCAGAAAGCCTTTATCGAATGGCTGCTGGCCTGCGCCGACGTGGTCCCGGTGACCGCCCGTAGCGTCGAGGCGTACAGCCGCGTGCAATTGCCATTCACCGCTGGCGCCGTCTGCGCCCATGGTGGCGTGATCCTCGCGGCCGATGGCAGCCTGGACCGCGACTGGCACGCGCACATGACCCGCACACTGGCCAACGCCCAGGCGCGGTTGCCCGAGTTGAGCCTGGCGACCCTGGCGATCGGTGAACAACTGGGCTACTCGCTACGCGGCTGGGTTGTCGAAGAAGCCGGACTGGCCAATTACGTCGTGACCAAACACAACGAAAACAACGACCAGGTGCTGGACGAGGTCCTGGCCAAGGTCAAGGAACAGGGCCTGCTCGACGGCATGAGCGTGCACGGCAACGGTAACAACCTGGCCTTCCTGCCCCAGGGCTTGTCCAAGCGTCTGGCGGTTGAAGAATGGCTGCGCCGCGACAAGGCGATCAATGGCGAACGCCCGGTCATGGGGTTCGGTGACAGCATCACCGACCTGGGCTTCATGGATGCCTGCCACTTCTGGGGCACACCCGCCCGCAGCCAGTTGGCCAAAGCACTGGAAGCCGGCCTCAATGAGTAATTCTATCCACGCCCTGAGCACCGTCGGCAGCGGCAGCTATGCCGTCGATGACGTGCATTTCCTGCTCCAGCCGCTGGAAATCGAAGTCACCGACGTTGCGGAGAAGGAACGGCTGATTCAGTCGAAAACCCGCCACTATTCGGAAATGATCAGCCAGGAAAACGCACCGACTGACGTGCATCAGGCCCTGTACGAGCGGGCCCTGAGCCAGAACGGCGCACGCATGGCCGCCGATGTCCAGGCACTGGCAATGGCGCTGGATCAGGCGTGCGACGGGCCGACTATCGCGCTGGTGTCGTTCGTGCGCGCGGGTCTGCCGCTGGGCGTGCTGCTGCGCCGGGCGCTGGTGCAAATGGGTCGCGAGACGTCTCACTACGGCATCAGCATCATCCGCGACCGTGGCATCGACAACGTGGCGCTGGACGCGATCATTGCGCTGCATGGCGCCGAAAACATAGTGTTCGTCGACGGCTGGACCGGAAAAGGCGCGATCAGCGGCGAAATCAAACGCAGCCTCAAGGGCGACTCGCGCTTCCCGCCCGAGCCTCGCCTGGTGGTGTTGGCCGACCCCTGCGGTCGGGCCTGGCTCGCTGCGTCTGCCGAAGACTGGGTGATCCCGTCAGGCATTCTCGGCGCAACGGTGTCGGGGCTGGTGTCACGCTCCATCTGGCCCGCGAACGGCGGTCTGCACGGTTGCGTGGTGTACAACCACCTTCATGAACATGACGTGACGCGGCCGTTCATCGAGCAGATCGAAGCCGAGCGCCAGAAGCTCGGCGCAGTCACGCCCGCCACGCCTTGGTCCGAGGCGCAAAAACTCCAGCTCCAGGGCGCTGCCGACGACGTGGTGCAGCAACTGGCCAAGCGTTTCGGGATCACCAACCTCAACCGTGTGAAGCCCGGCATCGCCGAAGCCACGCGCGCCGTGTTGCGCCGGGTGCCCGACCACGTGCTGGTGCGCGACCGCACGGACCATGATGTGCAATTGCTCATGCACCTCGCCGAAAAGGCCGGCATTGCCATCGAGGAAGTGGGCGCCGAGCTCGGTCCTTATCGTGCGGTCACCATCATCCGGAGCGTGAGCTGATGCGCAACAAGTACTCACCCTATGCATTGGGCGCCACGCTCTACATGCCAGCGACGCGCAACGACATTCTGCAGATCGTCTTCAAGGAACGATTGCCTGAACTGCGTTCGCTGGTGGTGTGCCTGGAAGACGCCGTTGCCGAGGTTGAAGTCGAAGACGCGCTGCGCAACCTTCACCACTTGCTGCGCCGCATCAAGGACCGTGTCGGGCGCCCCGCCGACGGCCCGCTGCTGTTCGTGCGCCCGCGTGACGCGGCCATGGCGGCGATTCTCAACGATTGGCCGCTGATGGATTACGTCGACGGCTTCGTGCTGCCCAAGCTCTCGCTCAGCAGCCTGAAAAGCTGGGAAGACGCGGTGACCAATCCAAAACTGGCGTTGATGCCGACCCTGGAAACCGCTGAAGTGTTCAACCCCGCCGCGATGGTTGAACTGGGCCAGGCCCTGAAGGCGGGTTTCAACGAGCGGATTATCGCGCTGCGCATTGGCGGCAACGACCTGATGGGTTGCCTGGGCCTGCGTCGCAACCCCGCGACCACGCTGTACGGCACGCCGATGAGTTACGTGATCCCGATGCTTGCCGGCGTCATGGGCTCCCAGGGGTTTGCCCTGACAGCCCCCGTGTTCGAACAACTGGCAACGCCGCACATTCTGGAGGAGGAACTGGCCATCGACATTTCCCACGGGCTGGTCGGCAAAACCGCTATTCATCCGTCGCAAATCCACATCATCCACAACGCCTTGCGCGTCAACCTCGATGATTTGAACTCCGCTCGCATGATCCTCAACTCGGTGGCGCCGGCAGTGTTCAAGTTCAACGATGCGATGTGCGAGCCGGCCACCCATTTCAAATGGGCGACCAACATCATTGAGCGGGCAAAATGGCACGGCGTCGTGCCTGCCCCCGCCGTGGTGATGGACTCCCTGTTGCTCGCCGAGGCTGCGCACTGATTACCATGGATATTCAAGAGCAAACGCCCGTCCCGGTGCTGTCGGTTTTCGACTTTGACGGCACCCTGACCCGCCATGACAGCTTTGTACCATTCCTGAGGTTCGCCTACGGCAACGGCCGTTTCGCGCTGTGCATGACCCGTATGCTGTTTCCCGGTTTGCGCTATCTGGTGGGCGGCCTCAACCGCGACGAACTCAAGGCCCACCTGATCCGGGTGTTCCTGACCGGCGAAAGCGCCCAATGGGTCAGCGCCAAGGCCGAAGCCTTCTGCGCGCAGTACTGGACCCGGCTGCTGCGCCCCAACGGCCTGGTGGCGGTGGCTGCCGAAGTTGAATCCGGCGCCATCGTGACGCTCTGTTCGGCCTCGCCCGCGCTGGTACTCAAACCCTTCGCCGAGCGCCTGGGGATCAAACTGATCGCGACGGAACTGGAAGTCATCGACGGCACCTTGACCGGCACCATCGTCGGTAACAACTGCCGAAGCCTGTTCAAGGTCCTGCGCCTGCAAAGTGTCTACGGTTCACTGACGCAGTTTCGCATCCGTGCATGGGGCGACACCCGTGGCGATCATGAACTGCTGGCCGCCGCCCAGGACCCGCACTGGCGGGTGTTTCACCCGGCCTGGCGTCGTCTTCGTAAAGTACGTTTTCAAAATGCCGACAACGTCAGCACGACAAGCACTGCGCAACGCGTTGAAGGCAACAGCAGCACCCCTACCAATTCTGAGCATCGACATGGAGAGTAAACATGGCACTTACTTTGGCTAAAAACCAAACTATCTCGCTGGAAAAGACCGCTGGAACCGGGTTGAAAAAAGTCAGCATGGGCCTGGGTTGGGACCCGGAGAAAGCCGGTGGTTTCTTCGGCAAGCTGATGGGCAGCACCAACGACATCGACCTCGACGCCTCCTGCATTCTGCTGGATGAAAGCAAGAAGCCGGTCGACCTGGTCTGGTTCCGCCAACTGATGTCCCGTGATGGCGCCATCCGCCACTCCGGCGACAACCGCACCGGTGAAGGCGCGGGCGATGACGAAACCATCTTCGTCGACCTGGAAAAACTGCCGGGTTCGGTCAAGTACCTGGTGTTCACCGTGAACTCGTTCACTGGCCAGAACTTCGAAAAAGTCGCCAATGCCTACTGCCGCATCGTCGATGACGCCGGCCGTAAAGAACTGGGCCGTTTCGACCTGTCCGAGAAAGGTCGCCACACCGGCATCGTCATGGCCTATCTGGCCCGCAATGCAGGCGGCTGGGATTTCACCACCGTGGGCGAAGTCACCAACGGCCGTACCGCAGACGACCTGGTTGACCTGGCAATCGCGGCGGTGCGCACATGACAAACCTGGCTCCTGGCGCGAATGCTCCGGTAGCCACGGGCCAGCTGACGGTTACCGTCAGCTTCTCCCAGCTCCCGGGCGCAGACATTGATGTATCGGCGTTTGTACTGAACGACGCGGGCAAAGTCCGCGGCGATCAGGACATGTGTTTCTACGGACAAAAAAGCGTCAATAACGGGGCCGTCCAACTGACGGAAACGGCCGCTGGCCGTACAGTTTTCACCCTGGATCTGAGCAAGATCGACGCTGTCGTGGAAAAAGTCGCCCTGACGGCCACCATCTACGAAAACAAGGCGCGGTTCGACAGCGTTTCCCACCTGTCGTTGAGTGTCAGCGGTGGGATCGAAGCCAGTATTCCTACCAACGGAATGCAGGAAACCGCACTGATCCTCGGCGAGTTTTACCGTCGCCAGGGTGCCTGGAAGTTCCGCTGTGTCGCCCAAGGGTTTGCCGGTGGCCTGGAGCCCCTGGCTAAACACTTTGGTGTTGAAGTCGCAGCGCCATCTCCAACGCCAACACCTGCTCCGACGCCAGCGCCGGCAGCGGTCAAGTCCAGCATCAGCCTGAGCAAGATCACCCTGGACAAGACCCGCTCCAGCATCAGCCTGGAAAAGGGCAGCAGCGATTTCGGCGAGATCAAGATCAACCTGAACTGGAACCGTGCCAGCAATGGCGGCGGTGGCGGCTTCTTCTCGCGCCTGAAGTCCGATGCCATCGACCTGGACGTCGGTTGCCTGTTCGAACTCGCCGACGGTTATAAAGGTGCCGTGCAGGCCCTGGGTAACTCGTTCGGTGATTTCAACAATGAACCGTACATCCAGTTGATGGGCGATGACCGGACCGGTTCGGTCAGCGACGGCGAATGGCTGCGCATCAACGGCAAGCAGTGGAAAGACATCAAACGCATCCTGGTGTACGCCTTCATTTACGAAGGCGCGCCGAACTGGAAGGCCACCGATGGGGTTGTGACCATCTATGTGCCGGGCCAGCCGCCGATTGAAGTGCGGGTCAGCGAGGAAGGTGGACGCCAGGGCATGTGTGCAATCGCACTCCTGGAAAACGACGCAGGCGCGGTCAAGGTCTCCCGTCGGGTCGACTTCTTCCGTGGGCACTCCGACATGGACAAGGCTTACGGCTGGGGCATGAAGTGGTCCGCAGGGTCCAAATAAATCATCAGCACCGCGGGGCCTTCCGGCCCCGCGTATTGGGAGAATCAAAATGCTCGAATGGTTGAAGACAAATGCCACAGCGGCACGCGACAAACTGGCCAGCGAAGTCACCAAGTTCAAGAACCGTGAGTTCATGGACGCCGTGGTCGCCGGTTGTGCACTGGTCGCGGCAGCCGATGGCGACATCAGCTCCGAAGAAAAACAGAAAATGATGGGTTACATCCAGAACTCGCAAGAGCTCAAGGTGTTCGACGCCAAGGATGTCATCAAATCGTTCCAGGAAATTTGCGGCAAGTTTGAATTCGACAACGCCATCGGCCGTGCCGAAGCGTTGAAGGTCATCGCAAAAATCAAAAGCAAACCAGACGCAGCGCGTCTGTTGGTTCGCGTTTGCTGCGCAATCGGGGGTGCCGACGGTTCCTTCGACGAAAGCGAACGTGCTGTTTGCCGCTCCATCTGCAATGAGCTGGGCCTGAGCCCCGCTGACTTCGATCTCTAAGGTAAACACCTGTGGAAAATACTGCTCTGGGCTTCCCGCCCCTCACCATCGCGGTCTTCGTAGGCCTGGCCTTGTCGGCCATGGTCCTCGACATGCTGACCCACCGGGGTGACAAGCCGGTCTCGCTCACCAAAGCCGCTGTCTGGTCGGTGTTCTGGGTTCTGATTTCCCTGGGCTTCGCCGGTTATCTGTATGTCGAACACGGCCCGTCTGTGGCCAGCCTGTTCATCACCGGCTACGCCCTGGAGAAAGTCCTGAGCGTGGACAATCTGTTTGTGTTCATGGCGATCTTCGCCTGGTTCAAGATCCCGGATGGCCTGCGCCACCGTGTTCTGTACTGGGGCATTATCGGCGCGATCGTCTTCCGCCTGATCTTCGTGGCCATCGGTACCGGTCTGCTGATGTTCGGCCCGTGGGTCGAGGTGATCTTTGCCCTGATCGTCGGCTGGACCGCGGTCATGATGCTCAGAGCGGGCGGTGACGACGAAGAGGAAGAGGACTACTCCAAGCACATGGCCTACCGCTTCGCCGCGAAACTGTTCCCGGTATGGCCAAAACTGCATGGCCATAACTTCTTCGTGCGTCGTTCGGTCCTTGAAAAAGAGCTGAACAAACCCGAGAACAAGGGCATCAGCCTGCCGGTCAAAGGCGCACTGTTCGCCACGCCGCTGTTCCTTTGCGTATTCGTGATGGAAATCTCCGACGTGCTGTTCGCCTTCGACTCGGTACCGGCAGTTATTGCGGTCAGCCGTGAACCGTTGATCGTGTACTCGGCTATGCTGTTCGCGATTCTGGGCCTGCGGACCATGTACTTCGTCCTCGAAGCACTGAAACGCTACCTGGTGCACCTGGAGAAAGCCGTCATCGCACTGCTGTTCTTCATTGCCGCCAAACTGGGCCTCAATGCAACCGATCACCTGTTTCACCACGGTTACAGCATCGATGCCAACACCAGCCTGTTTGTCGTGCTGATCGTGCTGGCCATCGGTATCGTCGCCAGCCTGATCTTCCCTGCAAAGGAAGACGAGGCAGAAAACGCTTAAGTCCAAACCTAAAGGAGTAACAGAGAAATGGCACTGACCCTTCAGAAAGGCGGAAACCTGTCCCTTTCGAAAACCGACCCTTCGCTGACCAAGATTCTGGTCGGTCTGGGCTGGGACCCACGCGCTACAGACGGAGCTGAATTCGATTTGGACGCCAGTGCATTTCTGCTTGGCGCCAACGGCAAGGTACGTAGCGACGCGGACTTCATTTTCTACAATCAGCTCAAAAGTGCTGATGGCTCGGTTGAACACACCGGCGACAACCGTACCGGCGCCGGCGACGGTGACGACGAAGTGGTCAAGGTCGACCTGAGCCGTGTACCGGCTGACGTCGACAAAATTGCCTTCACCGTGACCATCCACGACGCTGAAGCACGCAAGCAGAACTTCGGCCAAGTGGGCAATGCGTTCATCCGCATCGTCAACGAAGTGACTGGCGCTGAAATCGTTCGTTATGACCTGGCCGAAGACGCCAGCGTTGAAACCGCAATGATCTTCGCCGAGCTGTACCGCAACAATGGCGAGTGGAAATTCCGTGCTGTCGGCCAAGGTTATGCCGGTGGCCTGAAAGCTACCGCCAACCAATACGGCATGAGCTTCTAAGCTGTCCCACCCCATTTAAAAGAGGAATCAATCATGGCGGTAAGTCTGAGCAAAGGCGGCAACGTTTCCCTGTCCAAAGAGGCTCCGGGCCTGACCGAAGTCATCGTGGGCCTGGGTTGGGATCCGCGCGTGACCGACGGTCAAGAGTTCGACCTGGACGCTTCGATCTTCATCGTTGGCGAAAATGGCAAAGTCCTCGATGACAACAGCTTCATTTTCTACAACAACAAGAAGTCTGCCGATGGCAGCGTCGAGCACCTGGGCGACAACCGCTCCGGCGCAGGCGAAGGTGACGACGAGCAGGCAGTGGTCAAGCTGACCTCCCTGGCAGCCGCCGTCCAGAAGCTGGTGTTCGCGGTCACTATCCACGACGCTGAAGCCCGCAAGCAAAGCTTCGGCCAGGTTTCCAACGCTTACATCCGCGTTGTGAACAAGGCTGACGGCAAGGAACTGGCGCGCTACGACCTGTCGGAAGACGCTTCCACCGAGACCGCAATGATCTTCGGTGAGCTCTATCGCAATGGCGCCGAGTTCAAGTTCAAGGCCATCGGCCAAGGCTTCGCTGGCGGCCTCAAGCCTCTGGCTGAAGCTCACGGCGTGAGCATCGGCTAACCCGCAAGGGTGCCCCAAAAGCCCCTGCCGATTGGCAGGGGCTTTTTCTTGTCTGCCACAACCTCGCAATACCGCTGTTTCTACTGGCGCCGATACTGGCCAAGGGACGAAACAACAAGGAGCTCGGCATGGATCGAGCGTATTTGCCAACGGCCTGCACAGGCCGATCTATCAGCAAGGATGAACATGAACCTCTTGCTCAAGGCGCGCCTATGCCTGGCCGCCCTCGGTTATCTGGTCATTTGCAACACCGCCTGGGCCGCCAGCTTCAACTGCGCCAACGCGACGACTTACTCGGAAAACGCCATCTGCTCGAACGAAGCGTTTTCCAGGCTCGATGAAAAAATCAGCTCGTTGTTTACCCAAAGCATGGAACTGACGGACGAAAAAGCCGCCTTGCGCCAGGATCAGCGCGACTGGCTGGCCTCCCGCAACACCTGCGCCACCGCCGCCTGTGTCGGCGAGCAACTGCGCGAGCGGGTCGAGTTCCTGCAAGACTATCGGGCAGGCCTCACACCTGCACCTTCTGTCATGGCGCCGGTTCCCGCCCCTGCACCGGTCATTGCGGCGCCAGCGCCGGTGATCACGCCACCTGCGGTGCACGCCCCGACAGTCGCCCCACAAGCCACCCACCCCGCTGCACCCGCACCCTCTGCCGCCGCTCCGGTGCAGGCACCGCGCAAAGACCCCTCGTTACTGCCCGCCAAACTGGCCGGCCTGGCGATGCTGATCGTGGTGTTGGCGAGTATCTGGCTGCACCACCGCGGAACGCTGACCATTTACGCCGATTACACCGATGCGACCTGGACCAGCGTCACGCCGATGCTGGGGATCGTTTCGTACTGGGTGTTCCGCTTCTTTGAGATACCGCACCCGTACGCCCTGATCGCTGCGGGCATCCTGTTCAGCCTGATGATGGTTCAAGTGGTCCGCCAGACCTACAAGAGCAACGGCGTGTCGGTGTACTTCCTGATGGCGCTCATGGCCAAGATGATCATGATTGGCGCCTACCTCATCGTGATGATCGTGCTGATCATCGGCAAGTCACGCACCCAGCGCGAGGCACGCAACAAACGCCGGGCTATAGCCGCCATCACGTCGCTGTTCGTGCTGCTCTCGGGCTGGCTGTGCCGGGACCGCCGGTTCACCCCGCTGGGGGTTTATCTGGAAGGGCAAACCACGCCTTGAGCTTCAGTCATCGCATGCCGGGCGCTACCAGGTGACCTGTGGATAACCTGGCAGCGATCAGCCGATCAACACAGAATGAAGGCGTCCCTGGCGGCCTTGAGCCAGTCCGGGAACTCCTCCATCAGTTGGTCATATAACTGCTCTTCGCTGATGTCGTTGAGGTTATCCAGGGCAAAGAAGTTGCAGTTATCCACAACCCGGCCGTCCATGTCGTCGAGCTTCTCCAGAATGCCGTAGCCAGAACCGCCCAACCCGACGAACTGCCAGAAGATCGGCAACTTGGCCGCCTCTTTCATCAGTTTGGTGATGGCCCGATTTTCGTGGACGCCGCCGTCACTGATAAACAGCACGTAGATCGGCGTGCGGTCACCGGAATTCTTGTAGTAGTCGATCACCTGGCGCATGGCTTTAGGCTCGTCGTTGACCCGACTGCCCACATTCCATTTTTTCCAGCCGCCATTGTCCTGATTGACGTAATCCTGGTAGTTGCCGAGCGTCACCGACGACAACTGGCACGGCTTGGCGCCGAACGCCCAGCAGTCGAGCGCACCGTCATCATCGAAATGCACCGCCAGCGGTAACAGGCGGTTGATCACTTCCTGCACGTGCCCACCCGAATATTGGCCCGTCATCGAACCCGAGGCATCCAGCACCAGCCCGACCCGTGCCTTGACGTCAGTGAGCTTGGCTTTCTCCAGACTGATTTGGGCTTTCTTGGCCAGACTGACCAGCGCGGGTGCCGCCGCCGCGACTTTCTTCTCAAGGGAGATTTTTGGCGTAGCGAGCGGTGGCGCGGGCGCTGGGGCCGGGACCGGTTCATCCGCAACCGAGCCGCCGAAATGCTCGACCAGCGCAGCCAGGCCGGCATTGAACCCCTGGAGATTGGAGAGCATCCGCCACTCACCATTCTTGCGGTAGATGTCCGCGACCATGATCGCCTTCTCACCGTCAAACGTCGCACCGTTGAAGCCGCAACTGGCTACTTCGTGGCCGTTGGCCTGGATGCTGAAACGGCTCGACTGAATGTCGCGCATCGCCCCGCCACCGTCGATCGACGCGGTGAACACCATGCGATCAATCGTTGCCGGCAAGCCTGCCAGGTTGATCTGGAAGTCGCCGCCATCGGACAGCTTCAGGCTGTTGCACGGTGACGCCGGCTGGTTGAAGAAAATCATGTAGCGGTCGTCAGAGAGCTTGCCCTGAGCATCCACCCCAAAGCAGACGTAGTCGATGACATCGCGCGAATCGATCTTGATCGACAGCGTCAGCGAGTCGCCCTGGATGAGGGTCGCCAACGGTACGCGCTGGCCCTGTGTAATGAGCATTTAAAGGCTCCTGTTCCCTGGATGAGCTGGACGAAGGCACCGATAGTACCCGTAAAACACCCAACATTGGCTGGTCGTTGAAGCCAACCAAATAACGGCCCAGCCCTTAGACCTTGAGGGTTCATTGTGTAAGCTTGGTGCAAGGAATAATGGTTACGGAGCAACACATGGACGATACACACACGCCGCTGCTGATTCAGCTATACGCCGCAGAAAAAGACGGGCCGTTTCTTGAGGAGCTGCCTGCTCGCCCGTTGGGAGATGACACCTACGAGTTACTCTCTTCCCCTGGCCTGATATTGAACCTGGCGCGGGGAGATGTTGTTTCAATCAAGGACAAGAATGCCCCGGCCGTGGTTGTGAAACGCGGGGGTAACTTCTGCATTCAGATCTACGCCGACAGCATTCCCGAACACGAAATAGAAACCCTCGAAAACGATGTGATTCGTGAACTCAATGGCACCCTGGATGGTGTCTTCGAAGGGAACCTGTCGCTGGCCGTCCCGGCAAAAAACGGCATGGACGCCATCAATAAGTTCTTCGACCGGTTCCGCGAAAGAACAGGCATCCAGTGGTACTACGCCAACATTTACAAAAATCTCGACGATGACGATGACGAAACCTTGCTGTATTGGTGGCTCGACAGCTGAGCCGGGTACGGCCGTTTTCCGAGGCGCTTTCGGAAAAACAAAAGCCCCCGATCATCGGGGGCTTGGGCAGTGCGTCTGACGCTACGGGTGCAAACCGGTCTGGCCGGGTTCGGCCGGTGGCTTACTCCACCGTGACCGACTTCGCCAGGTTGCGCGGCTGATCCACATCGGTGCCTTTGAGCACGGCGACGTAGTACGACAGCAACTGCAACGGGATGGTGTAGAGGATCGGCGACAGAACGTCGTGGATATGCGGCATGTTGATGACGTGAGTGCCTTCGCCGTTGGTCATGCCGGCCTGTTCGTCAGCAAAGACGATCAGTTGGCCGCCACGGGCGCGCACTTCCTGAAGGTTGGACTTCAACTTCTCCAGCAACTCGTTGTTCGGCGCCACGGTGACCACCGGCATGTCGTTGTCGACCAGCGCCAACGGACCGTGCTTGAGCTCGCCGGCCGGGTAGGCTTCGGCGTGGATGTAGGAGATTTCCTTGAGCTTGAGCGCGCCTTCCATCGCCACCGGGTACTGCGCACCGCGTCCCAGGAACAGGGTGTGGTTCTTGTCGGCGAACAGCTCGGCGATTTTCTCGACGGTGCCGTCCATGGCCAGGGCTTCGCCCAGGCGGGTCGGCAAGCGACGCAGTTCTTCTACCAGTTGAGCCTCGACGCCTTTGGCCAAGGTGCCGCGAACCTGACCCAGGGACAAGGTCAGCAACAGCAGACCGACCAACTGAGTGGTAAACGCCTTGGTGGATGCCACGCCGATTTCACGGCCGGCCTGGGTCAGCAGGGTCAGGTCCGATTCACGCACCAGCGAGCTGATGCCGACGTTGCAGATCGCCAGGCTGGCAAGGAAACCCAGTTCCTTGGCATTGCGCAGCGCGGCCAGGGTGTCGGCGGTTTCGCCAGACTGGGAGATGGTCACAAACAGGCTGTCGGGCTGCACCACCACCTTGCGGTAGCGGAACTCACTGGCGACTTCGACCTGGCACGGGATACCAGCCAGTTCTTCGAGCCAGTAACGGGCAACCATGCCCGCGTGATAACTGGTGCCGCAGGCAACGATCTGCACATTGCGAACCTTGGCGAACAGTTCAGCCGCTTGTGGGCCGAAGGCTTGCACCAGCACCTGGTTCTGGCTCAGGCGACCTTCCAGGGTGCGTTGCACCACGGACGGTTGCTCGTGGATTTCCTTGAGCATGAAGTGGCGGAATTCACCCTTCTCGGCAGACTCGGCGCTGTCGCGGTATTGCACGGCTTCGCGTTCAACCACTTTGCCGTCGACATCCCAGATCTGCACGCTGTCGCGGCGAATCTCGGCAATATCGCCTTCTTCCAGGTACATGAAACGGTCGGTGACCTGACGCAGCGCCAGTTGGTCGGACGCCAGGAAGTTCTCGCCCAGACCGAGGCCGATCACCAATGGGCTGCCGCTGCGGGCCGCAACCAGACGATCCGGCTGATCGGCGCTGATCACCGCCAGGCCATAAGCACCGTGCAGCTCTTTAACGGTGGCCTTGAGGGCCACGGTCAGATCGCTCAGGTCCTTGAGTTTGTGGTTCAGCAAGTGCGCGATGACTTCAGTGTCAGTGTCCGAGGTGAACACGTAACCCAGAGCCTTGAGTTGCTCACGCAGGGCTTCGTGGTTTTCGATGATGCCGTTGTGCACCACCGCCAGGTCGCCGGAGAAATGCGGGTGCGCGTTACGCTCGCACGGCGCACCGTGGGTGGCCCAGCGGGTGTGGGCGATGCCCAGGCGCCCGACCAGCGGCTCTGCGGTCAGGGCTTGCTCCAGCTCGCCGACCTTGCCCGGACGACGCATGCGCGCAAGCTTTTCGTCATTGGTAAAGACCGCCACACCGGCGCTGTCGTAGCCACGGTATTCCAGGCGCTTGAGGCCTTCGAGCAAAATGGCGGTGATGTTACGTTCTGCAACGGCGCCAACAATTCCACACATGCTATTTCTCCTGGCTGACAGCCGCGCATATCACGTTAATGCCCCGGGCCTGAATCTGGTCGCGAGCCTCAAGTGGCAGGCGATCATCGGTAATAAGGGTATGGACACTGCTCCAGGGCAGTTCCAGGTTGGGAATCTTGCGGCCGATCTTGTCGGATTCGACCATCACGATCACTTCACGGGCCACTTCGGCCATCACCCGGCTGAGGCCGAGCAGTTCGTTGAAGGTCGTGGTGCCACGCACCAGATCGATGCCATCGGCACCGATGAACAATTGGTCAAAGTCGTAGGAGCGCAGTACCTGCTCGGCGACCTGACCCTGGAAGGACTCGGAATGCGGGTCCCAGGTGCCGCCGGTCATCAGCAGCACCGGCTCATGTTCCAGCTCGCTCAGCGCATTGGCGACATGCAGGGAATTGGTCATGACCACCAGCCCCGGCTGTTGACCCAGTTGCGGAATCATCGCGGCGGTGGTGCTGCCGCTGTCGATGATGATCCGTGCATGCTCGCGAATCCGCGCCACTGCGGCGCGGGCAATGGCTTGCTTGTGCGCGGAAACAGGCTGGGCAGGATCCGCCACCAACTCCTGAGGCATGGTGATTGCGCCGCCATAGCGGCGCAACAACAGACCATTGCTTTCAAGGGCCGCCAGGTCCTTGCGAACCGTGACTTCCGAGGTTTCGAAGCGCTTGGCCAGTTCATCCACACTGACTTCGCCCTGCTCGTTGAGCAAGGCGAGGATGTTATGGCGACGTTGGGGTGTATTGCGCTTCGACATGGGCTGGCAAGTTTCGATTCGAAAGATAACGGAAGCAATCAAAACCTATTGGCGAAACTTCGTCAAGCCAGCTCAAGAAAAAAGATCTGTGGTTAACCCCTTCGCGAGCAAGCCCGCTCCCACACTGGATCGTTGTCGAACACAAAACTTGTGTCCACAAAAAATCGAATGTGGGAGCGAGCTTGCTCGCGAAGGCAATAAATCAGGCTGTGAATAACTCAGCCTGACAAAACTGCTGTGGATAACTCAGGCCTTCTTGATCTTCTCCGGCCGCTTCCAGCCGTCGATGTTCTTCTGCCGTGCACGACCTACGGCCAACTGACGGTTATCCACATTCTGGGTAATGGTCGAACCGGCTGCCGTGGTCGCACCCGAAGAAATATCCACAGGCGCCACCAACGAGTTGTTGGAACCGATAAACACATCCTCGCCCAACACGGTTTTCCACTTGTTCGCGCCATCATAGTTGCAGGTGATGGTGCCCGCGCCGATGTTGGTCCGTGCGCCAATCTCGGCGTCGCCCAGGTAAGTCAGATGACCGGCCTTGGCGCCTTGACCCAGGTGGGCGTTTTTCAGTTCGACAAAGTTACCCACATGGGCGCGAGCCTCAAGCACGGTCCCTGGACGCAGACGCGCGAACGGACCAGCATCACTGCCCTCGCCCAACACTGCGCCTTCGATGTGGCTGTTGGCCTTGATCACCACGCCTTTGCGCAAGGTGCTGTCCTTGATCACGCAGTTCGGGCCGATCACCACGTTGTCCTCGATGACGACCTTGCCTTCGAGAATCACGTTGATGTCGATCAGCACATCGCGACCAACGGTCACGTCACCGCGCACATCGAAACGGGCCGGGTCGCGCAACGTCACGCCTTCGGCCATCAAACGGCGACCTTCGCGCAACTGGTAGTGACGCTCCAGCTCAGACAGCTGTTTACGGTCGTTGGCGCCCTGCACTTCCATCGCGTCGTGAGGCTGTTCGGTGTCCACCACCAAGCCGTCGCTGACCGCCATGGCGATTACGTCGGTCAGGTAGTACTCGCCTTGGGCATTGTTGTTGGAGAGCCGGCTCATCCAGTCGCCCAGACGATCGGCCGGCACCGCCATAATGCCGGTGTTGCCTTCCGTGATCGTACGCTCGGCCTCGCTGGCATCCTTGTGCTCGACGATAGCAGTGACCCGGCCATCGGCGTTGCGCACGATACGGCCGTAACCTGTCGGGTCGTCGAGTTCGACGGTCAACAACCCCATCTGCTGTGGCACGACAAGCTTGAGCAGGCGCTGCAAGGTTTTGACTTCAATCAGCGGTACGTCGCCGTAAAGGATCAGTACGGTGTCGGCGGTAATGAACGGCACGGCCTGAGCCACCGCGTGGCCCGTACCGAGTTGTTTTTCCTGCAACACGAAGTTCAGGTCATCGGCGGCCAACTGCTCGCGTACCAGCTCGGCGCCATGGCCGATCACCACGTGAATGCGCTGAGGATCGAGTTGCCGGGCGCTGTGGATAACATGGCCGAGCATGGAGTTGCCGGCAATCGGGTGCAGAACCTTCGGCAGGGCAGAACGCATGCGAGTGCCTTGACCGGCAGCGAGGATAACGATTTCAAGAGACATGACTGGCTACCAATCCTGGGTGGTCAGCGGCTGCGACCAATAGAGAAATGCAGAAAAAGAAAAAGGGTAGCCGAGGCTACCCTTTTTAATCAATCACACAACAAACCGACGGTACTTAACCGCCGAACTTCTTGCGGATCTGCTGGACGGTGCGCAGCTGAGCTGTCGCCTCGGCCAGACGTGCAGCAGCGGAACCGTAGTCGAACTCGGCGCCTCTTTCGTGCAAGGCCTTCTCGGCAGCCTGGACGGCTTGCTGAGCGGAGGCTTCGTCCAGGTCGGCAGCACGTTGCACGGTGTCGGCAAGAACCTTGACCATGTTCGGCTGAACCTCGAGGTAACCACCGGAGATGTAAAACACCTCGGTTTCCCCACCCTGCTTGATCAGGCGGATCGGACCTGGTTTGAGTTCAGTGATCAGCGGAGCGTGACCCAGAGCGATACCAAGATCACCCAGGCTGCCGTGCGCAATCACCATCTCGACCAGACCGGAAAAGATTTCTCCTTCCGCGCTGACGATATCGCAATGGACTGTCATAGCCATCTGCTTGCCTCAACCTGATTAGCGCCCGTTTCCGGGCGCCGGGATTACAGTTTCTTGGCTTTCTCGATCGCTTCTTCGATGCCGCCGACCATGTAGAACGCTTGTTCTGGCAGGTGGTCGTAGTCACCGTTGAGGATGCCTTTGAAGCCAGCAATGGTGTCTTTCAGGGAAACGTATTTACCCGATGCACCGGTGAAGACTTCAGCCACGAAGAACGGCTGCGACAAGAAACGCTGGATCTTACGAGCACGGTTAACCAACTGCTTGTCGGCTTCCGACAGCTCGTCCATACCCAGGATCGCGATGATGTCCTTCAGTTCTTTGTAACGCTGCAGAACGTACTGAACGCCGCGAGCGGTGTCGTAGTGGTCCTGACCGATCACGTTCGGGTCCAGCTGGCGCGAAGTCGAATCCAGTGGATCTACTGCCGGGTAGATACCCAGGGAAGCGATGTCACGGGACAGAACGACGGTGGCGTCCAAGTGGGCGAAAGTGGTCGCTGGCGACGGGTCAGTCAAGTCATCCGCAGGTACGTATACCGCTTGGATCGAAGTGATCGAACCGTTTTTGGTGGAAGTGATGCGCTCTTGCAGAGTGCCCATCTCTTCAGCCAGGGTCGGCTGGTAACCTACTGCCGAAGGCATACGGCCCAGCAGTGCGGATACTTCAGTACCGGCCAGTGTGTAACGATAGATGTTGTCGACGAACAGCAGAACGTCGTTACCTTCGTCACGGAACTTCTCGGCCATGGTCAGGCCGGTCAGTGCTACGCGCAGACGGTTACCCGGCGGCTCGTTCATCTGACCGTAAACCAGTGCCACTTTGTCCAGAACGTTGGAATCCTTCATCTCGTGGTAGAAGTCGTTACCCTCACGAGTACGCTCACCCACACCTGCGAACACGGAATAACCGCTGTGCTCGATGGCGATGTTACGGATCAGTTCCATCATGTTTACGGTTTTGCCTACACCGGCACCACCGAACAGACCGACTTTACCGCCCTTCGCGAACGGGCAAACCAGGTCGATAACCTTGATGCCGGTTTCCAGCAGGTCGTTGCCGCCTGCTTGTTCTGCGAAAGATGGCGCAGGACGGTGAATGCCCCAACGCTCTTCGGTGTCGATCGGGCCAGCTTCGTCGATCGGGTTACCCAGTACGTCCATGATCCGGCCCAGGGTCGCTTTACCGACTGGTACGGAGATGGCTGCGCCGGAGTCGACGACGTCCAGACCACGCTTCAAGCCCTCGGTGGAGCCCATCGCAATGGTACGAACCACGCCGTCGCCCAGCTGCTGCTGAACTTCCAGAGTGGTTGCGGCCGCGCTTTGTACTGTCAGCGCGTTGTAGATGCTCGGTACGCTGTCGCGTGGAAATTCCACGTCGATAACGGCGCCGATGATTTGAACGATACGTCCGCTACTCATAGCTGGATCCTCTGAATATTTGAACCGTTAAACCGCGGCAGCGCCGCCGACGATTTCCGAGATCTCTTGGGTGATCGCAGCCTGACGCGCCTTGTTGTAGATCAGCTGCAAATCGCTGATCAAATCACCGGCGTTGTCGGTAGCGTTCTTCATCGCGATCATCCGCGCAGCTTGTTCAGCCGCGTTGTTCTCGACCACCGCCTGGTAGACCTGCGACTCCACGTAGCGGACCATCAAGCCGTCAAGCAGCTCTTTGGCATCCGGTTCGTAGAGGTAGTCCCAGTGGTGCTTGAGCTCTTGATCCGGGGTCGCCACCAATGGAATCAACTGCTCCACGGTAGGCTGTTGCGTCATGGTGTTGATGAACTTGTTGGACACCACGTTCAGGCGGTCAATACGCCCGTCCAGGTAGGCATCCAGCATCACCTTGACGCTGCCGATCAAATCATTGATCGACGGTTCTTCACCCAGGTGGCTGATAGCTGCAACGACGTTACCGCCGAAGTTGCGGAAGAAAGCCGCACCCTTGCTACCCACTACACACAGATCGATCTCGACGCCGTTTTCGCGGTTTACCGCCATGTCCTTGACCAGGGCCTTGAACAGGTTGGTGTTCAAGCCACCACACAGACCACGGTCACTGCTCACCACAACGTAACCAACGCGCTTGATAGCGCGGTCGATCATGAAAGGGTGGCGATATTCCGGGTTGGCGTTGGCCAGATGACCAATAACCTGGCGGATGCGCTCCGCGTAAGGACGGCTAGCAGCCATGCGCATTTGTGCCTTGCGCATTTTGCTGACCGCCACTTTTTCCATGGCGCTGGTAATCTTTTGCGTGCTTTTGATGCTCGCAATCTTACTGCGAATCTCTTTTGCGCCTGCCATGTAACACCTATCAGGTTAGCAAGCGGGAGCCTTGCGGCTCCCGCTGCGGCTTACCAGGTTTGGGTGGCCTTGAACTTCTCGATACCGGCTTTCATGCCAGCGTCGATTTCGTCATTGAAGTCACCCTTCACGTTGATCTTCGCCATCAAATCGGCGTGATCGCGGTTGAAGAAAGCAATCAGCGCTTGTTCGAAGCTGCCGATCTTGGCGATTTCAACGTCAGTCAGGAACCCACGCTCAGCGGCATACAGCGACAGCGCCATGTCAGCGATCGACATTGGTGCGTATTGCTTCTGCTTCATCAGCTCGGTAACGCGCTGACCATGCTCAAGTTGCTTACGGGTCGCTTCGTCCAGGTCAGAAGCGAACTGGGCAAATGCTGCCAGTTCACGGTACTGAGCCAGAGCGGTACGGATACCACCGGAGAGCTTCTTGATGATCTTGGTCTGAGCGGCACCACCCACACGGGATACCGAAACACCGGCGTTCACTGCAGGACGGATCCCGGAGTTGAACATGGCCGATTCCAGGAAGATCTGACCGTCGGTGATGGAAATCACGTTGGTCGGAACGAACGCGGAAACGTCGCCAGCCTGGGTTTCGATGATCGGCAGTGCGGTCAGGGAACCGGTTTTGCCGGTCACTGCGCCGTTGGTGAACTTCTCTACGTACTCTTCGGATACGCGGGATGCGCGCTCCAGCAGACGGGAGTGGAGATAGAACACGTCGCCTGGGTAAGCTTCACGGCCTGGTGGACGGCGCAGCAGCAGGGAAATCTGGCGGTAAGCCACTGCTTGCTTGGACAGATCGTCATAAACAATCAGCGCGTCTTCACCGCGGTCGCGGAAGTATTCGCCCATGGTGCAACCGGAGTACGGTGCCAGGAATTGCAGTGCTGCCGATTCCGAAGCACTCGCAGCCACGACGATGGTGTTAGCCAGTGCGCCGTTTTCTTCCAGCTTGCGAACAACGTTGGCGATGGTCGATTGCTTCTGACCAATAGCTACGTAGACGCAGAAGATGCCGCTGTCTTTCTGGTTGATGATCGCGTCGATCGCCAGAGCGGTTTTACCGATCTGACGGTCACCGATGATCAGCTCACGCTGGCCACGGCCGACAGGAATCATGGCATCGACAGCCTTGTAGCCAGTCTGTACAGGCTGGTCTACCGACTTACGCCAGATCACGCCTGGAGCAACTTTCTCGACCGCGTCGGTCTCGGTGTTGTTCAGCGGACCTTTGCCGTCAACTGGGTTACCCAGTGCATCGACTACGCGACCCAGCAGTTCCTTACCAACAGGAACTTCGAGGATGCGGCCAGTGCACTTGGCGCTCATGCCTTCAGCCAGAGTCTGGTATGCGCCCAATACAACGGCACCTACAGAGTCTTGCTCCAGGTTGAGGGCCATACCGTAGACGCCGCCCGGAAACTCGATCATCTCGCCGTACATTACGTCGGCCAGACCGTGAATCCGCACGATGCCGTCAGATACGCTGACGACAGTGCCTTCGTTACGGGCTTGGGAGGTCACATCGAGCTTGTCGATGCGGCCCTTGATAATTTCACTTATTTCGGAAGGATTGAGTTGCTGCATTGCTCTGCTGCCCCTTCAAACTCAAGATTTCAATGCTTCGGCAAGGTTCGCGAGTTTGCCGCGAATCGAGCCATCGATTACCAGGTCGCCGGCGCGGATGATGACGCCACCAATAAGGGCGGCATCCTCCACAGCGTGCAGTCGCACTTCCCGGCCGAGCCGTGCACTGAGAACCTTGGCGAGTTTGTCTTGCTGTTCTTGGTTCAATGCAAAAGCACTGGTGACATCCACATCTACCGATTTCTCTTGTTCGGCCTTGTACAGGTCAAACAGAGCGGCGATCTCCGGCAGAAGCGGGAGACGGTCGTTTTCAGCAACGACGTGGATGAAATTCTGTGCCTTGGCATCAAACTTGTCGCCACACACGTCAATGAACGTGGTGGCCTTGTCTGCGCTCGTCAGTCGCGGGGCCTTGAGCACGCGCTGCATGGTGTCGTCTTGCGACACTGCTGCAGCCAGGCCGAGCATGGCTGACCAAGAGGCCAGTTGCTGGTGGGCCTGGGCGTGCTCGAAGGCTGCCTTAGCGTAAGGTCGGGCCAACGTGGTCAGTTCTGCCATGATCGCCCTCGCTTAAATTTCAGCAGCCAGTTTGTTAACCAGCTCCGCGTGCGCGTTTTGATCGATTGTGGCACCCAGGATCTTCTCGGCACCGCCAACGGCCAGAGCACCCAGTTGGGCACGCAGCGCGTCTTTGACACTGTTCAGTTCCTGCTCGATCTCGGCCTGAGCCTGAACCTTCACACGGTCAGCGTCGACACGGGCTTTTTCAACAGCCTCTTCGACGATCTGGTTACCGCGTTTCTTGGCTTGCTCAATGATTTCGGCTGCCTGAGCTTTCGCATCGCGCAGTTGTTGACCCGCTTTATCTTGGGCCAATTCCAGGTCGCGAGCTGCTCGGGCGGCAGCGTCCAGTCCATCCGCGATCTTCTTCTGACGTTCGTGCAAAGCCGCGATGACCGGAGGCCACACGAACTTCATGCAAAACAGTACAAAAATGAAGAACGCAACGGACTGGCCAATCAGGGTTGCATTAATGTTCACGCCAACACCTCGCTCGTTCGTTGCACATCACACCAATTACTCGAAGGTTCGAGTAATTAGCCAGCGAGTTGACCAACGAATGGGTTCGCGAAGGTGAAGAACAGAGCGATACCAACACCGATCATGGTTACGGCGTCGAGCAGACCGGCAACGATGAACATTTTAACTTGCAGCATTGGAACCATTTCTGGCTGACGCGC
Organism: Pseudomonas purpurea; assembly: GCF_039908635.1. Classification (NCBI taxonomy): domain Bacteria; kingdom Pseudomonadati; phylum Pseudomonadota; class Gammaproteobacteria; order Pseudomonadales; family Pseudomonadaceae; genus Pseudomonas; species Pseudomonas purpurea. Next base: position 5,920,548 of record NZ_CP150918.1, read on the forward strand.
TGCGCCTTCCAGGAACTTGCCGCCCAACAGGCCGAAACCAATTGCGGTACCCAGTGCGCCCAGGCCGATCAACAGTGCAACAGCGATAGCGGTTAGACCAACTACAGTTTCCATCTTTCCTCCCGACTTTTACGTCGTATGGTTTAGGTTTTTTAGATTAAAGCGGTAAAACAAATCGTTTCATCATGCCCTTCACGGGCCCCCTCCCGTTTGACCGGGAGGGACATCAGACTAGCCGAAGCAGGCCTTAATGGTTCTCTTCGTGCGCCATCGACAGGTAGACAATGGTCAGCATCATGAAGATAAACGCCTGCAGGGTAATGATCAGGATGTGGAACACAGCCCACGCCCACTGCAGAACTACGCCCAGGCCGCTAAGCCAGAGCAGACCGCTGCCGAACATCACGGCGATCAGAATGAACACCAGCTCGCCGGCATACATGTTGCCGAACAGACGCAGGGCCAGCGAGATTGGCTTGGCGATCAGCGTCACGAACTCCAGCAGGAAGTTCACCGGGATCAGCAGGGCTTGAACGAAAATGTTCTTGCTGCCGAACGGGTGCAGGGTCAGTTCGCCGATGAAGCCGCCGATGCCCTTGACCTTGATGCTGTAGAAAATGATCAACGCGAACACCGACAGGGCCATGCCCAGGGTAGCGTTCGGGTCAGTGGTCGATACGGCACGGAACGGAATGTGCGCATCGCCAGAGATCATCATGGCCAGCTGAGGAATCCAGTCGACCGGTACCAGGTCGACGGCGTTCATCAGGAAGACCCAGACGAAGATGGTCAGTGCCAACGGTGCAATCACCGGGCTACGGCCATGGAAGCTGTCTTTCACGCTGCCATCGACGAATTCGACCAATACTTCAACGAAGTTCTGCAAAGCACCTGGCTGACCGGAAGTCGCCTTCTTCGCCGCCATGCGGAAAATCAGAACGAAGATCAGACCCAACGCAACAGACCAGCCGAGGGTATCGACGTGGAAAGCCCAGAAGCCCATTTCCTTGGCTTCTGCTGCGGTGTGGGCAAAGCCCCAGCCGCCGGTAGGGTGCTGACCGAAGGTCAGGTTCTGCAAGTGGTGCTGGATATAGCCCGAAGCGGTTGTTTCTGCCATGGTTGCCTCAAACGCCCTAAGGTCTCGAAAGTCTTGTTCTCATCAGCAGGGGAGCGAACCAGCTGACCAGTTGGGTCAGCACAAAGACGCCGAATACAGCTAGCGGCGCCAGTGGCTTCACACCTGCGAACGTCAATGCAAAGAGCACTGCCGTCAAAATCAGTTTGCCCGCCTCGCCGGCATAAAAAGACCGGACGATGGCTTGAGCTGCTCGGGCGCCGGAAAACCGAAATGCCCTGTGAGCGAAATAAACATTGGGAAGCAATGCTATCAGGCCTCCGCAGAGTCCCGAGTATCCGGCTACGACTCCATGCCATTGCCAGAGCGCCAACGCGGCCACCAACACAACGACAAATTGAGCCAATAACACAGGAAAAACCGCCAGGCGATGGAACGGCAAGCGGTTTGGCGTGCGGGTTTCCATCACTTCTTTCCCCCAAAGGTCGGCTGCCAGAACGCAATAACTTGGCATAATTTGTGCCGACAAAATGCGCGCAGAGTATAGGGGCGGTTCAGCCCCTATTCAACTGTCAGGTAGTGATTTCCGACTGCGCGCTACATGAGGAAATGTTTCAGCGGATATGTGCGAGGACACCTTGCAGCTCATCGAGGGAGTTGTAACCGATCACCAACTGCCCTTTGCCCTTCTTCCCGTGGCGGATCTGCACCGCAGAGCCTAGGCGCTCAGCCAGACGCTGCTCGAGCCGAGCGATGTCCGGGTCTGGCCTGGCAGGTTCGGTGACCTCTGGTTTGCCACTCAACCACTGGCGAACCAGTGCTTCGGTCTGGCGTACGGTCAGCCCTCGTGCGACAACGTGTCGCGCCCCTTCAACCTGTTGATTTTCCGGCAAACCGAGCAATGCACGGGCATGGCCCATTTCCAGGTCGCCGTGGGACAGCATGGTCTTGATGACTTCCGGCAGCGCAAGCAGGCGCAACAGGTTGGCCACGGTCACGCGGGACTTGCCCACCGCTTCGGCGACTTGTTGCTGAGTCAGCTGGAATTCCTGCTGCAGACGCTGCAGGGCAATCGCTTCCTCGATCGGGTTGAGGTCTTCGCGCTGGATATTCTCGATCAGCGCCATGGCGATGGCGGTTTCATCCGGAACATCGCGCACCATTGCCGGGATGGTTTCCTGGCCAGCCTGCTGGCTCGCGCGCCAGCGGCGTTCGCCGGCGATGATTTCAAAGCGGCCACCACCAATCGGGCGAACCACAATCGGCTGCATTACGCCCTGGGCCTTGATCGACAGGGCCAGTTCTTCCAGCGCCTGCGGATCCATGTCCCGGCGCGGCTGATACTTGCCGCGCTGGAGCAGGTCCAGCGGCAGGTGTTGCAACTCACGCTGATCGGCCAGGACTGCCTGTTCTTCCAGCGAACTGACGGTCGGACCACTCAGCAGTGCATCCAGTCCACGTCCGAGACCTCGTTTCTTGACGGCCATGGGGATTCCTTAAGTTGCCTGAGCAGCGGCGATGCGTGAATTTTTGCGTTGACGGCGAACCATCTCGCCCGCCAATGCCAGATAGGCAATGGCACCCCGAGAGGATTTGTCATACGCCAATGCGGGCATGCCATAGCTTGGCGCTTCGGCCAGGCGGATGTTGCGCGGAATCACGGTGTCGTAGAGCTGCTCGCCGAAGTGTTCCTTGAGCTGCGCCGAGACATCGTTCATCAGGCTCAGGCGCGGGTCGTACATGGTCCGCAGCAGGCCTTCGACTTTCAGGTTCGGGTTCAGCAGTTCAGCGATGCGCTTGATGTTATCCACAAGGTCGCTCAAGCCTTCGAGTGCGAAGTACTCGCACTGCATGGGGATAATCACCCCGTCGGCGGCAACCAGCGCATTGAGCGTGAGCATCGACAGCGACGGCGGGCAGTCGATCAAAATGTAATCGTAATTCTCGCGAATCGGCGCCAGGGCGCTACGCAGGCGGCTTTCCTTCATCTGCATTTCCAGCAGAACGACTTCGGCCGCGGTCAGGTCGCGGTTGGCCGGCAACAACTGGTAACCACCATGTTCGGAGAAGTGCATGGCCTGGGCCAGGTCGCATTCGCCGATCAGCAGGTCGTAAACCGAGTTTTCCAGACCGTGTTTATCCACACCGCTACCCATGGTGGCGTTGCCCTGTGGATCGAGATCGATCAACAGCACCCGGCGCTTGGTCGCGACCAGGGATGCTGCGAGGTTGATGCAGGTGGTGGTCTTGCCCACACCACCCTTTTGGTTCGCTATCGCGAATACCTTAGCCATTCTTGCTTGTGTTCCCAATCATGCCGTGCGGCGCAGTATCAGCAGATGGCGTTGGCCTTGGCAACCGGGTACGGCCAGGGCGTGTTCGCTATCGAGGTGGAAGTCTGCCGGCAATGCTACCAGCTCATCCGCGGGATGAACGCCCTTCATTGCCAGCCAACGTGTGTCGCTATCGCCCAGGTGGCGAGTCCAGTTGCTGAAGTTCTCCATGCTGCTGAATGCCCGGGAGATGATCCCGTTGAACGGCAGTTCAGGCGTGAAGGCTTCGACGCGACTGTGGATAACTTGCAGGTTATCCAGTTTGAGTTCGAGTTTGACCTGCGTCAGGAAGCGGGTCTTCTTGCCGTTGCTGTCCAGGCAGGTGACTTGCGACTCGGGAAACAGGATCGCCAGGGGAATGCCCGGCATACCACCGCCACTGCCCACATCCAGCCAACGGCCGTTTTCGATGAAGGACATCACGCTCAGGCTGTCGAGCAAATGCCGTGAAACCATTTCGTCTGGATCACGCACTGCCGTGAGGTTGTAGGCCTTGTTCCATTTTATCAACAGGGCCAGATAACCCAGCAGCTGTGCGTGCTGGGCTTCTGTCAGGTTGACGCCAAGCTGGCGTGCGCCTGTGGATAACTCTTCGGCATGTTGCGAGGTGACCAACGAACTCAAGCGCTTTGCTCCAACTGACGGCCCGCGCCGCGTTTTTTCAAATGAATCATCAACAACGAAATCGCTGCCGGCGTCACACCCGGGATTCGCGATGCCTGGCCCAGGGTTTCCGGACGCGTCGCGCCGAGCTTGCTCTGGATCTCCTTGGAGAGACCGGAGATGGTCGTGTAATCGATATCCACAGGCAATTTGGTGTCTTCGCTGGCCCGCAGGCGAGCGATTTCATCTTGCTGGCGATCAATGTAACCGGCGTATTTGGTCTTGATTTCGACCTGTTCGGCGACTTGTGGGTCTTCAGCACCAGCACCCGTCACCGAGATCAAACCAGCGTAGTCGATTTCCGGACGGGTCAGCAGGTTCAGCAAATTGTATTCGTGGGTCAACGGCGTGCCGAACTTCTCGGCAATGGCATCACCCTGCTCAGTCCCCGGGCGAACCCAAGTGCTTTTCAGGCGTTGCTCTTCCAGCTCGATGCTTTCGCGTTTTTTGCAGAAAGCCGCCCAACGCACGTCATCCACCAGTCCCAGTTCGCGACCTTTTTCGGTCAAGCGCAGGTCGGCGTTGTCTTCGCGAAGGATCAAGCGGTATTCGGCGCGGGACGTGAACATCCGGTACGGTTCCTGGGTCCCCAGGGTAATCAGGTCGTCGACCAATACACCGATGTACGCTTCGTCGCGACGCGGGCACCAGCTGTCTTTGCCCTGGGCACGCAATGCCGCGTTGGCCCCGGCCAGCAAACCTTGGGCGCCGGCTTCTTCGTAACCGGTGGTGCCGTTGATTTGCCCGGCAAAGAACAGACCGCCGATGACTTTGGTTTCCAGGCTGTACTTCAGGTCACGCGGATCGAAGTAGTCGTACTCGATGGCATAACCCGGACGAACGATATGGGCGTTTTTCATCCCGCGAATCGATTGCACGATCTGCAGTTGCACGTCGAACGGCAAGGAGGTGGAAATCCCGTTCGGGTACAGCTCGTGGGTGGTCAAACCTTCCGGCTCGATGAAGACCTGATGGCTTTCCTTGTCGGCAAAGCGGTGGATCTTGTCTTCGATCGACGGGCAGTACCGCGGGCCAATACCTTCGATCACCCCGGAATACATCGGCGAACGGTCGAGGTTCGACGCGATGATTTCGTGAGTACGGGCATTGGTGTGGGTAATCCAGCAACTGACCTGCCTTGGATGCTGTTCTTTGGAGCCCATGAACGACATCACCGGAATCGGTGTATCGCCTGGTTGCTCGGACATCACCGAGAAATCCACAGAACGGCCATCGATACGCGGTGGCGTGCCGGTTTTCAGACGACCGACGCGTAAAGGCAATTCACGCAGACGATGAGCCAGGGCGATCGACGGTGGATCGCCGGCACGACCGCCGGAATAGTTCTGCAAACCGATGTGGATAAGTCCACCGAGGAACGTACCGGTCGTCAGCACCACGGAATCTGCGAAGAAACGCAGGCCCATCTGGGTGACAACACCGCGCACTTGTTCCTGTTCGACGATCAGGTCGTCGGCGGCCTGTTGAAATATCCACAGGTTGGGCTGGTTCTCGAGAATCTCGCGGACAGCTGCCTTGTACAGCACGCGGTCGGCCTGGGCGCGAGTAGCGCGCACGGCTGGGCCTTTGCGGCTGTTCAACACGCGAAACTGAATCCCCCCTTTATCGGTGGCGATCGCCATCGCGCCGCCAAGGGCATCGATTTCCTTGACCAAGTGGCTTTTGCCGATCCCGCCAATTGCAGGGTTGCAGCTCATTGCTCCGAGGGTTTCCACGTTATGCGTCAGCAGCAGGGTTTTTGCCCCCATACGTGCTGAGGCCAGTGCTGCCTCGGTACCGGCATGACCGCCGCCGATGACGATCACTTCAAAACGGGAAGGGAAATCCACCACGCACCTCGTGCCTGCTTCAGTTAGGTAATCAGGAATAGTTTGAGCTCAGGTTTTTGGACCTGGTCGACAAGTATAGGGACTTCACCCTTCCTAAAGAACCCTTTGCACAAAAATTAACCAGCTGTGGAGAAGTCGGGATAATAGAAATTAAAAAGAGAGAAATTTATTAAATCTTTGTTTTTATGTTTATTTCTACTGAGCCACCTTTCTGTGGATAGATTGATACAGCCCTTTATATTCAATATGTACAGAGATTCAAAACCCTGTGGTCATGTGCCAAGGAGGCCCTTGGATAACCGGTGTAAGCCTGTGGATGAAAGGGGTGGTTATCCACAGAGGTGGTTTTCCTCAGTTTTGAAGCCCTGTTATCAACTGTGCTCAGTGGCAGTTATTCACAGGGCTTAATCCACAGAAAAGCGCCGAATGGAGCAAATGGCGCCCACGCAAAAGCCACCGAAGCGGTCGATGCCGCTCGGTGGCTCAAATAATTTGGATAAATACGAGGAGGGAGGAGCTTGGCTTGCCTGCGATTTAAGCAACGCGGTGTGTCAGACACACTGTCTCGCGAGCAAGCTCGGCTCCTGCAGAGGGAGAGGTGAAGCTATTTACCGATGCAAAAGCTGGAAAAGATTCTTCCTAGCAGGTCATCCGAGCTGAATTCGCCGGTAATTTCCCCCAGGGACTGCTGCGCCTGACGCAAATCTTCGGCCAGCAGCTCGCCGGCACCAGCCAGGGTCAGCTGTGCGCGGCCATGTTCGAGTGAGGCGCTGGCATGGCGCAGGGCTTCCAGGTGACGTCGGCGGGCGCTGAAGCTGCTTTCCGAGGTCTGTTCATAGCCCATGCAGGCCTTGAGGTGGTCACGCAGTAGTTCCAGGCCCTCGCCGGCCGACCTGGCGCTCAGGCTGATGGTCACGTGGCCATCTTCGCTGACCTCCAGCGCAATCGCTTCACCGGTCAGATCCGCCTTGTTGCGGATCAACGTCACTTTGGCTGGATCCGGGCGCTGTTCCAGAAATTCTGGCCACAATGCGAACGGATCAGCGGCTTCGGGAGCCGTGGCATCCACCACCAGCAGCACTCGATCCGCCTCGGCAATGGCCTTCAACGCCCGTTCCACGCCGATTTTCTCGACCTGGTCATCGGTATCGCGCAGCCCTGCGGTGTCGACCACATGCAGTGGCATGCCATCGATGTGGATATGTTCGCGCAAGATGTCCCGGGTGGTGCCGGCAATCTCGGTGACAATCGCTGCTTCACGACCGGCCAATGCGTTCAGCAGGCTGGATTTACCAGCATTCGGACGACCGGCAATCACCACCGTCATGCCATCGCGCAGCAAGGCGCCCTGCCCGGCTTCACGCAGCACGGTGGATAACTCGTTACGCACCGCATCGAGCATCGTCAGTACGTGGCCATCGGCAAGGAAGTCGATTTCCTCTTCCGGGAAGTCGATAGCGGCCTCGACGTAGATCCGCAACGCGATCAGTTGTTCGGTGAGGTTATGCACACGCTGGGAAAACGCACCTTGCAACGAACGCAAGGCGTTGCGGGCAGCCTGTGCAGAACTTGCCTCAATGAGGTCAGCGATGGCTTCGGCCTGGGCCAGGTCGAGTTTGTCGTTGAGGAAGGCACGTTCGCTGAATTCGCCCGGTCGGGCCAGGCGGCATCCCAGTTCCAGGCAACGTTTGAGCAACATATCCAGAACGATCGGGCCGCCATGGCCTTGAAGTTCCAGCACGTCTTCGCCGGTGAAGGAGTTTGGCCCCGGGAAATACAGGGCAATGCCCTCGTCCAGGACGTCTTCATCGGCGTTGAGGAACGGGCCGTAATGGGCGAAACGCGGTTTGAGTTCACGGCCACTGATGGCCTTCGCCGCAACACTGGCCAACGGCCCGGAAATACGGACGATACCGACACCGCCACGGCCCTGGGCGGTGGCGACGGCGGCGATGGTTTCACGAGGAACGCTCATGATTCGATATCCAGATAAAAATGGCAGATAGCAAAACGCCCCACTAGGGGGCGTTTTGAGTGGTTATCCACAGAGTAAGTTATGCGTCGGCTTTTTTGGTAGCCGCTTCAATCTTACGTGTGATGTACCACTGTTGAGCGATGGACAGGCAGTTGTTCACAACCCAGTACAGCACCAGACCTGCCGGGAACCACAGGAAGAAGAAGGTGAAGATGATTGGCATCAGCTTCATCACCTTGGCCTGCATCGGATCCGGAGGTGTCGGGTTCAGCTGCTGCTGGATGAACATGGTTGCGCCCATGATGATCGGCAGAATGAAGAACGGATCCTTGATCGACAGGTCGGTAATCCACAGCATGAACGGCGCTTGGCGCATTTCCACGCTTTCCAGGAGTACCCAGTACAGCGAAAGGAATACCGGCATCTGCACGAGGATTGGCAAGCAACCACCCAGCGGATTGATCTTCTCTTTCTTGTACAGCTCCATCATGGCTTGCGACATTTTCTGCCGGTCATCGCCATGTTGCTCTTTCAGCGCAGCCAGTTTAGGTGCCACTGCACGCATGCGCGCCATGGATTTGTAGCTGGCAGCCGACAGCGGGAAGAAAATCCCTTTGATCAGCATCGTCAGGAAGATGATCGACCAGCCCCAGTTACCGACCAGAGCGTGGATATGTTGCAGCAGCCAGAAGATTGGCTGGGCAATGAACCACAGAATGCCGTAGTCGACAGTCAGTTCCAGACCTGGGGACAACTCTTTGAGTACCGCCTGGCTTTTCGGACCGGCGTACAGAACAGCGCTGGTTTCTACTTTCGCACCTGGCGCTGCGGTCAATGCCGGGCCGGTGTAACCGATGATGTAGTTGCCTTTGCTGTCTTTACGGGTCTGGACGATGTTGTTTTCGCCCTTCGCCGGAATCCACGCGGTCACGAAGTAGTGTTGCAACCAGGCAACCCAGCCCCCTTGAACGGTTTCTTTCAGCGAACCCTTGTCCATGTCCTTCATGGACACTTTCTTGTACGGCTCGGAACTTGTCCACAGGGCGGCGCCCAGGTAAGTCGCGGTGCCGGTGGCAGTGCTGGAAGAAGGATCGGAACTGGCGTCACGCTTCAACTGCGCAAACATTGCACCGGACCAGGGCTGTGCGCTCTGGTTGTCGATCAAGTAGGAAACGGTGACGTCGTACAGGCCACGTTTCAAGGTGAAACGCTTGATGTAGTTAACGCCGTCCTTGCTGAATTTCAGGTCAACAACCAGTTGATCCTGACCATCAGCCAGTTGATACGTCTTCTTCTCCGAAGAGAACACCGGGCGACCTGCTGGATTTGCGTCCGGACCGTTGGTGCCGATCAGACCGCTTTGTGCCAGATAGGTCCGCTCGCCGCCGTTATCGAACAGCTGGAACGGAATTTCCGGGTGATCCTGGCGACGTGGATACAGCGGCAGCTTCAGCTGGGCGATATCACCACCTTGTGGATCGATAGCCAGGTCGAGCACATCCGTTTTGATCTGGATGAGGTCTTTGCTGGCCGCCACTGGAGCTTCGGCTGGAGCACTGGTATCGCTTGCCGCGCGTGGAATGTCGTCACTAACGGAAGCGTTATTGCCAGTCGCCGTGTCCGGTAGGCCCGGTGCGGTGGTGCTGGCAGCAACATTCTGAGTCGGCAGGGCAGCCTGGCCATAGTCCTGGTTCCACTTAAGGACCATGACATACGACACGATTGCCAGGGCGACGATCAGGATCGTGCGTTTGATATCCATGATTACTCGGCCATCGAAGAAGAACGGGAGGTAGGGATAGGTGGAACCGGGTCATAACCACCGGGATTCCACGGATGACAGCGACCTAAACGACGAAAGGTCAGCCAGCCACCGCGCAGAAGGCCATGATTTTCAATGGCTTCATACGCGTAGCAGGAACAACTGGGGTAGAAACGACAGTGACTGGCCATCAGAGGACTAATGGCGTAGCGATAAAACTGGATCGGAACGAGTGCCAGTTTACGCATCAGTGCTGTCTACCCCTACAGTTTCGGTTTTGACTGCTGGTACCGGCGTGCTACGAGCCAGACGCTTCCAGAGTTTGCCGAAATGCTGAATCAATTCGGGGTTTTCTACATCGCCCAAACCTTTGCGCGCGACGATCACGATATCCCACCCAACCAGAGAGTCCTGGTGGAGGCGAAACGATTCGCGCATCAGACGTTTGAGGCGATTGCGCTCAACGGAGAGTTTTACACTCTTTTTCCCGATAACCAGCCCAAGACGGGCGTGATCGAGATCGTTGTTGCGCGCAAGGAGCAGGAGATTTTTCCCCGGAACCTTGCCGGTAGGGGAGTCAAAGACTGCCTTGAAATGCCGGGGGGTCAGCAAACGCTTTTCCCGACTGAAGTCCTGACTCACCTCCAGTACCGGATTATCAAACTGCCAGACGCGCACGACCTTTGGCGCGGCGACGCGACAGGACGGCACGGCCGTTTTTGGTAGCCATGCGAGCACGGAAACCGTGGGTACGAGCGCGTTTGATAGTGCTTGGTTGGAAAGTACGTTTCATGTCGTGTTACCTGGTTCGTCCACAACGGGCCGGAATGGCCCCCGTTTTAAGAGACCGGGGATTCTAGAGAAAGCAAGCGTCTAGGTCAATTTCCAACCAACGTTTCCTTTAAATGGATATCTGGCCGGATCTGCGTTTCATTGTGGACAGCCAGATATAAAAATAAAGAAGGAACTTATTTAAAGCTTTTCTGTAAAGCTTATAAAAGCTAGGGACGCCATCCTCTGTTGATAACTACCTTGAGGCCTTCTAATTCGGGCTGTACAGAGAATGACAACCATGGTGGAAAGCAGTGGTAAGCCTGTGCTGCGCTATCGGATAAGCTGTGTGTGGAACGGTGTCTTATCCACAGGCCAGTTATCCACCGGGTTTACCCCCCACTTGTGCAACGAGCTCAGGTGCGCTTATCCACAGAGTTTATGCACAGACCATTGGTCGTGTTTATTTCAGATAAGACGTTGATTTCCGGTTGCCTGTGAGCAACCTGCATGTGGATAAGTGACCGGTTGGCCGTTACAATGGCGGCTTGTTTTTGCCTCACCGGCTTTCAACTTAGGGGATATCC